>NZGC01000006.1 GCA_002689445.1 Gammaproteobacteria bacterium
CAACCCTTACAACCCCTACAATCCGGGCAATCCGGTTTTTCCGTTATACGGCATCTTCCAGAGCCAACTGATCTTTGAGCTCTCGCTTTAGAAATTTACCGCTGGCATTCCTCGGCAATGGGGAATCAAGCAACCAGATATAACGAGGTATTTTGTGTTTCGCCATCAGGTTCGCACAAAAATTCCTCACCTCATCGGCGGGCAGTGTGCAATCCGGCTTAGGGGAAATAGCCACGCCAACCTCCTCGCCCAAGCGATCATCGGGCACCCCAAATACACTACATTCAGCTAGGGCGTCGATTTGAAACAAAACAGTTTCCACCTCTGAGCAGTAGATGTTTTCGCCACCTCGAAGCACCATGTCTTTGACACGGTCTACGATAAAAATAAATCCGTCTTGATCGATGCGAGCAACGTCGCCAGTATGTAACCACCCATCGGTAATGGTTTCACGGGTGGCCTCTGTTCGGTTCAAGTAGCCTTTGATGACAGGGGCTCCCCTCACCCATAACTCCCCGGGCTCACCCTGATTATCGTCACCGTCGGCATTCACCGTTTTGGCCTCAAATGAGGGCATCGCGGGTCCGCAGCTGTCAGGCCGGTCAATAAAAAAATCTCCTCCGATCGACGTGATAATGCCGCAGGTTTCAGTCATCCCGTAACCGGTGCTGGGTCTTGCGTTATCAACGCTGCGATCAATTTTATCGACGAGGTCCGGTTGCAGTTGAGCCCCGCCGCCGCCGACGGACATGAGGCTTGAGGTGTCGTATCGATCAAAGTCTGGATGGCTAATTAACTCCCGACTCATGACAGGCACGCCGGTTAAATTGGTGATCCTTTCTCGCTCAATCAACGCCAACGCATCACCTGCATCCCATTTGTACATATGTACCAGTTTGCCACCGCCCAAAGTTGTCGCTTGCGCGAGGCAGTTGTTGGCGGTGACATGGAATAAGGGGGTTGTGACCAGCGCTGACGGCGGCGCAGCGGTTGCCGGGTCGGGGAGTGGCTGACCTTTGACCTGGAACATAGTTTGCGCAAGGCAGGCGCCCCAAAACCCCATATTCATAATGTTATGCACGCAGCCCCGATGGGTTTGTTGGGCACCTTTCGGCCGTCCTGTTGTCCCGGAGGTATAAAATATGCAAGCGTCACTGTCCGGGTCGATGCTCACCTCTGGAAGATTGCCGGGTATTTCCATGACCGACTCGAAGGGGATAATCCCTTCAGTCGTCTCGGTACGGACGCCAAGACAGGTCAGGTGTGGATGTTGTTGCCGGATCGCTTTAAATCGGGTCAGTCGCTCTTCGTCGGCGATCAGTAGTTTCGGGGCTGCATCCTTGAGGGCATAATCCATTTCATCTTCTACCCACCAAGCATTCATCCCGACAACAGTGAGACCAGAGGCGACGGTTGCCCAATAGCATTGCATCCATTCGGGATAGTTGCGCATTGCGATGGCAACTCGGTCGCCCGGGACGAGACCTTGAGCCCGCATCCAGGCGCTGAGTCGGTTGACGCGCTCGTGCACCTCAGCGTAGGTGAGAGATTCCGTCTCAAACACGAGGTAAGGCCGATCAGCAAATGCGCTTGAGCCGAGCCAGACCTCGCGAAGTGAGGGCGGCGCGGCTTTGTAGGTGCGCATGGGATTGCCGCGAACCTCGATTTCTTCGATTTCAAAGGCACCGTCAGGACCCGTGAGTTCGGTCCACACTTTTTTTAATTGGTCATACATGAATGAAGCGTCTCGCAGTCAGAAATAAACTTGGGCTAAGATAGGTCCTTCCTTTAAGCGATGCAAATCCTATGCATGAACTCTTTTCTGATTTGGTGGTAATTGATGCGGCCTCTTTTGTTGCTGGGCCTGGGGCTGCGACAATTTTGGCAGATTTTGGCGCTAGGGTGATTAAGGTGGAAGCGCCAGCAGGCGATGCCTATCGATTGCTTCACGGACGGTATCGTTTTGATTATAACTGGGCTCTCACGTCGAGACACAAAGAAGATATCGCCCTTGATCTTAATACGCAGAAGGGGAGAGAGATCCTACATCAGCTTATCGAGAGCGCAGATGTTTTTATCCACAATTTTCGGACCGAGCAGATCGAACGATATGAGCTTGATTACGAGCGTTTAACCAAAACCAATCCGAAGTTGGTCTATGCGCAGCTCACCGGGTTCGGTACCAAAGGTCCAGATGCTGAAAAACGCGGTTACGACACGACGGCCTGGTGGGCCAGTGCTGGGATTCTTGATCTGATGAAACCCGGCCATGAGGCTCCGGTTTTTCCTTTGGGTGGAGTGGGAGACCATGCGTCGGCGATGAGTTTGTTTGCGGGGGTCATGATGGCCCTGTATCAAAGGGAGAAAACCGGGCGAGGAGAGCGGGTTGAAACTTCTTTGGTTGCGAATGGCGCTTGGTCAAATGGTATGCATTTGCAGGGTGCGATTGCAGGATTTGATTTGAGCCAGATTCTCGAGGAAAAAGGCTATCGCTCGCCTTTTGCGATGATCTATCAAACTCGGGATAAGCGTTTTTTAGTGCTGGTCTCGGCCAATCCGGATAAAGACTGGCCAAGTATTGCGCGCGCACTGGGACATCCAGAATGGGTCGACGATGATCGTTTCGCGTCTATGCGGCAGATCATGAAACAACGGGATTTGGTGCGTGGATTGTTTGCCGAAGCCTTTGCTGAGATGGATCTACAAGAAGCTTGCCAAGTTTTAGACGAAGAAGCTTTAAGTTACAGCGTGCTTGAACGCATTGGTGAGGTGGTTGAGAGTGCTCACCTAATCGAGAACGAGGTCATTGTTGAGACCCTCTCAGATGATCCTGACTTTCGGTGGACAATTGCCAATCCGATCCAATTGGGATCATTGAAACATCGCAGAGCTGGTGACCCCCCGCGGCTGGGCGAACATACTCGTTCGATTTTAGCCACGCTGGGTTATGGCGAAGACCAGATCGAGGCTTTGCTGAATCAGGGCATAGTTAAAGTGAGCTAGTCGATATCATCAGAGAGTTTGTAGCCGTTCATTGTCAGCACCGCTTTGCCAATGACTTCTCGGTTTTGAAGGGACGCCATCGCTTCGATACCGTCCTCTAGGGCGTAACTTTGATGAATGTATGGGTCGATATCGCCGTTGCATAGGAGATCAAAAATGGCATCTCGGCAGGCTTGGCCAAGGCTGGGATCCCGGCGGCCGATTTCACCGGCTCGAACTCCGACGACCGAAATCTGCTTGATGAGAATATGGTTGACCGCAGCTTTTGGCCAGACTCCGCTGGTGAACCCAATGGTGAGTAATCGACCTCCCCAACGGATACATCGCATCGACTCATCGAAGACAGTGCCTCCCACCGGATCGAAGATGACATCAGCGCCCTCACCATCAGAAAGCGCTTTAACGCGATCCCTGAACCCGCCGAGAGAGCCGTCCGGAAGGGTGTAATTGATGACCTGATCGGCTCCCCTTGCTTTGACAACCGCGAGTTTTGCGTCGGTTCCTGCTGTGGCAATAACGCGTGCGCCAAAATATTTACCGAGATCCACCGCAGCCATCCCCACGCCGCCTGCCGCGCCATGGACCAGCACCGTTTCTCCCTGCGTCAATTGACCCCTGATTTTAAGGGCCACATAGGCAGTAAGATAAGCCGTTGAATAGCTGGCTGCCTTAGCGAAGCTGACGTGCCGTGGGAGTTTTCGGACAGCTTCTTGGTTGATGTTGACCGCTTCACTAAATCCGCCGAAACGTCCTGCAGCGACGACCCGGTCACCAACCTGAAGGCCCTGGACTGCTTGACCCATGTCCGTGATAACACCTGAAAATTCGCCGCCCGGGGCAAAGGGGAGTGGTGGTTTAAACTGGTATCTGCCTTGGGCCATCAAGATATCTGGGAAGTTAACGGCGCAAGCGTGGATAGCGATCTGAACTTCGTCCTGGGCTGGCTTCTCAAGCGAATAGGACTCCAAGGTGAGATCCCGGATATCCTCTGAGAGGGTGTGGCAGCGTATCGATCGAGTTAACATCTTATGTCCAATACCTAAGGTCTTGATTCGACCTTATCATAGTTTGTTGAGGCAATTGGTCAGGATACAGTTGTAGGCGCAAGGGGCTTGCTGGCGTAAACTCTAGCGGAAGAAGGGGTATTCATGTAAAGCCCGTTTGTCGGATAAACGGTGTTTGGCCATTGAGCAAGGTGAGCCAGTGCGGGCTGATGGGAGCGAGCTGGACAAGGTGGTTAAATGGCGGCGCGCGAAGGCTCGGAGCAACGCCTCTGAAGAAACTTTGCCAGCAATCGGCGGAGTCATCGTTGCAAGGGGATCACTGCGCGGCAAATAGACATTGGTAAAAACAGTCGAGAGTTTGGGTGAGGTTGTTTTAAGGAAATAGGAGAGGGAAATATGACCGAGGGCATTGAAGAAGGACGGGTGACAGGGTGGATGAAGGGGCAAATACCTGATCTTGAGGCGCCGATGTCATTTGACCTGATTACCGGCGGGCACTCTAACCTAACTTATCGTTGTCGCGACATCTCGGGTAAAGCTTTTGTACTGCGTCGGCCGCCCTTGGGGCATGTGCTTGAGAGCGCGCATGATATGGGGCGGGAACACAAAATTATCGACGCGCTGCAAGGAAGTAAAGTCCCGGTGCCCAAAACCTACGGTCTTTGCCGAGATAAAAGCATTAACGGTGCTGATTTTTACTTGATGGGTTTTGTTGACGGCAATGTCCTGAACGATAGTGTGTCTGGTTTGACAATAGACGCGTCTGACAGAGCCGCATTGGGCGAGCATGTTATTCATATTTTGTGCGATCTCCATGCGGTGGACATTGATGCCGTCGGTTTAGGCGACCTAGGGCGAAAAGAAGCCTATTTGGCTCGTCAGCTCAATCGCTGGTCAAAACAATGGATTGCCTCGAAAACCCATGAAATTCCGGCCATGGAGGCAAGTCAGCAATTACTAGCGGAGCGAATGCCTGAGCAACGGGGCGCCAGTATTGTTCATGGAGATTTTCGGTTGGGCAATATGATTGTCGAGGGACAGCGTGTCAAAGCGATCCTCGATTGGGAGCTTTGTACTCTGGGTGACCCCTTAGCGGACGTTGGCTATTTGCTGAATAATTGGGTGTCTCCTGGTGAGATTGACAATGAGGGTGAAGGCGATCAATCGCCAACCGCGGTCGGCGGATATCCCTCCAGAGAAGCCCTATGCGCAATCTATGAAGCGCGTACCGGTCGGGATTTATCGATGATCAATTACTATCGCGCTTTCCAACATTGGCGATTGGCCGCCATTGGTCAGGGGGTTTACAAACGGTATCTGGTGGGCGCAATGGGCGAATCCAGAGAGGTTGATTTGGATCGTCAGAAAGAAGGGGTTGCAAGGCGTGCTGAAGCGGCACTGGAGTTGCTCGAAAGCTAACCACACCGGCTTCTGGGTTAATGGACCTGATTTTTCGCAGCCGCCATCGCCAGTAATCGCTGGGCTGCCATTTTTCCGATGTCTGAATCCTTGGATTGTTGAATGAGTTGGGCATAGATGAGTCGCGCAGCGTCGAGTTCACTTCGAAGCTCTTTTAGATTGCCGAGTTGCAACTCAAGAATCGGCTGATTGGGCTCGAGCAGGCGCTGTTGATTCAGGCATTGTTCTGCCGCGGGCCAATCTCGGTCTCGCCAAAAATTTTGCTTAATGTTTTCAATAAGACGCATCAGCAGGCCTCGGCGACTGGCAGCAGCTAAATGCTGGTCCAGCAGTTGTGCCCTGGTGCCTTGGTGCTGTTGTAGCAATACAGCGCAGTCACTGCGGCTGAGTTGGCGCCCACTAAAGGGGTCAATCAATAGTTCAGGTTCGGCGTTAAAACGAATTAGAAAATGACCGGGAAAGTTCACACCCTCAGCAGATAAGCCAATCCGCTCGGCGATGGCAAGATAAACCAGCGCCAGCGTGATAGGAATGCCTCGGCGTAGGTCCAACACCCGGTTGAGGTAACTGTTGTCAACCAAATGGTAGTGCTGTGAGTTGCCAATGAATCGTAGGTCTTCGTGAACAAATCGCACCAAATGCGTGCTCGAGGGCGCGTCGTATCGCTCGAGCAATTCATTCGATAGTTGATCAAGTTGACCGAGGTAGGTATCGATATTCAAGGTGGTCTTGGGTTGATGTTCCGCCGCAATCAGTAAGGCCATTCGGTCTAAAGGCAGGTCTCCGTCTTTTAACAGGCACAGCGCTTCAAGTTGCGTTCGAATTTTCGTCATCCCGGCACTTTACAAGAGATCGAGCACTATGCAAGAAGGCGCTTTCAGATCGGAAGCCTTTGGGCTCAATTTCTAACCTGCCGGTGAGTTGTTCAGGGCCAAATCAGGGCTCACGCTCCTGCTGCGCCATCGAAGATGGGCAGAAAGCGTCATTGATCATTCGAGGGGCGTATGGTGACGGATGCCTCGACGCCACCTCCGGCTAACGCATCAAGCTTTAGGGCAACTAATGCGCACAGGGCGACTTGTCATCCATCGGCAGATCCTGGCGAATCCGGCTCGAGGTGTTCCCGACGGGTTTTTTGGTCGAGCTGTTTGGCAGATTTCCTTTTGGCTTGATCGACTCTGGCTGCATCGCCAAGGTGAGCTTCTCCCCTAGCTTTAGCCAGTTGTATTTGTTTTTCTCGCTCAGCGAATCGAGCGCGTTGGTCATCGGTCAATTGGTGCTCGCAATGATGGCAGGAGAGCCCCGGGTGATAGCTGGCTCGTAGTACGTCTGTCTCGTTAAGTGGCCTTCTGCAGGCATGACATTGATGGAAGCCTGCGGGCTTTAATTGATGATCAACGGCCACACGCTCGTCAAAAACAAAACAGGCACCTTGCCACAATGACGCCTCCTCTGGCACGGTTTCCAGATAGTTGAGAATACCGCCCTCAAGATGAAAAACCTGGTCGAAACCCTGAGATTTTAAATAGGTTGTCGATTTTTCGCAGCGAATGCCGCCAGTACAAAACATGGCGATTTTTTTGCCTTTGGCTTCCTGAAGGTGCTCAGCGACATAGTCAGGAAACTCGCGGAACGACGTTGTATTGGGATTAACGGCATGCTGGAAAGAACCGATATCGACTTCATAATCGTTTCGGGTATCGATTACGACAACCTCGGGATCCTGCAACAAGGCATTCCAGTCCTCTGGTCTGACGTACGTGCCGGCTTGAGTTTGAGGGTCGAGATCTGGCTGCCCCATCGTCACGATTTCTGCTTTTATTTTGACTTTGGTTCTAAGAAACGGGGGCTCCTTACAGAAAGATTCTTTGGTGCTCAGTTCTGAGAACCTAATGTCTTTCCGCACGGCAGCAAAAAAAGCATCGGTATGGGTACGAGTGCCCGCGATAGTACCGTTGATGCCTTCCTGAGCGACCAGAATTGTGCCCAACATTTGGTAACGTGCCAGCATTGGTAACAAAGAGCGTCGCAGCTCGGAAGGATCTTTCACCCGCGTAAAATGATAAAAGGCAGAAACGACGTAGGCTGCCGACTGTTGGTGCTCAGGGTTGTTCAAGCGGTGCTCCGTGAAAATGATCCAAGGTGGTGAACTCGGGGACGGATTTGCGCGTCAGTTTGGTCAGTTGCTTAACAGGACGACCGATGCCGATGACCCCAGCAATCGCATGTTCCGTGGGTACGCCGAGTAATGATTTGGCGGCGGTTTCTTGATGGGTCAAAAAGGTCGTCAGGACGCCGCCATACCCCTCATTTCGAGCTGCTAGAAGGATGTTCCAAGCAAAGGGATAGATCGACGCGCCAGCAATGACTCCAACCCTTGGCAGGTCTTTATCAAAGGCGGTGACCAACGTAAGGTCTACAGTGATCACAAGCACGACTGGGGCCTGGTCGAGCTCCCCTGAAAAGGGCATGGTCTCAGGCATGTTGGCGATGGTATCAGCCGAAACTTGGGACGGCCGGATGCTATTAAAAGGCGTCTCCCCCGCTGCTGCCATCGCCTTATAGGCTTTGATGGTGGGCATCATCAAGTCTTGTAGCGAAGCTCGGGTGTCAGCGTCTTTAATCACGATAACCTTCCAGCCTTGTCGATTCCCTCCGCTCGGGGCAAACCGAGCATGATCGAGAATTCGATACAACACCTCATCGGGAACCCCCTGATCTGTGAAGTCTCTAGCCGCAAAGGTGGTACGCATGACCTCGTAAGTTTCCATTGTGCTTATCTCGTTTTTTCCTGCGGCTATTATCGCCCAAACCCAGATCTATCGCATCCGCTTTAGCCTCTGTGGGCTGTAACAGGCGCTGGGTCGGTGATAGGATCAAGGGTGTCGGGTGCGGCGTCTGGGAGTGGTTGACGCTGGATTGCTACCGAGAAATTCAGTTAGGGAAATCATGATGTTAAAGCCAGGTGATGCCGCGCCAAATTTTGCGTTATCCGATCAATCGGGAAACCTAGTTAGCCTTGCTGACTATACGAATCATTCTGAGCTCGTGTTGTATTTTTACCCGGCTGATTTTACGCCAGGATGAACCAAGCAAGCTTGTGGCATACGTGATATGCACTCGCAATTAGAAGCACTGGCACTGCCTGTGTTGGGCATCAGTCCTCAATCAGAGGACAGTCATGCGCGTTTTTCAGCGCAACATGAACTGCCTTTTCCACTTTTGGTGGATGAAGATAAATCCGTGATCAAAGCCTATGGGGTCAACGGTCCATTCGGTTTTGGCGTGCGCCGAGTGACCTACGTCATCGCACACGGTCGTACCATTTTAGATGCTCTTCAGGCCGATTTTCGGATTAATGATCATCTGGAGTTCCTCAAGGAGTACATCGCCAAGCGACAAGGCAATGGATAGGTGATTAGGGGCAGTCAGTCAGTCAAGGCAATTCCAGCCCCGAAGTCATGGGTGGTAAAGTATAGAGCCAGGTCGCGTCAAAAAATCGGGAGACCCACTTGGGTTCGGGATCTTTTGCCCTGGTTTATGATGCTGTTTTGTGGCGTTTTTGGGGCATCGGAGAGTTCGGCGTGGTCAGAAACCGGCCATCAATTGACCTGTGAGGTTGCTGAAACAGCACTGACAGCAAATGCTCGACGCCAAATTAGTGGTCTGATGCAAGCCCTGCCAGAAGTTCAACAGCAGACTTTGTATGAAAACCGACGCTTCAAATTTGCCGATTTATGCACTTGGGCTGATCAAGTGCGTCCTCTCAAAATTTATGAGGGGGTTAAATCCTGGCACTATATCAATGTCCATCGCTGGGATAGTGAGATAAACCTTGATCAGTGTATCGCGGGGTGCGTTTTGACAGCAATCGATACCCATGTTGAGCTGCTTCGAAATGTTAACAACAAGCCCTGGACTCGATTACAAGCCTTGATGTTTGTCAGTCACTGGGTCGGCGATGTCCACCAACCTCTACACGTGAGTTTTGCCGACGATTATGGCGGAAACAAAGTACGTGTTTTAGGCTTTGACGGCTGCGATAATTTACATGGTGTTTGGGACTATTGCCTCGTGAGAGATACGCAAAAGAATCGTTCGGAATTACTCCAAGATTTGTTGGCAATCCGATTCGACGAGCGCGCGCTTACGGGCGGTCCCGTTGATTGGGCACAAGAGTCATTTGAGCTGGTAACCCACCCTCGGGTGCAGTACTGTCGTCAACAGAGCGGCGCGTGTGTACCCTGGGCGAGTCAGCGCTATCGTCTGTCACCAGCGTACCATGCGACAAATTGGCCAATCGCTGAACGCCGTCTGGCTCAAGCCGGGTTCAGGTTGGCAAAGCTGCTTAATCGGGTGCTGTCACCGGAAACTTTGGTGTCGACCCCTTAAGTTGGGTCGGTTGCCAGAGGAATGGTCGAGGCATTCTTGGGGGTAGTATGCCCAAGCGAAATAACCTGCTGGGATAAGGTGGGGTCCCAGCGATAATGACGGTGACTGAAGCATCATTGTTGCTGGGCAGTTGTCTTCGAATTCGAGTGACAGCGTAGTGCTCGCCAACCAGGTTAACCAAAGAAAGGCTCTTGGGAGAGGGGGTATGGTTGAGGCGAAGCGGACTTGAGAGAAAGCCAAGGGTGATTGAGTAAGGAGAGGGATGTTGCCAAGTAAAATGATTTGGATTTTAGGTACCGTAATTGCCATAGCGATGGGTCTAGGCATTGCCTATTTTGGTTCGATGGGCGGTATCGTTGTGGCGGGTGTGCCCCTGTTCGCTGCCTGTGTGGCAATGAGTTTCGCCATTCAATGGTTGGTGTTTGTACCTGCCTACGCGTTCAGCTCGGAAAAGTTTTTCGATTTAACAGGCAGTATTACCTATATCAGTCTGGTGCTAATTGCCCTCTTTTTTGCCCCAGAATTGACAGACCGTGACTATTTGATTGGCATGTTGGTGTTGATATGGGCTGCTCGTTTGGGCCAATTTTTGTTTAGGCGTGTAATAAAGGCTGGGGAAGATCGCCGTTTTCGCACAATGAAAACAGATTTTTTACAGTTTCTTATGACCTGGTCTCTGCAAGGACTGTGGGTGTCGATTACTCTGGGCGCTGGGCTGGCAGCGATTTCTTCAGTAGAGAAGACCCCTTTAGGCTGGGTCGGTTGGTTGGGAGCTGGACTCTGGCTGATTGGTTTTGCGATAGAAGTCGTCGCCGACGCACAAAAGACAACATTTCGAGCGGTTGCTGAGCATCAGGAGCGGTTTATCCAAACCGGCCTATGGGCTTGGTCGAGGCATCCCAATTACTTTGGTGAGATTTTGTTATGGTTTGGGATGGCACTGATTGCCTTACCTGCGCTTTCTGGTGGTCAATACGTTACCTTGATTTCGCCGATCTTTGTGTTTGTCTTAATGACCTACATCAGCGGTGTACGAATGCTTGAGGCACGGGCAGACCGAAAATGGGGGGCTGACCCGGATTATCAACAGTATAAGCTCCGCACCCCTGTCCTTTGGATGAAGCCGCCGAAGGCGACTGATGCGGCCCTTGATTGAAGGTTGCATTCCGTGCAGAATAAAATCGGATTGAGGGTTTTGGGGAATCCTCCAGTCGCTGTTCGGGCACCCTAGCCAGCCCGTTCTGTGATGCCGAAGTTCGGCGTGATGGCCAGGGGTTCATCGGTGGCACGTCGCTGAGTTTCAGAGAGATGGTTCGCTCAATTTATTGGTTTGAGTTGTGATTCAACGGATTTTTCAACCTTAACAGTCAGATGTTTGGGGAAGTCGGTGAGCGAGAAGCAAGCAAACTTAGGGTGGTTTCTGGGCCCCTCGGTTATCAGCATCTATCAATATGGTGTTGAAAGGGGCTTTATCGATCCCGACGTCGCAGCTAAAGCACTGGGTCGCCTACCCGAAGCCGACAATCTTACCCACCTATTGTCGCCAACGTCAGTGAGTCAAGACGTTGCCAAAATTTTAGATCCTGATCCCAAGGCCTTCGATTTAATGTCGAAGAACCTGGGTGTTGCCCATGGACAGGTGACGCGGTGGAGCTATGCGGTGAGTCAGGAGACGCTAAAAGAAGCGATTCAGTGCGTGGCCGATACGCGGTTGTTGGACAATAATCTTGTTTTGATCTCAACAGTTGAAACCGACCGAACCTTTGCGGTTCGATTGATTCCTAAAATTCCCATTTACGATTGGCACCATCATTTGTTCGCGTTGCAATTTTCTGCGGGTATGGGCCGCTTGATTGATTCCGGTGTGCTGCCGCTTAAGCGCTTAATCTATCGGGGCGAGGTCATGTCTGTTGAAGAGCATCAAGCAAGGAATCCAGACCTATCGTTGATGAGCGATCAGATCACTGAACTTCAATGGCAAATAGAGGATGTGATGCAGCCTTCTAATATGGCGAATAAGGTTCAGGCACTGCAATTTAGGAGTATGATTCAACCGACCCTGGAAGCTCGCAAGGGACTCACAGCCGCGACTGACGCAGTGCTGGCATTCATGGATGCGGGTTTCCATAAGCAGGAGAGTGTATCCCTATCCGCAGCAGCCTTCAGCATGAATATGGAGGCTTCCACCCTGCGCCGGCGCCTAGCGGCGGAAGGAACGAAGTTCAGCTACCTGCTCCGAGATTATCGAGCAAAAGCGTCGGTTTGCTTGCTGATGAGCGGGCTTGCCGTGAAAGAGGTTAGTCAGCAACTCGGTTATGCAGAACCCAGTGCGTTCCAACATGCTTTTCAGCAATGGTATGGCCTGCCGCCAAAGCGTTATCTCAGGGCACGACAATCAACCAAGACAAGAGCGTGATCAGCAAGAGACCGCCTGACTTTATTAGGGCCTCAAAATGAGGTCAAACTGTCATCAGGGCAAAGGCTGCTCGGAGTTCTTTAACGAACAATTCTGGCTGCTCGAGGGCCGCAAAATGACCTCCGACACTGAGCTGGTTGAAATATTTAAGTTGTAAGAATCGCTTCCTAGCCCATCGCTCGGAAGTTTTAAAGATTTCTTTCGGGAAGATGCTAATGGCTGAGGGGATCTCTACAGGTAAGGCCGATAACGTGTTGCTCCCAAAACTCTCCCAATAGATGCGGGCAGAAGATGCCCCAGCGTTGGGTAGCCAATAGAACATGACGTTATCCAGCAATTCATCCATGCTGACGATATTCAATGGATCGCCTTGGCAATCCATCCATTGATAATATTTCTCTAAGATCCAAGCAGCCTGCCCCATGGGCGAGTCGGCGAGTCCATAACCTAGAGTTTGAGGCCTGGTACTTTGTTGTTTTGAATAGCCAGAGTCGTGATTTTGGTAGAATTGCGCAGCGGTAAGGCTCTCTTGCTCTAGAGAAGACAAGTCGTCCATGGTATCCGGATCAGGAGCAGCAATTGGCATGGTAATGTGAATGCCCTGACAATGTCCTAAATTTTGCACGCCGATAGCCGTTGTGACGATCGATCCCCAATCCCCGCCTTGCGCAAGATATCGGTGATAACCCAAGCGAGTCATTAGAGTATCCCAAGCTGCAGCAATTTTTTCGATATTCCATCCGGGAACGCTGGGTTGATCCGAAAATCCAAAACCGGGGAGGGTGGGGCAGACTACGTGGAAAGCGTCAGCCGCGCGCCCGCCATGCGCCGTTGGGTCGGTGAGCGGGCCAATCACTTTTTGAAATTCTACAATTGAGCCGGGCCAGCCATGAGTCATCAATAAGGGTTTGGCCTCAGTATGCTTGGACGGGATGTGGAGGAAGTGGAAGTTGATGTCCTCAATCTTTGTCTTGTAGCCAGGAAATTGATTAAGGAGAGTCTGGCGCTCGCTCCACTGATAGTCCTGCTCCCAGTAAGCTTTGACTTTTTGCATGAAAGCAAGTGGTATGCCTTGAGACCAGTCGTCGGGGGTCTCTCGGTCTGGCAGTCGCGTCATTGCCAGTCTTAATTTTAAGTCCGCGAGTTGGTCTTCCTGGATGTCGAGTTGAAAGGGTACGATGTCGTTCATAGGTTACTCCTGGGTGATGACGACTTTGCCGATAGCACGCCGTTCTAGCATAGTGGTCATGGCCTCGCCAGCTTGTTCAAGGGCAAAACGGTGACCTGCAATGGGGTTGAGTTTGCCCTCGGTGGTCATGTTAAGGAGCGATTGAATCACAGGTTCAGACGCTTCCGGGTGAATGCCAATAAAACCGCCCCAGTTTACGCCGATGACACGGATTTGTTTGAGCAAGGTTAAATTGGCGGCAATACTGGGAATTTTACCGCTGGCGAAACCCACGACCAGATACCGGCCGCTTGGAGCCAGCGATCGCAAAGCGGGATCGGCGAAATCACCGCCGACGGGATCGTAAACCACAGTAAGGGGTCGGCCTGCTAATTGTTGTTTGAGCGCATCTCGCCATGCAGGTTGACTGTAATCAATGCTCAAGTCCGCGCCAGCGGCTAGAGCAGCGGCTTGTTTCTCCTCTGTTGATGCTGCGGCAATGACAAAGGCTCCCTGACTTTTCGCTAGATCGATAGCAGCCATACCAACTCCGCCACTGGCTCCCAACACCAGCACGGTATCGGATGCGGTAATTTCGCCGCAGGTTATCAAGCCGTGGTAGGCGGTACAGTAATTCACAAGGAAGGATGCCGCTGCTGCGAAATCTAAGCGGTCTGAAATCTTGTGACAACGATCTGCTGACACACTGATGCGCTCTGCTAGCCCACCCTGAGATGGCATCGCCAATACTCGATCGCCGGGTTTGAGATGAACGACTTGGGAGCCTGTCGCCAGGATGGTTCCGGCAATTTCATTGCCTGGGACAAAGGGAAGAGGCGGTTTAATTTGGTACAGTCCCGAGACGGTTAGCGCGTCGACGTAGCCGAGGCCCGTGGCCGCAACGTCGATTAGCACCTGATGATCAGCCAACTCCGGATCGGGCTGCTCGGTTAAAGTTAAGAGACTAGGATGGTCAAAAGACTCACAAACAATGGCTTTCATCACACGCTTCGCTAAGAAATGAAACAAAAGCATACTCGATTATTTGGCTCACGTGTGATTCTGAATGGAGCAGGCCCTGGGGTATGATGTTGAGGCGATACGAAGAACCAGTCGATGAATTTGCTGCTCAGGAGGTAGTCATGTTGATGGAATCATTAGCGCGGGGTGATTGTTTTTCGTTACCCGGCGTTTACGACCCGTATTCCGCAAGGATCGCCGAACATTATGTGAAAGGCCCCTTGTATATGACGGGCTATGGGGTCTCAGCAACCTTATTGGGGAAGCCCGATGCCGGATTGGTCTCGTACTCTCAGATGGTAGAGCGGGTTCGGCAAATCGCCACGGTCGTGCAAGCACCCCTAGTCGCTGACGGTGATACGGGTTTTGGAGGGCTAGCTAATGTTGCGCAAGCGGTCGCCGGCTATGAGCAAGCTGGCGCGGTAGCCATACAAATCGAGGATCAAGTGTTTCCTAAGCGCTGCGGCCATATCCGAGATCGGCAAGTGATTCCTGCTGAAGAGATGGTGAAGAAAATTAAAGTGGTCTGTGACACCCGGGACAGCGCTAATTTTATGATGATAGCTCGGACAGATGCGCGAACGCAGCTGGGATTAGATGAGGCGTTAAGGCGAGGTGAGCGGTATGCCGAGGCTGGTGCTGACGCTCTGTTTATTGAGTCCCCTGAGAGTCCCTCTGAACTGGCAGCGATTGCCGAAGCTTTTAAAGGGATCCCATTGGTTGCAAATATGGTCGCCGGTGGGCGTACGCCAATGTTGCCGGATCAAGAATTATTCGATCTGGGGTTCCAGTTGGTGCTTCATCCAACCTACTTGCTGGGAGCGATCACATTGGCATTAGAAACGAGTTTGCAAACGTTGATGACGGGCGGCCAGGAACAAGAAGGGATCGCTCAGTTCGATCGATTGAACCACTGGGTAGACTTCGCATCGATATTAAGCTTGGACGAGGAACAGTAGATGACGATTGGAATTGGTATTGGGTTGGGACGGTTCCCCATGGAGAAAGGACCTGACTACTTTGATTGGGTTCGCCAATGTGAGTTAGGGGGCATTGATTCAATTTGGCAAACGGATCGCCTGGTTTCAAATGAACCGAATCTGGAGACCTTATCAACCATGGCAGCCTTGGCCGGTGCGACAGAATCGATCCGCTTTGGTATGAATGTGGCGAGTATTGCCTTGCGAGACCCATTATTGACAGCCAAGCAATGCGCAACTATCGATTTTCTCAGTGGTGGACGATTATTGCCAGCCTTCGGTATTGGGAGTGCGCTCAGCCGAGATTATGTGGCAACGGGAACGCCAACCAAAGGTCGCGGCAAGAAGGCCGATGAGGCACTGTCTATTGTTCGTCAACTTTGGCAAGAATCGTCGGTCTCGTTTGATGGCGAATTTTTTCAATACGACAATGCGAGTATTGCACCGAAGCCCGCGAATCCTTCGATACCGCTCTGGATAGGGGGCACCTCGAAGCTGGCTATCGAACGTACCGCGCGTATTGGCACCGGTTGGTTAGCAGGTATTGATACGCCAAAACGGACAGGAGAAGTGATTAAAGGCATTAAGGCTGCATTGCCAAAATATGGTCGAACCATCGATGAGGATCACTATGGGGCCACCTTTTCGTTCCGATTTGGTTCCGAGCAAGAGCCGATTGTTCAGCAATCCATGCGCGGGATCTCAGAGCGGCTCAAACAGGACCCGAGTGACTATCTGGCGATTGGTGACGATTCGGTGGTGATACAAAGAGTGCGAGACTTTGTCGCCGCGGGGTGTTCAAAATTTGTACTGATTCCCATCGCTGATGGTAAGCAAGATCTCCTGGACCAGACGCATCGACTGATCCATGAGGTCATCCCTGCGTTTAGTGACTAAATTTCACTCGCCAAAAACGCACGGGTTCTTGCTGCGCCCTCGGCATCATCAGCGGCGATGGCAGCGGTAAAGTCGGTTACGCCAATGCTGCGCAGATGATCGAGGCGCTGTCTTACGACGGTTTCATCACCCACAAGTGCAAGGTCTCCTGGTCCAGCCAAACCCTCTTTGTCGAGCATTGCACGGTAGGACGGTAGCTGACCATAGATGGCGAGGGTCTGATCGATGCGAGCACGAGCAGCCTCGGCCTCGTTGGTGATGAATATGGGAAAGCCCGCAACAATATCGGGCTGACCTTTACCCACGGCCTCTGCCCCGGCGTTAATTTTGGGAATAATGTGGGTTTCTAAAGTTTTCTCCCCTGTCATCCAAGTAATGGTGCCGTCGGCCATGGCGCCGGCGAGTTTCAGCATCACGGGACCTAGGGCTGCAACCAGTGTGGGGACTCGAGGTGCTCCTGGAATTGTGATTTTGACCCCATTCACTCGATAATGATCGCCTGAAAATTGCGCGGTTTCGCCTGCGAGCAAAGGGATCAAGACAGAGAGGTATTCACGCATGTGTTTTGCCGGTTTCTCATAGGAAAACCCAAACATATTTTCGATGACCACTTGGTGAGATAAACCGATCCCCAAATGGAACCGATTTTGACTCGCCGCAGCGGTGGTCAATGCTTGTTGCGCAAGCGCGGTCGGATGTCTGGGGTAAGTTGGGGTGACGGCAGTGCCCAGTTTTAACGTTTTCGTCTCGCGACCAATGAGGGCGAGGGTCGAAATCGCATCCAGACCAAAAATATTGGCCATCCATAGCGACGCGAAGCCCTCAGCCTCTGCTTTTTTTGCATCCTCGATAATGTGATCTAGGGTGCTTTCCGGTGAATCGGTGACGGCGGCCATTAATCCAATTTTCATTGCGATACCTTAGGAGTTGAAATGTCAGCGACGAATAAACGCACAGGCTCTATTCAATTGCAAGATTTCAGTCCATTGATTCGAAGGATTGAGTGTTTTTCAGAAGGTCTGTTAGCATTTAAGTAGTCGGCGTCATGCTGTGGATGCTGGGCAAAAAAGGTCATGGTGAATGAAAACCGGTGTATTTTGGAATGCAGATAAAACCTCGGTATTGGTTTATTGGTGTGGCAAGGTGATCGCCACTTATCCCGACATGGAGGCCTTTGTGGAGAGTCATGCTGCCTATGTAGAAGCTTTGGAAACATCGGAGCGAGGCTTGATAGAGCGGGAATATTTGCCCTAAGTGAATGGTAGGCAGAGTCGCCGCGAGATCCAGAGATCTTCACAGCCTAAAAGTCTCAGGGATGATTCCAATGATGGCAGTCCTTGCCATTCGGAGCTTGTTCTCCGGCGTCTGCAGGATAAGAAATCCCCTGCTAGATCTAGGGATTTTGGCATCAGACCTGGGCGATACCATCCTGCCAAAGAAGCGGGGCAGCCGTCACGGCGCGGGTAGGTCGTTTGCTAGCCGGTTTTTGGTCACTCGGTAACTCGCAACAGTCCCTCTTGAATCACGGAAGCCACACGACGGCCCGATCGATCAAAAAAACCGCCGCGATTGAGACCGCGGTTACCGAAGGTCACGGGCGTGTCTTTGACGTAGAGTAGCCAATCGTCGATATCGAATCGGTCGTGAAACCAAAGACTGTGGTCGAGACTTGCCATTTGCAACTGATCTCTGCGAATGCGGTCACGGTGAGGCAGCGCAGATGTACTGACCAGACCCATATCAGAGGCATAGGCCAGCAACTGTTGATGCTCCGCTCCGCTCTCTACGGTGGTTAAAAACTTAATCCAGACTGCTTGCTCGGTTTTCGGCACTTGGGGCTGATCGATGGGGGTCACCGATCGCTGTTCGAAGGGCCGGGGGCGGGTCATCCAATCGGCATAAGGACCTAAGTTTGTCATTCGTCCAGCCACAGAGCGATCGTCTTCTAGGGTGTCCGGGTCGGGAAATCGATTAGCATCCATTTGATGGCTGAGGCCAGTTTCAATGACTTGAAACGAAGCGTCCATACTGAAAATCGCTTGGCCTGCTTGAATACCGATGATTCGGCGAGTGCTGAAACTTTTGCCGTCTCGAATGCGCTCGACTTGAAACACCACGGGTTGATTTACCTGTCCCGGCCGCAAAAAATAGGCATGTAGAGAGTGACAAGGTCGGTTCTCGATGGTTTCTTGAGCAGCAGACAGAGCCTGGGCCAACACTTGACCGCCAAAGAGTCGCGTGCCCAACGTGATCTCGTTTTCTCCCCTGAAGATATCAAGATCAATACGCTCGAGGGTTAGCTTATCGAGCAATGTCTTTGCCAGCTCACTGCTCATTTGGAGGCAGATATCGACAGTTTGATTAAATCATTCTCGATGGTGACTGGGTAGACTGGGATCGCTTCCCAAGCCGGAGAGGCCATTGCTTCACCGGTTTTTAAACAAAACTCGGCGCCGTGATAGGGACACACAATGCAACCTCGTTCAAGTTCGCCACCTTCGAGTCCAAGCTGGTCATGACTGCAGTAGTAGTCGATCGCATAGACTTGCTCCTCGAAGCGACACAACAAGAGCTCTCGATCCTCCAGATCGACCTTAAGTTGCCCACCCTCTGGTAATTCACTGATGTGGGCAACCGTAACGGTATGGTTAGACATAGTCGGTCCTTGACGTAATGACTCTACTCAACTCAAAGCAGGTCGCTCCCATCATCGGGTCCTGCGACAGAGGGTTGAGAGCGGGGTGCGAAAAAGGCAGTGCCGTTTGGAGCTGCCGGTGCTTTGTCGCTTAACCTGTCCTCAGATCCGGCAGTTGATAGCCTTCAGAGTCCAGTTGGCCTCGAATAATCTTCTTATCGATTTTTCCGGTAGAAGTTAACGGAATCTCGTCAACAAAAATGACATCGTCTGGCAATTGCCATTTCGCAAAAGCCGCTGAGCAATGCTCTAAAATGAGATCCTGAGTAACATTCGCGCCTTCAATCAAAATGACGAGTGCAACAGGGCGTTCGTCCCATTTAGGATGAGGTTGCGCAACGACAGCTGCTTGTCGCACCCCTTCGAGCGCAACAATATGATTTTCCAGGTCTACCGATGAAATCCATTCGCCCCCTGATTTGATCAAGTCTTTGGATCGATCGGCGATGATGAGGTATTGCTCGCTGTCAATTTTTGCGACATCCCCAGTGACCAGCCAGCCATCGTGAAATTTTTCAGGCTGAGGGTCGTTATAGTATTCGGAGCAAATCCAGGGTCCACGAATCAATAATTCGCCAACGGACTCACCATCATGAGGTAGCGTCTGCCAGTTTTCATCAAAGATTTCGATTTCCAGGCCGGGGCTGGCCAGGCCTGCCTTGGCAATATTGTCAAACTGCTGATCTTCGCTGAGGTTTAAGTGAGATCGTTTGGCAACTTTTCTGGAGAGCGTACCGAGGGGATTGGTTTCAGTCATGCCCCAACCTTGAATCATTTCAATGCCGTGCTCTTGCCAATACCAGCGCATCATCGAAACTGGGGGTGCCGAACCACCGCAGGTGAGGCGCTCGAGCATTTTGGTGTC
The DNA here is from genome assembly GCA_002689445.1 of Gammaproteobacteria bacterium. GTDB lineage: Bacteria > Pseudomonadota > Gammaproteobacteria > Pseudomonadales > Azotimanducaceae > UBA9926. The sequence goes on from NZGC01000006.1 coordinate 19,860, forward strand.
ATATTTGCCAGGGTTATTTTCGAG
>NZGC01000042.1 GCA_002689445.1 Gammaproteobacteria bacterium
ACAGCCCCCCATTTCGGCTGCAGGCTACAGTTCGCAGGCAATGAATCCGCATTTCGCGCACACCGTGAGGAAGACGGAAACACGCAATTGTAGCGATTGCCATCTGTCAGAGGACGGCGACAACAATGCGATTTTGGCACAAACCCTAGGCTTTGGTGGCGATTACATCGACTTCATGGGGCACTTTACCTACCTAGGTGGGCAAGAGGGGGTTGAAGCCATTAAGGTGACAGAATGGGAGGAACCCCAAGCCGTGATTGGTTCTTTTCTGCACGAAACCGCGTACCCCGATTGGTTTAGCGAGCATCAAGACAAGGATGCTCAACTGACCGAGCACTATCGCGAGCAGATTGACGGCTCAGTAGGGTGCCTTCAGCACCGCGGTGAATATTTATTCAGTGCGGGTGGTAAAAATGGCTTCCAAGTTTTTGACATTGCCTCGATTGCTAACAAGGGTGTGAGCGACAGAATACTGACTGGGCCTTTCAGCGCGATGGGACACGATACCCATGTTAAGACTAAAAATGCGACCTGTTTATCACTGGTAACGACCCAGCCGATTGCGCCTCTGCGTAACCAGGGCAAGCTGATGCGGGAGATCAATCAAGAGCGGCCAATGCACAGTATTTACCACTATGCGGTGGTGACTGATGCTGAAGAAGGCTTGATTTTAATTGATATCAATACGTTAGCCGATGGGGAGCCGCGCAATAACTTTTTAAAGCGTGCCCTGACCTGGAATGAAAAGGGTGTGCTCGAGGGCGCGGTGCACATAACCATGGGGGGGCATTTGGCTTACATTGCGACCCCGGAGGGCATAGTGATCGTTGACCTTAAGGATCCGTTGAAACCAGTCGTCCGTGGCCAAGTGGGTTTGCCGGAGGCACGTGCCTCAGGTCTGCAGCTCAATTATCTCTTCGTCACCCATGCAGGCGGGCTGAGTTTGATCGATGTGAGTGATCCTGATCGCCCTCAATTGTTACAAGACGCGACGGTACCGCTTGAGGAAGCTCGTGGGCTGGCGATAGCAAGAAGCTGGATTTATGTTGCTTCGGGCGCGCAAGGGGTTGCCGTGATCGACGCCGAGCGCCCACTTAAAATGGTAGTACAGCAGATGATTGGCCCCGAAGAAGGCATTGTCGATGCGCATGATATAGCGGTTGCGCACACCAACGCTTCATTATTTGCCTATGTTGCGGATGGTGATGCGGGGCTGAAGGTCCTGCAATTGACCGATCCAGAATCCGTTCCTGGATTTTATGGGTTCGCGCCAGTGCCTCACCCCAAATTAATCGCTGAGTTTTCGAGTAGCAAACCGCTCTATGCGGTGACTCGAGGCTTAGAACGAGACCGAGCAGTAGACGAGACCGGAGAGCAAGTGCCCGTGTTTGGTCGGTTAGGGTCAGGGCCTCTTCGCAAAGAGGATATGGACAGGATGGTAAAACGAGCTGATGGCCAACCCTGGTTTGTGAAAGATACGCCAGGCACAGGCGCGTTGCTACCGAGAGGGCAGACCGACGATGATTAACAGTGTCCCAACGACGGAAAATGATTATGGAACTTTCAGATCTTGGATTAAGAAGGTCAGGAGTCGGACATTGAGCCGCCGTCATTGCAGGCTAGGGGTGTTGGCGGGTCTCTTGTGTTTGGTTTCGGGTGCCGTCAGTGGCTATCCTGCATTACCAGAATCAGACGGACAGGAACATTTAGGGGTGGCAACGTGTGCATCTTCGGTCTGTCATGGCTCGGCCCTTGAACGCGAAAGTACCTCAGTGCTTCAGAACGAATTTGTGACTTGGAGCCGATACGATCGACACCGCAACGCCTACAACACGCTGTTGAATCAAGATTCTCAGCGTATCGCACGGAATTTGGGTCTGGAGAATGCTCATGAAGCAAAGATCTGCTTAGATTGTCACGCGGATAATGTGTCGGCCGAGATGCAAGGCGAGCGTTTCGATATTACCGATGGGGTCGGATGCGAGTCGTGTCATGGCGGCAGCGAACAGTGGATTGCAAGCCATATCTTACCGGCGACTGATCAGGAAGAGCCGGTCGGACTATATCCCACCGCCTCCCCCGAGGCAGTGGCGCGATTGTGTCTCTCTTGTCATCTCGGCACGGAAGACAAATTTACAACGCATCGAATCATGGGAGCAGGCCATCCTAGATTATCGTTCGAATTGGTCACCTTTATGGAGCTGATGCCCCCGCACTGGGCTCGGGATGATGATTATCAAACCCGAAAAGGTGACTCGAACTTAGTCAATCTTTGGGTGGTAGGACAGCTGATGGCAGCCCAAGAAATGCTGGAACTCATGGAGCATCATTGGGTGAGTAATCCCCAATTGGTACCGGAGGTTGCTCTGTTCGATTGTCATGCGTGTCACCACGCAATGAGCGAACAGCGATGGAAACCGTTTGAGTTAATTGCAGGGGTTGAGCCGGGTGCGCTGCGAGTGAATCTGGCGCCCTTTGCCTTTGTATTGCCCATTTACGAAGGGCTCATCGGTGAGCCAAACGCGCAAATGTTGGATTCCATCCGGGCCCTAAACAGAGCAACGTCCGGCTCGACGGCAACGTTTCAGTCAGCCCTGAATGCACTCAAAGTCGGTCTCAATCAGGCACGAGATCGAGCGCCCTCAAAGATTACGATGGAACACAGTCATGGCATGTTAAGGGCCATCGCTCGTAACGCCGCTGAGGGAGACTACCGTGACTATGCGCTTGCTGAGCAGGCGGCGATGGCGATGAATCTAATGCTTGAAAGTACCGGGCGATGGCAATCGACTCGACCTGAAATGGACGCGCTTTTTGAGGTTTTAGCAAGTGAGGATCATTATTTGCCTGAAGCTTTTGCTGCGGCCGCGGCAGAGCTAAGTAAAGTCCTTTGATGCGAGCCTGCAATGCTGATTGGCTCGTAGCTGAATCGGCGTTTGCTTGATCGGTTCGAGACAGCCTTTTGCGGGCAGCCAAATAGAGACTGGGCCTAAGCGCCCTGCAAATACCTGGGTGAACGCGAGCCTTGAGGGGTGGCCTGCCGAGTTGGCGTGAAAGGGTGTTGAGCCCAGCGATTTAACCTTGGGGTTTAACCCAAACCCATCCTAGCAATTCCTCTGTGAGCTGCGTACATTAGATGGAGTAAGCAGCGAACCCAAAAATCCAACGGCGGAAAAATTGCGGAGATATGAGCGAGTCCATGGTCAGTAAGTTGAACACACTGTGCAAGCGAGTTGAATGATAATGGGTGTGCCACGACCAGAATATCCGCGTCCCACGCTGGTCCGGGATCAATGGTTGAATTTAAATGGTCCCTGGTTGTTCGAAATGGATGCGGAAGATCAAGGGTTGCGATCAGCTTGGTTCAGCACTGGTTTGCCGAAACCGAGCCCAATTGTTGTGCCCTATCCGGTTGAATCCGAAGCCAGTGGTATTCAGCAATTGGTGCCAGCGGATGTGGTTTGGTACCAGCGAGAATTAGAAATACCCGTTGACTGGCAAGATCGCGTGGTGCTTCGGATAGGCGCCTGTGACCATTGGACTCGGGTCTTTGTGAATGGTCAAGAAGTCGGCCAGCACCGAGGCGGCTATGCGCCCATCGCCCTTGATATTGCGCATGCGCTTAAGCCCGGAGTCAATCGCTTAGTGATCCGGGTTCAAGATTCATTGTCTTGGACTCAACCCAGGGGTAAGCAAGCAGGCACCACGCGTTGGCCCATCGATTACGACAGTGTGACGGGAATTTGGCAAACGGTTTGGGTTGAACCGCTACCGACGGTGTCCATTGAATCCACGAGTTTTGACTACTGCTGTGTATCAGGCGAGCTCACGTACAGGGTCTACTTTTCGGGTCAGATCGACGGAGAGCAGACCTTGGAGATCAGTCGAAATGGCGTGCCGGTGGCGAAGGCAAGCGTCGAGACAGGGCTGCGTAGCGAAGCTCGATTCAAAGTCGTGATCGAGGATGGCGAGCTTTGGTCGCCAGCAGCGCCCCACCTCTACGACGTGTCGCTTAAATTGGTTAATCATCGAACCAACGAAATTGACGAGGTGACGAGTTATCTCGGTCTCCGAGAGGTCAGTGTCGATAATGGCGAACTCCGTTTAAACGGGGAACGCTTATTCTTGAAGGGTATCCTTGATCAAGGTTACTTTCCTGGGGGTTGGTATACGGCAATGACCGACGATGACCTGCGCGCCGATGTGGAACTGACACTAGCGATGGGGCTAAATTGTGCCCGCAAGCACCAAAAAGCCGAAGATCCTAGGTATTTATACTGGGCAGACCGATTAGGTCTTTTGGTTTGGGCAGAAATGCCCTCGGGCAAAATTTTTACAACCGAGCTGATAGAAACGTTAACCGGAGAGTGGATCGAGCTGATTAAGCGGGATCGAGCGCATCCCTCTGTGATTGCCTGGGTACCTTTTAATGAATCTTGGGGCGTGTGGCACCAAGCAGAGCGACCTGAACAGCGAGCCTTTGTAGAGGGAGTGGTAGGGATCACCAAAGCGCTCGATTCCAGCCGTCCAGTGGTAGGCAATGACGGCTGGGAATTCTCTGCCGGCGATCTATGGACTTTGCACTTGTATTTCGAAAATCGCGATGTGGCGACTAGGCTTGCCGAATTGATTGAGCAGCCAGATTCGTCGGTGACGGACGAATATGGTGGACTCAAGCGGGTGGGCGCCTTGCCGGGTGCAAATATTGAGGGCTTACCGATTCTCCTGACAGAGTGTGGTGGCGTAGGATTTGGTCACTATTCCGAGGAAGATTTCAGTTACGGAGAAATTCCGCAAACGGAGCAAGCGTTTGAAACCCAAATCCGAGAGATTGCTGCGATGATCGGTGCAGCCCCGCAACTTCAAGGTTTTGTTTGGACCCAATTGACGGATATTCAACAAGAGATTAATGGGTTGTTATATTTTGATCGTCGCCCGAAATTGCCCCTAGCAACGTTGCGTGAAATTTTTGATCAACTCGGTCATGAGAACGCAGTGTTTGCCAAGGGCGGTTGAATGGAGGGCATTGGATTGTCCGAGCCATAGGACGCAGACCACGCTGCAGCTGAGATCATTCGATAAGAGACCTGTACGGATCAATGATTCTAAGGCTCCCGCCATGGGCATTGCGTGAGTGAGGTCAATGGGTTGCGGCGTCTGATAAGCTCAGGATTGAGTTTGATGCAACACTTGTAGAAAGCCCTTCCCGTATTTTTCTAGCTTACGTGCTCCAACTCCGGGTAACTGGCTAAACGCGTCGAGAGAGTCAGGCATTTCCTCGACCATCGTTTGTAAGGTTCGGTCGTTAAAAATGACATAAGGGGGGACGCCTTGAGACTCAGCCAAGGCTCTGCGATGAGCCCGCAGAGCTTCCCAAATACCCACGTCGATATCATCAGGGAGCGGGGTTTTGCTGAGTCGCTTGTTGTTGCGTTGGACGGGATCCTTGCGAAATTGAATTCGAGATTGACCTTTCAGTAAGGGGCGACACTTTTCAGTCAGCGCAAGGCCGCCAAATCGCTCTGGATCGGCCACGGCATGACCCGCAGCCACCAGTTGCCGAAAAACAGATTGCCAAGACTGGGTAGAACGCTCTTGACCAATGCCAAAAACTGGCAATTGATCATGGTCGAACTGCAGAACTTTATCAGAAGATTTGCCCAGCAAAACATCAACCAAGTGACTAACACCAAATCGTTGACCGGTGCGATAGATAACGCTTAAGGCCTTTTGCGCAGCTTCGGTGCCATCCCAGGTTTCAACAGGATAGAGGCAGGTATCGCAATTACCACAATGCTCTGGGGCAGATTCATCGAAGTAGGCCAGTAGAGCCTCACGACGACAGGTGGTGAGCTCGCAGAACCCAAGCATGGCGTTCAACTTGATTTGCTCAACCCGTTTATATTGTTCGTCGCCTTGGGTGCCATCGAGCATTTGCCTTAATTTGGTAACATCTTGAAAGCCATAGACCATCCATGCCGTTGCTGGATTGCCGTCTCGACCTGCACGTCCTGTTTCTTGATAGTAGGCTTCGATCGTTTTAGGCAGGTCTAGGTGCGCCACAAAGCGCACGTCCGGCTTGTCGATTCCCATCCCAAAGGCAATGGTTGCAACAATGATGACGTCCTCTTCAGACAGAAAACGTCGTTGGTTTTCAGCTCGTATTTCTGTCGGTAAACCGGCGTGGTAAGCCAAGGCATTAAACCCTTGCTCCTGAAGAAAGGCGGCGGTGTCCTCGGTTTTTTTACGCGAGAGACAATAGACAATACCGGCATCGCTTGGATGTTCTTTTTTTAAAAATTGTAAGAGTTGGTTTCGAGGATTGGTTTTTAGGGTGATTCGATACTGAATGTTGGGGCGATCAAAACCCACGACAAAAGCCTTAGCATTTTTTAAGGCAAGGTTTTCGATGATTTCTTGGCGGGTGCGAGCATCTGCTGTGGCGGTTAGCGCTATCCTAGGTACGCTTGGAAAGGCTTCGTGTAAAAGGTTTAAGGCGAGATAGTCTACCCGAAAGTCGTGACCCCACTGAGAAACACAATGCGCCTCGTCGATGGCAAAGAGACTGAGAGAAGCTGTTTTAAGCAGTTCTAGGGTTCGCGATTGAATGAGTCGCTCGGGCGCGATATAGAGAAGATCGAGGTTGCCAAGCCTTAAGTCGGTTTCAATCCGTTCAATCTCATCCGAGCTCAGGGTAGAGTTCAAAAAATTTGCTTTGATACCCAGTTGGCGCAGGGCGGCAACTTGGTCATGCATCAACGCGATAAGTGGCGAGATGACGATGCCACAACCGGGACGAATCATGGCAGGGATTTGATAGCACAGAGATTTACCGCCCCCGGTTGACATAAGTAATAAAGCATCACCCCCGTTAACCAGGGTATCGATCACTTCACCTTGGGGTGATCGAAACGAGGGGTAGCCAAAGGTGTCTTGTAAAATGGAAAGCGCCTGTTGCATCAAACAAGTTTATATGAGGCTCGAGGGCTGAATAAAGGATGAAGTCGCTTTTAAGGCAACTTTCCATAAATCTTGTCCGTTATCCGCTTGGTTAAACCCTAATGATCGTCCCTTAAGGACGCATAAAGAATTGGTGAAGACTGGTCCTGAGCCAGAATGCGTTAGCAATGGGATGGCTGCCTGGGTTGCTTTAAGCGCTAGCGCAGTGCAAAAACTCTCAAGGATATGAATTAAAGGAACTCTGAAAGTCGCAAAAAAGGCGAGCTGCTAAGTCAGGCCGCTGGAGTACCGATCCATGACCGACATTTTTCATGACCTCCAGTGTTGCCCCGGCGATCAGGTTCGCCAATTTCCGGCTTGAAACGAGATTGGGATCACAGTCACCCGTTGCCACCAGAGTTGGAAGCTCCAATGTCGAGGCGGCGGTGGATAAATCAAATGCTGCGGCAGCGGTCATGGCTTGTTGCATGGTCTTCTTATCATGGTGCAGGTTCCAGTCGTCCGGACGCTCGAACCGTTCGATACCCGTGGCATCTTGCTGCTTGAGGGCTTGCAGATGGCCGCGCTTCTGGGCCTCGACGTCTGCGGTGTCGATGCTGGCATCAAAAAACGCGGCGGACAGAACCCGATCGGGGTACAGGGAACAAAAAGCGAGGGCAGCTCTTGAGCCCCATGCCATAGACCAAATATGACACCGGGTGATGTTAAGGCGGTCTAAAATGTAATTGGCATCTTTTGCGTATTGGTAGAAGGAATATTGGTCTGTTCCGCTGGCTGGCAAGCTCCTGCCGACGCCTCGAATATCGAATCGGATAAACCTAAATTGCTGGTCCAGCTGCGCGATCACGTGACTCCACATGTTTAGATTGCAGGCCGCGCCATGCCAGAGCAGCACAGGCTTCGCCTGCGGATTGCCCTCGTCGATCACGTTCAGTTGAGCACCTTCAAAGGTCAAACGTTGAGATGATTGCATGAACTCGGTCTTCCTTGGTTGTGTCTTTGGCTTGCCGGCGTCGAAGGGTGTCGAAATCGGCTCTGACAACGCGTCTTAGCTGCATTAAGCGCTCTTTATCATCAGTTGCCAAGGTTACTGTGCCCTTTCGTAGATGGCACCTGCTGGAGTTAGTCGCCCAATCGAGCACTCGTAGGCCATCAGAATGCGCGGCGATAGGATAAGGTGTGAAACACGGCACAGCAGATCGTTTATTCTTGCGGGAAGCCTGCGAATGACCGCATTAAACAGGTGGTAGCGACCTCGAAAGAGGAGCGGCAAAAACTTCAAATGTTGCTGACTCGATTGGTTTCAATTGTTGCAGGAAGCTGCGTACAATGCAGATTAGCCCCTTTTTTAACACATTGAATTGAGAGGAACTAGAACATGGCTGATGCTTATATTATTGATGCCGCTCGTACGCCGCGAGGCATAGGCAAGCAGGGTAAAGGTGCTCTGACAGAATTTCACCCAGGACGGCTGCTCGCGAAGGTCTTCGAACAAATTGGCGAACGCAACAATCTCAAAACTGAAGATATCGACGATGTTGTTGTCGCTTGCTCTTCGCAGATCGGCAAACAGGGATCTTGCGTAGGGCGTATGGCAGCGCTAGACGCTGGCTGGAGCGATAAGGCTTGCGGTATGACCCTCGATCGTTTCTGTGGTTCGGGTATTACCTCGGTCAACATTGCCGCAGCCAATTTAATGAGTGGTATGGATGATTTATGCGTCGCTGGTGGTGTAGAGATGATGTCTTATACGCCAACGGTACCACGGGCGGATAAAAATCGAACCGTCGATGGCAGTAATCTACACCTGCGGGATTTGCACGCGCAGCCTCACCAAGGAATATGTGCTGATATGATCGCGACCTTGGAGGGCTTCACGCGCGAGGAGGTCGATGCCCTAGCGGTAGAAAGTCAGAAGCGGGCAGAGTACGCCATCAAAAATGGCCATTTCGACAAGAGCTTGATCACCGTTAAGAATGATGATGGTTCAGTTGCGCTCGATCGCGAGGAATTTCCTCGGCCGGGCACGACACTTGAGTCTCTTGCGGGTCTGGATACTGTTTTTGATAAGTTTATGGGAGTGCCTATTGATGAAACGGGCGAGACCTTTGATCAGTTGGTCAAGCGGGCTTACCCAGATCTCAAGATTAATCACGTGCATCATGCAGGCAATTCATCAGGGGTTGTTGATGGGGCTGCTGCGTTGATTATGTCCTCAAAGGCTTATGCCTCTGCTCAAGGCTGGAAGCCACGGGCGCGGGTAAGGGCAATTGCAACCGTTGGCGGTAGCCCAACGCTGATGCTCAATGAGCCGGTCCCAGCGGCCAAAAAGGTTCTTGAGCGAGCGGGGATGACGACCAGTGATATTGACCTGTTTGAAGTTAACGAAGCTTTTAGCGTCGTTGCTGCCAAGTTCATTCGTGATCTGGCTTTAGACCCTGCCATCGTAAATGTGAACGGCGGCGCAATGGCACTGGGCCATCCCATTGGTGCAACCGGCTCGATCCTTATCGGCACAGCGCTTGATGAGCTCGAGCGACGTGACCTGAATACTGCATTGATTACGATGTGTACAGGTGGCGGTATGGCGCCGGCGATTATCATCGAGCGCGTCTAATCGAACCGATAGTGGTCTTCAAAAGACAGGAATGGTCTCGGGCCCTTCCTGTCTTTTTTTGCACATTTGAAGTTAAGGTTACGAGGTACGACGATGCTGGTTATCCTGCAAACCGACATCGCGGGGCAAAAAACTATTGCGACATTGGAGACATCAATCGTCACGAGTTCAAGCTAAATGGATATAAGAATTACAGAATAACGACTGATTAACTTTAGTTTTTTGTTCTAATCAAGGACTAAGAGAATGACAGGTCCACTCAAGGCATCAATAGACATCAGTCTCTACCCGCTAAAGGAAGACTACATTCCTGCAATTGCCGACTTCATTGATCGTATAGGGCAGTATCCTGAGGTCCATATCACACGAAACGACCTAAGCACTCAGCTTTTTGGCGACTACGACAAGATAATGTATATCTTAAAGGAGGAGGTTCGTTACAGTTGGATGACTTGGGGCAAAGGTATCTTTGTTGTTAAGTTCCTGTTGGACGATCTCAGAGGTTTGGCTGATAGTTAAGGAGTTTGGTTTTAGTTACTCGTTTACGTAGCGTGCAGTGGGAGGCTAAGTGTGGTGGGTGAGTTTGCAGCGGAGATACTGCTTTTAGTGCTTTTTGTTGCAATGGTCGTTGCTGTACTTCGCTTCAATAGGATAAGAGATATTTGTCCAAAGTGCGGAGATGTATCGGAGCCAGCCGTCTCAATGCGTTCCAGTCTTTATCCCAAACAAGATTTCAGCGAGCTTGTAGTCTGTAAAGCCTGTGGGCACAAATGGAAGCGTATGCCGAAAATAGATTCAGGAGGCGGGTAGCATAAATGGTTGGTTAATGAGTCGTAAAATGAAGCGCTATTGGGTTCAAAAGAAAGCAATGGCCACTGCGAAACCCACTGCAAACCCCAGTAGTGCAAGAGAAGTTATTCCGAACCTTGAAGCTATCGCGCCTTCCACTCGTAATTGAAGTGGAAGAAAGTTATCTAATCCAATTTTTTGATCACTAGAGATGTAGTCCCGAATCAAACTGTTTGCCATTGATGTGTCCTATTTATGCTTCATAGGAATCCTAATCTACCATTTTAGAAGTAATTAATGGAGGTTGTTTGCTGGATCAAAGAGTGAGTGTCTACATTGGAGCCTCAGAGGCTTGGGGCACCATCCAATAACCTGAGTTTTTCCTAATAAAAACCGACGAAACTACTGTTTATCGTTGTTAAGCCCTAAAACATATCACTTTCAAGTCTTGTCAAAGTTAAATAAAATTGAAGTACGGCATGCAGCATGGCTAATGAGTCGCAGTCAATTAATTATTTCATGGAGTTTCAAGAAATGCATTGGAAAA
>NZGC01000043.1 GCA_002689445.1 Gammaproteobacteria bacterium
CCCCACCGGAGATAGAATTTCGGGTTGTATCGTTTCCTCCCACTATGAGAAGTATAAGGTTTCCAAGAAACTCTAATGGCTGCATATTTCTGGTTTCTTCTCCATGAACAAGCATTGATATCAAATCGTTGCTTTCAGGCTTCTTTGCCTTGATGTTCCAGAGTTCGGTGAAGCAATTAAGACAATCAAGCAGTTCTTCTCTTCTTTGTTGTAACGAATCAATTATCCCTTGTCCTGGTATTGCTGTTGCGACGTCTGACCATCGTGTTAGCCTCCTTCGGTCCTCGAAAGGGAAGTCAAAAAGGGTGGCGAGCATCATGGTTGTCAACTCAATTGATACCGTATCCACCCAGTCGAAGGGCGTGTCCTCGGGCAAGCTATCGAGCACTTGCTGGGTTCTGGATCGGATCAAAGGTTCGAGGTTGGCAAGATTTCTCGGCGCGACGACACCCGTCACTGTTTTGCGCTGGACGTCATGAGTCGGTGGGTCCATAGCGATAAAAGTTGAAATATTCAGTGCGCCTTCAGGCAACTCTGTTCCCACTGGAAACCCGAGGGTAATGCCATTGGCGGAAGAAAAATTGGTCCAGTCGGTGTCGACCCGCTTGATGTCTTCGTACCGAGTGAGGGACCAAAACCGGCCTGCAGAGGTGGTCTCATTAAAGTGGATGGGATCTTCATCACGGAGTCTTGCGAAATACTCCTCCCAGCGATTTTCACTAAAAAGGCGCGGGTTCACCGGAAGAATATCCTCAAGAGCTATCGAACTGGCGGGAGGGATAGGGTTCGTTTGATCAACGCCCGCCGCACCTGGCATGACTTGTTGGGTCGGGGTTGTCTGCTCACTCATCTCGTTGTCCTTGTGTCGATTGATTGGGTTGACTCTTGGCAGGAGTCAACAGCGTCAAAAGCCTAAGGCTAAACAAATTCCGCGAATTTTGCGAACGCTTCCCCGCTTTTCAGGGGATCAAAAGTGCGGGAAGATCGACTGAACCGACGCCTCAAAATGCGACCTGACTGGGATCAAGCCAGTGACCCTGGTAAGGCCAAAGCGTTGTATAAGGCTGGCCCTGTGAGGTTCCATTGTATGACCCTCGGAATAAACTTTTCTGCTCTCGTTTACAGGAGGGGTTTTTTGGCATGCCAATAGGTCAAGTATTCAGCATAGATCGCCGGTCCCGGGGTTCCTTCGGCTTCGATTTCATGACAAACGGTCAGTAGGTAGTCGCCATGGTGCTTGGCATCTGCCGCCAAAAGGTGCATCTCTGAGCGCAGTCGCACTCCCTCCCCGATAATAATAGGCTGAAGCATTCGGACTTTATTCAGTCCATAGTTTAGGGGATCTTCGCCATCCTCTGGCCAGCACCCGGCAGATTGATAAAAATAAGGTAGCAGCGCGAGGCCGTGAAAGCCATGCAACAACGTACCGCCGTAGCGACTGTGTTTCGCAGCCGCTGGATCGCAATGTCCCGGGGTCCTCCAGCGGGTTACTTCTCCGAAGATATTCACCTGAGTTTGATCCAGAGAGACCCAGGCACTGACGCCAAGGCGTGAACCCACATGCTCAGCGGCATTCCGCAAACGAAAAACAACGGTCTCTGTCATAGCGCTCGAAGTTTCATAATGTCTTTAATCACCAGCCTACCGGTTTTCCGAGATAACAGTAAGCGGAGATCGTGATAGGCTATGGCTTTCGATAAAGGAGAGGTTCCATGCCCATCATAGAAAACAGCGAATATGAAAATAAAGTGGTCGTTATTACCGGTGCCGGCAATGGTTTGGGGAGAGCCCATGCGATTGAGTACGCTAAGCGGGGTGCCAAGATCGTTATTAATGATTTAGGCGGCGGGGTCGACGGTAGTGGTGCCGGTGATGCTGCAGACCAGGTCGTCGACGAGCTGATTGCTATGGGCGCTGAGGCGGTGGCCAACAAGGCCTCGGTATCCGATCCGGAAGGAGCCGCCAGTATTGTGCAGTCAGCGATTGATGCTTTTGGTCGGATCGATATCCTCGTCAACAACGCAGGTATTTTGCGAGATCGCTCCTTTAAAAAAATGTCTTTAGCAGATTGGGACCTTGTGCTTCAGGTGCATTTGTCAGGTACCGCTTATGTGACACGCGCCGCTTGGCCATTGATGAACGAGCAAGGCTACGGGCGAATTGTGCTTACCAGTTCCAGTTCTGGAATCTATGGGAATTTTGGGCAAGCCAACTACGGTGCAGCCAAGATGGGCATGCTGGGATTAATGAATGTGCTTGCCCTTGAAGGCGCCAAAAACAATGTTCGAGTGAATACTCTCGCGCCAGCTGCGGCAACTCGAATGATCGCGACGATCCCCGGCAGAGAAATTGATCCGAACAGCCCACCTCCAGAGTCCGCACCCAAGTTGGTGAGTCCCGCAGTATTGTTTATGACCAGTGCGGACGCCCCAACCGGAGCTGTGATTAACGCAGGGGGTGGTCGGTTCTATCGGGCGCAGGTGTTTGTTAACGAGCCGGTTTCTTTAGGTGTTGATGCAACCTTTGAAGATCTCATGGCAAATGCAGATGCCTTAATGGATATGAGTGCAGCCAAGCCAAAAACCGGAGGCGTGTAAGCGTCGTCTCGGTTTCGGCCCCTGCTGCCGAGTGGGGTTTAGGCAGACGCTAGCAGACCTCGTATTGGTGGTCAGATGACGAGATTCGAGGGGAGACGAAAAGAGCACTCGGGTCAATGGTTGAGTCCGGGCTGAGGCTGAGCGCCAAGATTTAGGTTGGATAGCGGCTGAGTCGTCTCAAGGCGCAAGACTAGATCGTGCCTGGATTCCCCAGCGGCCATTCTGCTGGGTGACGATGTAGAGTGACTGATAGCGACCGATGGAGGCGCCGTCGGCGTCCAGTCGCTCAAAAATGGTCTCGATATGGACTTTATGGGGCGAGGATAATGTAATGGTTCGATCGATCCATTGAGAGCGAGACCAGCCGGTTTTTTTGAGAGAATCGAATACCTTACGGGCCTGAAACGCTTCTGCAGACTCAAAAATAGACACTTGCCCACTGGCGATTCGGATGTGTGGAAAGTGTAGGGTGTCAGCCCACGCCTGCATGTCCCTAGCGTTAAACGCCACCATAAACTGATCGAGGGTGCCGAGCGCGGCTTTTTCCGCAGGACTGCCAGAGGCCGAGGCCGCTGCTGAGAGATTGCAGAGTCCTATCAGTAAGCCGATGTAGCAAAATTTTTGGGTCAACAATCGCATAATGTAGGCTCCTCTCGCTGGGGCTGCAACCGCTTAAGTAGAAGGGACAGGCCCAAAGGTAAATAAACACATTCTTTTGAACCACAAAGTGTGTCACATTAAGCCCCGGGTCACGAGGTAGATCATCAATGCCAGCTAAAATTATTTCTTTTGAGCGCGCAAAGGATCCGCTCATCGAAGCCAAGAAAACGGAAAAGCTCAAGGCCATGCAAGCTGCTTTTGAAACAGCTCGCACTGAAGCGGGGGTGTCTGGCAAGAAAAGTCGACCAAGCTCCAGAAAAAAAAGCGGTAAGAAAGGTAAGCCCAAATCTAAACGTTGACAATGGCGTAAGAATGACCAACTGTGGCGGGCGATAGCCCTTCCCAGCCCATTAAGTCGGGGAGGTGGCGCAAAATCGTTAGGGAAGAATCATTAGTAGAGCAATAACAGCAGAGCAAGGTGCTAAATTGCGGCTGATAGAGACTTGAAAAGGCTTTCGGTGATAGGGCGTTGGCAACTGGGCGTTGGATATTGAGGGCTGAATAACAAAGCGTTGGTAGTCGGCAGAAGGCGACAAAGCCCCTGTAAGGAAACGAAAGGAAGATCATGAAGACACTTCTGCGGCGCTGGTCAAATAGTTTCCTAGACGAGGTGCAAATTGTCCTCGCCGTCATGCTGGCCTATCTTTTTACCTTCGCGTTGGTGAACTTTGGCATTTTGGTCTTACAGAATCATCTTGTGATCGGTGGCGGCGAGGGCGTTTTTTTTGCCAGCCTCGTGTTTCTGCCCCATGGGGTTAGATTGCTGGCCGCTTTCGTGTTGGGAGCGCGATCAATCTTGCCGTTGTTTTTATCCTCCGCGGTAATCACTTGGTCTACGTTGGATATCGGCGAGCACTCGATCTGGTTTGGAATTCCCGGTGCTGTTTGCTGTTTCTTAGCATTTCGCTTGTTTAGTTATACTGGGGTCCTGATTGAGTCTTCGGCCCAAATGTTCTTGATGTGGCGTCAGTTACTGCTGGTTGGGTTTTTAGGTGGGGTCTTGAACGGCCTAGGTATCATGTTGATCTATTGGATAGAAGGTGCTCCAGAGGTCATGATCATGTCGCGACTATTGGGCTATATCGCCGGGGACACGATTGGGGCTTTTGTCTTGCTGCTTGGCGTTTTGTGGGTCAGCAGAGTTTGGCGAAAAGTTTCTTAGACCGATGGGTGACTGAAGCAAAGTTGAGTCCGGAGAGCCAGCGATGGCGTATTGGTTGATCAAAAGCGAGCCGGAAGAGTGTGGGCTAACCCACTTCATTGCGGCTTCGGACCAAGGGATTCCCTGGGACGGGGTTAGAAATTACCAAGCCAGAAATTTTATCCGTGCCATGCAACCCGGCGACCGAGTGTTGTTATACCACTCAAGTTGTCAGCGCGTGGGCATAGCGGGAGAACTGCGGGTGATCAGTGAGCCTTATCCCGATCCTCTACAGTTTGACCCTGATTCTCGTTACTTTGATGCCAAGGCGACGCGCGTCGTGCCACGATGGACCGCCATCGACCTCGTGCTAGCCAGCGCTTTGTCGAGGTTAGTCCCGCTAGTGGAACTCAAGCGCATGAAAGCGTTTAAAAGCTCGCCGCTGGTGAAGAAAGGGAATCGACTATCAGTGATGCCATTGACTCGCGAGCAATGGCTAGCCGTTGAGAAGATCGCCTGAGTGGGTAGCGCCCTTCTCCCAGTAGGTCGGTAACGGCTTTAGCGCTAGGCGGTCAAAGCAGCCGCGTTAAGGTGGTGAGGCATAAGGGATTGCCCATCAGTCGAAGACAATGTCCCCATGCTGGGCTCTTGAGCGCTCAGTCGTTGTGTCGGTTCGCCTTTTTAGCGGTCAGGTAGCCCTGCCGTTTGTGATGACCTGCTTGATAGTCGGCATACAGAGAGGGTAATTCGATTCCGACTGCCACGGCCCAATCCAATAGCGAAGTCAGTAGAATATCGAGTTCTGAGAAGGTACTGCCCCATACAAATTCTTGCTGATCCAGGTGCGGCAAGCCTCCAACGAGCAACCGCAAGAAGTAGGCTTTTGCACTTTCGACGGCATTTGGAGCATCCCCATAGATTGCTGCCATATCGACGTGGCGCCTGACGATATAAAGGCTCGTGGCATCGAGTTCCATGAGCATGAAACTGCTGAGTTCGTCAAAACGAATTTGGCCACGAGGGCTCGCCTGATAAGCGCAGGGTTGGAGCAGATCACTTTGGGTTCGCAGGTAACGCAGGATCGCAAAACTTTCTGATATGACCAGATCATTATGCGTGAGCAGCGGGATTTTTTGTTTGGGATTACGAGTGGAAAACGCGGGTTTCTGGGTGTCACCATTTCGTGGATGCATGGCAATTTTGGTGTATGGCAGCTTGAGTTCTGCCAGCATCCAATGAGCACGAAAGGTTCGGTTTGTGCCGGTGCCCCACAGTTCAATTTCAGCCATGGTGAGCCTCCGCTATCGAGGCTCGTTGCAGTAATTGACCGCAACGGAAATAATGCACCAAACCCCAGACGATGATCACGAGGGTCGTCATCAGCCCGTAACGCAATCCGTCAGCACCATACTCGCTTGAAAAGTAATCACTGAAAAACCCGACGGTAAAGGGGCCAAGTCCCAGCCCAATAATATTGGTAATGAACAGATTAATGGCTGCAGCTACCGAGCGCATTTCAATCGGGGTTTGATTTTGGATGAGGGCGAATCCGGGCGCTACGTAGACGGTGCCAATCATTGCAGGGATGGCATAAGCCGCGACCGCGCCTAACGGGGTCTCCGCCATAAAAGCAAAATAAAGCAAGGGCGCTGCGATGAGATTGGCCAAGGCAATGACCCATGGGAGCCACTGTTGACCATGTCGCGCGGATAAAAAATCGGCGAGCCGACCCCCAAGATAGATCCCGAGAGCCCCCCCGACGCCGATGAGCAGCGCTAGATAGGTGCCCGCCTCACCGGTCCCCATTTCATGGATACGAACCAAATAGATTGGAATCCATATGACCGATGCATATCCCGTGAATGAAATCAGCGCCCCTGCGATCACGATGTGTCGCAGTACAGGGGTGCGCCACATAAACTTCACTACGTCCCAAAAAGCGGGGGGCTTGATCGTTGCAGACAGTTGCTCAGAGTAACCACGAGGGGGTTCTTTGACGGTCAGACGAACCGCGATTGCGAGCAAAATACCCGGCAAACCAACCACCACAAAAGCGGTTCGCCACCCGAACCACTCGTTAATCCAACCGCCCAATAAAAAGCCAAACAAGATGCCCCAGTTAATACCAGTACCGAAGATGGCCATGGCGGTTGAGCGTTGTTCCGGTGGATAAAGGTCTGCAATCATGGAATGCGAAGGAGGGTTGGATCCAGCTTCACCGACACCCACTCCAATTCGGAGCAGCAGTAACTGCACAAAATTTGCCGCCGCGCCGCACAGGGCGGTCATCAAGCTCCATAAAAATACTGAGAAAGAAATTAAATTTCGTCGATTGTGTCTGTCTGCCCACATTGCCATCGGCATTCCGAGTGTTGCATAGAAGACCGCAAACATGATGCCCGTCAGTAGGCCAAGTTGAGTATCAGAGATCAGCAGAGATTCTTTGATGGGTTGACCTAATATGCCCATGATTTGGCGATCGATATGGCTTGAGGTAAACACCAATACCAGCATCAAAAGGGTGTATTTGCGTTGTCGATCTGATATGACTGAATTCATGGGATATCTAATTTCGCGTTGGATAGAAGATGGACGCTGAGAGTTCGGTAAAAAATACTCGTTATCAGCCTCAAAAGATAGGTGCTGCAAAGAATTGGTTGGTTATCTAGGGTTGCTGTCGTAGGCTGATTTTTGGGATGTTAGTCTTCCAACGCATTGATCAATTGTTGACCAATGCCTTGATGGATTGTTTCATGAAAGGGGTGATGAATCGCTTGATCCATGGGCGATGATCGAATCTCAATGCAGTGGCTCAAACAACGCAAGAGCGTCAACCCTTCGGCGGTGATGTTGGGGATCTTGAATTGGGTATTAAGGTTGGCATAAGTCGTATTGTGAAAAGGAGAAATCAGCGTGTCGGAACCGACGTTAGAGGTAGCTTCAGTCAAGGCGCGAAGTGAATTGTTGATCTCGGCTGCTGAGCTTGCCGAGGAGATCAACAACCCCGATCTCAAAATTATTGATGCCACGACACACTTAGTGCCCTCGGATCAAGGAGGGTTTGGCAGCGTGTCCGGTTGGGAAGACTATCAAAAAGCACATATTGCGGGCGCTCAATTCTTTGATTTGCAGGGTGAGTTGTCAGATCAAGTCTCTGAGTACCGATTTACGGTTCCACCGGTAGAACAATTCGAAAGCCGGATGTCCAAAGCGGGCATTACATCCGCCGACAAGGTGGTGATCTACGCCACGAATCACCCGATGTGGGCTTGCCGGATGTGGTGGCTGTTGAGTACTTTTGGGCACCCTTCAGTCCGAGTACTCGATGGGGGGCTGCAAGCATGGCGAGCGCAAGGATATCCGGTGACGAGCGAGGTGCCGGTGGTCGAACTGAGTCATTATGAGGCTACGTTTAATGGTGCTGCGGTGATCGACGGGGCTGGACTGGTAGCCTCAGACACAAACCAGCTGTGCGTTTTGAATGCTCTGTCGGCGTCGCAATATAAGGGTGAAGGCCCGCATTATGGAAGACCGGGGCACATATCGGGGTCAAAGAATACACCCTATTCGGCGTTTTTAGATGACAAGTTTTGCTTCCGCGATAACTCGGCCTTGAGCGCCATTTTCAAAGATAGCGGTGTTTCGGATGACCGAACCGTGGTGACTTATTGCGGGGGAGGGATCGCCGCTTGCATACCGATTTTTGCTCTCGCGATGTTAGGTCGACAGGATCGAGTGCGTCTTTACGACCATAGTTTGTCGGAGTGGGCCGCAAACCCGCAGTGGCCAATGAGTCTAGACAAGTCATGAACTGCCCCCTGTCATGAATTTAATGGATAAACAGTGGTTGACCCAGGGTTTTAAGCGATGGCTTGAGAACAATAAGGGGTGTCTGTGACCCGTCAAGATCAATCGAGCAGTCTATCAAAACGTGTGTTGGCCTCCTATGGCGCTCCTGCATTTCCCTTGGCTTTGGTTGGCTTGCCGATGGCCGTTTATCTGCCCGCAGTCTATGCCGATGCCGATGGCTTTGGACTGACCTTGGGAGCGGTCGGTTTAATCTTGACCTTAAGTCGACTGACTGACGTCATTACCGACCCACTGATCGGGTTTATATCGGATCGGCTCAAAACTCGTTGGGGTCGGCGTAAACCCTTTATTTTGCTGGGTACACCGCTCTACGCGCTTGGGATCTGGTTGCTTTTTGTTCCGCCCGTTGAATTTACCGAAGTGCAGTTGTGGGGACTCAGTTTTAACTCGGGTTATCCCTATTTGTTCGTGATGGTGACGCTGGTCTATCTCGGCTCAACAATTAAAGATTTACCTTACGTCGCTTGGGGTGCTGAACTTTCTCAGAACTACAACGAACGCACCCTAGTGACGTCCTGGCGAGAGGGCTTTTCGGTGGCGGGCTCGTTATTGTCGGCTTTTACCCCTGCTTTGCTTTTGTTTGCGGGATACGTCAAACCCACAGATGCGGTCTATTTTCTCTCGGTGGCGATGTGCATTGTCATGCCGATCGTCGTCTTGAACGCATTGATCGTGGTGCCGGAATATCCTGTACTCGTCGCGACAAAGAAGATGCCCTTGAAGGAAAGTCTAAGGGTCGTACTGAAGAATGAACCTTACGTCTTGCTGATCGTTATTTTTGTATTCTCAACCCTCGGTTCGGCAATGACCAACAGTTTAAGTTTCTTTTTTGTCAAACATGTCCTACTGGCAGGTGATCTGTATGGGCTTTACCTCGCGCCTTATTTTCTGTCGCAAATTCTGGCGATACCACTGTGGTTTGGTTTGTCTCGGCGAGTGGGCAAGCACCGCGCCACGATGATCGCCATTGGTTGGTACGCTCTGTGGTCTTGTTTTATTCCTCTGATCGCGCTCGCGCCCAATCTCTGGTTTGATGCCTTTGAAATTCCTGTGGTGCTATCGTTTTTGCCGGATGATTGGCATGCGGTGGTGGCCGCTCGGTTTGCCGACATGGAGACGGGGAAATTTTTGTTTTTCATCGTCATCATGTGCTTGAAGGGATCGGCGATTGGGGCCCTAGCGGCACTGCCAGCGGCGATGGCCGCGGATGTGATCGATCTTGATACGCTTGAAACCGGTGAAAAACGCGCGGGCGCTTACTTTTCCATTTGGAGTATGACTCGCAAAGCGTCCTATGCGGTTGGAATTACCTTGGGTACAGGTACGGCGGTGCTGGTGGGATTTGACTCGCTGACGGATCCCATCCTAGCGCCAAATACGCCGTCAGCATTACTTTGGTTAGCTTGCTTGTATTCGGTCATCCCAGCGGTCTTCAAGTTCGTCGCTATGCCATTGCTTTGGCGATACCCTTTGACTGAGGCGCGGTTAACCGAAATTCAGGCGGAGATTCAAAACACGCGAGCCAGCTCAACGCCAAACTCGTCATCAAGCGCTTGAACAAAGGGTTCATAATTGTTGACCAGCCCGTTGGCTTGGTCTCGATCGACCTCGAGTAAGTAGGGGTTATCGATGACAATCACGGGCATCTTGGCGGCCCTTGCTGCCTGAATGCCAGTGACGGCATCTTCAAAGACAAGGCAGTCGGAGGGCGCCAGTTGCAATTTTTGGGCGGCAGCTAAAAAAATGTCCGGGGCTGGTTTGCTGGCGCCGATCTCATCGCCGCAGAGGGTAACCTCCACTGCTTGCAGCCAAGGTTTTTTGGATCGCTTCAGCTCAAACATGGCTCTTGATGAACTGGTCGCAATGGCGATGGGAATCTCTTTCTGTTTAAGCCAATCGATAAATTCCGGTGCACCTTTGATTGCTTCGGCTTCAGGAAAGAGGGTGTTCAGATAGACCGCTCGCTGGTCCAGGAATTCGGCGGGGGTCATTGGTAATTGATACTCAGCAATAGTCATTGCAGCAGAGTCTTTTGCTTCGCGTCCGACAATCGTTCGTTTAAAACTCAGCTCAAAGGTTTTACCCAAGGGGTCGAATACTTTTTGGGTGGCTAAAGTGTAGAGTGGCTCGGTGTCAAGCAGCGTTCCGTCGAGGTCGAATACGACGCCTCGAGGGGTAAAGGTCGGGACCAAAGTAAACCTCCTGTTTCTGCCTTGTCGCTTGAGGCGCTGAGGCGCGATGGGTAGTGAAAGGCGAGAGCATAGCAGGTAATTCGATTGCCTACCGGGCTTTCATGGCAGACTACTCGCTCTAGCACTGGCTATAGCGTTGAAAACAGTGGTTTTGTCTTGAAAGCCTCCGATTTGCCCATATGGTGGCACTGGTTGTTAGCGCCGCCTTGTGAAACGTTGCGCGCCAGCCGAGATATTCGGTAAAAAAGGGGCAATCGCCGGGATCTATTTTTCGATGTGGTGGTCAATAGAATCGGAGATCGTTGGCATTAGAGCGCGGGGTAGACTCTCCAGTTAGGGAGAGGATGAGCCGTGATGTGGGCGGGGGTGTGGATTAAGCGCGATGGAATCAGTGCAATAACGATAAAGTTGGGGCTGTCGTAGTCCGAGCAGCAGCAAAATAGCGTGGGATCTTAGGAGTAGAGTGTGATTCAAGTGAGCCATCTGGTGAAACGGTTTGGATCGTTTACAGCAGTCAATGATATGAGTTTTGAGGTTGAGGCGGGCACCGTGTTGGGCTTTTTAGGCCCTAATGGTGCAGGAAAGTCGACGACCATGAAGATGATTACTGGATTTTCGAGGCCGACATCGGGTCAGGTGTCTGTCCATGGTCATGATATTGTGGACGACCGTCAGGCGGCGCAAGCGCGCCTGGGATACTTGCCCGAAGGTGCGCCATGCTACGAAGACATGACGGTACAAGGCTTTCTGGCTTTTATCGCCGATATACGTGGTTGTAGGGGCGGGCAGCGAGATCGCTCAATTGATCGTGTGACGGAGACCGTATCGCTGCGGGAGGTCTTGGGGCAGCGCATTGAAACTTTATCGAAGGGATACAAGCGACGAGTAGGGCTCGCTCAAGCGCTGCTCCATGATCCGGATGTATTGATCTTGGACGAACCGACCGATGGTTTAGACCCAAATCAAAAGCATCAAGTCCGAGAAATGATTCTCAATTTGTCCGAACAAAAGATTGTGATCATATCGACTCATATCCTGGAAGAGGTGTCGGCTGTTTGTTCTAGAGCGTTAATTATCAATCAAGGGCGGATCGTGTTGGACGATACGCCCGATGGCTTGCGTAAAAGGGCTAAAGACCACCAAGCGATTCGGCTTAGGGTAATGGATGTCGATCCCAGTCAGATCCTAGAGGTCTGCGAAACGCTGCCGTCTGTGGATCGAGTCGAGATCTCAGGCAAGGACGGAGACCTGTTGATTTTCCCAAAACCAGGGTCGGTCGAACTGCTTGCGGAGCTACAGCAATTATTGTCCGCAAAAGCCTGGCAGGTTGCTCGACTTCAACAACTCGAAGGGCAACTCGATGAAGTTTTCCGTCGGGTGACGATGGGGGATGCGCCATGAAGTCGTTATCCACCATTATCAAACGAGAGTTTCTCAGTTATTTTGCTACGCCGTTAGCCTTTGTGTTCATACTGGTGTTCTTGGTATTGTCGAGTGCCTTCACTTTCTACCTGGGCCAGTTCTATGAGCGAGGTCAAGCCGACTTGCTCCCCTTTTTTAATTTTCACCCATGGCTATATTTGTTTCTCATTCCTTCGGTGTCCATGCGATTGTGGTCGGAAGAACGAAAAACTGGGTCGATAGAATTATTATTGACCTTACCCATTACCTTATGGGATGCGATTTTGGGTAAGTTTTTAGCGGCATGGGCGTTGATAGGTCTGGCATTGGCAGGAACCTTCCCCATTTGGTTAACGGTTAACTATTTGGGGCAGCCAGATAATGGTGCTATCGCCGCAGGCTACATGGGCAGTTGGTTAATGGCGGGGGCGTTTCTTGCGGTTGGCTGCTGCATGTCCGCGCTGACGAAAAATCAGATCATCGCCTTTATCTTAACCGGTATTACCTGTTTAACCCTGGTTCTGGCTGGGTTCCCGATGGTGTTGAACTTTTTCGAAGGATGGGTGCCTAGCTTGATCCTAGATCTCATCGCTGGGCTGAGTATCATTGCGCACTTTATTGCGATCTCAAAAGGCGTGTTGGCTCTGACCGATGTGGTCTATTTTGTGGCAATGATCTTACTCTGGTTGTACCTGACGCATTTAGCACTGGTTGCCAAGGCCGCAGATTAAGGAGGCGAATATGCAGCATTATCAAACAAGTATTTCAGCCCTCGTTGCTATCCTCGGATTTGCGATCATTATCGTTTTCAGTAACACGTTTTTTAAATCGGCACGTCTTGACCTTACCGAGCAACAACTATTTACGTTATCTGAGGGCAGTAAAGCGATCGTTGAGGCGGTCAAAGAGCCGATCCACGTGTACTTTTATTTCTCGGAAGAAAGTAGTCGAGAGCTCACTCAACTTCGAACCTATGCTGCAAGGGTTGAAGCATTACTCGAAGAATATGCCTCGCACAGCCAGGGCAATATTGTTGTAACGCGAATCGACCCTGAGCCTTTCTCAGAGGCTGAGGATGATGCCGATGCCTATGGACTCCAAAAGGTGCCAGTGGGTGGCGCCGGCGACGGGCTCTACTTCGGTATTGTGGCGAATAATGCATTGGATGGTACCGAGGTGATTTCGTTTCTACAGCCTGATAAAGAAGCCTTTATAGAATACGACATCAGTCAAATGTTGTTTCGATTGTCGCAAGCGGTAAAACCAAAGATTGGCCTATTTTCAGCACTTCCTGTCAAAGACCAGGTAAACCCCCAGACCTTTCAGATGCAACCGGGGTGGCAGTCAATCAAGGAAATAGAGCAATTGTTTGAAGTGGTCGACGTCGATGCCGAGGCAACGACAATAGACGCTGATATCAACCTATTACTGCTGATCCATCCAAAGACAGTGTCTGAGTCCTTGCAAAACGCCATTCGGGCCTATCTTGCAAGGGGTGGTGCACTCATTGGTTTTATCGACCCTTTGGCGGAGCTTGATCAGCAAGGTGGTAATCCGATGACCCCCAGTTTACCTGTCGCACAGGCTTCTGATCTAAATTGGTTGACTGCCGATTGGGGCGTTCGCCTAAGCGAGAGTCAAGTGTTGGGAGATGCTGAATTGGCCTTGAGCGTGGCTGGCACCGATGGTGCGCCCCAGCGCCATTTGGCGATCCTTGGTCTTGGCCCCAACCAAATTAGCGATGACGAAGTGATGACGGCGGGCCTCGAAAGTATCAATGTGTCCAGTGCCGGGCTGTTTGAGATGACTGATCCAAAGGTCGATATTTCTCGCGTATTGTCGTCATCAATTTATGGTGCGGGATTACCCAAAGAGCAATTGCAATTCCTGCGCAATCCTGGAGATCTTGAGGCGAGCTACACCCCGGGCACGAAACCTCTCGAGGTCGCAATTGCGCTGCGGGGTGTTTTGCCTCGATCAATGGTGGCGCCAAAGCGCGATGAATCAAGTGGAGAAGGAGAGGCGCCATCGTTAGAGCCGTCAGAAGCGTTAGATCAGGCGGAGCAGGTAGCAATCAATGTGCTATTGATAAGCGATACCGACTTGCTCAGCGATCGATTGTGGGTGCAAGTTCAGAATTTTTTTGGCCAGCAGGTTGCAACTGCCTGGGCAGACAATGGCAGTTTTTTGGTCAATGCCGTTGATTATATGGTGGGCAGTGCTGACCTGATCCAGATTCGAAGCCGGGGTCGATATACCCGCCCTTTTGAGGTGGTACAAAACTTGAAGCGCGATGCCGAGGCGAAATATTTGGACAGTGCCAATCAATTGCAACTTGAATTAACGGAAACCGAGCAAAGACTGGCTGAACTTGAGTCCCAACAAGTTGCAGAAGGTTTATTGACGCTGAGTCCGGAACAAGCTGCTACGTTAGAGAGTTTTCAACAAGAAAAATTACGGATCAGGAAAGAGCTGCGAGATGTGAGGCACGGTTTGGACAAGGATATTGAAGGATTGGGAGCGAATTTAAAGCTGATTAACATTGGTCTTCTGCCTTTGCTGTTAACGTTGTTGATGGGTTTTGCCGTTTGGAATAAAACAATCCGTCAGGCACGCCGCTCATGAGCCGCAAGACTTTACTGATTGTTGCGGCGTTTAGCCTGATGATGGTTGGCATTGTTATCGACCGGTTCGAGCCAACGGGAAAGCAAGCAGATGAGCGTTTTTATCCAGGCCTTGAATCTCTCCTGCCAGAGGTGCGACAAGTAACGCTTGTAGCGGCCGGGCAAGAAACTAACCTCGTTAGGGATGGTGATATTTGGCAGATTGCTGAGCGAGACGGATATCCGGCTGATTTTGAGAAGTTATCCCAGCTTTTGATGGGTTTGGCAAAAGCTGAGTTAAAAGAGCGCAAGACCGCATTGGTGAGCAATCATGAATCCTTGTCTGTGACTGAAGCCGAGGGAACGACCATAACCCTCTCTACCCGCTCGGAGGAGTTGTCAGCGGTGCTGGGTAAAACAGTGAGTAAGGGCGCAGGTACCTTTGCTCGGTATCGCTCGGCCGATCAGGTTTGGCTTCTTGATCAGAGTCTGACCGGTTCTGCTAACCCAGCTGATTGGTTAGATAACCCATTGATATCGTTGCCCCAAGCCGAGATTGAAAGCATCGAGGTCGCGATCAAAGACGAAAAAAGCTATCGAGCGATCAAAGAAAGCGAAGGTGATTGGGGGCTTGAGCGTTTGCCGGCGGGCAGAAAGTTACGATACAGCACGGTCCTGACCCCGCTGGCAACTGCCGTGAGTCAATTATCAATCGTTGACGTCGCTGGCTATGATGAAGCGAGATGGGAGGCCCCGAGAGCTCAGGTGACCTACCAACTGAGCGAAGGCAAGGCGCTGCTGCTTAGCGCAGTTATGGCCAACGACCAATATTGGTTGCGAGCGGTCTGGCAGCCCGGATTATCTGAGACGGCGCCGGGTTCCGACGGAGGATCACGAGTCAGCGTCCCTATGAGGGTGTCTGATTTTGACTATCAAATATCGAAACGATTATTCGACGATCTCAGCCAGTCGTTAGCCAGCTTGCTGGCAGAAGAACAGGAGGAATAGCCAATGGGTGAATCCCTATTGACGCAAAAGCGGATTAACGATGTATTGGTGGTGAGTCTGAATCGGGCTGGTTCGTTAAACGCGTTAAGTGTTGAATTAATGCGTGAGGTCGAGTCCTTCGCTCGAAGGATGATCGATGATCCCGCGCGGGTGTTGGTGTTCAGTGGGATAGGAAAGCATTTCTCGGCAGGAGCAGACTTGAAAGCTGCACCGAAAGCTCAGGTTGCACGGGTTCAGGCTCGTCGTGATGCCCAATTGGGGGGCAGAATGCTCAAAGCCATTGTCGACATCCCGCAAGTGACGATCGCTGCAGTGCAGGGAGTCGCATTGGGCGGTGGCTTGTGTATTCCAACGGCCTGCGATTTTAGAATCGCAGCGGATAATGCAATCGCGGGTTATCCCGAGGTCAACCTAGGAATGAATCTCATGTGGCAATCCGTGGGACTGTGTCAGCGCTTGATCGGTCCGGCAAGAGCCAAGAGATTGATTATGCTCGGCGAGCATCTGGATGCACAGACGCTTCTAGATTGGGGCTTGTGGGACGAGGTAGTACCCCTTGCAGATTTAATGGATCGAGCTTTGGCGCTTGCCGAAGCCTACGCCGCTCAGCCGCCGATCGCAGTACAAATGATCAAGCAGACCATCAACCAGTTGGGTGGGGCGCTAGATGCGGCGATCCTTCATATGGATGCCGACCAAAATCTGTTAACGGCAACCACGGATGACCGTAAACATGCGATGCAGGCATTTATCGATCGAACGAGCCCCGAATTTACCGGTAACTAGCCTCGTTCAATCACGGCAAGCGCTTGATCTTCATCAACGGGGTCACCCTCGTTGATCAAAATTTCCCTGACTCGGCCGCTGACGGTTGACTCAACCGGTATTTCCATTTTCATGGATTCAAGAATCATCAGTTCAGTTTCATCAGCGACCTGATCGCCCTCTGAGACCAGAATCTTCCAAACGGTACCGGTGATTTCTGAGTGGATAGTTTCCGTCGCCATAACAACCCCTATTGATCGAACATAATGACGTGACGGGCTTCTTCGCCTGTTTTCAAAGCGTTGAGCGCCTCGTTTACGTCGGCTAACTTGATGTGTTTCGAGATCATTTGGTCCAAATGTAACTTGCCGCTCAGATAAAAATCGACGAACCGAGGCATGTCAATGCGAAAGCGATTGGAACCCATATTGGAGCCTTGGATTTTCTTTTCCATCAAGAAATCTACGCCGTGTAGCTCCACCATGGTGCCAACGGGGATCATGCCAATCACGGTGGCAGTGCCGCCACTGGCCAGCATTTGAAAAGCTTGTTCCGCGGTGGCTTTAAGACCGATCGCCTCAAAGGTGTAATCGCATCCACCTTTCGTTAGCTCGATAACCTCACCCACCGCATTCCCTGAGCTGGCATTAATCACATGGGTTGCGCCAACGGCTTTGGCCAACTCTAATTTACTGTCGACCATGTCAACGGCGATAACCATGGATGCACCGGCGATGGCGGCGCCATTGATGGCTGCCAATCCGACGCCACCACAACCAATAACGGCAACGATTGAGCCAGGTTCAACGCCCGCGGTGTGGAAAACTGCGCCAACGCCGGTCGTTGTTGAGCAACCAATGAGTGCAGCTCTGTCCATTGGCATATCTTCTCGAACTTTGACCAAAGCATGCTCATGAATCAGCATCAATTCAGCAAAGGAGGATAGGTTCAGGAACTGGTGGACCGCTTCGCCACCGCTGCTCAGTCTGGGCTCTTCTTCGGCAGCCCTTGAGACTTCAGGACTTTGACAGAGAGACAGATGGCCAGTCAGACACTTGTTGCAATGTCCGCAGAAAGCCGACAGACAGGTGATAACATGGTCCCCTTTTTTTACATAGGTAACATCTTTTCCTACCGCCTCGACGATACCGGCGCTCTCGTGACCCAAAATCGTGGGCAGCATATAGGGATATGATCCATCTAGAAAATGTAAATCGCTATGGCAGACGCCCGCGGCAACTGGGCGAACCAAGACTTCACGCGGACCCGGTTTAGAAATTTGGACTTCCTCAATTTCCATCGGCTGATTTTGCGCTCTTAAAACGGCTGCTTTCATATCAAGGCTCTCACTGAGTGGTGATTTCCCGTTAAAATTAGCACAAATTGGTCAGATTTGGGCGATCCCCAAAGAGGAAAGCGAAAAGGTGCAAACGGAGCAAAATCAACAGGCGATTGTTGCGCTAGGTAGTAACCTAAATGAGCCTAAAGCGCAGGTTGAAAACGCGATTGAAATCCTGTCGCGTAAGTTCGCAAAGGATTTTCGACACTCAGCCATCTACAGGACCGAAGCGGAAGGTATGGCAGCCCATGCATTTGATTTTGCTAACGCGGTGGTCGTGTTCACAACAGCTTTATCTCCACTGGCTTTGCTGGGGGTGCTACAGACTCTAGAGGTTGAATTTGGTCGACCCAGCGAGCATCAAAAAAACAGTAACAGGACCCTTGACCTAGATCTGATTGCTTTGGGCGATCACGCCATCGCCTCGACTGAGCTTAGCTTGCCCCATCCTCGAGCCATGCAACGGCGATTTGTGCTATCGCCGCTCGCGGAATTGATTCCGGATTACCGGTTTCCAGGATATGACGTCTCCCTAGACGTTCTGCTGGCGCAATCGCCAGACCTGGTGATGTCCATTTGGTGATCTTCAGATGATCGAGCTGGATCTGTCTGCCCAATAGGGGTCACGCAATTTACTCTTGTACAATTTGCCCGTGGGATGTCGCGGCAGAGCCGGGGTGATATCGATGCTTTTGGGGCATTTCACATGGGATAAGCGCTCTCGGCAATGACGGATCAGTTCGTCAACGAGCGTTGGGTCAGCGTAACGCGGATGTTCCGGCTTGAGCTCGATCACGGCTTTTACAGCTTCACCAAACTCTGCGTCTGGGATGCCGAAGACGGCTGCGTCAATCACCGCTTCATGATCAATCAAACAATCTTCTATCTCCTGGGGATAGATGTTTACACCGCCTGAGATAATCATAAAAGATTTGCGATCTTTTAAGTAAAGATAGCCCTCTCTGTCGATCAAACCCACATCGCCCAGGGTCGTCCACCCTTGAGGCGACGTCGCGGCACGGGTTTTGACAGGATCTTTATGGTAACTAAAGGTCGTGCCCTCGGCGAAATACACGGTACCCACTTCACCAGCAGGTAATTCGGTAAAGTCATCATCGAGTATTTTCAAGGTGCCGTGGAAAGCGCGTCCTACGCTGCCCGGATGACTGAGGGCCTCAACGCTGGTAATGGCCGTTGAGCCGTTGGATTCCGTACCGGAGTAGTACTCAAAGAGAATGGGGCCCCACCAGTCAATCATGGCGTTTTTGACCGAAATAGGGCATGGCGCAGCAGCGTGAATGGCGTATTGTAAACTCGTGGTGTCGTAGCGTTTTCTGGTCGATTCCGGCAGTGCCAATAGGCGATTAAACATGGTCGGGACCCATTGACTGTGGGTGATCCGATGCGCCTCGATCAAGGCCAAAGCGGTCTCGGCGTCAAACTTAAGCATAATGATCGAAGTGCCGCCCAACCGGGATACCATGAGGTTATAGCGTAGTGGTGCAGAGTGATAAAGCGGAGCCGTCGAAAGATAGCAAGTGTGCTCACTAACCTGATGCATTTTGATGCGCTTCTCAATTAAGGGTGACACGGATCCAGGAGGGGACAAGGCTAAATCAAAGCGCACGCCTTTGGGTTGGCCCGTGGTACCCGACGAATAAATCATTTCAGCGCCTTCACAGGCATCGGGTCTGTCTTCTCCCGAATAATCAGCAATCGCCGATGACCACTCAGTGTGGGGACCTTCATCCAACGTAATGACCTTGAGACCTTTGGGTAACTCAACCTGAGTTCGCTCGAGAATGCTCTGTTTGGTAAAGAGTACCCTCGCATCAGAATTGTCGATGATGTAACGAATTTCTTGGGCTTGAAATAAGGTGCTAATGGGGGTGTAGTAAAGTCCTGAGCGCTGTGCTGCCCAGGCGATGGTCAAGAATCTCAAATCATTGTCGAGAAGGATGGCAACACCGTCGCGAACCCGCAGACCAAAGTTGAACAGCCAATGTGCGGTTTGATTGGATTGCCGGTTGAGCTCAGCGTAAGTGACACTCGCCTTGCCATCGCTTTGCATAAAAGCGATTTTGTTGGGGCGTTGACGCGCGTGAATGCCAGGGTGCATATCGGGAGTTAGTCTTGGCCCCCGCCTTTCGGAGTGAAGGCAGGCATGGGAAAGGGTGAAATATTACCCTTTGCCTCAGTGATCTTTCCGACCCCCTCTTTGGTCACCTCATCGATGCGAACGATGGCATGCATGGGCAGATAACTGCGCTTAACGCCTTCAAACTCTGCTTTGAGTTTTTCTTCACTGGGATCGACCAACACCCCAGAGCGCTCGCCGAACACAAGTTCCTCAATTTCGATGAACCCATAGAGATCTGATTGGTAGATCTGCCGCGCGAAGACCTCAAAGATCTGACCTTGATTGTAGAAAATAACTTTGTAGGTGGGGTGATTAGCCATAAATAAGCGACTCAGTTCGAGCGAGATTGATCGAAGCATTGCATGAAAAAATCGAAGTATACCGATAAAGTGGGCGAATATCAGGCCTTAGATAGATAAATCAAGTGGCTAGTGGTTCTTCTCCGACCAGAATATAATGCGCCTTGACGTTTACTGTGACGCAGACTTTGACCAATCAGCCCAAACTATATATTAAGACCCATGGCTGCCAGATGAACGAATACGATTCGTCCAAAATGGCTGACCTACTGAAGGCAACTGATGGCTATACCTTGACAGAACATGAGGAAGAAGCCGACTTGTTGTTATTGAATACGTGCTCAATTCGGGAGAAAGCCCAGGAGAAAGTATTTCATCAGCTAGGACGATGGAGAAAACTCAAAGAAGAAAAGCCCTCTTTGAAAATAGGGGTTGGGGGCTGCGTGGCCAGCCAAGAGGGTGAAGCGATCCAGCGTCGTGCACCCTACGTCGATTTAATTTTCGGACCTCAAACGCTGCACCGTCTTCCAGCCATGCTCCAGACCCACAAAGATCGCGCGCAATCGGTTATCGATATCAGTTTTCCAGAAATCGAGAAATTTGACCGGCTGCCAGAGCCCTCGGTTGAGGGACCTTCGGCTTTTGTTTCGATCATGGAGGGCTGCAGTAAATATTGCACTTTTTGTGTGGTGCCATACACCCGAGGCGAAGAGGTCAGCAGACCATTGATTGATGTGGTTCGAGAAGTGGTGGCGTTGGCGGGTAAAGGTGTGCGTGAGGTCAATCTATTGGGTCAGAATGTGAACGCCTATCGCGGAGAGACAGATTCTGGCCAATGGGCAGACTTAGCTTACCTGATCGCAACGATTGCTGAGGTCCCTGGGATCGATCGTATCCGCTACACCACGTCGCACCCTGTCGAGTTCACGGACAGTTTGATTGATCTCTATGCTGAAGTCCCTGAACTTGTCAGTCACTTGCATTTGCCGGTGCAGAGTGGGTCTGACCGAATACTCGCGCAGATGAAACGCGGGCATACGGTGCTCGAGTACAAATCAAAAATACGGCGTTTGCGAGCGATCAGGCCGGATATCAGTTTATCCTCAGATTTTATTATTGGGTTTCCAGGCGAGACAGATGAAGATTTTCAAGCAACCATGAAGTTGATCGAAGAAATAGGGTTCGATCATTCTTTCAGCTTTATTTTCAGCGCAAGGCCGGGTACGCCAGCAGCCGATCTGATAGACGACACGCCAGCTTCAGTAAAAAAGCAGCGTCTGGCGGTGTTGCAAGCGAGAATTTTACAACACGCGAATACAATCAGTCGTCGAATGGTGGGTACCCAACAGACTGTGCTGGTTACCGGAGTCTCGAAACGAGATCCAGGTCAGTTACAAGGACGTACCGAAAACAATCGAGTGGTGAATTTTAGGTCGAGCGACATGAATTTAATGGGTGGGTTTAGTGTGATTGAGATTACCGAGGCACTGCCGAATTCGTTGCGGGGCAATTGGCTAAAAGCAACCGAGAAGGGAGATTTGACTTGAGTATTTCCTCGGTAAAAGACGCGGCGGACAAAGACCAAGATCAAGATAAAAAAGTTGCAGTCAAGGTCGTCAAGCTGGAACCGAATCGCGCCGAGCCCCTAGCAGAACTGTGCGGCCCTTTTGATAAAAACTTGCGGCAGATTGAGGCCCGTATTGGCGTGAAGATCAAGAACCGAGGCCACGAATTTGAAGTCAGCGGATCGTC
The DNA here is from genome assembly GCA_002689445.1 of Gammaproteobacteria bacterium. GTDB lineage: Bacteria > Pseudomonadota > Gammaproteobacteria > Pseudomonadales > Azotimanducaceae > UBA9926. The sequence continues at coordinate 21,768 of NZGC01000043.1, forward strand.
TAAGGCGACCATTGCAACCATTGAGTTACTCAATCATTTGTATCGAGAAGCGGTCAATGGCACGGAATTAAATGGAGAGACCCTAAACTTGTTCCTCCAGGAATCAGGCGTTGACGCGCTGACCCAACCGGAAGAACAAGTGTTTGCGCTCATCAAGACGCGGAAAAAGTCGATCAAACCCCGCGGGAAGAATCAAAACGAGTATGTTAGAGCGATTAGAGCTCACGACATTAATTTCGGGATAGGACCTGCGGGAACCGGTAAGACCTATCTCGCTGTCGCTTGTGCGGTCGAGGCTTTTGAGCAGGAGCGGGTTGGACGCATATTACTGGTTCGACCAGCTGTCGAAGCCGGTGAAAAGCTGGGGTTTTTGCCCGGGGATCTCAGTCAAAAAATCGATCCTTACCTCAGGCCGCTATACGACGCGTTGTATGAGCTTTTTGGCTTTGAGCGAGTAGAGAAACTCATTGAAAAAGGCTTTATCGAAGTAGCGCCATTGGCCTACATGAGGGGCAGAACCTTAAATGACTCGTTTATTATTCTTGATGAGAGTCAGAACACCACGGTTGAGCAAATGAAGATGTTTCTCACCAGAATTGGCTTTGGTTCAACCGTCGTCGTGACGGGTGATGTGACCCAAGTCGATTTGCCGCCCAAAACACAGTCTGGGTTAAAGCACGTGATGAACGTATTAAGCGAAGTCAACGGTCTGTCGTTCACCCATTTTTCCTCGAGGGATGTGGTTCGTCACCCTTTAGTTCAACGAATTGTTGAAGCGTATCAGGTCTTTGAGGACACCAAAAATTGAGGATGCTTGCGCGCTCCCCGGATCGTCGATGACCACGGTTAACATTGAATTTCAGCAGATCGAGCTGCGGCCGAAAGGGATTTCCGAGGCGGGGGTCAATGCTCAGGTGAACGCTATGTTGGTTCGCCATTGGACGGCGGTGGCCCCGAAGTTACAAGTTCTTGATCGCCAAATCCGCTCCGCTAAGACCCTCAACGTGTGTCAGCGATTTGTAACGGCTGCCGAATCCCAGTCTCTGAACATGAGTTATCGCCGTCGCAATCAACCGACGAATGTATTGTCTTTCTTCGGAGGTGTTTGGGTGGATCGGGAGCAGTATCAACTTGGTGATCTGGCCGTGTGCTCGGAATTGGTTGCGCAAGAAGCACAAGCACAAGGCAAGTCAGTTGCTACCCATCACTTGCACCTTGTGATTCATGGCATTCTCCATCTGGTTGGGTATGATCACGAGGTAGCGGCTGAGGCAAAAGAAATGGAAACACTTGAGGCGGCATTGTTAAGCGAAGTTGGGGTGAGCGATCCCTATAAGGCAGTGATCGATGAGTGAAAACGAATCTAAGTTGGATAAAGAGCGTTCCTGGTTAGAGCGCCTCTCCTTGGCGTTAACTGGAGAGCCTACCAGTCGAGCAGAGCTCTTGGAGGTGCTGAGAGCCTCGGAGCAAAGGGAACTACTTGATGCTGAGGCCCTGTCTATCATAGAAGGTGCCTTGACGGTGTCAGACTTGAAGGCCCGAGAAATCATGGTGCCGCGATCCCAAGTGGTGTTCTTTCGGATCGATCAAACTGCTGGAGAGATTCTGACGGGTGTCATTGAGAGCGGACACTCGCGATTCCCTATTTTGGGTGATGGTAATGACGATGTGCTCGGCGTCCTCTTGGCCAAAGATCTGTTGTTCCTGGCGCACCCTGATCGCTCAGAGCGGTTTATCTTGCGTGACCTGCTCAGGCCTTCGCCTGGAATCCCAGAAAGCAAGCGCTTAAACGTGTTGCTACAGGAGTTTAGAGCGAATCGAAATCACTTAGCGATCGTTTACGATGAGTACGGTAGCATGAGTGGGATTATCACGATCGAAGATGTCTTGGAACAAATCGTAGGTGATATAGAAGATGAATTTGACTACGATGAAGATGACTTTATTAAGCAACACGTTGATGGTACTTATACGGTGAAAGCGTTAACCACCATCGAAGATTTTAATCTCGCCTTTGACAGCGCATTCGATGACAGCGAATTTGACACCATTGGTGGCTTGATGATGAACCGCATTGGTCGATTGCCGAACCGCGATGATCAGGTGGTCATTGAAGGCTTCGAATTTCGGGTGTTGAACGCCGATAATCGAAGAATTCACCTGCTTCAGGTTGCCCGCCGTAGCACGGATTGATGCTGTGTTAAGCCGACTTCCTTGGCAATCGTTGTTCGCAGTGATGGCCGGGGCCTCATTGGTTTTGAGTTTTGCGCCTTTTGGCTACTGGCCATTGAGCATGCTCTCACTGATGGCGTTTTATCGGTTGATCTATCAGCAGCCGGTGAGGGTGCAGATTTATCTGCATTATGCTTTCGCACTGGGTCTGTTCGGCTTTGGCATTACCTGGATTTACGTCAGTATTCATACCTATGGGGGTGCCGATAAGAGTTTAGCCATGGCTATGACCGGGCTGTTTGTGCTCTTTTGGTCACTGACCTTTGTCCCTCAGGGGTGGTTGCTGGGGCATATTCAAAAATCTCAGATCTTGCCTCAATTACCTTGGTTTGCCATGACTTTCGTTCTAGGGGAGTGGTTGCGAGGTTGGTTTCTAACCGGGTTTCCTTGGCTGTATGTGGGGTATGCTCATAGCGACACGTGGATCGGTAGTTGGGCCCCGATAGGGGGCGTTTTGCTGATCAGTTTTGTGGTTGTTGCCGCGGCAGAAATCCTGACAAAAATTTTGCTGCAGCGACAACGTCTGCCAGTTGTTGCGTTAACCGGTTTGATATTGGCAACGCTGGCCCTCAACAGCATCAAATTCGTGTCACCGGATGGTGCACTTACCATGGCTGGCATTCAGGCCAATCTGAATCAGCACACCAAGTGGCAAGCCGGACAGTTCGATGCAAATCTCACCACGCACCTGCAGTTGATGGCTGATTTGCCGCGGGTGGACTTGGTGATTTGGTCAGAGGCCTCTTTTACTCGCTTTCAAGACCTTGCGTCAGCCGAGTTGAGCGCGCTTGATGAGGCCATGGAGGCGTCTCAACAAGGTTTGATTATTGGATTGCCCAGTCGCGACGAGCAGGGTTACTACAATGGCGCTCTCGGACTGGGTCTCGCAGAAGGCGGGTATCAAAAGCGCCATCTGGTGCCGTTTGGCGAGTATGTTCCTTTGGCTTCCTGGTTGCGTGGGACAATCCAATTCTTTGATTTGCCTATGTCATTCAATCAATCCGGTCCAGCGAAGCAGCCGCCTATCGTGTTCCGGGATCGTGCTCTGTCTCTCTCGATTTGTTACGAGGTTGCTTACCCTGAACTGGTCAGGCAAACGGCAGATGAGTTTTCGGTTTTAGTGACCGTAAGCAACGACACATGGTTTGGTGACTCATTGGGTCCCTTTCAACATTTACAGATTGCCCAAATGCGGGCTAGGGAGCTCGGTCGAAGCCTTTTCCGAGTGACGAATAACGGGATTACAGCCTTGGTGACGCCGGATGGTGTTGTTGAGCGTCAATTGCCTAAGAATGTTGCAGATGTTTTGGTGGCCGAAGTACCTCTGTATCGGGGTCGGACGCCTTATGGCCGGGTAGGACAGTGGCCCCTGCTGATATTGATTGGAAGTGCGTTGTTGGCGTTTGTGTATTTAAAGGTAAAAACTCAGTCCTTGGTTAGCCGTAGATCACGACCATAAGGTACAATGCACGCGACGCAGAGAGGCGATGCAACATGGTCGGAAAAACTATGCCAGAGATCTATGATCCACAAATATTAGAGTCCGAAGAGCAGGCTCGATGGCATTCAGAGGAAACCTTTAAAGCTGAGGAAACGCCGGGGCAAGACAAATTTTATTGCTTAGCCATGTTTCCTTATCCGAGCGGTCAATTGCACATGGGTCATGTCAGGACCTACACCTTGGGCGACGTCATCGCTCGATTTCAGCGTCTCACCGGAAAGACCGTCTTGCAGCCCATGGGTTGGGATGCGTTTGGTCTGCCCGCAGAGAACGCAGCCATCAAGCATCAAGTCGCTCCAGCGGATTGGACACGCAACAATATCGCGCATATGAAACAACAAATGCAGCGGTTGGGTTTCGCTTACGACTGGTCGAGAGAATTTGCGACCTGCGATCCTGCTTATTACCGCTGGGAGCAGTGGCTTTTTACTGAAATGTTTCGACAAGGTTTGGTTTATAAAAAAGCGGCCTGGGTAAATTGGGACCCCATCGATCAAACCGTTTTGGCGAATGAACAGGTCGTTGATGGAAAAGGCTGGCGATCGGGGGCACCGGTGGAACGCCGGCAACTTGCGCAATGGTTTGTAAAGATTACCGATTACGCAGAAGAGTTGTTAAACGCGTTGGACGATCTGCCTGGATGGCCCGAGAAAATCAAATTGATGCAGCGCAACTGGATTGGTCGGTCTGAAGGCCTGGAATTGACCTTTCCAATGCCTGAGTTTGACGGTGTAACGGTGTACACCACGCGTCCCGATACCTTAATGGGGGTAACTTATCTCGCGGTGGCACCCCAGCACCCGATTGCCCAAAAAGCAGCAGCGAATAATCCTGAGCTCAATACTTTCATTGATGCTTGCCAGCAGGTCAAGGTGGCTGAAGCCGAAATGGCCAAAATGGAAAAACGGGGTATGGACACCGGCTACACTGCGCAGCATCCGCTCACGGGAGAGGAGATTCCGATCTGGGTTGCCAATTTTGTTTTGATGGA
>NZGC01000044.1 GCA_002689445.1 Gammaproteobacteria bacterium
AAAGACAGAAAGACAAACAGACAAACAGACAAACAGATAGAAAGATAAATAGAGAGACAGATAGAAAGATAAACAGAAAGACAGACAGAGAGACAGACAGACTAAAAGACAGAGAAATACTGAAATAGAGAAATAGAGAAATAGAGAAATAGAGAAACAGAGAGATAGGAGAAAGTCATGAATTTCGAATTACCCAGTGAATTAACCGCTTATTTAGATGTCTTGGATGAATTCATCGAAGCTGAGATCAAACCGCTAGAAAACGAAAATGACAACATTCGTTTTTTTGATCATCGTCGAGAGGATGCCAGAACGGATTGGGAACGAGGCGGCCTGCCCAATGAAGAGTGGGAAGCTTTGTTGGCAGAAGCCCGTCGTCGTGCAGATGCAGCCGGTCATTACCGCTACCCGATACCCAAGGCTTATGGTGGTCAAGATGGATCTAATTTAGGAATGGCGGTGATTCGTGAGCACTTTGCAACGAAGGGCTTAGGGCTGCATAACGATCTTCAAAATGAGCACTCAATCGTGGCAAATAACGTGGGCCTTTTGTTGATGTTGGCTTACGGCACAGAAGCGCAACAAGAAGAATGGATTCCGCTGTTGCTGGCGGGCAAACGAGGGTTTGCTTTTGGTATTACTGAGCCTGATCACGGCTCTGATGCCACCCACATGGAGACGAAAGCGGTTCGAGACGGCGATGGTTGGCGGATCACAGGCGGCAAAACTTGGAACACCGGTATTCACAAAGCCCAATACGATATGATTCTCGCAAGAACCAGCGGCAAGGCGGGTGATGGCGATGGTATTACGGCGTTTTTGACGCCGACGAATGCCGAGGGTTTCAAGGTTGAGGAAATGCTTTGGACCTTCAATATGCCCACCGATCATGGTCGGATTTCGCTCGACAATGTTTACGTCGATGATACCGCGATATTCGGTGGAGAGGGCCGAGGGCTGCAGGTGGTCCAACATTTTTTTAACGAAAACAGAATACGGCAGGCAGCGTCCAGTCTTGGAGCGGCTCAGTTCTGTATCAACGAATCCGTCCGCTATGCGATGGAACGCAAACCCTTCGGCAAACCCTTGTCGACCAACCAAGCGATCCAATTTCCGTTGGCGGAGTTGCAAACTCGGTGCGAAATGCTGAGGGCATTAATCCACAAGACCGCGTGGATGATGGACACTTATGGTAATTTTGCGGTGTCTGACAAGGTCTCCATGTGTAATTATCAAGCCAATCGATTGTGCTGTGAGGCGGCGGATCAAGCGATGCAGGTGCACGGTGGCTTGGGCTACTCGCGTCACAAACCCTTTGAGCATATCTATCGTCATCATCGCCGTTATCGAATCACCGAAGGTGCCGAAGAGATTCAAATTCGACGGATTGCCGGTTATATGTTCGGTTACATGAAGCAGATGGCGCCCAAAGGCGTCAAATTAGAGGATTAAGCCGCTGCGGCGAAGTTGGATCGTGTTTGCTAGAACCGGTGAGCCCGGATACGGATATCCAACTTTGGCGTTGCTGATTATTGACCAGACCCAAATAACCCGAGGATTGCCGATCTCGAGATGGCGTTGTGAGTAACCTGGGGATTAGGGGCGCTCGGGGTGGTTGCTGAAGACACGGCGATGTGCTCTTTGGGTTGGCTAGAACGTTGACCCAATCCGCTGCAAGTGCAGTGTTCTGAAGCAGGGGATTGCCGCTGGTTGATCACAAGAGGCTATTGAGGAGATAACGTGACTGAATTTGCTGATCAAGTTGCTGCAGTGGTGACTCGTTCTGTCGCCGGTTGCACGAAGTTGATAGCTGTTGACCGGCTCTCAGGCGGCGCCAGTCAAGAAACCTATCGCTTGCGAGTGTTGATCGGCGGTCGTGAGGTAACGCTGGCAATGCGAAGGGCTCCGGGAGGGCAGCATCTAGAGCCTTTACCGGCCAACCCTGGCCTTGATGTCGAGGCTTTGTTGATGCAACTGGCCAAAGAAAAAGGGGTGCCCGAACCCGAAGTTCATTATGTGCTAACCCGAGAAGATGGTTTGGGTGATGGTTTCATCATGGAGTGGATCGAGGGTGAAGCACTGGGTGCGCGGATTACTAGGGATCCGGTCTTCGAGGCAGTTCGACCGAAACTGGCCTTTGAGTGCGGCAAAATTCTCGCGAAGATTCACAGCATTGATCTGAATCAAGGGGGCCTGAAATCCAAGTTGGCGGTGCTAACGCCGGAACAATTTCTCAATCAGATGTTGGAGCGTTATCAGGCCTTTGATCAACCTCAGCCGATGATTGATTATACGGGGCAGTGGTTGATGGCTAATCTGCCGAAGACGGATCGATTGACGTTGGTGCACAACGATTTTAGAGCCGGTAACTTTATGTTGACGCCGACAGGGATATCGGCGGTGTTGGATTGGGAAGTTGCACATATTGGCGATCCGATGCGCGATTTAGGTTGGATTTGCACCAATTCTTGGCGGTTTGGCCAAGATCTTCCTGTCGGTGGATTCGGAGAATATCAGGATCTTTTTGCAGGGTACGAAGCCGAAAGTGGCATTCGAGTTGATCCTGATCATGTGAAGTTTTGGGAAGTGTTTGGCTCTTTCTGGTGGGCGATAGGGTGCCTTGGTATGGCCGAACATTATCGAACCGGGCCAGACCAGACGGTAGAACGGCCTGCAATTGGTCGACGATCCAGTGAGTGCCAAGTCGATTGTGTGAACCTATTGATACCTGGTGAGGCGCGATTACTCGAGTCGCAAGCGGACGACAGTCCTGACATGCCGAGCCAAATGGAATTGGTCACCAGTGTTCGGGATTTTCTTCGGGACGATGCCATGGCCAATTTAACCGGTCGCTCTCAGTTTTTAGCGAGGGTTGCCGGTAACAGTTTGGATATTGTTTTGCGAGAGCTTACGGTGGGCGGGCAGCATCAGCGAGCAGAACATCAACGGTTGCAAGCTTATTTCGAATCAGACGCATCCCTGATGTCCCTGCGCCGCCGTTTATCTCAAGGTTTGAGAGCGGGTGAAATTGGTTTAGATGATATTCCGGTACAGCAACATTTGAGACAGACCGTTGTGAACCAGATAGCCATTGATCAGCCTAAGTACTCGGGCTTGCGTCGTGCCAAGCAATGGGGTTAAACGCCGGGTCAGGCGTTGACCGAGAACGCGTCAAAAGAGCAGTCAAAAGCGCTACCTAAATAATGATTAGGCTTACAGTTGGCCACGATATTTCTGGCTGACCCAAAGCTGCAATGTCAATTACACCCTTGGAGGAACTATGTCAGAAATATTCTCGTTGTCAGGTAAAACGGTCTTGGTGACCGGCGCATCCTCCGGATTTGGGTACCACTTTGCAGGCGTTTTGGCTGAGGCCGGTGCGCGAGTTGTGCTCGGTGCTCGGCGTGTTGACAAAATTCAGGCGCGAGTCGATGAGTTAGCAAAAGCCGGGCATGAGGTGCTGGGGATTCCTCTGGATGTGCGCGATCCAGATTCGGCGCAGCAATTCCTTGCCTCGGCAGTGGAGCGCTTCGGGAGCGCGGACGTGCTCATTAACAATGCAGGCGTTGAGGCGGGAGCAAAAACCTACACGATGATTGATGACGAGGATTGGGATTATGTTTTTGATACCAATCTAAAGGCGGCTTGGCGTTTGTCGAAATATTACACGGCCTTGGCTGAGCAGTCGGGTTCCAGAGGCTGTATCGTGAACATTGCCTCGATCACTGCTTTTCGCACCATTAAAGGACAGTTTCCCTACGCGGTGTCAAAAGCAGCCTTGGTCAAGGCGACGGAGATTATGGCACTAGAGGGCGCGCGTTATGGCGTTCGCGTTAACGCGTTAGCCCCGGGCTATATTTTGACGGATGTTTCCCGAGTATTACTCGAAAGCGATCGTTCGGATACCTTTGTTAAGGGCATTCCGATGAGACGCTACGGTCAATTTGAAGACCTCAATGGACCACTGTTGCTGCTGGCATCGGATGCCTCCCAATACATGACCGGCTCCGTTGTGGTAGTTGATGGGGGTCATATTTGTGCTGAGCTTTAACCAAAGCGGATGCTGTAGAACCTCTCAGTAATATTTGGCGAGGCCGTTTACTTTTGGAATGTAAATGATAATAATTCGCATTTAGATTGTGAGTCCTTAGGATCACACAAGGTGCGGCCTATGAAATTGTCTGAGTTGAGGTTTGGTGTAACAGGGAGAATTGCGCCTGGGAGTCACGGTCCTGCCGAGGTTCAGAGCAAACTCTATGCGTTGGGTGTTTTTCCTGGCGTACCGGTAACGGTGTTGCGGGAAGCGCCTTTTGGTGATCCGTTGCAGGTAAAAGTTGGGCCTGCGCTCTTGAGTATTCGAAGATGCGATGCTGAGCATATCCGTGTCGAAGCCTCGGCTTGATGTGGCAAGACAAAACCGATGAATATAAGAACCATTGGCCTGCTGGGCAACCCCAATTGTGGTAAAAGCACACTCTTTAATCGCCTAACTGGCGCCAGTCAGCGAGTGGGCAATTGGCCCGGTGTAACCGTTGAACAAAAATCCGGAAGTCTGCGCCTCGGTGACCAAAAAATCGAAGTCATCGATTTACCTGGGATTTACTCCTTAGACCAAACCTTGGGGGGCGTGGATGAATCGATCGCACAAAATTTTATGCGATCCGAACAATGTGATTTGATCATCAATGTGGTTGACGCCAGTCATCTGGATCGGCATTTGACGTTGACTCAACAACTCCTTGAATACGATGTGCCCGTGATCGTCGCATTAAACATGCTCGATGTGGCTGAGAGTCTTGGCATTACCGTGTCGGCTGAAGATTTAGAAAAAACGTTGGGTGTGCCGGTGGTACCCATGATTGCCTCAAAAGCGGAGGGCCTCAAGGTGTTGCTCGATCTCCTGAGCCACCATTCGGCGAATGGAGCCCTGAAAGAAGGGCCCCAAGGAGCAGAGGTGAGACCTCAAGGGGGGCCAGAAAGTGATGTGACGGAAACCCTCGTCGCTGCGGAGAAGCGTTACTTAAAAGCGGTTGAAATCAGTGGCGCCGTAACCCAGGTTCGAGCGATCCCTCATGCGCCCAGCGAACTTATCGATCGGGTGGTGTTAAATCGGTGGCTGGGTGTGCCGATATTCTTGGCGGCCATGTATCTCATGTTTACGCTCGCCATCAATCTTGGGGCAGTGTTTATCGATTTCTTCGATATCCTGTTTGGTGCCATTTTCGTCACAGCATTTGAACAGTTGCTAAGTAGTGTTGGTGTGCCGATCTGGCTTAATGTGCTGCTCAGTCAGGGCCTCGGTGGTGGTATTCAGTTAGTAGCGACTTTCATACCCGTCATCGGGTTCTTGTTTTTGTGCTTGTCCGTGATGGAAGACTCGGGCTACATGTCTCGAGCAGCCTTCGTCATAGATCGTTTGATGATCGGGATTGGGTTACCCGGAAGCGCTTTTGTGCCGTTGATAGTGGGTTTTGGCTGTAATGTGCCGGCGGTCATGGCGACTCGAACGCTCTCCCAAGAGCAAGATCGATTAATGACCATCGCGATGGCGCCATTTATGTCTTGTGGCGCCAGACTGACAGTTTACGCGCTGTTCGCAGCGGCCTTCTTTAAGGGTCAAGGCCAGAATGTGGTGTTTTTGCTTTATTTGTTGGGTATCGGTATGGCCATTCTCACGGGGTGGCTATTCCGTAAACAAATATTTCAGGGGCAAATGTCGACCTCTTATGCGGAAATGCCGGTTTATCATGTGCCGGTGGTCAAGAACTTACTGCTGACGACCTGGTTCAGGTTGAAGAGCTTCATTCTCCGGGCAGGGCGAACGATTGTTTTGGTGGTGATGGGCCTGAGTTTCTTGAATGCGATTGGTACCGACGGAAGTTTTGGCCACGAAAATAAGTCGACCTCTGTGCTTTCAGTGGTCGGTAAAGGTTTAACCCCTTTGTTCAAACCCATGGGGATTACTGAGGACAATTGGCCAGCAACGGTTGGGTTGTTTACGGGTTTGTTTGCTAAAGAGGCGGTAGTCGGTACCTTGGATGCGCTTTATAGTGGCAGTGCTGATACTGAAACCGAAGGATTTAGGGAGGCTGTTGATGCTGCGTTTCTCAGTGTGGCGGACAATGCCTTAGCATTAAGCGACACCTTACTGGACCCGCTAGGATTGGATGTCTCAAGTGGACCTGAAGAGGGCCAAGCCGATGTTGCACTACAAAATATGGCGGCGTATTTCGGTAGCAATCTGGCGGCATTTTCCTATCTCGTTTTCATTCTACTTTACGCGCCCTGTGTTGCGGTCATTGCGGCGATGCACAAGGAATCTGGATTGAAATGGGCCGTTTTAGTCTTCGGGTGGACGACATTAATGGGTTACATGGCGGCTACCACTGTTTATCAGCTGGGTTCCTTCAACGCCCAGCCGGTATTTGCGACGTGTTGGTTGCTGGGTGTGGCAGGCGTTGCGACCCTCGCAGTTAAACTGCTGGGAAGCGTGGGGCGGCGCGCTTTACCGCAAGGCGTGATTCCCGCGGTTCAGCTGAGTTGATGCTAGAGAATTACGACGTCAGCAGATACACTTAGGGTTTCGGATTGTTCTGTCTCATCATTTGAAAATCACGGAAATTCACCCCACGTTCGACCTAGGGTCCTGGCGGTATACGCTGGTAAAACGTGGCCGAGAAACCCATCGCTAGGCACCGAGCAAAGATGTTAGGCTCGCTGCAACTGGTTAAAACAGTGATCCATGTCTGAATATTTTGTATATGCTGAATTGATCGCAGGCTTTGCTTTGTTGATCTTTGGTGGTGATTTTTTGGTCCGGGGTGCGTTAGATTTTGGTGCCAAGCGAAATCTCTCCCCATTGGTCGTCGGTGTCACCGTGGTTGCGATGGGCACGTCGGCGCCGGAGATGGTCATTTCTATTATGTCCGCGATTTCTGGACATCCGCAAATTGCAATCGGCAATGTGATCGGTAGCAATATCGCAAATGTGCTACTGGTGCTCGGTTTGCCGGTGTTGTTACACCCTATCGCTACAGCTCAAGACGGACTGCGGGTGCAAGTGCATTGGATGCTGCTCATTTCGGTGGGCTTCGGCATTTGCTGTCTACTCGATTTGCTGGTGTTTCCTGTGGGTGTGGTCATGCTTTTGCTGCTAGGCCTATTTCTCTATACGAGTATTAAGTCAGGTGTGCCGATTCAGGCGCTCGATGAATTGACCCATGATTTTGGGGAAATTCCAGTGCGCCAATCCTACTGGCGAATCATCGGGTTCATTGGCTTTGGCATGATTGCTCTGCCGTTGGGTGCTGATTTTGTGGTGTATTCAGGCACCAACTTGGCCCAGCAGTGGGGCGTTTCTGAGAGCGTGATCGGGCTGACCCTTGTAGCGCTGGGCACTTCTTTGCCCGAACTGAGCGCTACGATGATTGCTGCTTACTACCGCAACAGTGACGTGGTCCTTGGAAATATTGTGGGCAGTAATTTATTCAATATCCTAGCCGTGTTGGGGGTTACCTTGATGGTTTCAAACATCCCAGTCGATCCCGTCTTTTTGCGTTTGGATCTCTGGGTCATGCTGGGAGCATCTGTGCTTCTTTGGGGGTACGCGATGCAAGGCAGGAGTATTGGTCGGCTCAGTGGTATTGTCTTTTTGTCAGCATACCTGGGTTATCTGTGGATACTTTATGCGGGGTAATCAAGCAATATCGTGAATCCAACATCGGCTAAAGGCAAGTTTGATAAGAAGACCGCGATTTCAATTGTTGTGGCAAATATGATTGGCACCGGCGTGTTCACCAGCCTCGGGTTCCAGTTGGTGGATATTCAATCGGTGTCGATGATCTTGCTGTTATGGGTGGTCGGGGGTATTACCGCATTGTGTGGAGCCTTAACTTATGCGGAGTTAGGCGCGCAGTTACCTCGGTCCGGCGGCGAATACAATTTCTTGGGTCGTTTGTACCATCCTTCATTAGGTTTTGTTTCAGGATGGATCTCAATTACGGTAGGCTTTGCGGCGCCCATTGCCTTGGCAGCAATGACTTTTGCGGCTTACTTAGGTTCTGTCTTCGAGGAACTACACCAAGCCACCGTCGCAGTCCTATTGATTATCAGCTTAGGGTTGGTTCATTGTTATTCTCGAGCCGTAAGCGGTAGAACCCAATTCGTTTTTACTGTGCTCAAAGTGTTCTTGATTCTTGTGTTCAGTGTCGCTGCCCTGATGATGTCCGATCACCAGATGAGTATGCCGACCCTGCCAGTGACAAGAGATCTAGAGAGTTTAGGCTCAGGCGCCTTTGCCGTTGCGTTAATTTACGTAAGCTATGCCTACACAGGCTGGAACGTGGCGACCTATTTGATTGATGAAATAGAGGCACCGGAACGGCAATTACCGTTCATCTTAATGATCGGTACAGGGTTGGTCATGGGGTCTTATTTACTTCTTAACTTCGTCTTTTTGGCCGTGGCGCCAATGGAGGCGATGGTCGGGAAAGTCGAGGTCGGTGTCATTGCGGCAAGGTTCGCATTTGGAGATTTTGGCGGGGAACTGATGGGATTGATGTTGTCTTTGCTGTTGATATCGACGGTTAGCGCTATGTTAATTGCGGGACCTCGCGTGCTGGAAGTTATCGGTCAGGATTTCTCGATGTTAAAGCTGTTAGCGAAAACCAACCCTTCGGGCTTACCTTACGTTGCGATTGCGATCGTGGTCTTATTGTCGGTCGGTTTAGTGCTGACCTCAAGTTTTGAGTCTGTGTTGGTGTTTAGCGGTTTTGTGTTAAGTCTGAACACCTTTTTCTCAGTGGCGGGTGTGTTCGTTTTGCGGGCGAGGGGCTGGTTAAATGGGGAGGCTTACCAAGCCTGGGGGTATCCTTTTACGCCGCTTATCTTTTTAGGGCTGACACTGTGGACCCTGGTTTATATCTTGATGCAGCGCCCAGAAGAGGCGATTGCCGGTCTGGTCGTTATCGGCACCGGCTTCGCGTTTTATTTTCTGAGTCGAGACAAATCGAGTTAAAGCTTTCTCAATGGAGGAAGTTCAACAAAATCACCCACGCGTTTTTCAGCATTGGCGGTCATCGCTTCTTGGATTTCCTCAATTTTAAAGTGCGAGGCGTTCCAGATCGCAATGTAATCTAAGCCATCAGCCGTGCTGTGATCTCGAGCATAGTTGATCATGCGTTTACAACCATAGACCGCTAAAGGCGCTTTACTGGCGATGTCCCGGGCGATGTTCATGACTTCATCAAGCATTTGTTCCTGATGGCTAAAGACACGATTGATCAGTCCCATTGTTTGCGCTTCAGCAGCGCTAACCCGGCGGCCGGTATACGCCATCTCCCTCACATAGCCTTCGGGAATCAGCTTAACCAGTCGTGGAAAGGTCCCTACATCCGCTGTCATACCGATATTGGTTTCGTGGATGGTTAAAAAGGCGTCCTCGGTTGCATAGCGAATATCACACGCGGTTACCAAGTCAACGCCTCCCCCAATGCAGCCACCTTGAATCGCCGCGAGCACCGGAACGCGACAGGCTTCTATTGCGTTAAAGGCTTGCTGCATCACCAAGACGTTGTCGTAGAACGCGCTCCCAGCCTGCAGTCGTTGTTGTTTCTTATCGACGTCTTGCTGTGATCCGACGTTGCCAAAAGCAGAGATATCGAGCCCAGAGCAAAAGTGTGGTCCTGTAGAGGAAATGACGATGACCCGGGCCTTTGATTCGGCGTCAATGTCATGAATCGCAGCGGGTAACTCGCGCCAAAATTCTGGCACCATGCTGTTGCGTTTATCGGGGCGGTTGAACTGAATATGGGCCACGTGGTCGTCAATAGAGAGATTAAAGCATTGGTAGGTCATCGTTTCGGTCCCTGCTGTTAGTGGCAAGCAGTGTACGCAATATTGTCGTTAACGTCTTGTTTGCCCTGCACGGCTCTGCTGTTTCGTCCTAAAAGGCCTTCGGAGCCTGTGATGGCGTCAGTGAAATGAATCACTGACGCGTAAAGGTAGCGCTAGTTCAACCTGAATTTGATCCCAAAACGGGCGGACAAGCCGATTCTTTGATAACCAATTACCTCTTCATAGGCCTTGTCCGTTAAATTGTCGACAGCAACAAAGGCGTTGACTTGGGGTGACACGGACCAGTTGCCACTCAGCGACCAAAGGCTAAAAGCGTTTAATTTGAGGGTTTCTACGTAAGGTGGTTGGGGCGGGTAAAAGGTGTCAAGCGAGCTTCCGGTATAAGCACCGGTCAATCGCCATTGCCACTGGCCCTGGGTGTAGGCCAGCGCAAGTCTACCCGTCGTAGAAGGTCGCCGGATCTCTCGGGTTCCATCGCCAGAAGTTGCATCAAGATGGTTTAACCCGAGTTCGATGCTGAGCGCTTCGCTAGGCAACCAGCTGAATTGGAGCTCTGCGCCTCGCTGCCGGCTCTTATCCCGCAGATTCACAGCCGTGTAAGCAAAAGTTTCTGTGTCAAAACTAAAGCCGTTGATTTCGTTTTCAAGCAGGGCGCTAAACAGTTGAAGCGTCGCGTTGAGCCGATACTTTGGCCAACGATGATGCAGACCGAGGTCTAGCGCCAAACTTGACTCTGGCTCAAGGTCGGGGTTTCCCAAGAAATTCGTAAAATAGCCAAAGCGCTCAGTAAAAGTCGGATTCTTGACGGATTGACCCAGGCTAGCAAATAGCCGAGTTTCGTCTGTCATCCAATAGACGGTGCTTCCCTTGAGACTGACCGCATGGTCGAAGTCTGAATTTCGATCCAAGCGAAGGCTGAACCCATGAGTCCACTGGTTCGCTTGAAACCGATACTCGCCACCCAGGGTCTGCTGTTTGACGCGACGATCTTGGTTAGGGTCTCCAAAGGGGCTGGCGGGTCCCGATTGCTTGAATCGGGTTTGCTCAAGTTCTGCGTAGCCAGTCCAAAGATGTTGATCGAGATCCCAGCTGAGTTGGTAGCTGACTTCCTGTTTACGCCCATCTGTCTGGGTGTCCGCACCAGGGTAGGTAAAGTTGTCGTTGGTGTCGCGAGAAAAACTCAATTTTAATCGCTGCTCGCGGTTACCTTGTTCACGGCTAAGATGTAGACCGGTTTGCACTCGGGTGTGCGCTGATTCGAAAGGTGCATCAATAGGCAACCCGCTAGCGACGTAATCGACATCATCAAAGGCATTGAGACTGTCTTGGATCGAGGCTTGGGCAGCGACCGACCATTGCTCTGAAATGCTTCTTTCGGCATTAATAAAGAGCGCCTGCTGCTTTGAGCCATCGCGCTCGTCGCCCCGACGGGAGACGTTGATACCATCGGTTTCAAAGTGACTGAGGCCAATAGAGTAAGCGGTCTCACCCAGGCGCCCAGACGTCTTTAAGGTGGCGGTATGCGTATTTTCGGTGCCAGTCTCGACCGCGAGATCGGTACTGGGTGTAGCAATGGGTGCTCGGGTCATAATATGAATAACGCCGGCAACGGCATCGCTCCCCCATAATGCGCTTTCCGCACCATGAACAATCTCGATGCGCTCAATAAGATGAATGGGGAACTGTGAAAAGTTAAATTCGCTGCCCTGTCCAACGTCATTGGCTTCGATGCCATCGATCAACACCAATACGTGATTGGCTTCTCGGCCACGCATTCGAACTTGGGTGAGGCCGCCAATTCCGCTTTGCTGGCTGACGCTGAGTCCGGACCGGCTCCGCAACAGGTCTGGTAAGGAAGCGGGGTTGATTGCTTCTATGTCCTCTCGAGTGATGATTTCTAGTGCGTTGCCGGCGCGAGTGGCAACGATGGGTAAACGAGAGGCAGTGACCGTAATTGTTTCATCCACGGGCATTGCTGCTAGGGGTGGGGTCAAGGTCAATCCAACAATAGTGAGTAAGCCGAGGCCTGCTGTGAATAATCGTTTTAACTGGATTGATTGATTTCGTGGGGTAGTCAAAAATTTGAAGATGTGGGTCATAGGTTCTCCTGCTCCCGCCGAGCAAATAAAAATTAACGGCGCGCGAAGAGACTCGAAGGTCATGAACCGCCCGCCGCGGGTCATTGCCACAATGTAGTCAGGCCGGTCTCCGGGCTTGCGAGCGTCGTGTGGACACGTTTGCACTACAGCCTTCCCATGTTCATGAACACAGTGGCATTGAGCAGTGCACCTCGCTTACCGTTGCGGGGGCAGCACCGGAATTGAATAATCTCACCGGTTTCCCGTTTCATCTCGAGTCTTGAAAGGACTTGAGACACCTAACAAAAGGGTGAAGTGAGGTTAAGGCGAGACTGTTATAGAGTCAATGAGTAGGTAATACTTTGTAAAAAAATAGTACTAAGGATGGTGGCTGGGAGGTTCTTATGATGTTGCGAGCGTTAGTTTGGGCATTTTGTTTACCAATGCTCCCAGTCTGTTGGCTCCAAGGGCTCTATTTGCGTCGGAGGCAAGTGATGATGTCGTCACCAACCCTACCCTTAGACTGGACGAGGATCGAAGGCTCTGGGCCTAAGGTAGTTCGAGTGCTCGGGCTTGGAGATAGTGTGATGGCAGGCTACGGCTTGAATGCCATCGATTTAGGATGCTTATTACAAGCATTATCAGAGATACAAAAGACCAAGCCGGTACCGATAGCCTGGCGAGTGGTTGCTGAAAAAGGTGCGAAAGCGAGAGCTTTGGTTCATCAATTTGAACACGCCAAGATGGCGGCTGTTGATATAGTGGTGGTATCCGTCGGGGTTAATGACGTCTCGTCGTTGACGTCTCTGCTCAAGTGGCAACGGGCAATTTTCGATTTTGTTATGACCGTCCGTCAGCACACGCAGGCCCATATCGTATTCATTGGGTTGCCTCCGATGGCTCAGTTTGAGCAATTACCGCAGCCCTTGCGGGGGGTGCTCGGTGTGCGCGCGAGATTGTTAGACGAAGTGCTGAAGCGGTCGGTTGAAGGGCTTTTGTTCGCTGATCACTTATCACTATCGGTGAGCACGATTGGCCCACTGATGGCGGCAGATGGCTATCATCCGAGTGAGGTAGGTCATCACCTGATCGGTGCTCAACTGGCGCAAGTCTGTTTGACCGCTTTAGCAAAGCGAGGAGAAGCAAAGTCGGTTTGAAATGCGAAGACGCGGCCGAGCCATGGGATCGGTAGTCAGTAAATTGGGTGCACGCGTTGATGGTTAGCCTCGCAAATGTTTGAATCGGGGTTCGAACGGGTTGGCTGGCTGGGTCAACGGATATATAGAGGATCAGGAAATGTATTCAGAATTGGTAGAGTATGTCGATGGACAGACGGTGTTAGAGGGTTGCTTGATCACGGCTAATGCTCAGGATTTAAGTAAGCCCTTAGTGTTGGTGATTCACGATTGGACGGGTCGTGGACAATATGCTTTGGATAAGGCCCAAGAGATGGCGGAGCTTGGCTATGCGGCTTTTGCCATCGATATGTATGGGAAAGGCGTTTTCGGTAAAGAAGGCGACGTTGAGCTTAATTCGTCGCTGATGGGACCATTCGCGAGTGATCGGGTTCTGCTTCGTCAGCGGGCCATGGCAGGCTTAGATGCTGCGCGAAAATTGCCTCAAGTCGATTCTGAACGTGCGGCTGCCATTGGATTTTGTTTTGGAGGCATGTGTGTCTTGGAGTTAGCAAGAGCGGGCGCCAATCTCGCTGGCGTCGTCAGTGTTCACGGTATTTTTGCACCCGGAGAAACGACCAATGCTCGTATTCAAAGCAAGATTCTCTGTCTACACGGCCACGATGACCCGATGGTTCCCCCCGAGCAGGTGGTGGCTTTCGAGGAAGAAATGACTGCGGAAAAAGCAGATTGGCAGATGCATGTTTACGGCGGAACCTCTCACGCATTTACCAACCCGAATGCGAATAACCCAGATTTTGGCACCGTCTATTCGGATCTGGCCGATCGGCGTGCCACGCGTTCAATCAAGGATTTTCTAGGAGATCTTTTCGAGTCTGCAGGATAAAGGTACAGGGGGGGGTATCTAGGATCTTCAAAAACTGACGGATCCCTCGATGACTTCGTGATCGATCAGTCGATCACCGACGAAGCTAAACCAACCTTTCAACGATTGGTCGGTGAGTACCTGTGGCAACCAGAATTCGTCGTCAGCCCACATTTGATCAAAGGGTAATGCATCCATGGGGGTCCAGAGTGGCATTGCCTCGGCGGACTCTTTCGGGAACCCTTCAAAGGCATCGGCGACGAAGACAAATGCGAGAATTTTGGGGAAATCAATGGCGTGAAAAAAGAGCTCAGCACGCGGTACGGGGTTGATTGGTACAATATTGAGTTCTTCTTGAGTTTCGCGAACGGCGCATTCAGCGGGTGTTTCTTGAGCTTCGAGTTTACCTCCCGGACCGTTAATTTTGCCTTTGCCCAATCCGGTCTTTTTGCGGATCAGTAGCACCTCCCGTTGCCGCCGAACGAACATCAGTGTCGTTGTGAGATCCGGCTGCCAACCTTCCCAATCAATGTCTCGTACCTTAAGGTGGCTGGGTTTCATGATTATTCCTGATTTTTAAGTTATTGTTCTTAACAAAATAACAGTAATTTACTGAAGAGCGATGCCGGAAAGGGTTCGTTAAGGGTTAAGGAAGCAAAAAAAATTGCTGAAAGCCCTTGAAACGCCCAATAGAATCCTTACATAAGTATCATGCAGCGAGACGTCTGCAATGACAATTGGAGGGAAATGATGACGACAGCCTTGGCAGCCCACGGATTACCGGTTTTAAGCGGACAGTCCCTGCACGCTTACGTCGACGCTGTGTACAAGATTCCGAAGCTTACTCGTGAAGAGGAAGAGGGGTTGTTTACTCAATTTCACGAGCAGGGTGATGTTAACGCAGCAAGATCGCTGGTCCTCGCCCACCTGCGTTACGTGGTTTATGTTGCCAAGCAGTATGCTGGGTATGGGTTACCCGTCGAAGATTTGATTCAACAGGGCAACATTGGTTTGATGCAATCGGTCAAGCGATTTGAACCGGAACGGAAACTCAGGCTTTTGACCTTCGCGGTGCATTGGATCAAAGCTGAAATCCATGACTATATTTTAAAAAATTGGAAGTTGGTCAAAATCGCAACGACCAAAGCCCAACGTAAGTTGTTCTTTAATTTGCGACGTCATAAGACCCATGAAGGTCCGGTCACTGTCAGCGATGCTCGCCAGATTGCTGAAACATTGTCGGTATCGGCTGATGATGTGATGGACATGGATCAACGACTGTCGAGACCCGATGAAAGTTTTCATCAGACTGATGACAGCAGTTTCGCGCCAGAGGGCTATTTGCAGAGCGATGTCTTAGACCCACTGGATATCGTTGCTAATGCTGAATCGGATGTGAAAGACAGCGAACAGCTATCCGCTGCCTTTCAGCACCTCGATCCAAGGTCTCAATCCATCGTGGCCGCTCGCTGGATGCAGGAAAAAAAGCAAAGTCTGAAGGAATTAGCCGAGACATTCGATATTTCGATTGAGCGGGTTCGTCAGATCGAGTCGCAAGCCTTGAAGAAGCTGCGGGAAGAGATCGCGCTCTAACGGCTTTCCTGGTTAAGGGGTTCGCGTTAAGGTGAGCGTTTTTAGGAGCGATTCACCATGACCGAACAGATGATTGCCACGGATCATGATTTCGACGGCGCAGCGATTGTCGCCGACCTAAATCGATTGTTGCGCCTACGAACGACGCCGATTGGGATGAAAATGTTTGCAACACAGGCAGACATGGAAGCGATACCACGGTTAAGACGGCCGAAAGACATCCACACCACAGATCAGATTGTCGGTCAGGCGGCTCGAAACGGTTGGACGGTCGGAATTACGATGAAGGATCTGGTGGGTGCTCAATGTGGCACAGTGATCGGTTTACACCCTGCCGACGATGAGTGGTTGTCGGGAGATCGCATGGCCGGAGTCTGGTACGCGGATGCAACCGAGGCGATGAAACATCAGCACAGCATGGATGTGGTTGCCTTCGGGCAGTTTGAGGCGATGGCAGTATCTCCGCTGGCTTCAGGAAGATTGGCGACCCCGGATATTTGTCTGATCTACGCCACGCCGGCCCAAATGATATTGTTCATTAATGGCCTCCAATGGACGGGGTACAAAAAGTTGGAGTGGGGATGTGTAGGGGAATCAGCTTGCGCAGATTCTTGGGGCCGAGCACTCAAAACCGGTGAACCCAGCTTGTCGATTCCCTGCTTTGCAGAACGGCGGTATGGCGGAGTGCTGGAAGATGAACTGCTAATGGCGATCCCTCCGCAGTTTTTACCCAAAGTCATCGCTGGATTAGAGGCACTTTCGAACAATGGATTACGCTATCCGATTCCGCAGTACGGCATCAACAATGATGTGCGAGCCGGCATGGGGATTAGCTACACCACTGGTTAAAGGACCTTTTGAAAGATCATGGCTGTTCTTCTATGTCCACACTGCGAGATTGATGTCAGCGGGGAACCGTTACCGTTATCGCGCCATGCGGTTTGTCAACAGTGTTTTCAGCCGTTGAGATGTTGCCTGCTGTGTCGCCATTTTGACGAAGCTCACGCGTTTCAGTGCCTGGAGGATCGATCTGAGCCTCCCCTTGAAAAAGCCAATGCTAACTTTTGTGAATTTTTCTCGCCAAAGTTTGGTCGCCAGCGCCTACGTAAAACGCCTAAGAATGCCGATGCCGAGCAAGCGCTGAATGCGCTGTTTGGGGACACGATAGAAGATGGGGATCCTACTGCCGACAGAGAGTCGCAAATGACTTCTCCCTCAGCACCGAAAGATCGGTGGGATGCCCTGTTTGAAGATGATTAAAGAAGAGAAGTCGGTGAACCTGCTTCTCCCAAGGAGTTCTCGAATCGAACCGGTCGGATTAGACTCAATAGGTTAACCCTGCAATCCCAGCGGGGTGTTGAGCCTTGGTTTTGACGGATTAGCCCCGGAGCGCAAGGACTGTTGGGTCAAGTCGTTTGAAACAATCCGGGAAACAACGCTCCCCGATAGAGCGAAACCAATAACGCTGACACGGCGGCTATAAGCGCTATGGGTGATTACGAAATCACTCCGTCTGCTCGTAGTTCAGCAATGGCAGACTCACTATAGCCTAGGGCATCGAGAATGCG
>NZGC01000045.1 GCA_002689445.1 Gammaproteobacteria bacterium
AGCTGAAACAGGATCACGGCGGCAGTCATCGAGACATACATCGTCGCCAGTGGTTGTTCCCAGCCCATAAACAATCCCTTTTGAACCCCTGCTCGACACCTTGGGTTGACAGTGAAATTTGAGGGTAAGTCGCAGCACAGACTACCTCATTTCTGAGTGTGTGACGAACCCCAAATGCCTACGAGAGTCTGATAAACCCTCACTGACTCCTTCGACAAAAAGAGAGGGTCGAAAACCCAGATTTGGGTGAGTATCGCCAAGCTCACACTAACCCAGGAATCATTGGCTTCAGTCGCATTCAGGTTTGAAGATCAAATCACCCCAAAAACCTGCCAACGTTGTTAATCAACCAGTCCACCCAATGCAATCGACAACTGTCGCTTAGGCCGACTTGGGCTTCTCTGATTCCCTCATGGCAGCCCCATGCTGTTTGCTAGGAACTATTTCCCCATTCACCATTCCCAATCCACAATCCACAATCCACAATCCACAATTTTCGCCTATGTAGACGGTTTGTGAGATCAGTGAACGTCATTGAAGCCGAGTTTCTGCGACTTGATACGCATCAGCACAGCAAGCCCGTGCGTGACCGATGGGCGCCGGTTTGTTCAGCTGGATCTGCTACTTTGCTCAAGTCTCAAACAAAAAAAACGCCTTGCCGCGTTTTTTTCAGCTAACCTAAAGGATGGCAACGTTTAACACAGGTAGGGAAATAATATGACGGTAACCCAACGAACCATTGGCAACTTCCACGTGCACCCAATTGGGCTCGGCTGTATGAACTTGAGCCATGCTTATGGGCCAGCTCAAGACCCCAAAGATGCCGTTCAGTTCTTGCAACGCGCCATTGATATGGGTTATGACTTCCTCGATACCGCAACCATTTATGGCATGGGCAACAATGAAAAGCTGATCGGCGAGGCACTCAAAGATCGCCGTGATGAATTCGTACTGGCCAGTAAATGCGTTATGGGTTTTAAAGACGGCAAACGATTCTTAGACGCCAAACCCGAAACCATTAAGCGAGCGTGTGAGGCCAGCTTAGAAAGACTTCAAACCGATGTCATCGACCTCTATTACATGCACCGTCCTGATCCCAAAGTGCCGATCGAAGATTCGGTTGGTGCGATGGCCGAACTGGTCAGCGAAGGCAAAATTCGAATGATCGGCTTGTCGGAAATGTCCGCAGAGACCCTTCACAGGGCCCATGCCGTTCATCCGATTGCAGCGATGCAATCAGAATACTCCTTAATGACCAGAAACCCAGAAATCGCCGTGCTGGAAGCTTGCCAGGCCCTAGGGGTTACGTTTGTGCCTTTTTCTCCTGTGGGACGCGGCTATCTTGCAGACCAACCACTCGACCCCAACGCCTATCATGAGACCGATTTACGACGGACTTTTCCACGATTTACTGACCCACATTTCTCCACCAATTTGGCTCTGCTAGAGAAGGCGGCAGAATACGCAAAAGCCCTGGACTGTTCGATCGCCCAACTTGCTTTGGCGTGGACCCTTGCCCAGGACAAGGGGTCGGTGCCCATTCCAGGAACCACCAACCTTGAGCATTTACAAGACAACTACGATGCTGCCGCCGTGACCATCCCCGCGGATATGCTTGCTGAAATCAACCAAGATTTCGCGCCCGATGCGGTCTCCGGACCTCGCTATTCGGCACCGGCACAAGCCACTGTCACCACCGAACAATTCGACTTTGAAACCGTTTAGCGTGCCGCCTACCCGGGGGATTATGGCTTACGGAATATCAAGGGCTGGCTAGGTTCTAAGATGCGAGTGCTCACGGTCTTTTGAGCTCTCAAGCTTTTGGGCTTTTAAGCTTTTGGGCTTTTGGGCTTTTGGGCTTTTGGGCTTTTGAGCGTTTAATCTTGCCGCCTGACGTCTAGGGCCCAGGCGATTGATCGCTCGATTATCCTTCAGCGAGCGATCTCATTGGATGTCCCTACCCAGGCTCAAACTACCGTCGCACCCCTTTCAAGATAAACCAACGAATTTGCCTACGGGTTCGGCGATGCCTATTCCAGGCAACCGCACCTTACAGATCTTTGCTTTGACTGCTTAGGCTTTCGATCCGCCTTTTGAGCTCAACAATCTCCTCTTGTTGTGCTTCATGCTGGGCTTGCAACGCAGCCTGATCTTTGGATTCTCTGGAAAACTCGGTGAGCCCAACCGGCGCCAGCACCAAGAAAACAAAGAAAGACGTTGCTTCTGCAAAATGCCAAGTGTTGAGTTTATAGTCACCCGCCTCGGTCTCGTTCCGTGCCAAGGCAACATAGTAGATAACAATGTGAATAAAACTACCGACAAACAAAGTTCGAGCCACGACAAAGATATTGATCCTGGAGGCCAAATAGTCACCGCCTTCGGAGAACCAAAAGACAATCCCCAGAGCCAAAAATACGAAGGTTGTCGCGACATTGGCCTCTATCAAACATCGCAGCGCCGGTTTCCCCGAAACCGAAGCCAGCAAACTCCAGACTGCCAAGGCAAGCAGTTGCCAAAGTAACAACCACCCAGCCGTCCAGAAATCACCAAAATTAAGTCCGGTCAAAACCATCTGAAGCCCAACTAGCGTCGTCACGACACCAATCACGGCGAGGCTTTGTCGCACACTTAACTGATAAATTAATGATGCCTTCAGTTCAGGGTAGTTAATGCAATAGGATAGCCCAGTGATCACTGCCCCAAAGAACAGCGTTCCGATGACATAAGTTGCTTGAAAGTAAGCATCTACGCCGCTCTGATCGTTCATCAGACTGCCCATCATCGCAATCGCTGTACCTGAAACCCCCATGATCAATGCGATGTCTAGGCCGACTTTTCCAAAAAAATGTAACAGCAGCTGCTTCGGTAGCTTGGTAAGCCGGCGGTTATTGTCAAACAGCAGCCTTGAGGCCGGAGCGACCGCAAGAAGCACGTACGCTATGAAGAAAAGTTGACTCCAAGTAAAAAGCCATGACGGCAAGTTAAAATCCAAAAGTGTTCTCCGAGTTTCGTGAATCTGGTTCTAACATCTTAAGACTTAACTCACCGACTTTGGGCGATCAAATCGGTTTGTTCGAATAGATTGTCGAATTCAATCAAACACGACCCTCTAAGAAAAGCCACTACACGATGCACTCGGGGTTCAATTTAAGACGTAAAGGTTCTTCCAGCCCCCTAGATCGTTTCGAGCACTCCTGGATAGCGCTAGCCTCTACAGCAAAGTTTTCACCATTTTCTTAGGCTCGTTGATCTCGATATCTTTTCGCAACCGTCAGTCGACCCACATCACTCTCACACGATCGCTGATTCTCTGGCCCTAAGCGCTCGCTTCGAGGTTTTACGTTTCGAGCGTCATACACTTCTAGGCAATCCTCGGACGAATACTTAAGATGCTTGTTGCATCCAATCACAATAGAAGGATCAAGATTATGGGCACGCTCTCTGGACAAAGCACCATCGTCACCGGTGGCGGTAGCGGCATTGGCCTCGCTTGTGCGCGGGCTTTCGCGACCGATGGCGCCAACGTATTAATCATGGGAAGAAATCACGAAAAGCTTGAAGCTGCCGTAGCAACGCTTAGAACAATCTCGGGCGCTGGTGAGATCAACTTCTTCGTCGGTGATGTCTCCCGCGAGGCAGATGTCGCCGCAGCAATCGAGAAGGCCAGCTTAAAAGGCTGCTTGGACATTGCTGTTGCCAACGCCGGCACCGGCTCCTTGTCCCCCATCATGATGACTGAAGCCTCAAATTGGGATGACATTATGCAGACCAATCTTAATGGCACTTTTTATACGATTAAGCATGCAGGGCGATGGATGGCGCAATCAGGTGGTGGATCAATTTGCGCCATTTCGTCCATCGCTGGTATCAGGACTCACCGATTCATGGGGTCTTACTGCGTTAGCAAAGCCGGTATTGATATGCTGGTTCGCAATGCTGCCGATGAACTGGGCGTTGCCAATATTCGGGTCAATAGCGTTTGTCCCGGTCTGGTTGAAACCGAATTGGCCTCAGGTCTACTACAGACTGAGGCGGTCTTAAACGACTATCTTGACTGTATGCCCATCAGCCGTCCCGGGGTGACCGAAGATATCAGTCATGCCGTTCGGTTTCTGTGCGGCCCCGAGGCCTCGTGGATCACCGGCGTCGTGATGAGCGTCGACGGCGGTCACCACCTGCGGCGCGGACCCAATGTCGAACCCTTCTCGCGAATGTTATTCGGTGACGACATTACCGACGGCAAAATCGGCCCCAGCTAACCGATTTCGCCCCTAGACTTAGCGCCTTAGGTCGAGAATTTAATTCGGGCTTGCTTGAGGTATGCTACCCGGACGGAAAACTCTGGAGATTTTTATGTCCTCGTCCAGCGACAGCCTATCTAAAGAGCATTTAGGGTTCGACCCCGACGCTCTTGCCTTACGTTATGCCGAAGAGCGAGAAAAGCGGATTCGGGCGGACGCAGAGGCACAATTCGTCCAACTCGGTCATGATTCACCTTTTGCGAATCAGTATCTTGAGGAAGACCCCTATTGCGAATCCCAAGACCGAGCGCCCTTGTTCGACGAGCGAGAAGTCATCGTCATTGGCGGCGGTTGGGTTGGCATGCTCACCGCGGCGCGGTTGATTCAGGCGGGTGTCAACGATGTGCGAATTGTCGAGAGCGGCGGAGATTTTGGCGGAACTTGGTATTGGAACCGCTATCCCGGAGCGCAATGTGACATAGAGTCCTACAGCTATTTACCGCTTTTGGAGGAAACCGGATACATACCCAAACTGCGATTTTCTTATGCCTCTGAAATTTACGAGCATGCACAACGGATAGGTCGGCATTTCGACCTCTATAAAGACGCCGTTTTTCAAACCTGGGTGACTGAGCTGCGCTGGCTCGAAGAAGCCCAGATGTGGCAAGTTTCAACCAACCGGGGTGATAAAATGCGTGCGCGTCACGTGTGCCTTGGTACGGGGCCCGCGAACCGGCCACGATTACCGGGTATCCCGGGAATAGAGGACTTCAAAGGTCACTCGTTTCACACTTGTCGATGGGACTATAATTTCACGGGCGGCAGTCCAGAAGGAAACCTGACAGGACTGGCAGACAAAACAGTCGCAATTATTGGTACCGGTGCCACCGCTGTACAGTGCGTTCCTGCGCTCGGAGACAGTGCCAAACAGCTTTATGTGTTTCAGCGAACCCCCTCCTCTGTTGATGTGCGTAACAACGCAGAGACGGATCCGGAATGGGCGAAGAATCTACAACCAGGCTGGCAAAAAGCCCGACAGAAAAAATTCGGAGAAGCCTTTTTGGGCGGGCCAATTGACCCCGCATTTTTAGATGACGGCTGGACTCGCCTAACCCGCAACTTAAAGGAATTGGCCAGTCAAACCACAGAGCCTATACCGGGACTTGTACAGATTGCGGACTTCAAAACGATGGAAGAGATCAGGGGTCATGTTGACGCAACCGTCAAAGACCCTATGGTTGCTGAAAAGCTCAAGGCTTACTACAACCAGTTTTGTAAACGCCCGACCTTCAACGATTTTTATCTCGATACGTTTAATCGACCCAATGTCGAATTGGTTGACGTCAGTACCACGCAAGGTGTTGAAGCCATCACCGAGACAGGCATTGTTGCCAATGGACAGGAGTACGCCGTCGACTGCATTATCTATGCTAGCGGGTTTGAGATCACCTCGAGCTACGAGCGGCGCCTTGGCATACCTATCTTTGGTCGTGGTGGACAATCGATTTATACCCATTGGCAGGATGGTATGCGCACCCTTCACGGCCTCATGGTCAGTGGATTTCCAAACCTATATCTATGTGGTGGCGGATTCGTGTTTCAGCTCGGCGCTAACTACGCCCATGGCATCGATGTGCAAGCGGGTCACGTGGCTTATACGATCAGTGAGTTGGGTCGTCGAGGCATCAAAGCTGCCAATGTTTCGCAGGAGGCTGAAGAGCGGTGGATAGCTGATCAACTCGAGACCAAAGGTTCCGGGCTGGTGCTTGGCGGTTCACCCGATACCTGTACACCGGGTTATTACAATCAGGAAGGCACAACGCAGCGATACCGCAATGTCCGGCGTGAAACCTACAGTAAAGGGGTTGGCGCTTACATGAAATTACTCTCACGTTGGCGAAGTGGTGGAGAACTCGATGGTCTGGAGCTCGAAACTTAGGAGACCGACTCTAGGCAAGGCTCGGAGCAGCTCTCCTATCGTGGCTCTCATCGAGAACCCGGGGAGTGGCCTCTTGGGGTTTCGCGAGCAGCATTCCATCAGCCAACAGAACCGTTGAGGTAACGATGACCTTTAAAATTTACGCCGGCCCTGCTTCGCCTTACTCGCAGAAGGTTCGTGGCGTGTTTCGATATCGCCGTATCCCGCACACTTGGCTCGTTCCCATGGGAGGGTTCACGGGATCCAATACCCTCGGCAACGACATAGCCACGGTTTCAACGCCCTTGAGTCAAGCCAATAAGGGCGTGGTGCCGGTGGTCGAATACCCTGATGGCACCCATAAAGCAGACTCAACGCCGATTATTTTGGACCTCGAAGCACAGTTCGAGGGCCGCTCACTACTCCCAGTGCATCCTGCGATGGCGTTTCTTTCTTACTTTATCGAGGATCTGTGTGACGAGTACTTACCCCTACCTATGTTTTACTTTCGATGGTTAGAGGATCAGGAGTGGTGTGGTCGGAGGCAGATGACCGGATGGAATGGTGCCCTCGATGACGAAACCCTAAGCGCCTATGCCACAAATTTTCTCAACCGCCAACAAGGACAATTGGGGATATTAAATTCCATCCCTAGGCAAGCAATGCTCGAGCAATATCAGCGATTCTTGGACGCCATCGAAGCCCACCTTTCTTCTGCGCTGTTTTTGTTTGGGACACGGCCCTCACTCGCTGAATTTGGCTTGTTTGGACAGCTTTCCCAATACATTATCGACCCAACGGTCTCGTCAATCTTAAAGGACCGCGCCATCCGAACATTTCAGTGGACACACTTTATGGATGACCTCTCTGGCATCGAGGAGGGAGCCTGGGCGATGCCTGAAGATTGTTTGACCGACAAATTAGCCCAGTTAATCGCCAGCATGGCACCCGCTTATTTTTTGATGGCCAACGGGATGAAAGCACAAGTTGAAGGCCGGGATATTACGCATGATCTCAACGGTCCAGGCTACCGAGTGAAATGCCTGTTGCAAATCAAACAGCGTTTTGCAGAACTCGATGAGGACAATCAAGCGCTTCTAAAACCCTTTTTAACGGATTGCGGGTGTTGGGAGTCCCTGCAATTTTCAAAGGGCGAAGCAGCTCAGGTCATCCCGCTGACCCTTGGCTAGGGAAGCGACAGGCTCACAGTCAACTGAAAGGTGAGAAAACCGAAGGAACCTTCAACCTCATGCTCTCTCGCCACGACAGCTGACCAGTGCGCCCTGCCGGTAAAGCCCCCGGCAAAGCGTACCCACAGAACGTCATAGAGGTCAGGCATTGCTACCCTCTTACATCCACGATAAAAGAACCGACTGATCCTCTAAAGGGAAGGCCCTATCGTCCACAGTAGCGTCGCGCCCTAGGCGCTAGCGCGACCCGTCGAGCTCCCAAACTTTTGCCCTAAAAATTTTCGTTTTGAGGTTACCTTCCCCGACCCACATGATGCGATTCAGGTTGTCGTCGTCATACCCGTAGATTCTTAACAGGACCCCATCACGACGCCACAGCCCTGCGGTAAAGGATCTGTCAATCTGACCCTTGTCATCAATGGCCTGCACGCTACCGGTAAAATTGCCCTGAGTTTCAGCCTCATTCGAGGGCACATAATTATGCGTGGCAAAAACCATTCCGTATTTACCCGCCTCTCCTTCGTAGGTGACCACCATACCGTTGTCATTCATTGTCACCGTCGACACCGTGAGTTCTACCTCGACGGGATCACCGAAATCAACTTCGATAGCGCTAACAGAAATCGAAAACAGTAAACCAAAGAGCCCCACTACCTTGTTCAACATGATACTTCCTTATTGCCTAAGTTAACGGTGAGCATGCCCGAAACCTTCTCAATTCGCAAAAATTACCCGCAATAGCGCTTGAACCTGAGGGCTTTATCGTGACAAACAACAAGCTTGGGCGGTTTCACCCATTGCAACCCGGCTAACGCTGGCTGAAGATCTAGCTGACAGGCATTCGACCACCCCTTCGCTGGCTGAAGATCTAGCTGACGGGCGTTCGACCACCCCTGTCTGTCAATAACCCTCAAGCATTTGCGCTGAACAGCGCCCAGTGCTTGAAGGCATCACGGCCGGACGCGGCCACGCTGTCAGACCGGCGCCGAAAACTCCACCGACTTCACTCACCCTGAAAAGGCGGTATCATTCATCCTTTAATCTTCAGGTCTGTACCGCCTATGTCACTGAGATTGCTTTTATTGGGTTTACTTGCACTGCCTTTGCAGGCTCACTCCGTCACTATTATGGCATTCAATGTGGAAAACCTATTCGATGCAACGCATGATAGAGGCAAAAATGACGAAACCTATTTGCCCTTAACGGAGAAGACGAAGCCGTCGCATATCAACAAGTGCAATACCATTAAAGTAGAACGTTGGCGCCAACAGTGCCTCACTTGGGACTGGAGTGCTTCCGTTGTCAATCGAAAGCTAAAGGTCCTAGGTGACACCATCAAACAGGTCAACCAAGGTCTAGGGCCAGATATTATTGCGCTCCAAGAAATAGAGAATATCGAAATCCTTGAACGCCTGCGTACCGAGCAGCTTGCGGGACTCGGCTATCAACCTTCTGTCCTGCTGGAGGGTAAAGACTTACGGGGTATCGACGTCGCATTTCTCTCTAAGTTTAGAGTCATCGATAGCGCCCATCATGAAATTGTTTTCTCAAAGGCCTTGCGTGCTCGGGTTGGCGATACCCGTCCGATCCTATCGGCCACCTTCGAATTGCCCAGCGGCGAACAACTCATCGGATACTCGGTTCATTTTCCCGCCCCGTTTCATCCAACGGTGATGCGAGAGCATGCTTACCAGACCTTGAACACGTTATTGGCCAGCCTTCCTGCCAGCCAGGCTGTATTTGCTGCAGGAGACTTTAACACCACCAGCGATGAGGACCGAGAGCACCAAATGTTGGCTCGATGGGTTAGGCCGCATTGGCAAGTCGCACATGACCTTTGCGACGGCTGCCGAGGGACCAACTACTACCCCCCCAAAAAGAATTGGTCATTTCTTGATATGGTTCTGTGGCGCTCAGGAGCAGAATGGCGCCTATCGAAGGCGTTTCTTGCCAACCGATTGCCGGCCCAAATCTCCACCTATTTTACGGCAGAGGGGACTCCCAACCGATTTCGACTGCCAGAGGCGACGGGTGTCTCGGACCATTGGCCGCTGGTCTTAGAGGTCAAACGTCAGAATGAGTCTGCCGACATCACTGAGTGAAAACCGGTCCCATCACGCTGAAGCGAAGCGACTCCGCTGGCATCTCCCCTGAATTAACCTGCGCTACCGGAAGCTACTCGGGTAACACTGTGACGTCATGTTTCTTGGACTCAATTCCCGACTTTTTAGCGTGCTTGCCCAAATCGTACCGATCAATCGCCGCTTAAAACACCGCGCTCTTTTACCCACCCCTTGTCTTCGACCCTAGCGGTCGGCCTCGATCAGAAGTGGATTTTAACGCTCCCCTTTCCCTCTCGATGGGATCGCCGGCCCCTGAAAACGAGGTATTTGTCGCAGGGTAGAAAGACCCTCTACGGCAGAAAACGACTCCAGCACAGGCTACGCTTGCTGCTAGATCATCGCGATACGATCGCTACCCAAAGATCATGGTGGAGAAGCTGATCAATATTCGACCACCGTATTCGCGGGCAGCATGGTGAGCACAACCACGTATCGGTTGTTTCCCTGTTTTCTATAAAGCACAGTGACTTTATGGCCACGCCGGAACCGCTCCCGATCAATGACTTCAGTTTGATCCCGAAGTTCTAATCTCCGGAACTCGGAGGGCTCGTTACCCTCATCGACCAACAAAAATAGCGTATCGTTGATGGTCACTTCACCGCGGGTTACGGATATCGCCTGAATCACTCCACGTCGCTCAAAATATCCCGTATCGGTCGCAAACGCTTCGAGGGACAAGCATGGAAATACCAACACTATCAGGCTGAGCCAGAGGCGCCAGAAACTGCGCTTACAGAATATCGATACCGTGCTAGCGGTCATTTTTGATTCTCCGCCAAGACTGCCTGCCGCTTCTGCGGGTCACTTTGGTATTGGTTAATACCGAACTTAACGTGCCATCACTGAGCTGGGTAAATCGTCTTTCGCCTAAGAACGCAGCGTCTGAGGGAGCAGCTGATCCAAAACTTAAGGCAGCAACTCGACCTCGAACAAACCGATCCAGTTCAGTGAACTCGCCGTCATTGTTCACATCAAAAATATCACCCGATGTACAATTCATGCCGCCAGTTACCGGACAAAATGATAAGGCAAAACCGCCAGTTTCAGATCCGCAGGTACCACCTTGACGAGGCACCACCGAATTTACAAAAGCTAACCCACCTCGAATCTGAATATTTCGGATAGCACGTTCTCCTGGAAAATCCACAATGCTTGAGGTGACAGCATTGGCAACATTGAGTTCGTTGAACCAGCCTAAAACCCCCTCGCCATCCGCGGTTGGCGGAGTAAACGGAACCGGGTTTGAGCTTAACGTTCTTGCACAGATGGTCTCAGCGTCATCTTCGGCAGCATCACCGCCTAGGACTGCGCACTCATTGGTATATTCTTGCTGAACAAGGGCTGATTGAGGAATGAGATCAGAACCTAGGCGATCCCATAGCCCATAGATAGATTGAAGGCGGGTGTCTGTAATATCTGAGTTTCGGAAGTAACTACCAGTCGCAAACACCAGCATGTTGCCTAGCCCGGAAGGGTGTTTAAGCGCTATCGGTTTATTGATTGCGGGTTGCGCCTCATTCAAACTGCTTCGAGCAATAAAAAGTTTGGTGGCTAACCACTGTTTAAAAACGGTGCGACCCACTTTACACTCTGAAACCCCACCCGCGTACCAATTCAGGTCGCTCTCTTCCAACTCGGATGCTGGAAGATCAGCCCTACAGAGATCAAAACGATAGAAATTTCCTTGCATATCTCCGGCATAGACATAGTCAGCGCTACCGTTGTTATCGATATCGATCGCTCTTGGACTGCCTAAGCCATTGGGTTGTCGATCACTATCTGCACCCGTTGCAGTCGTAATTTTAATAAAATCATAGCTTTCAGCACCGCAACCCTCACGATAACTACTTTCATCTCCGAGCAACGAATTGGGATGACACCAAACCCCATCTCTTCCCTTGTCGATCATCAACAGGAACAAATTGCCCACGCCTGAGGTACTGTTGGTTCCATTGCCAAATATGCTGAGCCATTCCCGCTCTCCATCATCATCGACGATATTACTCATCGTTATCACCGGTAGGCTATTGCTGTAACCCAAATCGCGAATGGGTTGAGCTTGCTTTTGATAGTCAGTGGCAAGCTCGCCTTCAGCCGTCAAATAAGCCACCCCATCAGCATCAACCGGGTAAACGTCGTCAGATTCTGTGAACTCCCAAAAAACAAGATTCTCCTCAGCACCTGCCTCGGTGGTAAAGGCATCCGGGTCCGTGATGTTTAACGCGAAATAGCCCTTTCCACCGGTTCCATAACCACCGATGAGCAAGGTGTGCCAGCTTTTGTCATCGCTAAACAACGGATTTGTCGCTTCGTCTACCGACAACGGGCTACCCATAAACACGTCTTCTACAACCGGACTAAGATCCACAAAATACTTGTGTTGATAGGCTTTTGACGCCAGATCAAGCAGCGGATTATTGAAAACCCCGGTCATGACTTCATTGGATATAAACGCAAGCACCTCTGCTCCCGTCGCCGCATCGAAGCCGTGCAACATCCCATCATTGGCACCCGTATAGAGAACCGGCTTTCGGGAGCCTGAACCTTCCTGCGCCGCAAAAGCCGCATAGGAATCCTCTCCTTGAGGATACGGCAGGCCCAATCGTCGACGTCGGTTCGGCGCGTCAACATAGACCGGGGAAGAACCAACAATATCTCCCAAGCGAGTTGTACGACCTCGATACAGCCCATCGAGCTGGCCGTTTTCCGGGGAAAATTCGTTTGATCGATCTCCCCTGAAATAATCAACTTTGCGAACAAGCTCATCACGTTGTGCAGAAAAATCACACCCTAAGATCGGCAAGGTTAACAACGCATTCTTTTGATCACAGGTTAGCGTGTCGACGGTAAACTCGGTAGCCACGTTAGCGTTATCGTTAAAAGTGAAGATCGCTCGAGATTCGTAGTCTGCAGCATCGAGTAGATCTTCAGCAGCCCACAGTTGCTCATCGCTCACCTCTCCATTGGCAAGAATATTTTGAGCCACTAAGCTACCTGAGCCATTTTTGATGTTGTAACTACCCTTATACAAAATCGCCCCGGCTTCGAGTTCGTCAGAACTGAAACTCACGGCGCTTGCTGCACCCTCTCCCTCCTGAATCTCCTCGAGAACCTGAGCAATATCCACCGCCAGTTGTGATGGGTTTGAGCTAGAGAACAATCTGCCTCTACCATTAAAGGCTGCATGCTGGGTATCATCGACTTTCGCTTGCTCGTCACCGCTCAGCGGATTTCCCCAATCGATAGCCTGCGAGATGTCCGTGGGTTCCTCGATTTGAGGGGTCTGACCAAAAGAAATAATGTAGGTCTTCATGTGCTGATGCATTCGATTCGTCGGGAAGGCATCAGCCGGTGCGCGACTGATGTCCAAGGCTTTGAGCAACACGTCATCTGCTAGGGTCGGATGCAAATCGCTCTCGTAGTAAAGCATGGCAACATCCGCCAAGGTGTTTCCTGAGGTCCCGGTGCCTTTGAAAGCACCACCATCGAAGGCGCTTGCCCCACTACCAACAAGCGTTTTCAGTTGATCTCCATCAGGATCCCCCGACAAGTTTGGAGAGCCGCCGGACCAATATCCATCAGTCAGCAAAATCGTTGTGTTCGATTGGCAAGTGCCTTCAGGGGCTGCAGAAATAGGACAGCCACCATTACTTGTTGCTGACACTTCGCCATCCCCTGGAGTACCAAAGGCATTCATAATGTTGTTGCTTTCGGCACAACGAAAATATTGTCCGGCACCGCGCAGGGCTTTTCGCAGCGGGGTTGATCCTGAGGAGTTGATCCCATAGACCGCGTCCAAAAACACCTTTTTTCGGCCAGTAATCGCCGATTTATTAACCGTCGCGATCGGAATTTTCGTGGCCGTTGACTGCAGGCCTGTAAAGCCTAAGCGAACATTTTCTGCATCAGCAAAGACCGTACCGAGCGCCAGCTTCGCCGCGTATTCCCGGTTTCGGGCATAGGTATAAAAGTTTGCAAAATTTTGTTGCTCTTCCGCCAATGTGCAGAAGTCTGCATTGGCACAATCAGTCCTAGTGGAGAATTTCGGAAACTTATTACTGCCATCGGCAAAGCCGTTGCTGGTATAGTCCACATTACTGGCGAGCCCATCAACGGGTGCGACCCATTCATCAGCGCCAGTTTCTGGTCCTATTTGCACCAGCCATCCCTCGCGACAAGGATCACTGCCTAGCGGACTTGGACCATCTGTGACACCAACCACATTGTCAGGGCAACTGGGATCGGCTATCAATAAAGGCGTATCACCCGGCGTTTCAGGATCAAAACTGGGGTTTTCAATACCACGGTCTACCCAGCGATAGTAGCGCGCCAAATCGTTGCGACTTAAGTCTCTCGCACCAGTGCCACGCCAAGGGTTAGTTACCGCTGCCGAAAAAACAGAATTGCCAAAGGCATTGCCGTTATCGTCAAGTCCAGCCCAAGGGGTATACTGAATTTCCGGGTTATAGTAAATCTTGTTGAAATCACTATTCTGGGCTCGCCAAAGACCTTCACCGGGGTCATCTTGTTCTAAGGTTTCTAACCTCCGCCAAGAGGCATTCAATCTATCGGGCCAAAGAAAATAATAATTTTTCCTGTCATAGCGAAGCACGCCACTGGCCTCTGCGTCTTCCGTCATAAAATCCCAAGACATACTCCCGGAGTCGTCAGTGATGACCAGCACGTTGGGTACTGCGGAGATACCAATTTCTAATGGCTGCTGGGACAATTCTGCATCGGTATCGAGAGGTTCGATGAAATCCTCTGAAGGTGGCCGGACTATCGGTTGAACGTCAATGGTAAAGTTAGACTGTAAACATTCGCTGTTGCGCCCGGAGCATGCATCATTATCGCAAGCCTCGAAATTGATGGTCACGGTACCCGTAAAATCACTTGAGGGAGTGTAAGTAAAGTTGCCGTCGCCGCAGGCGGCGTTGTCACTGATCATGCCCTCTACGCCTCCGGCTTCATCTAAAGGATCGCCCAGATCGAAGTAGAGCATCTGCATGTCCATGCAATCCTCTTGTTCTGGATCGCACCCCAGACCATCGTAGATGGTGTTGTCCTTATCGAATATTCTAGCGGCCAAGCCAAGGGGCCGACCATCACTGGCGTATCGACCATCCCAAGTTTTTGAAGTTCCTTGTAACATTGTGCCCTGCAGCCCAAGCACGATATCTGGAGCATCATTGACCGGCGCTACATTGACGGTAATCGTGCCCGTACTCTGCTCATTGTCGACATCTTTAACCACGTAAGTAAACGTATCCTGACCGTTAAAGTCATCCCACGCGCTGTAGTACAAGTCGCCGTTGGTGTCGAGTTCGAGGGTGTTTTGCACAGCCGTTAATTGCCCTCCTAGGCTTACCGTACTTGCAGCCCCCTCTCCAGCAATGCTGACAACGCTCAAAGGCGGATCACCGCTATCGTTATTCAGCACCTGAATCTGCACCTTTCCAGCACCCTCGAGCAGCGCTATCGTGTCATCGGTTGCTGAGGTGGCGGTATTGTCTTGCGTCGGCGACACTACAAGATTAACTTCTGCGGCCATCAAACTTTCGCCATCGCTGTTGACTACAAAATAGCTAAAAATCTGGCTTAGCGGTGGCTCATCACGGGTCAAAGCCGAATACAAACCGGCGTTCGTCGGATCGAAAACAAAACTCCCGTCAGCATTTACGCTCAAAGTCGCCGAGGTCGACAAGGTGTGGGTCTGGCCGATGGCAAGACCTATACCATCAACGATTAATCGCGAAACCACGAGCGCTCCGTCATTGATGGGGTCTGTGTCATTGGCTAGCAGACCCGCTGCTACACTCACGCTCAACACTTGATCAGCAACGGTGGCATAGCCGTCGGCGCGCGCCAGGGGTAACGAGGGTTCAACGCCGGTCACCTCAATTCGAGCGGTTGCTCGTTCGCTTTCACCTTCGTCGTTACTCGCGCGGTAGAAAAAATCAAAAACGGCTTCATCCTCCGCACTGAGTGCTTGATAGGTTGTTCCCCCGCGGGGATCGAAACTTAACGAGCCATCCGACTGAACCGCCAATATCGCACCATCACTAAGCACGACCTCAACTCCCGCCCCTCTGCTAACCGCATAGTCGACGCCCTCTACCCTCACTTCTGACACGAAAGCAGCATCGGCATCGTTGATCAGCAAACCGTCATCGGCTGTGACGACCAACACCTCATTGGCAGCGGTGGTCAATGGTCCATCCATTTTTGGCGATGGTGGAGAGAGATCCACGCCCTTTATTGTAATGGTGACCTCAGCTGAGCCAGAGCTACCATTCTCACCAGCAGCGGTATAAGTGAAGACAAAGTCTGATTTTTGACCGCTGGTCAGTCGTTGATAATCTGAGTCGCCCCTTGGATCGAAGGAAAAATTGCCATTATCGAAAACGGTCAGTCGCGCACCCTGGCCTCGTGTATAACTCTCTGATCCCCCGACAGAGATCGTGTATTCGCGATCGGTCGTGAAACTGGTGATCCGGCTGACTTTTTTATCGTTCGCCGTGAGTGACTTCGGTTTCTTCTTCCCGGGTACAGGCGCTAAGAGTTCATTTCGGTCGATTTTATATTTATCTTTTTTGGGCTTAGCGTCATTGCGCGCTGCTGAAGCCTCAAGCGAAAGCGACAGACAGGTCAGCACTACAATCATCGTATTGAATCTAGAGAACAAGCGCGCGCGTGGATAAGTATCAGCGACTGGCCTAGTGCACACCGAATTGTCTTGGCCAGGACCCATTATCTTCGTCACAAGGAACGCCTTGCCGATCGCAGAGCGGTTTAGCATGCGTGACAAAAATTGCGGGCACTTCACAGGCATAAAAGTTATTCGTTGGTCAAAAATAGCATCAACGCATCAGTTCCGGTTCGCGAGTAAGACCCAAACCTTGGTATCGAGATTAACAGCCGACGGGACGAGAATTTTGGATGAAACATCAAATGAGCGCAGAGGAATTAATAATGCGCCAAATTGTGACCTGAATAGGACAACAAGGGCTTGGCGATTCTACCAAACGCCTGTCCCGTGGCGGGGTCACAACCATGCTCTCATTCTTGGCCGCCGCTTCGGACGACTCGCAGGCACAACCCATCATCGAAGGCGGATCATCAAAGGCAACTAATCGGTAAATGACTCTGAGCGATCACCCGCCTCGGCGCCAGTCATACCCTGCTTCGGGCTAACAAATGGCTGTGCCGGCGGGCTAAAAAACCATCAACGCTTTATTCCAGAACCGGATCCAACCGAAGGATTTGTCTTGATGGTGGGAATCCCATCAGGAATTGAGTAACCAACGGCAAAGGATGATCTGTAGCAACTCGATCAAACTCCTCTCCCACAACCGGCACAGCCAGATAATTTTCGATGTTTCCCTGAATTTCCCCACGGAGACCTGGATTCTTGATCGCTGTTTTGTACCAACCTCTACTCCAATGGTGCGCCGAAACATAGAGCGCTCCATCGGTCACAAACCGCGCAACCATCGTTGTATTGGCTTGACCGTCATCATCAAGCGTTGTGAGCAGAATCATGGGGATTCCACAGTCCCGCCTTAACCCTTTCCCACCCGTCGCATCCGTACACCCCCCGGGGTCTTCAAATGACGGTTGATACCAACCAAGAAATACGGCTTCAAACAACACCACAAACACGACATAAACGATTAATAGATAGCCTAACCCTTTCAGTACCTTCACTGATTCTCCTCGATCTTTGACTGGCCCGTGCCCTGCCGCTTTTCTGTTTGGCTTTGTGGTCTGTTTGTATTTATTTTAGGTCTTTGTGTTTGTCTTTGTGTTTGTCTTTGTGTTTGTGTTTGTGTTTGATCTCGGTTCCGGTTTCGAATTTTGGTTTTGGTTTTGGTTTTATCTCAGCCTACATCACTTGTTTATATTCGTTTTATTTCCGCCTTGCGTTCGTGTCTGTTTTTCCTACCGGTCATTGCAGACTGTTATTTCTGCTCTTAGTTTTGCCTCGTTTTCGCAATGTTTTATTTTCTTCAGCCTTTGGCTTTGCCTTTGCCTTTGCCTTTGCCTTTGATTTTGATTTCGGACTTGGTTTTAGGTTTGCTTTTGGGTTTGGGTTGGGGTTAGGTTGGGTTGGGTTGGGTTGTT
Organism: Gammaproteobacteria bacterium; assembly: GCA_002689445.1. GTDB lineage: Bacteria > Pseudomonadota > Gammaproteobacteria > Pseudomonadales > Azotimanducaceae > UBA9926. Next base: position 17,597 of record NZGC01000045.1, read on the forward strand.
TAAGCTAAATTCATCTGAGAGCAACTTGACTGAAGCTTCATCAACTGATCAATCTGGTCAACATCTCGCCGGGCAAAGCCAAGTCGGCCGAGTCAACCACCCCCCTAT
>NZGC01000046.1 GCA_002689445.1 Gammaproteobacteria bacterium
CTCCGGCTTCCTTCCCCTCTAGGACTTTCTTTCCTATCGTTTTTTGCCTAACGTTGTCACGATCCTTTTTAGGTTTGTTACCATGCAGCGTCTACTCCTCCTCACCTGCCTTTTTGCGTACGCAGCAGCAGCCTTCAGTCAACCGGTAACTACACGACCGGATACATCATATAAGTTAGCGCTTACTACCCTTAAAGGATCAAATAAAGTGCAGGCTACCGGAGGTGAGATCGTTTTGATTAGCCATGTCACACCGTCCTTACTTCGTCATCATCGGTTACAGATACAGTCTGCTGACCATCAGATTCGGATACGGGCAGAGCCTGGAGAGACCCGGATCAAAGGTGTATCTCGTGGATTACACAGCTTTACACTTGAGGTGATCGACTCCCATACCGGGGCCGTCCTACAAACCTCCTCTCCTCTTGAACTCGATATTAGGCGCTACATCCCTCGCTGAATGACTGGATCGCACCATTATGGTGCGCTACTATGCGTCCGATGAGCTGCTTGCCCCACAATACAAGGCTCGAGCGCATTAAATATTTGGTGTGATTTTTGCTTTGACAGGGGCATGAACCAAACTTATCTATCTCAGTCTCTTTTCGATCGAGCCCAAATGTCTACCACCGCTTTTGACAACTTGACTACCGCCGTGCTCCTACTCGATCACTCGCTCAACGTAATTCAACTCAATCAATCCGCAGAAAGCCTGTTTGATCTGTCAGAAAAACGGGCAATCAATAAAAAATTGTCGAGCCTGGTTCCTGGATGGCGGCACTTTGAACCCCTATTGGCTGACGCGCTGAGGAAAGGACAAATGTACACCCAGCGTCAAGCTCAAATTGAGCTAATAGGTGGGGAGTCGCTCACCGTTGACTTAACCGTTTCTTCCATTTCCGAGCCCTCAGAAGCCGCCGTCATTGTCGAAGTAACTGCCCTCGATCGATACCTAAGGATCGATCGCGACAATCTACATCGAGAACATCAGGAAGGAACTCAACAGATGGTTAGGGGCCTAGCACACGAAATCAAGAACCCCTTGGGAGGTATTCGCGGATCCGCACAGCTTCTGCATCAAGAATTGCAGTCGCCTGAGCTCAAAGAGTACACCTCCATCATCATTGAAGAGACTGACCGACTCAAAACCTTGGTCGATCGCTTGTTGGGACCCAACAAGCCCTCTGAACTACGCCCAAGCAACATCCACGAAATCCTAGAACGCGCTCGAAAACTCATTGAACTCGAGTCGGACTTTTCAATTGCGCTCAATAGAGACTATGACCCGTCGATCCCAGACATATGGATTGACCCGGACCTGCTATTTCAAGCCCTGCTGAACATCCTGAGGAATGCCATGCAGAGTCTTGGCAAAACCTCAAACCCTACCATCAAAGTGGTCACTCGTACGGAGCGACAGTTCACCATCGCAACCGTCCGGCACAGGAACGTGCTCAAAATTGACATCATCGACAACGGTCCAGGCGTCCCTGTTGAGCTGAGGGACAACCTGTTTCTCCCGATGATCACCGGCAGACCCGACGGTACGGGACTCGGACTCAGTGTTTCGCATGCAATCGTTCACCGGCACGGCGGTATCATCGAATTCAATTCTGAGCCGGGCCGAACACAATTCACCATCATCATCCCATTAGAGGTTGCAAACATATGAGCGCAGTACATCGGGTTTGGGTCGCGGATGATGAAAAATCGATTCGCTGGGTGCTGGATAAAGCTTTATCCAAGGAAAATATTGAGGTCACCTGCTTTGAGTCAGCTGAAGAGTTGCTCGCAAGCTTTGCGCAAATGCAACCTGATGTAGTGGTCAGCGATATTCGAATGCATGGCATGGACGGGCTCGCGATGTTGGCAGAGATCAAAGAAGCTCAACCGGAGCTGCCCGTAATTATCATGACGGCGCACTCCGATCTCGATAGTGCCGTGTCATCCATTCAAGGCGGAGCATTCGAATATATTCCGAAGCCTTTCGAAGTGGATGAAGCGGTATCCGTTGTTAAACGAGCTCTAGCGAACCTCGCAGAAAGTCAGAAGAATATTGGTGCGGGTGACTACGATCCGCCGAATGAGATTATCGGCAAAGCGCCGGCGATGCAGGAGGTGTTCCGTGCCATTGGGCGTCTTGCTCGCTCTCATGTCACCGTTCTCATCAACGGACAATCAGGCACCGGCAAAGAGTTGGTGGCCCATGCATTACATCGACACAGCCCACGAAAAGACCACCCCTTCGTTGCTCTAAATATGGCGGCTATCCCTCAAGATCTGATTGAGTCGGAACTCTTTGGGCACGAAAAGGGCGCTTTTACCGGCGCCAATCAAGCCCGCATCGGACGCTTTGAGCAAGCCAATGGAGGCACCTTATTTTTGGATGAAATTGGCGATATGCCGGCCGAAACGCAAACACGCTTATTACGCGTCTTATCTGACGGACGTTTTTATCGAGTGGGCGGCCACGAACCCCGCAGTGCGAATGTTCGAATCATCGCTGCTACCCACCAAAATTTAGAAACCCTAGTCGCTGAAAACCGATTTCGAGAGGACTTATTTCATCGGCTTAATGTCATTCGTTTGCACCTGCCTAACCTCGCGGATCGTCGTGAGGACATACCGTTGTTACTGGAGCACTTTCTACAGACAGCCGCACAAGAATTAGAGGAAGAGCGAAAATTGCTTCGGCCCGAGACCCTGGATTATCTGACCAATCTTCCCTGGCCAGGCAATGTACGCCAACTGGAAAATTTTTGTCGCTGGATTACGGTGATGGCAACAGGGAGAGAGGTCTTATTAGAAGACTTACCCCTCGAGTTAGCACCCAAGTCAGAACCCACAACTCTGATCGAAACCGATTGGACGGAACTGCTAAAGCAGTGGGCAGGCAATCAATTGACCGCCAATGCATTATCGGAGACTGGGTTGCTGGGAGCTGCGCTACCGAAGTTTGAGCAGACCTTAATCGAAGTCACACTCGCCCACACCATGGGTCGCAAGCGAGACGCCTCAATCTTACTGGGATGGGGTCGGAACACTCTGACTCGAAAAATGCAAGAACTGGACATGGAGCAGGATTCCTCGGAGGATTAGCCTTCAGTTTTTCGAGTAGGCCAGATGTTCAACATTGTATTGTTCGAGCCGGAAATTCCGCCCAACACCGGCAACATCATGAGGCTGTGCGCCAATACCAATACACGTTTGCACCTCATAGAGCCTCTCGGGTTCTCCTTAGACGAGAAACTCTTACGCAGAGCCGCGCTGGACTATCGAGATTATGCATCGGTTGAGGTGCATGCTTCGCTGGAGGCCCTCGTCGAACAATTCCCACTGGCAAGGTTTGTCGCTGCAAGTACCAAGGGGGCGCAACGTTACGATCAATTTCAATTTAAGGCAGAAGATTTCTTAGTCTTTGGGCCTGAGACTCGAGGCTTGCCTGAGACGCTCCTCTTTTCGGAAGTTTTTGAGGCGATTATCACCATCCCCATGCAAGCCGGAAGTCGATCCATCAATCTATCCAATGCTGCCGCCATCATTCTGTTCGAGGGCCTTAGGCAGTTCAATTTCACCAGCTACTGAACCGAGGCGTTCTCCCGCTCACGAGCCAATTTTGCCTGTTCGTACAGCGCATCGAAATTGACCGGCGCTAACATCAGCGGAGGGAAACTCCCCTTAACGATCAATGAATCGATATTTTCCCGCGCATAGGGAAACAAAATACTCGGGCAAAAAGCTGCCAGCATATGGTCTTTGCCTGATTCATCTAAGCCATCGATCACAAAGATACCCGCTTGCTGAACCTCTGCCAGATAGAGGGTTTTTTGATTGTCATCGGTCGCGGTTAAGGTCAAAGAAAGAATGACTTCCCATACCCCGGGCTCAACCGCCACATGTCGGGCATTTAAGTCCAGATTCACCGAAGGCTTCGGCGACTGTCGAAAACTCTCTGGGGAACTTGGGGACTCAAAAGAGACATCTTTCAAATAAATGCGCTGAATCGCAAATTTGGGTTGTTGCGCTTCCGTTGTTTCACTCATTGTTCGCTCCTAGCTTGCTGTCCAGCTCTCCGGCGCGCTCGAGTGCAAACAGCTCATCGCAGCCACCAACATGTTCTTCGCCGATCCAAATTTGGGGCACAGTATGTTGCCCAGACCGAGTCATCATGACCTGACGCTGCTGGGCATCATGGTCAACGGGGATTTCCTTAAAGTCGACGGCTTTGGATGTCAGCAGCATTTTCGCGCGCACACAAAAAGGACAAAACTGCGTAGTGTAGATCGTCACTTCAGTCATTGTTCAAACTTTCCTTTACTTAACTACGGGCAAATTAGCACCTTGCCACTCAGTCATGCCGCCAGCCAACCGTTTCACATCGGCGAACCCAGCCGCTAGCAATTTACTCCCGATAGCGCTGGAGTGCTGACCGATTTTACACACCAATACCACCGGTCGGTTCTTGTATACATTGAGCTCTTCACTACGATTTGCATAACTGGCATAGGGTAAGTTCACCGCTCCTGCAATGTGTCCTGCGGCGAACTCGTTTTTATCTCTAAGGTCAATGACAATGGCATCATCCTTATTGACCAAACGCACCAACACTTGAGCAGTCACCGACTCACCCCCCTTTCTTCGCTCGGTAATGATCAAAGCGACCAGCAGGGCAAAAAACAGCCCAACCAAAATGGGATGGTTACCGATAAATTCCAAGACCTGTTGCACGGTTGTAGCACCTTAACTTCGCGAGTCGGCAATTATACACGCTCGCGCCGTCCTCTCACTAACCCGGGGGATATTTATACCGTGACCGATAACCGCTAAACTACCGACTTTATTCTGGCAGGGCCATTGTGAGCACATCTCTTACTACGCTAATCATTTTAGATGGCTTCGGTCACCGCGAAGCATCGGACTCTAATGCTATTGCCCTGGCGGAAACGCCTTTTCTCGACGCGCTCTATGCAAGGGCCCCTCACACCCTCATTTCTGGCTCTGGTCTTGACGTTGGATTGCCTGAGGGACAAATGGGCAACTCCGAAGTCGGTCATATGAATCTCGGCGCGGGACGGGTTGTGCACCAAGAATTCACGAGAATTAATCAAGCTATCAGAGACCGGCGGTTTTTCGCGAATGCCGCACTCAATTTACGCTTTCAAGCCGTGGCAGCACAGCAGACCAGGCTCCATATATTTGGTCTTTTATCTCCCGGCGGCGTGCACAGCCATGAAAATCAGATTTATGCGGCCATCGAATCGGCTGTCGATCAAGGCGTTCGCAACCTTAGCGTTCATGCTTTTCTCGATGGTCGCGATGTCGCGCCAAAATCTGCCATTGGATCGATTGAGCGCCTGCAGGCCCTGCTTACCCGACTCGGAACAGGTCAAATCGATACTCTCGCGGGCCGCTACTATGCGATGGACAGGGACCATCGCTGGGATCGTGTACAACGCGCTTACGACACTATTTGCTTCGGAGAATCCGAACACATCTTTAACGACCCCGTCGAGGCCGTAAAAGCCGCCTACGCCCGCGGCGAGACCGATGAATTTGTCCAACCCAGTGTGCTTTCTCAAGGAGGCGACTTACCTCGTCTGTCGCCGGGGGATGATGTGCTTTTCATGAATTTCAGGGCAGATAGAGCCCGACAGTTGACCGAGGCATTCGTCAGCAAAACGTTCGAAGGTTTTCCCAGAAAACCTGCGACGCTCGGAGCTTTTACCACCCTTACACAATATGCCGAGAATCTACCGGTGACGGTCGCCTTTCCACCGGAAACCATCAACAATAGCTTAGGCGAGCATCTAGCGAACCTGAAGCGACCCCAGTTACGCATCGCAGAGACAGAAAAATACGCGCATGTCACCTTCTTCTTTTCCTGCGGACAAGAGCAACCCTTTGATCTAGAGGAACGTATCTTAATTCCCTCACCGGAGGTCAGCACTTATGACCTTCAACCTGCGATGAGCGCGCCGCTGGTGACGGATGCCCTCTGCAACGCCATCAGCGAGCAACGTCATCAACTCATTGTCTGCAACTATGCTAACGGCGATATGGTCGGACACACCGGCAACCTCGCAGCAGCCATTGAAGCGGTCGAGACCCTCGATGCCAGCTTGTGCCGTGTTATCGCAGCAGCAGAGGCAGCGGGTAACCATGTGCTCATCACTGCCGATCACGGTAATTGTGAACAAATGAATGATCATCTTACTGGCCAGCCCCACACAGCACACACCTGTGAGCTGGTGCCTTTGATTTATGTCGGCACCAAAGACGTGACCTTACACGAGCACGGTAAGTTGAGCGATATTGCTCCTACCCTGCTTGAGTTGATGGACCTACCGATTCCTGGTGACATGACGGGCCGGTCACTGTTGGCGTCGACGCGCGGCCTTGAGGCGGATGCTTCTTGAATTGGTGTAAATGCCTGGACCCGCACAAGATCGCACTGTTATCTATCTGCTGGGTTACCGTCAGCGTTTGCCAAGCTGACGAGGAAACCGAGCTTGAAAGTCAGCTCGACTCCGTTGAACAGTCCCTAACTCAGGTCAAGGAAAATCAGTCACGCATTCAAGATGATCAAGATCGACAACACAGGGTCATTCAAGATCTGGATCGAGAAATCGCCGCTTTAATCAAGGGCCTTCGTGCAGCCGAACGACGCGCCAGCACCGCAGAGACTCAAATCAGGATGCTTCAGGAGCACCAGAGCGAGCTGGTCGATCAAAAATTGGCCAAAGAGAAGCTCGTTAAGCAACACCTGAGAGCAGCTGCTCGACTTGGTCAACGGGGATTACTGAAAGTCCTACTCAACCAGGAAGACCCTAACCAAATCGCTCGACTATCCCAGAACTATAAATATTTAAGCGCAGCCCAACTACGAGAAATTTCCGCCTTCGAGGAGCTGATACAAAAACTCGTCGACAATGAGACGCAGTTGAATCTCGAAGTCGCTCGAGCAAGTGAGGCCGCTTCTGCAATCAGTCGGGCAGAGGGAGAACTTAAGGTCACGCGAGTGCAGCTCGCCAAAACAGCCGCATCACTTCAAGCTGCATTTGATTCAAGTGAAGATGAACGTTTAGTGCTTGAGCAGGACAAAAACACGCTATTACAGCTGCTGGCTGAACTCAGGCGCAATCTTTTTGGCCTCCCCAAAACGATCGATTTTGCCAGTATGACCAGTCGCAAGGGCACGCTGGACTTGCCGGCACAGGGGTCAATTCGGCACCGGTTCGGAGAAAAGAGACTGGGCGGACGGATTCGCTGGGATGGGCTGGTGATCAACGCCGATTCAGGATCTAAAGTCAGTGCAGTACACTATGGTCGAGTCGTTTTTGCCGACTGGCTGCGAGGATTTGGCTTACTGGTTATTCTAAGGCACGGCGATGGCTTTATGAGTCTTTATGGTCATAATCAAGTGATCTTTCCCCAAGTTGGGGATTGGGTGGTCGCTGGTCAAACCATTGCCGAGGTCGGCAGTAGTGGGGGTCAAACCGTCACCGGGAGTTATTTTGAGATTCGCGATCAAGGCAGTCCGGTTGATCCTTTAGCCTGGTGCAAGCCAGAAAGCCCTAAAACACGTAATCGCTAAGCGACCCTTCGTAGTATTGACGAACTGAGGATTTTTCATGCGACACACCTTCTTATCACTGGTTCTCGTCCTAGGTCTTACGCCTACTGCACTGAGTGACACCACTACCGACACTCAGCAAGAGGAGCCACAAGCTCGCCTCCCCCTAGAAGAATTACGAATCTTTGCTGAGGCTTTCGATCGCATCTCCAAAGCCTACGTCGAAGAGGTAGACGACAAAACTTTGCTAGAGAACGCCATTCGCGGCTTGCTCGATCAGCTTGATCCCCATTCGGCATTTTTGGATTCAGAGTCCTTTGAACAACTCCAGGAGTCGACCACGGGAAATTATGGCGGACTGGGCATTGAAATCGGCACCGATGCCGGTGTGATCAAGGTGGTATCTCCCATCGACGACACGCCAGCGGCTGAAGCGGGTATTCAAGCGGGAGATTTGATCGTAGAAATTGGTGGGGAATCCATCCGCAGCCTTGGGGTCGACGAAGCAGTGGATATTATGCGCGGTGAGCCCGGGACCGAAGTCACTCTAAGCATTGTGCGAGAGGGCGAGTCCGCGCCGATTGAAGTTAAGCTCGTTCGACGAGTGATCAACATTGCCAGTGTCCGGGAGCGCTTCCTAGAACCCCATTTCGGTTATATCCGGGTCGCTCAATTTCAAGCTGACACTGGGCAAGAGGTAGCCGACGCCATTACAACCCTGACCGACACCATGGCTGTTAAAGGTTTGGTGCTTGATTTGCGCAATAATCCAGGTGGTGTACTGCAGGCTGCCGTAGCGCTATCTGACCTTTTCTTGACGGAAGGTTTAATCGTCTACACCGAAGGAAGACTGGACAATGCCGCCAGGCAATACAACGCCACCGAGGCAGAGATGCTGACTGGAGTACCTCTGGTCATCTTAGTCAACGAAGGCTCAGCGTCAGCGTCTGAAATTGTCGCTGGAGCTCTACAGGATCAAGGCAGAGCCCTCGTGATGGGTACTCAAACATTTGGTAAGGGTTCGGTGCAAACGGTTTTACAACTCACCAGCGACAAGGCCATTAAGCTAACGACGGCCCTTTATTACACGCCAAACGGCCGTTCCATTCAGGCTGAAGGTATCGTTCCCGATTTATGGGTCGATCGATCGACGGTAACCAAAATCAAAAGCAACCCTTTTCGGCTCCAGGAAAAAGATCTAAAAGGCCACCTTGATGCACCCAAAGATGCAGGACCAGAGTCTTCAGAAAACCCGACACCCACGCCGGTTGCGAGTAACCCCAGGGATTTTCAGTTACAACAAGCTCTGACTTTGTTGAAAGGCATTACCCTCCTGAGCCCACAGCCTGCGTCAGAGCCATTGCCTCAGGAAGGCTAAGCGTACCCTCATAGATGGCGCGACCCGTGATGACGCCTTGAATACCTCCCGTCTCATGGGGTGGCAGCGCGAGCAGCGCTTCAATGTCGGAGATTTTGTTGACGCCACCCGAGGCAATCACCGGCACATCAATTGACTCGGCCAACGACCAGGTGGCCTCAACATTGACGCCCTGCATCATGCCGTCTCGCGCAATATCTGTATAAATGACCGCTTCGATACCGGCCTGCTCGAACCGTCGGGCAAGCTCGAGGACGGTAAAGTCCGTTAGGGTTTTCCAGCCGTTTGTGGCGACTCTACCCTCGATGCCATCTAAACCAACAATCATATGACCTGGAAAATGCCGGCAAGCCTCTTCGACAAAAGCTGGCTGCTCTACCGCTTTTGTACCCAGAACCAAAAAGTC
>NZGC01000047.1 GCA_002689445.1 Gammaproteobacteria bacterium
CGCACGACGGCATCATCAAATGGAAACCTTGGCCAACAAGGTCTTAGAGGGTGGGGCTTCACGGCTAGGAAAGATTGATCAATAGAGCCGGGAATAAACGCCACCCGTTAGCGGCCTCGAGTCGTCAGTCCCGGTGCAGTCTATCAAAATTTTCTTTAACCTCGAGACCGCTGAGTCTCGATTTTTGGTGGCTGAAGCCTTATAGTTCGCCCGGCTGATCGATAACCCCACGAACGAGGATTTTCCGCTTGATTACTTGTGCCAACATCACGATGCAATTTGACTCCAAGCCATTGTTTGAAAACATCTCCGTTAAATTTGGAGAGGGTCGTCGTTATGGGCTGATCGGCGCCAATGGCAGTGGTAAATCAACCTTCATGAAAATCTTGAATGGGTCTCTCGTACCCAGTAACGGTAATGTTGCCATCGATGCTAACCTGCGAATCGGCGAGCTCAACCAGGACCAATTTGCATTCGAAGCCTACACTGTGATCGATACGGTAATCATGGGGCACAAGGCACTTTGGCAGGTTAAACAAGAGCGGGATCGTATTTATGCTTTACCCGAAATGTCGGAAGAGGACGGCATGAAGGTCGCCGATCTCGAGAGCGAATACGCTGAAATGGACGGGTACTCCGCCGAAAGCCGCGCCGGTGAGATTTTGTTGGGCGCCGGTATCGATCAAGCGTTGCATTATGGACTGATGAGCGAAGTTGCACCGGGCTGGAAACTCCGGGTGTTGTTGGCACAGGCATTATTTTCCGATCCAGATATCTTACTGCTCGATGAGCCAACCAATAATTTGGATATTCATACCATTCATTGGCTAGAAGATATTTTAAATGCCCGCAGCAGCACCATGATCATCATTTCGCATGATCGACATTTTTTGAATTCAGTGTGTACGCATATGGCGGATATTGATTATCAGTCACTGAGCGTTTATCCCGGCAATTACGACGACTTTATGATCGCCTCAACTCAAGCTAGAGAGCGGGTTCAGTCACAGAATGCTAAGAAAAAAGCTCAGATCGCAGAATTGAAGCATTTCGTGAGCCGCTTTTCTGCGAACGCCTCAAAAGCCAAACAAGCGACCTCCAGGGCGAGGCAAATCGACAAAATTGAATTGGAAACCATCAAGCCAACCAGTCGAGTCAGCCCTTATATTCGTTTTGCTCAAGAAAAGAAGTTGCACAGACTTGCGGTGAGCGTCGAGGGATTGAGCCATCAGTACGAGGGTGATGACATCCTGTTTCAGGGTGGCGACTTTATGTTGGAGGCGGGTAGCCGTTTGGCCATCATTGGTGAAAATGGCGTGGGTAAATCTAGCCTCCTAAAGTGCTTGATGCAGGAAATTATGCCTTCATCCGGTGAGGTTAAATGGTCCGAGAATGCTTCGGTGGGATATTGCCCTCAGGATACGACGCCAATGTTTAACGACGAGCGCAATTTGTTCGATTGGATGAGTCAATGGCGTAAGCCGGGTCACGATGAACAAATTGTGAGAGCAACGCTCGGTCGGATGTTGTTCTCAAACGAAGACTTTAAAAAGCCGGTAAATGTCTGCTCAGGTGGCGAAAAGAACCGCTTAATCTTCGGAAAACTGATGATGCAAGATCACAATGTGCTGGTCTTAGATGAGCCCACCAACCATCTGGATATGGAAGCCATCGAGTCTCTCAACCTTGCATTGGAAAATTACGAGGGAACCATTATTTTTGTCAGCCACGATCGGGAATTTGTCTCGTCTTTAGCGGATCGAGTGATTGAGATTAAAAATGGTGCGCTAATTGATTTCCAAGGTTCATTTGACGCGTATCTTGAGTCTCAATCCGTCGAAATGAATGCAGCTCGGCTGAGCTAGGTCGATCCATTTGTGAGTTTGATCATTTAAATTCGGGAGCTTTAACCGCTTGAGGCCTTATGGGGAATCGGGATTGATCAAAAAAATGTTGATTGGAGTGCTTGTTTTAGCACTGACTTTAATCGGTTATCGCGTGCTGCTGGTGGGAGACGTCAATGCGCAAGTAGCCGCAGAATTACGCGCCAACCCCCAGGGAGATCGCGCTCAGAAATCAATGCTGGTGACCCTTGCTGATGGCAGGGAGTATCCTGTGAACTTCTTACAAAAAGATAACACTCTGTATGTGGGTATTGATGGGCTTTGGTGGCGAGAATTCTCTGGTGATGGTCAACTCGTCTCGTTACTGCTGAAAGGACGATCGCTCGAAGGGCAGGCAAAAGTTGTACTCGATGATCGCGAATTGAGAAATAGAATCTTTGCAGAGCTGCGCCCCAAATGGCCCAAGTGGTTGCCGGCTTGGCTCAATGGCAAGTTGGTGGTGATTGAACTACACAGTGCAGAGGTACCAACATCGAGTTGACGCCAGGTTTGTGGTGAAGAACGCCATTAGGGCCCCAGGCAAGAATTCCACCCTTTTTGTGTTGAACGCAGCACTGGCAATGCTGATTTCGATGCCAAGAAAATCAAGGCCCGCTTAACCGTAGGGCTCACCCATGCAAGACTTGGAGCACTTTGCGCTCCATCGTCGATGACAGTGAAAACACCTCACATAGGAATCGTAATGACGGACTTCTCGATGCTGGAGCTCCCGCCGGCACAGCAAAAAAATTTGCGGGATCTCGGGTATTTAAAAATGACACCAGTGCAAATGGCCGCCTTACCGACGGCGTTGGCCGGTGTTGATCAGATGATCCAAGCTGAAACCGGCAGTGGTAAAACGGTGGCCTTTGGACTACCGGGCCTTCAAAAAATCAATCCTCGAGATTTCAGTACTCAAACCCTTGTGATGTGCCCTACAAGAGAATTGGCAGCCCAGGTGGCGGTTGAAATTCGTCGGTTAGCGCGTTTTCAAGCCAATTTGAAAGTGGTGGTGCTCTGTGGAGGGGTACCAATTGGACCTCAAATCGGTTCGCTCGAACACGGAGCCCACGTGGTGGTCGGCACACCGGGTCGATTGCTTGATCATTTAAGGAAGGGCACGCTCGTGTTACCCCGATTATCGGTCTTGGTGCTCGACGAGGCCGACAGGATGCTCGATATGGGATTTGGTGAGACGGTCTTGGATATCATTACAAAAATGCCAAAGACCCGACAGACCATTCTTTGTTCGGCAACATTGCCTGACGATATCGAGCGTATGAGTCGGCATATCCAGCAGCAACCTGAGCGGATAACTGTCGAGTCGAGCCAAGATCCAAAAATCACTGAAATTTTTGTTCGCGTCGACAAGGGAATGAAGTCGGACGCGTTACTGGGATTGCTGCAAACGCATCAACCCGAGGCGGTCGTGGTTTTTTGTCAGACGAGAAAAGGCGTTGCTCAATTGGCTGATGCTGTAAATGCCTCAGGTATGAGAGCCTTGGCATTGCATGGCGATCTTGATCAGCGACAACGTGACGATGTGTTGCTGAGATTCCGACATGGGAGTGTACGGATGTTAATTGCGACTGATGTGGCGGCCCGAGGGCTGGATATAGCGGCCTTACCTATGGTGATTAATTTCGATTTGCCCCACGACTCGGAAACCTATATCCACCGCATTGGCCGTACTGGAAGAGCAGAAGCGGATGGGGTTGCGCTGAGTCTTTTTGAGACCAGCGAAAAGTTTAAGATCGAGCGGTTAGAGGCAGAGCTGTCCAGCGAAATTACACCGATCACCGCCCCCAACTACCGGCCGGATGCGATTGTGTTACCTCCAGCAGAGTTTCGAACCCTTGAACTGTCCTTAGGCCGAAAAGATAAAATTCGAGCAGGCGATATCCTCGGAGCCATCACGGGTAGTCTAGGCTTTCCCTCCGACATTGTCGGCAAAATAGATATCAAGGATCGAGCCGCTTTTGTATCCATCCACAAGAGTCGTGCTCATGATGTTTTTAAGGCGCTCGGAAATGGTACAGTCAAGCGCCGACGCCCTAAAGTTCGAATGTATTGATTCGGCTGGCTGTTTGCTACCGATGAAGGGCGAGTCACCGAGTCATCGAGTGCGCGTTGGGCTTGATTGGGATAACGCGACTCACAGCAATCGAGATTCTCAATGCTGAAAACGTTAGAAACCACTCGATCGCGGAAGTGATCGCTGCCCTTTGGGTTCGATCGCTTGGCGGATAATCGGATCGTTGGTTGCCAATATCTAACAGCTAACAGCTTACAGCTAACATCCATCAGCCAAAACCCAAAACCCAAAACCCAAAACCTAAAACCCAAAACCCGAATCGAAAATAGGAAGCCGAAAGCCGAAAGCCGAAAGCCGAAAAGCCGAAAAGCCGAAAAGCCGAAAAGCCAGAACCGTCCAGTAGATAACAAGAGAGCAAAGAGAGAAGATTGGTAGTCTAGGCTTAAACAGACTCCATTCAAGTGTACGAGCAAAGGGTTGCAAGCAGTCTCTTAACACCCGGCACTTGCTATTGAGGGTAAACTGCGATTTGCTGTCACGGTACAAAAGGACAGAATTATGGCGATTTTTGTTGACGAGAAAACTGGCTTAAAACGATTCGAAACACAGGCGGCGAAGTCGACGCCAGTGATTACCGGGCAGGGCTATGGCGTGATCACAGATGAGTCTCTGAAAACATTGCCAGAGCCCCCGCCGGGAGCCAGCTTTAATGCCGAAGAACAAGCTCGCTATCGAGACTTCAAAGAGGCCCGGGCCGGCGCTGCCGATTACATGGCGATGGAGGGCGATTTTAGCCGTTATCTTGAGGATCTGTATTCAGCCGAGCCTGTTCAGCGTGAGTCTCTTCGAGATGAGTGCGAAATTTTGGTGGTCGGGGCTGGATTTGCCGGCTTGCTGCTCTGGTACAAGCTGCGCGAAGCGGGTTTTACCGATGTTCGTTTCTGTGAGAAGGGCGGTGATGTTGGCGGTACTTGGTATTGGAACCGGTATCCCGGAATCGCTTGTGATGTGGAGGCATACAGTTATTTGCCGTTGCTAGAAGAAATGGGGTACATCCCCTCCATGAAATTTGCCAGCGGGTTTGAAATTATGGAGTACTGCCAACAAATGGCGACTCGCTTCGGTTTTTATGATCGCTGTCTGTTTCATACGACAGTGACTCAGACAACTTGGCAAGAATCCGATCAGCGCTGGACCGTGGAGACCGATCGCGGAGATGCCATGAAGGCTCGATTTGTGGTGTTGGCCAATGGCCTATTGACAACACCCAAGCTTGCGAGAATTCAAGGAATGGAGCGGTTTCAAGGCGATTCGTTTCACACCTCTCGCTGGAACTATCATCTAGATTTAGCCGGTAAGCGTGTGGGAATAATCGGTACCGGAGCAACCGCCGTTCAGGTCGTGCCCGAACTCGCTAAGGTCGTATCCGATCTTTACGTGTTTCAACGTACGCCGAGTTCGGTTGATGTTCGAGATCAACGAGAAACGACTGACGAAGAGCGGGCCGCCTGGGCTCAAGAAGAGAACTGGGCCAAAGCCCGTCGGGCACGGTTTGCGAAAATCTCAGCTGGTCGTACTGCGATGAAGGCAAACGACGATTATCTCGCGGGTAAAGTTCAAGACTTTAAACGCCGTAAGCAGCACGAGCGGCCGCTCAGTGTTGATGAGATGGTTCAAAAGCAGTTGGAATCCAATTTTCGGATTATGGAGCAGATCCGAGCTCGGGTAGATGCCATTGTTGAAGACCCCCAAACCGCGGCTTCTTTGAAACCTTACTATCCTTACGGCTGTAAGCGCCCGACCTTTCACGATGAGTATCTACCCACGTTCAACCGACCGAATGTGCACTTGGTTGATACCGCGCCCAAGGGCGTCAGTGAAATTAATGAAAGGGGCGTTGTCCACGACGGACAAGAGTATCCGCTGGACGTACTCATCTATGCGACGGGTTTTGAATGGATGGCGACGTCTACCTTTAATCAGGTGGTGGGTCGTGATGGCCGGTCACTCAATGATAAATGGCAAAGTGAAGGTACCAAGACCTTTTTAGGTTTGCATAGTGCGGGCTACCCCAATTTATTTATCGTCTCGGGCCCGCAAGGCGGTGGCGGAAGCTTTAATTTTACCAACGCGATTGAGGAGCACGGCGACTACATTGTCTGGATGCTGCAAACACTACAAGAACAACAATCGACCGTAGTTGATGTCGATGCGCAGATGGAATCAGATTACGCTGCGCACTGCGCTTTGGCTGATCAACAAACTCGCCCCCTGCGGGATTGCATTACTTACTACAATGGTCACGGAGAAGCGGCGCCCGGGAGCTTAGCCTACTATGGTGGTGGGCAATGGCATAAGTGGCGTAAAGAAGCGCAGTCGACCCTTGCGCCATACCGGTTTGGTTGACGCAGCCGCTCGTGGCCCTGAGGGTTCACGGGCTTTCGGGTCATGATCACGCGGGTGCAATTGAGCAACCAGGGAAGGAACAGCGTTTTAACTCGGCGGTGCAAGATGATAGCCGAAGCGTCCTAGGCAGGACTCTCTTGACTCAGCGCCTGCGAGCATCGTGAACCTCATTCACATCGCCTCAAGGTCTTTGACGAAAACTACCACCCGACGATTTTTTGCTTGATGCTCAGAATTATCGAGACCTTCCTGATCCCGATTGGGGACTTTAGGTTTTGTATCGGCGTAAGCGGTTGCCGACAGTTTGTCAGCCGGAATGCCAGTTTGCTCAAACAGATGCAACACGTTGATTGAGCGGAGCGCCGATAGCTCCCAATTGGACGGAAACTGGGGGGTTGAAATAGGCACGTTGTCAGTATGCCCCTCTATCTCTACTCGATAATCCGGTGCGGGTAGCAATTGAATGATCTGACTTAGGTCTCGAAGTGTGTCAATCATTGATGGTTTAACCGTCGCCGACCCTGAATCAAAAAATGAGTTGCTAGACAATTCGATCATCAAACCCGTGGGTGTTCGATGGGTCGTCATTTGGCGTTCGAGCCCTTGGCTTTGAATTAGTTGGTCTAACAAGATTTGTGCCTCGGTGAGTGCCGAGATGCTTGGTTCCTCGGTTTTCGGATCCGGGCCAGGCCGATTCAGCGATTCATTGATGCTCTGCGCGACCTTCTCAAATTTCTCCTCACTGACTTTTGATGCAGAGAACAGCAGCACAAAGAAAATCATCAATAGGGTGATGATATCGCCATAGGTCAGCATCCAACTGGTGTCTTCGGACGGGTCTGAGTCGTAAATTTTCTCGGGTTCTTTGGCCATGAATTAAACGCTCTTGATTTACGCCTTTGCGGAATCGAAGTGGATTGCTGGATCCAGGAAGCTATTCAGATGGTCTTGGATTTCGAAGGAGTTAGCGCGATTCAGAAGCAGCAAAAATGCATCGATGGTGAGTTGATTTTTAAATCGCTGTATTTGTTCTTTTTGCTCTGCGCGTCGAGAGGCTGGCTTAAAGACCAATTGCGCAAGAATGACGCCGTACAAGGTGGTGATCAGTGCCAAGGCTAGACCCTCACCTAAGTTTCCGGTGCCACCGTCAAGCTCAGAGAGCATAATAATGAGACCCACCAAAGTACCAATCATGCCGAAACCTGGCGCGATATTGGCCATGGTATTCAAAATGGTTGCCCGCACCATTGCGCGTTCGTAAGAGGTGGCAAGGAAAGTTTCGAGTTTTCCCCTTAAATTATCTTCGGTATACCCGGCTAGCATCAGTTTGATGCAGTGACGCAAAAAGGGGTCTGATGTGTCGTCGACCTTTTCAAACTCTTTTTCCAGTCCTGGGATGCCATCTCTGGCGCCGACCTTACCCCAGTCGATGATGCGCTGAACATCTTCGTAAAGCACTTTAGCATTGACTTGGGTCGGTACAATAACTTGAGTCAGGGTGCTGAGGGCTTGTAAGACGTAGCGGCCTTCGTAGGAAATCATGGTTGCCGCTAACGTGCCTCCCAACACCAAGAGTAAACTGCCTAGACTCCAGAAAATAATGTAGTTATCAGTACCTGAGATAACCGCGTAGCCAAAAAGACCAAATCCTAAAAAGATGCCAGCTAGGGTGCTAAAGGAAATAAGGCGCAAGGGTAGCTCCTTAACTTGAGAGGAACTCAGAGTATAGTAACTATCGCTCTCGGACGCATCTCGCGGCTCGAGGGGTAGTTTGTCGGAGACCGGAAAAGCGGGTTCACCCCCGGATGCAGAGGACCAAAGCGATTCGGTTGCGGTAAATTGCTTCGGGCTTGTGAACGCTTCCACCGATGACGGGGCATGGGGCCTAGGCTGAGGATCGATCTCGTCTCGGCGGCGGCTCGGTGCAACCGCCGAGAAAGTGAGGAAGTACTCAGAG
>NZGC01000007.1 GCA_002689445.1 Gammaproteobacteria bacterium
CCACATCCGGACTTTTAAGACCCAGTAACCGAGGTGATCGATGATCAGTGTCTGCAAGGGCGGATTTGCCGTTGAAATTGGGCTTTTTAAAATCTACAAAGTGTCCAAAACCAATCTCAAACGGATTGGTGCTTTGATCAATGTCGGTTCCATAATCTAATATGCCAGCCTCGAGTCGCCGAATGTGCATCGAAGATATGTCGGAGGCTATAAGGTTTGCCCGCTGACCCTGCTCGAGTAGATGTTGCCAAAGTGCGACGCCATCGAAGTCAGCGCCTTTAGAGTAGATTTCAAAGCCGCGCTCGCCGGTCCAACCGGTTCTTGAGATGTAGAACGAATCTCCCAAGATAGTGGTCTCGGTGACTGCATAATAGGGTAGGGATACAGCTTCGATACCGGTCACCGCCTCAAGCACCTCCAGGGCCGTTGGTCCCTGAACCTGTAAAACCCAGGAGTCGAAATCTTGGATGGTAACGTCAAAATCTGATGCCTGAGCGTTCGCCCAATTCAGAAAATCCCCGTTGGCCTGCACGTAAATGAGTTGTTCTTCATTCGGGCGCATTAAAACGCCATCCATGACAACGCCGCCCTCGTGATTGCAGGCCAGCGCATAACCAGCGCGTTCGATTTTAATCTTTCGAATATCACGGGTGAACAACTGATTCAGAAAGTCATACCGATCTGGTCCTGTAATGAGTAGCGGCGTCTCTGGAACGTCGTACAAGCAACAAAAGTTACGCAAGTGCTGATAATGCGCTTGCTCGTCGTAACCCGAGCTAATGGGATAAAGCCGGTTGTTGTAGATGCCATACTGGGTATCAGGGCGATCGTTGCAGGCAAAAAAAGGTGATCGTTTGAATCGATGGCTAGAGACGGGGAGATAAGCGATGGCCATAGTCTTTGTCTTCTTTTTAAGGCGCGATCACGCAGTATCGCGAGGGTAATAAAAGCCCTTAACTGGCTATGACCAAGGTTAAGCAGCGCGTTTTTTTGGCGAGCGTAAACCATAAATTGCCGGAGCGAAAGGGATTTCGATTGATCGGTAAAAACTGAAACTTGATCGGGCGTGCGAAGCTGATCTGGGGGTTACGCGCTTAGGTTGCATCGATGGCTTTTTATTGTCTGGAGGCAAGCGTTTTTAACGTCTGTCCCTAAGTGGCGTAGGATTGATTTGCCGGATTTCCCGGCCGGAGCGTCGTCAGCCTTAGGACAGAGCGATAGCTCAACCGTCAGCGCCTTCCTGCAGAGGCGATGACCTTGTGTATTCTCCTTGAAGCAATGCCCGTGATCCCGAAGGATCAGGCGTCATTGCCGAACGATGAGGTGGCTGTAGTTATTGTTGACCCGTCACCGTTTGACGACTCGCATCGCAAGATGTCTTATAGTCATGGTCGGTCAACAAGGAATACCCATCATGTTGCAAGCAACGCTTAGGAGGAGTGTCTGGCTGGCGGGAGGATTATTGCTGAGTGCAATGGTCAGCGCTGATGTCGAAAACCGCTCCGCCGCCGACGAAGCGCTGAATCAATTGTTTGACGCCGCCTGGGATCAAGATATGCGGACCAGTCCGGTTTGGGCCTCGATGTTAGGTGATCGACGCTTCAATCGGCAATGGCATGATCTTTCAAGCGCGGCCTTTGATCGGCGCAATCAAAACAATCGGGCAATATTGGCTCAACTGGATAGCATCGATCGCGAGGCGCTGTCCCCCGAAGAGCAGGTGAATTTTGCCTTGTTTGACCAAGCCTATCAGTCGAGACTGGCCGAGGCTGCGCATCCAACTCATTTGATGCCCATCAGTCAGCGCGGCGGCATTCAAACCCTGGATGAGACCGGGAATCGGTTACGGCTGCAAACGGTCCAGGATTTTGACGATTGGTTGGCCCGACTCGACCAAGTGGATGATTTGATGGATCAAACGATCGCACTGATGGACCAGGGGATTGCAACGGGTTTTGTGCCGCCCAAGATCACCATGAGCCGGGTTCCTGCTCAAATCGCAAGACAAATTGTCGAAACGGCAGAGGAGAGTTTGTTCTATCAACCTTTCGTTTCACTGCCCGATTCGATCAACGAAGCCGAGCAGCGCCGTATTCGGGCATCCGCTAAAGAGATCATCGAGCGAGCGGTTTTGCCAGCCTATAAAAAGCTCAGCGGGTACTTTAATCAAGTCTATCTGCCGGCATGTCGCGACAGTATTGCGGCCTCGGATTTGCCCAATGGCCGGGCATTCTATGAATATCGCGTTCGCCGTTACACTACGACGGACATGACCCCCGATGAGGTCCATCAGGTTGGACTAGATGAGGTCGCGAGGATTCGCAGAGACATGGAGGCGGTCAAGCAAGAGGTAGGGTTTGATGGGTCGCTTGAGGCGTTTTTTACCTACCTTAGAACCGATCCCCAGTTCTATTTTGAGGATCCTGCAGAGTTGCTCGAGGCTTACGAAGCCCAAGCAAAACGAATAGATCCCGAGTTGGTCAAACTATTTACCAAGCTGCCTCGGATGCCCTACGGCATCAAAGTCATACCGGAGGCGGTGGCGCCGGATACGACGACGGCGTATTACTCACCTCCCGCTGCTGATGGCAGTCGAGCCGGATACTACTGGGTGAATCTCTATAACCCAGCCGCCCGGCCAAAGTTTGAAATTCCCGTGTTGACGGTGCATGAGGCAATGCCAGGCCACCACCTGCAAATTGCGCTGCAACAAGAGCTCGAGTCGCTGCCCAATTTTAGGCGCTACTCCGGGTTCACCGTGTTTACCGAGGGTTGGGGGCTTTATTCAGAGCGATTAGGTTACGACATTGGCTTGTATGAGGATCCTTTTGATCGGTTTGGCCAGCTCAGTTACGACATGTGGCGAGCGGTTCGGTTGGTGGTCGATACGGGGATGCACTACAAAGGTTGGACCCGCGATGAAGCAATTCAATACTTTGTGAGTAACGCTCCCCGCAAGAAACTCGATATTGTGAATGAAATTGATCGCTACATCAGTTGGCCAGGCCAGGCCTTAGCCTACAAAATTGGTCAGCTGAAGATCCTTGAGCTTCGCGCAATGGCCCAATCGCAATTAGGGGAAGCTTTTGATCTTCGACGATTCCATGACCGGCTGCTGTCTCAAGGTGCAATCCCCTTGTCGCTGCTTGAGGAGACCATCGACCAGTGGGTCGCGTCGGAACGATTGGTTTTGCAGGCCACTGATGCGGGGATTGAAGGTGGTGAGTAGTCCTGCATCAAGCCTTGCTTGAGATGGGTAGGGCAGTAATGTCCGAGCTGAGGTTGTCGAATAGGAGCCTGAGCTCGGAAGCCTAGGCTCTTTTTGTAAAAGCCGCGACACAATCCAAAGACCTGCTAGGTTCCCGTCGGGGTGGCGATTGGATACACTGGGGCTCCCATGTGCGGGCGATGTGCGAAAATCGCTCGGGTAACTGCAGTGGGCGTCGTGGTCGTTACAAAGGGAGAACAAAAGGTGGCAGACGAGCAGAATCCTTCGCTAGAAGCCTGGTCAGCATTGGCCGAGAAAGAGTTGCGCGGGCGCTCGATTGAAGACCTGAATTGGCAGACGCCGGAAGGGATCGGTGTTAAGCCACTCTATACGGCCGCCGATGTCCAAGATTTACCCCATATTGATGGGTTGCCCGGGATCGCTCCCTATGTTCGTGGACCAAAGGCAACGATGTATGCAGGCAGGCCTTGGACCGTGCGGCAGTACGCGGGGTTTTCGACGGCTGAGGAATCCAATGCCTTCTACCGCAGCAACTTAGCTGCCGGTCAACAAGGACTCTCGGTCGCCTTCGACTTACCCACCCACCGAGGATATGACTCGGATCATCCGCGGGTCGAAGGGGATGTGGGTAAGGCAGGTGTCGCGATCGATTCGGTCGAAGACATGAAGATCTTGTTTGAGGGCATTCCCTTGGATCAAGTTTCGGTGTCGATGACGATGAATGGTGCGGTCTTGCCAGTGATGGCCAGTTACATCGTTGCCGCTGAGGAGCAGGGGGTCTCACCTCAGCAACTGGCGGGTACCCTGCAAAACGATATTCTGAAAGAATTTATGGTTCGCAACACTTACATCTATCCGCCCGCACCCTCAATGCGCATTGTAGCTGACATTATCGGTTACACCGCGGCGCAGATGCCCAAGTTCAATTCAATTTCGATCAGTGGCTACCACATGCAAGAAGCGGGTGCGACCAATGTTCAAGAGTTGGCCTTTACCATTGCCGACGGGATTGAGTACGTCCGCACGGCAATTGATCGAGGTCTTGATGTCGACGCGTTTGCACCGCGATTGTCTTTTTTCTTCGGTATTGGCATGAACTTTTTCATGGAGATTGCCAAACTAAGAGCGGCTCGTATTTTGTGGGCAACGCTAATGCAGGAGAAATTTAACCCGAAGAAGAGTGCGTCTTTAGTCCTCAGGACCCATTGCCAAACATCGGGTGTGAGTCTGACTAGTAAGGATCCTTATAACAACATTATGCGGACAACCATCGAAGCCATGTCCGCCGTGTTAGGCGGAACTCAGTCTTTACACACCAATGCCTTCGACGAAGCATTAGCGCTGCCAACGCCCTTCTCGGCACGGATTGCCCGCAACACCCAGTTACTGCTGCAAGAAGAAACGGGCATTACCCAAGTGGTTGATCCGCTAGCCGGGTCCTATTATATCGAGTCGCTAACCCATGAGTTGGTAGAAGCAGCGCGAGGGCTGATCGACGAGGTGGAGTCCCTTGGCGGCATGACCAAAGCCGTTGACAGCGGTATGCCAAAGCTTCGGATTGAAGAGGCCGCCGCCCAGCGTCAGGCGCGAATTGATCGAGGAGAAGAGGTCATCATCGGCGTCAATAAATATCAGCTAGAGGTTGAGCCCGAAGTCGAAGTGCTCGATATTGATAACAGCTCAGTCCGGGCTGCTCAGATTGCTAAGTTGGTCGCCGTACGAGAGAACCGAGATACCGTGGCGTGTGAAGCGGCGTTGGCGGCACTCAAAGCCGGTGCCGAGGGTGACAGTGAGAATTTGCTGGCCTTGGCGGTGGACGCAGCGCGAGCTCGAGCGACGGTTGGAGAAATTTCGTTAGCGGTGGAGGCTGTGTGCGGCCGCCACACGGCGCAACATCGATCGATCTCCGGTGTGTACAGCGCGGCCTATGAGGGAGACGATACCTTTATGGCCATTCAACAAGATGTCACCACATTTGCTGAAACCCACGGTCGCCGTCCTAGGATGTTGGTCGTTAAGATGGGCCAAGATGGACATGATCGTGGCGCTAAAGTCATTGCGACTGCTTTTGCTGATTTGGGCTTTGATGTTGATGTCGGGCCGATGTTTCAGACCCCCGAGGAGGCTGCCCAGCAGGCCATCGAAAACGATGTTCATGTCATTGGGGTTTCCTCTCAAGCTGCCGGTCATAAAACGCTGGTCCCTCAGTTGATTGCTGCGCTGAGACAAGCGGATGCTGGCGAAATATTGGTGATTTGCGGTGGGGTGATACCGCCCAAAGATTATGAGGTGCTCAAGAATGAGGGTGTGGCTGCCGTCTTTGGACCCGGCACCAATATTCCTGAAGCCGCTGCCTCGGTCTTGGCACTAATTGATCAGGCGCTCGACGCATCGTGATAGTGAAGAGTCGGAAACGAGCGCTCTGCACAATGCTTGTTCGAATCACCGGCGCGCAGGTCTTATGAAGGAGCTTGCCGAGCAATTGCTCGCTGGGAATCGACGCGCTTTAGCCAAAGGCATTACGTTAGTCGAGTCGACGAGAGCAGCGGATCGATCGAGGGCCGCTGATTTAATGGCCGCGAGTCTGGCCTCCGGTCGAACGAGTCTCAGGATCGGCATTTCAGGATCGCCGGGCGTGGGAAAGTCGACCTTGATTGAAACGCTGGGCCAATACCTCACCGAAGCGGGGCATCGAGTTGCGGTGCTTGCAGTGGATCCAACCTCAGCGCTCAGTGGAGGCTCGATTCTCGGCGACAAAACGCGCATGCCTTTATTGAGCGTTAACCCGAAAGCGTTTATTCGACCGTCGCCGGCCGGGACAACACTTGGCGGAGTGACTCGTCGGACCCGAGAGTCTATGTTGCTCTGCGAAGCAGCGGGATTCGATGTGACGCTGATTGAAACCGTGGGTGTCGGGCAGTCGGAAACGGCTGTCTCGCAAATGACGGATCTGTTCGTTTTATTGCTTGCCCCGGGCGGCGGCGATGATTTGCAGGGCATTAAACGCGGCATCATGGAGCTGGCCGATTTGGTGTTGGTGAATAAAGCCGATGGTCCACAACAGGCCTTGTCTCAGCAAACAGTTGCGGACTATCGCTCAGCACTACAATTGATGCGGTCGCGATCAGCGGTGTTAACGCCCGAAGTGCTAGCGTGCTCTGCCCTGGAGGGATATGGGATTGATGCGATTTGGGCCTGCCTACAACGCTTCGCGCAGCAACTGCGTGATGCCCAAGAATTTGAGTCGCGTCGATCAGAACAAGCCAAATCATGGATGTGGTCGGAAACAGCAGAAATTTTGCTCGCGACCCTAAAGTCGCATCCGAATGTTGCCTCTCTTGTCCCTACTCTTGAGGCTAAAGTTTTGCAGGGAGAACTGCCTGCCACAGTTGCCGCGCAACGTTTGGTCGATCAGCTTAGGCTGGATGACCCTAATTAACGGGTAACGGGTCCAGGCAAACTTTCCTGCACGCTAGGAGTCCCTCACCGGATCCGCTCAACCCCGTTCCGAGTGGGCCAATATCACTGCCGCTCGAAGGTGCCGTACTTGAGAAAATGCCGGACTTGACGTTGAGCTCGCTTTGAGCTGGGCAAAAAAGGATGGGCGACATTGAGCGTAATGTGGTCGCGCATGCCAGGGTGGGTGGTTCGCATCACCGCCACTTTGCCATCATCCTTGCCCGGAATAATCAGAGACGATAAGGGGTCGACACTGAGCTTGCCAGCTATAATCCCGAGTTCAATGGAGAGGTCATCAACAGCGTGCTGGCCTCGTGCCTGGGTGGTCAATTGGCCGCCGGCAGGTCCGTAAAATCGTTTAAAAAGCGCATTATGCTCAAGCCAATCAGCGACCTCACTGCCGCCATTCGGCGTGCCCAGTTGGACCATTCTGCCGAGGCGATAGTCCTGCAATTGTTCAGCCAGAACGAGAGCAATGAGACCCCCCATCGAATGGCCGACCAGATGGACCGTCCGGTCTGGGGTAATCGAGGATTTAATTTTAGGTAGGAGTAGCGATGCTTGAGCCTCTATGGTCGTATCAGTGGAGGGATAGTCGAGATTAATCACTTGATATCCAGCAGTGGTCAGGGTTTTTGCTAAGCTGTTCATCGAAGCGCGGCTTTTGGCAATGCCATGCAGCAAGACAACTTGATCAGGCGCAGCCTGCGATATTGCAGAGCAAGTTAAACTGCAGAGAATCAACAGCGATTGCATTGCTGTTTTTAAGGTCGGTGAAGCATTCAAGATCGGTGAAGCAATTAAGCGGGACATGCAAAAGTCCTGTCAGGCACTGTGGAGGGTGATGTCTGATATGCCGAGCCGCTGCCTGTTGGCAAGCCTGGCATCCATCCTGAGCGGGTAGCCCATGCTATAGGATGAGTCGCCCTGCGCCATACGTCTTAGTCCCGCAGATATTGCTGCTGTTGTTGCAGGGCCGCAATTGTGTCGTCAACGAGCTTATTCAGGATGGCTTTTACGGGCTGGATTTCGTCGAAATAACCCACGCTTTGTCCAGCGCCGGAGTGGATCAGCGGCTCGATGTTGTGTTCCTCGATGGCTCCGAGTAAATCCCCAACCAAAACATCCTGAAATGGCATTTTCAAGGGTGCCGGTGCTGCCTCATCTTCCCAGGCTTGACTCCAGCCAGTGCGCACCTGTCGAAAGGTTTTACCGGATTCCGATCGGGTAATGACGGTATCTGAGCTCCCGGCAGCGATCAGCTTCTGGGTGTTCACAGGATGCATATGGGCTTGATGTTCCTCTGAAAATAGCCAAGCCGTGCCGAGCCAAACCCCCTGGGCACCCATCGCCAGGGCTGCCGCGATGTGTTGCCCAGTAGCAACACCGCCAGCAACCAACACCGGAGTATCACCTGCAGCCTCAACGATTTGTGGCACCAGCGAATAGGTCCCTATGGGACCGGTATGGGCTCCGGCGTCGTAACCTTGGGCGACAATGATATCGACACCCGCATCGATCGAGCGTTGCACGTGGTGTGGACTACCGATCAGCGCCAACGTCGTCATCTGTTTTGCTTTGGCTGCTTGCACCACGGGTGGTGGGGCACCGATACCGCAGGCAAACATATTGACGGAAGATTCGAGTACGCTATCGATCTGAGCTCGCTCAATTTCTGTCGATCGAATGAACCGAGTTCGCATGCCTGGCTGGGACGCAGGCGGAATGTTGTACCGTTCGATCAAGCGTTGCACGAAATCTTTGTGACCTTGGGGGATCTC
>NZGC01000048.1 GCA_002689445.1 Gammaproteobacteria bacterium
ATCGCCATAGAACGGGTGTTAAGTTTAGAGGATCTGAGGGCAAGAGGATCGGAGGACTAGAGGATCTTAGGATCAGAGAACCTTAGGTTAAGGGGATCTTGTGCTTCCGGGGTCACTGGTCTCCGCAAATCCCCCGAAGGCTGATCTTGGATAAATCAGCGACAGGTGTGATCGACAGCTTGGCGGGATTCGATGACTCAGCTGTATTCGATCAGAAGGCTGCCATCGATAGGCAGGCTGTGATCGATCAGGTAAATGTTAGCGGTGTAGTTGGCCTAGATCGGCCGGGATGAAAAGCCGCTCGGATACCGTTGAAGCTGATCAGCTCGATTCCCAGTGAGTTGCAGCGCGAGCCAAGCATGAGTGGGAGAGATCGAGGTTTAAAGTATGCAGTCGCGAAGGTAAACAATGATCAAGGACACTGATGGGATGAGTCAAAACGATATCACTGCGACGGTGGAAAGATTGCTAGAGTCCATGAAAGCAATACCGGGTGGTTTGTTACCGATTTTGCACGCCGTGCAAGATGAATTGGGTTATGTACCGGAAATGAGCGTTCCGTTAATTGCCGAGACGTTGAATTTGTCGCGTGCCGAGGTGCATGGGGTGATCAGCTTCTATCACTATTTTCGCTCAAGCCCCCCGGGTCACCAAGTGATCCAATTGTGTGCTTCGGAATCTTGTCAGGCAGTTGGGGGTAACGCGTTAGTGGATTATCTGCAAGGCAAGCTCGGAGTTGGTTTTCATGAAACCACTGCCGATGGGCAGTTTACCCTGGAGCCCGTGTACTGCTTAGGGAACTGCGCATGTTCACCGGCTGCTCGAATTAACCGAAGGGTGCACGGTCTTCTGACCCCAGATCGGTTGGATGCGTTGCTAGAGGGGGGGCGAGAGCCAGAGGCCGACGCGCCTTCCCTTGAGGCGCTAGCCCCGACGAATCCAAGCGATAACAAGATGACGCTATTTGTGCCTAGAGACACGACGACAATGGCGTTGGGTGCCGATGGGGTAGCATCGCGCTTGGAACAAGCCATCGCGACAGAAAATTTGCCCCTCGATTTGCGTCGAAATGGCGCTCGAGGCTTGTATTGGTTGGAGCCAATGCTTGAGTTGGAAACTGAGGCAGGTCGGGTGGCATTCGGACCAATAGGGCCCGATGAAGTTGATGAATTCATCACGGCTAAAGCTTGGCAGAATCCCACTCAGCACCCAGCGTATTTAGGGCTGACAGATGACCTGCCTTTCTTAAAAAACCAGCAGCGCCTGACTTTTGCCAGAGTCGGAGTCATCGAACCGCTTTCCCTCGAGGATTATCGTGCGAAGGATGGATTTAAGGGTCTCGAACAGGCTTTGGCCATGGACAGCAGCCAGATTGTTTCGGAAGTCGTTCAGTCGGGCCTGCGGGGCCGAGGCGGTGCCGCATTTCCTACGGGTATTAAATGGCAGACGGTGCTGGAGACGCCATCCGACCAAAAATTTATTGTGTGTAATGCCGACGAGGGGGATTCAGGTACCTACGCAGATCGAATGATTATGGAAAGCGATCCTTTTGTGTTGATCGAAGGCATGATCATTGCGGGGCTCGCCGTTGGCGCGAGGCAAGGCTATATCTATCTGCGAGAAGAGTATCGCTATGCTGAGACGGTCTTGACTCGTGCAATCCACAAGGCCGAAAACGCGCAATACTTAGGGGAAGATATTCTAGGATCAGGCCGAACCTTTTTGCTAGAAGTCCGTCTCGGAGCAGGTGCTTACATCTGCGGCGAAGAAACAGCCCTGTTAGAGAGCCTAGAAGGTAAACGGGGTATGGTTCGAGCTAAGCCACCTTTGCCAGCGGTGCAGGGTTTGTGGCAGCAGCCTACGGTGATCAACAATGTCCTAACACTGGCAACGGTGCCAATTGTTTTGGCGAAAGGCCATGCCTTTTATGCGCAGTTCGGTGCAGGTCGTTCCAAAGGCACCTTGCCCATTCAATTGGCAGGTAATATCAAGCGGGCCGGTTTGGTTGAGATAGCCTTCGGCCAGAGCTTGAACAAGCTCCTCGAGGAGTTCGGGGGAGGCGCTCGTTCGGGTTTACCGCTTAAGGCGATTCAAGTAGGCGGACCCTTGGGCGCCTTTTTGCCCAGATCGGCCTGGGACACCCCGTTAGACTATGAAGCCTTTGCTGAGATTGGCGCCATGCTAGGCCATGGCGGTGTGGTCGCGTTTGACGAAACGGTGGACCTTTCGGATCAAGCGCGTTTTGCGATGGATTTTTGTGCCATCGAATCGTGCGGAAAGTGCACCCCCTGCCGGATTGGGGCTGTTCGAGGTGTGGAAGTATTGGATAGCATCACGGCTGTCGATGTCAGCGAAACCGACCGTGCCGAGGCGATTGCTCTGCTCAAAGATCTCTGCGAAACCATGGAAAAAGGATCGTTGTGCGCCATGGGTGGGATGACGCCGTTTCCGGTGATGAGCGCGCTAACCCATTTCGCCGAAGATTTTAACAAGTCGCGGGTCATTGTCACGGATGCGAGCTAGGCGACTCAATTCAGAGGAAGGCGGGTAGTTCCGACCCCGTCATAAGGGCTTATTTATGTTGAAATATTATCACCCGAAGCAAGTCGAGCGCTCAGAAGTGGATTTTGGCACTCCGGCGGTTGAAGGCTCGATGGTAAACCTGACGATTGATGGTAGAAGCGTCGATGTGCCCGAGGGCACATCGGTCATGCGGGCTGCAATGATGGCGGGTGTGAAAATCCCTAAGCTTTGTGCGACTGAATCTGTCCAGGCCTTTGGCTCTTGTCGACTTTGTCTAGTGAAAATTGAAGGACATCGGGGATTACCTTCATCCTGTACGACCCCTGCAACCGAGGGCTTGGTGGTCCAAACCTACAACGCTGAAATTGCCAAAATTCGCCGCAATGTGATGGAATTGTATATCTCGGATCATCCTTTAGATTGTCTAACCTGTCCTGCAAATGGTGATTGTGAATTGCAAGATGTCGCTGGTGAGGTCGGTTTGCGCGAGGTGCGCTTTGGCCTGGATGGAGCGAATCATCTAGATGCCGAAACGGATGACAGCAATCCGTATTTTGCCTTTGATGCCAGCAAGTGCATTGTTTGCTCTCGATGTGTCCGGGCTTGTGAAGAAGTGCAAGGAACTTTTGCGCTGACGATCGCGGGCCGAGGGTTTGAGTCTCGGGTGAGTGCGGGTCAAAGCGAGCCCTTTGTTGCCTCAGACTGTGTATCGTGTGGGGCTTGCGTGCAAGCCTGCCCGACTGCGACCCTCATTGAAAAATCGGTGCTGGATCAGGGGCAGCCGGATCACAGTGTGTTGACCACCTGCGCCTATTGTGGAGTGGGGTGCTCGTTTAAGGCAGAGCTCAAGGGTAACCAAGTTGTCCGAATGGTCCCTGATAAAGGTGGTGCCGCCAATGCGGGACATTCCTGCGTTAAGGGCCGTTTTGCATTTGGTTATGCCACCCATCGCGACCGGGTTACCACGCCGATGATTCGAGCCCACATCGATGATCCTTGGCAGCCCGTCTCTTGGGATGCCGCGGTACAATTTGCGGCTGATCGAATCACTGCGATTCAGCAGCACCACGGTCCGGAGAGCGTTGGTGGAATTACCTCATCGCGGTGTACCAATGAAGAGACTTATTTGGTGCAGAAGCTCGTGCGTGCGGCCTTTGGTAACAATAACGTCGATACCTGCGCGCGCGTCTGTCATTCACCGACAGGGTATGGGTTAAAGGCAACTCTTGGAGAATCAGCGGGGACTCAGGCATTTGATTCGGTTGAATCAGCGGATTTGGTGATGGTGATTGGCGCCAACCCGACGGATGCTCATCCGGTATTTGCATCGCGGTTAAAACGCCGTCTACGGGCGGGCGCAGAACTCATCGTTGCTGACCCCCGCAGAATTGATTTGGTCAGCGGTCCCCATATCAAAGCGTTGCATCATTTGAAATTGTTGCCGGGTACCAACGTCGCGTTAATCAATGCGTTGGCGCACACGATTATTGATGAGGAATTACAGGATCAAGCGTTTATTGATGACCGTTGTGATCAACCCGCGTTCGCCCGTTGGCGCGACTTTATCATGGCATCGCGAAATTCACCCGAATCCTTGAGTTCAGCCATTGGGGTGTCAGCAGAGGTTTTGCGCGCCGCGGCTCGACGTTATGCGAGTGCGAAGAATGCAGCCATATACTACGGTCTCGGCGTAACCGAACATAGCCAGGGATCGACAATGGTGATGGGAATCGCCAACCTCGCCATGTTGACAGGTAATCTTGGCCGCGAAGGGGTCGGGGTGAATCCGCTCCGTGGACAAAACAATGTTCAGGGTGCGTGTGATATGGGATCTTTCCCCCATGAGTTACCGGGTTATCGACATGTTTCCGATGACAAGGTTCGGCTGTCATTTGAAACAGCGTGGGGGGTTAAGATTGGTGCCGAACCCGGACTTCGAATACCGAACATGTTGGATGCTGCGATCTCTGGCACTTACAAAGGACTTTATTGTCAGGGCGAAGATATTGCGCAGTCTGACCCCAACACGCGCCACGTCGAGTCGGCGTTGAAGAATCTCGACTGCCTGATCGTACAAGATATCTTTCTGAACGAGACCGCGAAATTTGCCCATGTATTCCTCCCGGGGGCATCATTTTTGGAGAAAGACGGAACCTTCACCAATGCTGAGCGTCGGATATCAAGGGTTCGCAAAGTCATGCCGCCGCTCAGCGGCAAGGCGGATTGGGAAGCGACCATGGCCCTGTCAACAGCCTTGGGCTACCCCATGCAGTATCAGCACCCGGCTGAGATTATGGCTGAGATTGCTGCGCTGACCCCAACCTTTAGTGGCGTTAGTTACGACAAATTAGAGGCGGTGGGATCCATTCAGTGGCCCTGTAACGCCGAAGCTCCGACGGGTACCCCCACCATGCATGTCAACGAGTTCGTTCGAGGGAAAGGTCATTTCGAGCCAACAGAATTCATTGCAACTGAAGAAAAAGTGACTCGGCGATTTCCGTTCCTGCTGACAACCGGACGCATACTATCGCAATACAATGTAGGCGCCCAGACTCGTCGCACTGCAAATATCGCATGGCACGACCGGGATTGGTTAGAGATCCATCCGCAAGACGCCGAGGATATGGGGGTTGTCCAAGGGGATTTTGTGTTGGTGACCAGTCGAGCGGGTGAAACGGTTCTCACCGCAGAGCTGACCGATCGAGTTCAGCCTGGGGTGGTGTACACGACCTTCCATCACCCTGAGAGCGGAGCCAATGTGGTAACAACCGATAATTCAGATTGGGCGACCAATTGTCCTGAATATAAAGTGACGGCCGTCCATTTGAAAAAGGTTGTTGCAGGTTCTGCATGGCAGACGGAGCATCAGCACTTTAGCGAGCAACAAAGACGTTTGTTGGCGCCTGCGAAAACACGGAACAGTCATGAAACCGTTTGAAGCTGGGGGTGTGCCACGGCCGGTTGAGGTCTGGCCAAATATTTCAGGTGAAGATCAAGACGATGTCATCGCTCAAGAAGTGCCGGTGGCTTTGACGTATAACGGGTCCGCTTATGCGGTGATGATGGCCACGCCCCTTAACCTTGAAGCGTTGGGTCTTGGGTTTTCGCTGACTGAGGGCATCCTAAAACATCCCAGTGAACTCTATGGGGTCGAGATTGTTGAGCAAGACGGTAGCATCGAAGTGTCAATGACGGTCTCTACCCGGCGGTTTGAAGCCTTGAAGGCAACCCGAAGAGCGATCGCGGGACGAACAGGATGCGGCGTTTGCGGTAAAGAATCGCTCGGTCAGATTCCGCTGTCGGTGATGCCTGTCGAGCAAACCTTTGTTGTGACCCATAAAGCCGTACAAAAGGCCACAATGGCATTGGTCGACCATCAACCCTTACAGCAGCTCACTGGCGCCGTGCATGGCGCAGCGTGGTGCTCACTCGAGGGTCGCATACTGGAAGTTTGCGAAGATGTTGGGCGGCATAATGCACTTGATAAGTTGGTTGGACAACTATCACCTCAAAATATTTTTGAGGTACCAGGATTTTTATTGATGTCCAGTCGCGCCAGTTACGAAATCATCCAGAAGGCCGCCATCGCGGGTATCGCGATGATCGTAACCCTATCCGCGCCGACTTCTCTGGCGATTGATCTGGCGGCTTCCGGTGGGATTACGCTGGTTGGGTTTTCTCGAGCGCACCGGCACTTGGCTTACTGTCACCCGCATCGTTTAGCTGAGGAGGTAGAGGAGGCAAAGGAGGTGAGCCATGACTCAATCTGAGCTTGATCACTTGATAAAAATGGCCAATCAAATAGCCGCCCATTGTGCGCCTGGAGCCTCAGAAGCGGTTGCAGCTGAAAAGGCGGCGAATCATATCCAAAGGTTCTGGGCGGCATCGATGAAGCGGCAACTGATTGCCTATTTCAACGCTGATGGTGAGGCGCTCAGTGAAACGGCCCAAGCGGCGATTTTGCAGTTGAATGCCTAGGTCTGGTGGGGTCGCGTTCTAGTCATGGATGTCCCCGCTAGGGTCCATTCAGTCATCCTCGGGACTTTGATCAGGGCCTGGGATGGAGACGCCGCATCGCCCTAAAACAGGCCCTCGACTTCCCCGTGATCATTGAGACGAATGTTGTTTGCGGCGGGGGTTCGTGGCAGCCCTGGCATGGTCATAATGTCTCCACAGATGACAACGATAAAGCCTGCACCATTAGCCAACCTGACTTCCCGAATGGGCACCGAGTGATGGTTGGGAGCACCTCGTAAGCGAGGATCCGTTGAGAAACTGTATTGTGTTTTGGCCATACAAATAGGGAAGTGACCATAGTGGGTTTGTAGCGCCTTGATTTGGTTGCGAACTTTTTGGTCAGCAATGATTTCGTCCGCACCATAAAGGTTTTGAGCGATCGATTCTATTTTGTCCCATAAAGGCAGGTCGTCCTCATAGAGCGTTCTAAATTGGGCATGATGAGATTCGCTCAGCGTGACTACCGCTTTGGCCAAGGCTTCTGCTCCAACACCACCGTCAGACCAGTGGGTGCAGTCGATGGCATCAACATTTAAACTCGCACAGTGTTTTCGAATTTCGTCGATCTCTGCTTGGGTGTCGTCATCGAATCGATTGATCGCCACCACAACGGGCAGCCCGAAATAGCCCATATTACGGATGTGGCGAGAGAGATTGGCGCAGCCTTTATCCACTGCGTGAACGTTTTCGGCCTTAAGGTTTTGTTTGGCAACACCGCCATGCATCTTTAAGGCTCGGACTGTTGCAACAATGACCGCGGCGGCAGGCTGTAAACCAGATTTTCGGCACTTAATGTTGAAAAATTTCTCAGCGCCGAGTTCAGCACCAAACCCGGCTTCGGTGACGACATAGTCCCCAAGTCCAAGAGCCGCCTTGGTGGCGATGACCGAATTGCAGCCATGGGCGATGTTCGCGAAGGGGCCGCCGTGAATCAGAGCTGGGTTGTTTTCAAGGGTCTGGACCAGGTTGGGTTTAAAGGCATCTTTGAGGAGTACTGACATTGCGCCATTGGCATCGAGGTCACTGGCCTGGACCGGCTCGCCATCGAAGTTTTGCCCAATCACGATCCGGCCCAAATTCTCTTGCAACTCCTCCAGATTATTGGATAGGCAAAAGATCGCCATGATTTCTGAGGCTACAGTGATGTCAAAACCCGATTCCCGAGGCACGCCATGGGTTGCCCCCCCGAGTCCAATGTTGATGTGACGAAGGGCCCGTTCGTTCATGTCCATGACTCGGCGCCACTGTACGCGTCGAGGATCAATTCCGAGGGCATTACCCCAGTGGATATGATTATCAATGAGCGCGGCCAATAAATTGTGAGCCGCGCCAATAGCATGAAAGTCACCGGTAAAATGTAAATTGATGTCTTCCATGGGAACCACTTGGGCATAGCCGCCTCCAGCTGCACCGCCCTTCATGCCAAAACAGGGCCCCAGGCTGGGCTCTCTTAAGCAAATGACGGTCCGCTTACCGATGCGGTTGAGCGCGTCGCCCAAGCCGATGGTGGTGGTAGTTTTGCCCTCGCCGGCAGGTGTCGGTGAGACCGCGGTCACGAGAATGAGTTTACCTGTGGGCTCGGCAGTCTTTGCTGCGATGAAGTCGTAATCGATCTTGGCCTTGTGATGCCCATATCGCAGCAGGGCTTGCTCGGGTATGCCCAGGCGTTCCCCCACCTTTGCGATGTTCTCGAGGTTGGCCTCTCGAGCAATATCAATATCGGAGCGCTGCATGATGT
Source organism: Gammaproteobacteria bacterium (assembly GCA_002689445.1). Lineage (GTDB taxonomy): Bacteria > Pseudomonadota > Gammaproteobacteria > Pseudomonadales > Azotimanducaceae > UBA9926. The sequence continues at coordinate 8,279 of NZGC01000048.1, forward strand.
GTATCCTTTGATTAGATCATCTGGAGGAGTTGGCGCCAGCCCTAGGCGCTTAGTGTAGATTTAAAACCACTTGATGCGAATGGAAATTTGTCACATTTGCGTCGTTTTTGGGTGATTTTGCGACAAGGGTAAAGCGCGTTTTGTCCTGGGGTTGTTGGCATTTGCCTTAGGCTTGGGTGGGCGAAGGGGGAAGGGAATTTTTGAGCTTAACAAAAGGTTTTTTAGGCCAAAAATAAGGATTTTGTTACGAGCAATTACGGGGTACGATTCGGCAAAACAGGGCGATATTTTTAGGCCGAAAAAAGAGGCTGTGAGGTTGTCCCATTCGATGAAAGAACGAGAGTTCTTTGGCAAAACGCTTCGTCGATGATTTGGTCAGACTCCAAAACAAAGGTGTAGGATGGCAGAGTTTCCTCAACAAGCGGATGTGGTGATTGTCGGGTTGGGCGGTATTGTTGGCGCGTCGATTGCCCACCACCTCATTGAACTCGGTTGGAATAACATCGTTGGTCTCGATAAATCCGCGGTTCCGACGGATATTGGTTCTACCTCTCACGCATCAGATTTCTGTTACACCACCGGTGCCGATAAATTTACCACTTACACGACGCAATACAGTCAGAAATTTTTCGAATCTCGTGGTAACTACATTCGTTGCGGGGGACTCGAGGTTGCTCGTCACGACGATGATGCACGGATGATGGAGCTGCAAAGAAAAATTGGCCAAGGTAAAGCCTTTGGCTCGAGGGTGAGCCTAATCTCTCCTGCTGAAGCGAAGGCCAAGTTCCCTTTGCTCGAAGAGTCGATGATTCAGGGCGCAATGTGGGATCCTGATGCGGGTCTCGTTGTCCCTCGATCTCAAAAAGTAGCTGGGGATTTGGTCGATGAGGCGGTAGCCAGCGGTCACTTAACGGTTTTCGCCCATACGCCGGCCCTTGAGATTGCTGTTAAGGCTGGCCGAGTGCAAGGTGTTCATACGCGCCGAGGATTTATCAAGACGGAGCGGGTCGTGGTCTCCGCTGGAATCTGGGGTCCTTTGGTTGCCGAGCAAGTCGACATTAAGCTGCCCTTGATGCCACTTGAACATCCGCTCTTGTTTTTTGGCCCGTATGACGCATTAACCAACAGTGGGCAAGAAATTGTCTATCCCTTGTTTCGAGACCAGGGAAATTCGAGTTACGTGCGTGACACTGGGGATCCAACCACGACAGAGGGTGGGCGTATCGAGTGGGGATACTACGAGACAGAGCAGCCGCGGTTGGTGCATGCACGCGACATAGCGGCGCCAGAAACAGCGAGAATGTCACCGTCAATGCGAGATTTAAGCCTCGATCAAGTGCTCTCAGCGTATGAACGAGCAATTGAGATGACGCCAATTCTCGGTGAGCTTGGCTGGGAGGAGCGGCACAGTTTCAATGGCTTGCTATCAGTCACCAGTGATGGTGGCTCACTAATTGGCGAAGCACCTGAGGTTGCTGGTCTCTGGTTTGCTGAGGCGGTGTGGGTTAAGGATGGCCCGGGTGTTGGCAAGGTGGTTGCTGACTGGATGACAGAGGGCAGGCCTGAGTTAGATCCGCATCGAGTTGATATTGCGCGTTTTTATCCGGGCCAAAAAGCGGATGCCATCACGCAGAGTCGATGCTATGAGATTGCTCAAAAGGTGTATACCCCGGCTGTGCATCCGAGGGAACCCTTCGCGACGGGACGTCAGTTGTTTGTCAGCCCCTTCTTTGAGAGAGAAGTTGCCCTGGGGGGGTATTTTATGGAGGTTGCAGGGTGGGAGCGTGCGCATGGCTATAGCGCTAACGAAGCATCTCTATTATCAAAATATCAAGATCAGGTACCCTTGCGCGCCCATGAATGGGACAGCAGACACTTCTGGCCGGTTTCCAATGCGGAGCATCTCGAGTTGAGTGAAAGTGTTGGCATGATCAATTTGTCACATTTTGCGATCTACGATATCTCCGGTCCAGATGCTGAAGCATTATTGGAATATTTATCGGTTGCTAGGATTGGCGGTGGAACCCCAATAGGTAAGGGGGTCTACACGCATTTCTTGGACGATCAAGGCGGAATTCGCGCGGATTTAACCATTGTGCGGTTGGCGGTGGATGCCTTTCGGGTCGTCTGTGGGGGTGACACAGGGCACCGGGACCTGGTCTGGATTCAACAGATGGCTAAAAATCGGGGGGCCAACATTTCCTTGCTCGATCGAACCCATGAGTTAGCAACGCTGGGTTTATGGGGGCCGAAGGCGCGATCGGTCTTGAGCCGTTTAGTCAGTGATCCCGAGGTGTTGACGAACGAGAACTTTGGGTTTGCCACCGCGAAAACGATTGAAGTGGCAGGAATTTCCGTGTGGGCTTTTAGAATTTCTTACGTGGGTGAGCAAGGCTGGGAGCTGTATATTGATTTCGCTGATGGGCTTGCGCTGTGGGACGCGCTCTTTGAGCAACAAGTATGCCCCATTGGTATCGAGACCTATGCCAACAGTCGGCGCCTGGAAAAGAGTTTACGGCTGCAAAATGCCGACCTGGAAACGGATGTTGATTTATACGAGGCTGGCTTAGCACGTGCGGTTGTCAAGAAAGCCGATTTCATGGGTAAGACGGCCTACCTTCAGCAGCGTTCTGTTGAATCGCCCTCTGCAAGGTTATGCACGCTATCGATGCTGTCAAATACCGATTGTGAGGGCGTGCGCCGCTACCCGATCGGCGAATGGCCGATACTGGATGAGGCAACTGGTGAAGTCTTGGTCGATAGCGAAGGGCGACGCTCTTACACGACGAGCTTGGCCTATGGCCCATCGCTGGGTAAGAACCTAATGCTTAGCTATATCCCGGCCGATCTTGCTGAAGTGGGTGCGACCTTCTTGCTGGAATACTTTTGTGAGCAGTACCCTGTGCGGATTGAGGCGGTGGGGGCAGTGCCGTTGCTTGATCCGGATAATGAGCGTGCCAAATCATGAGTTCTCCTAGAGTGATGTCCCGCCTTACGATAGAGGCTCCTCGATGACCCGGCTCGAATGTCATGGGTTGGTTGCGTCACAGCCATTTCGAGTAGGTTTTGTCCTGCTAGAAAAATTTACGTTAATCGCCCTAGCCTCGGCGATAGAGCCGCTCCGGATGGCCAATCAGTTGCGTCAAAAGCAGCTGTATCAATGGGATTTATTAAGCGAGACCGGCGGCTCGGGCAATGCCAGGGG
>NZGC01000049.1 GCA_002689445.1 Gammaproteobacteria bacterium
AAAAGCGAACAGAGAAAAGACCAAAGATGAATCCTGAAGATAAAGAAGCGCTGTCAGCCTGGTTAGATGGTGAGAGCGCACCGCTAGAAGAACGGCGATTGTTACGCGATCACGAAGCCTTGGCGTTGTTACCATCAATTGCAAGATGGCAAGAGATTGGGGACGCTCTTCGAGGAGAACGATCCTCTGCGCTTTCGGTCGCTGAGCGCCGCGAACAATTCAACATGATATCTAAAGCAATTCGTCGCGTTGCAAAGGACACTGAGGACAAATCAACCGTTGCGCCACAGCAACCGTCTAGAACCGCTTTTCGATCAAGATGGTTTTCGGCAGTGGCGTCGGTTGCCGCCGTCGCCGTTGTAGGTATTTTAATGCTAGACGGGCTGACGCCTAAAACGGAGAGCACCCTAACTGCTGCGGCGCCAGAACCTACTCGAGTTGAACAGCCGCTGATATTGGCGGGGGCAGAGCCTACCGTGATGAGTGATGCATTGCGATCCAATCCTGAATTGAAAGCGTTGGACGATGCCTCGAGAGCACGGTTGCGAGCCTACTTGAAGCAGCACGATCGATTGTCGCATCTAGCGACCCAACAGCGATTGGTGAGTTATCCCAATGCTGGAACCAGTGATCAGTGATGATAGATTTAGCCTCTAACTTAAACGCGGGTATTTCTCATGCCTAGGGTCGCACAGATAGTGTGTAGATTCGTGTTGCTCGCGGCTATTGTCAGTTTCCAAGTGCACGCCGAACATAACCAGCAAAATCCTGACGCTACGGCGCTGGCCCCTCCTGAAGCTCGGATGTGGCTAGATAAGATGACGTTAGCGTATGACCAACAAACCTTCTCCGGCACTTTTACCTACATGCGCGGCAGTGAATTCAATACCATGCGGATCGTGCACGACGCTCGGGGTGAAGCGGTTAAAGAATCCCTCGTTCGTCTGAATGGTCCTCGTATCGAGGTACGGCGATCAGCATCCGGTATTGTGTGTTTTCATGATGCTCAGGAACCCGGTAATTTGCGACACGACGTGTTGTTGGGCCCTTTCAGTCAAGCATTCCATTCAGCACTGAGTGAGTCGGGGCATCACTATCAATTGACGCTTCATGGTGAGGATCGAGTTGCCGACAGGCGGGTAATGAAATTGGCTATCCAACCGATCAACAGTGCCCGGCTGGGTTATTTGTTATGGCTCGATTATGAAACCGGTTTGCTATTGCAGTCGCATTTAGTCGAAGGAAGTCAGGTCAAAGAAATATTCTCTTTTTCGAGCATTGATTTCGAGCCAGCGGCGGAGCGCTTGGCGGCAGAACTGAAGGCAATCGATCCCGAGAATAGGGTCAGTCATCTTCTGGTTGATAATGTCATTGATCAGGAGCGTGCTCCGCCATTCACGGTTAAATGGTTGCCGAAAGGGTTTAAGCAGGTGCATCAGGCAGGTAATCGACTCTTGTTCAGCGATGGATTGGTAACTTTCTCGGTGTTTTTCGGTCCTTCGGGCGATATGCCGAACGTGGCGACCGAAGTTGAGGGCAGAACCGTCGTGACCCAGTCGCTGGGAAGCAAGGCGGGTCAGGTCACTGTGATTGGTGGTGTACCCGTGCTGACGGCTAAAAAATTGGCTGAATCCGTCGAGCCCATCCTGTACTAACTGGAATGAGCGCAGCTTCCGATACTGCGTGAGTGCTAAAAACTGTTTGTGACGAATCGTCGTAGATTACGTGGAGAGCTGGAGAGTGGCAATCGCTGCGGAAATAGTGTCTGGTAAAGGCGGTCCGGTGTGTGCCGTTCGCACGGCATCATGCAAGGGGTGTGCCCAAGCTGCCTGTGGTAGTAGTCTCAAAACCTTTAGCGTCGATCCTGACACAAATTTAGGGCCGATATGGGTTGAGTTGGAATCGAGCAAGTTGATAAAAATTTGGTGGCACAGTCTGGGCCTGCCACTGTTAGGCTTAATGAGTTTTGTGGGGTTAGCCAGTGTCGCCGATCTGCATGAAGGATGGCAGGCACTGGCCGGTGTTCTAGGGTTTGGGCTGTTGATGATGGCTTGTCGGGTTTTTCCTGATTCAGTGATCAGATTCAAGGGCAGATGAGGGTAGTAAGGTGAAGGATCATAGGTTGAAACGGGTTGGGTTGGCATGGGTTTTTGTACTGATGGCGCCTTTAGCTGCTGCGGCATCAAGCTTGCCAGACTTTACCCAATTGGTGGCACAAGCATCGCCGGCGGTGGTCAATATTACCGCAACTCGGCAAGTACCGTCGGGCCTCCCATCCCGGCCACAACAAGAGGTCCCAGAATTGTTCCAGCGCTTCTTTCGGGAGTACGAAAGACGCAGCACCCCCCGACCCTCGACGGGTTCTGGGTTCCTGATCTCAACAGATGGCTATGTGCTCACTAATCACCATGTGGTGGAAGATGCTGAAGAAATTGTCGTTGCGCTGAGCGATCGCCGAGAGCGCGAGGCCGAGTTGATTGGGGCGGATCCCGTGTCTGATTTGGCGTTGCTTAAAATTGATGCGATTGATTTGCCGGTCGTTTCGATTGGGTCCTCAGAGGCATTGAAGGTCGGCGAGTGGGTGGTGGCTATTGGGTCGCCTTTTGGATTCGAGTTGTCTGTTACCGCGGGTATTGTGAGTGCGAAGGGTCGGAGTTTGCCAGATGAAATGGGTAATTATGTCCCCTTCATCCAAACCGACGTGGCGATCAATCCCGGTAACTCTGGTGGACCTTTGTTTGACTTGAGAGGCAAAGTGGTAGGGATTAATTCTCAAATATTTACGCGGTCCGGTGGCTTTATGGGGCTGTCTTTCGCGATCCCGATTGATGTGGCGATGGAAGTGGTTGAGCAGCTCAAGGACAAAGGGCAGGTGTCAAGAGGCTGGTTGGGCGTGCAAATCCAGCGAGTTGATCGAGATTTGGCCGAATCGTTTGGCTTGGATCGGGCTGCTGGTGCACTCGTGACTAGGGTATTTGCCGACAGTCCCGCCGAAGAGGCGGGGATCCGTGAGGGTGATATCATCACCGAATTTGGCGGTCGAGCGATCGATTTGTCTTCAGATTTACCGCACGTCGTGGGGCGGTTTAAGGCGGGAACTGACACCGAAGTTAAAGTAGTGAGAACAGGCGAGTTGATGACGCTTTCGGTGAAAGTGGGAGAGCTTGAGGCCGATCGCGTAGCGGCCGCCAGCGCTGTTGAGATGCAACCCAAGGGGAATCAGCTCGGTATAATTGTTCGAGACTTGAGCGATAGTGAGCGTCAGTCTTTGGAGGCGCCAAGGGGCGTGTTAGTCACTTCAGTGTCTGAAGGGCCAGGAAAAACCGCTAACTTGGCCCCCGGTGACGTGATTACGACCGTGAACAGCCAGTGGGTTGATACGGTGACAGATTTTGAAACGCTGATCGATGCGCTTCCAGCGGGGACAGCCGTACCCGTCAGAGTGATTCGCGCGCGTCAACCGCAATATATAGCCATTAAAATTGACCCTTAATACGCGGCCCGCGAGTAGCGCTCATAGCTAAACAAGTGCAATTGAATTAGACTGCGCCGCAGATAATCAGGTGGCGCCTCAGAGTATGCAGCCAGAATTCATTCGAAACTTTTCTATCATTGCCCATATTGACCATGGCAAATCTACCTTGGCTGATCGCTTTATTCAGATGTGTGGTGGGCTGTCTGAGCGAGAGATGGCAAATCAAGTACTGGATTCAATGGACATCGAGCGCGAGCGGGGTATTACTATTAAAGCTCAAAGCGTGTCGTTGAATTATCTCGCAGATAATGGTCAAACCTACCAGTTCAATATCATCGACACGCCGGGCCACGTGGATTTTAGTTATGAAGTCTCCCGCTCAATGGCGGCCTGCGAGGGCGCCCTATTGGTCGTTGATGCGGCGCAGGGCGTAGAGGCGCAATCCGTGGCAAATTGTTACACCGCAGTCGAACAGGGCCTAGAAGTCATCCCTGTGTTGAATAAAATTGATTTGCCGCAAGCTGAACCCGAGCGGGTCTGTCAAGAAATTGAAGAAATCATTGGCATTGATGCCAGCGCCGCGATTTCAGTCAGTGCTAAAACCGGAGTTGGCGTTCGGCCTTTGCTGGAGAGCTTGATTGAACTCATTCCGCCGCCGCCTGATTATCGTGACGAATCGTTACAAGCACTCATCATCGATTCTTGGTTCGACAATTATTTAGGAGTTGTCTCACTGATCAAAGTGATCAAGGGCCAAATCAAGAAAAAAGATAAGATCGTTATGCATTCTACCGGTAAGGTGCATCAGGTTGATGCCGTGGGTATTTTTACACCACGACGCACCGAAACTGATGGGCTCAGCGCGGGCGAGGTCGGATTTTTAGTTGCCGGCATTAAAGAAGTCCGCGGTGCGCCAGTGGGCGATACTATAATCAGTGTGGGTCAAGAGACCCCTGCATTACCAGGGTTCGAACGAGTTAAACCCCAGGTGTTTGCTGGTATGTTCACGGTGAGTGCGGATGATTTCGACAATTTTCGCGATGCCTTAGAAAAATTGACCCTCAATGATGCTTCGCTGGTTTACGAGCCCGAGAGCTCGGATGCTCTCGGCAGTGGATTTCGATGTGGATTCTTGGGCATGTTGCACATGGAAATCATCCAAGAGCGGTTGGAGCGAGAGTATAATCTCGACCTGATTACCTCTGCACCCACGGTGATCTACGAGGTCCTGACGAAATCAGATGCAGTGATAACGGTTGATAATCCCTCTCAGCTCCCTGATATGGGCAGCATCCAAGAGATGCGAGAACCGATTGTGTTGGCCAATATCTTAGTGCCCTCGGAACATCTCGGTAGCGTTATTGTGCTCTGCGAGGAGCGCAGGGGTGTACAGAAAGATATGCAGTTTGTCGGCAAGCAAGTTGCTTTGAGCTATGAGCTGCCAATGAACGAAGTCGTCCTCGATTTTTTTGATCGAATCAAGTCGGTTTCGAGAGGGTATGCTTCTTTAGATTACAGTTTTGTGAGATTTCAAGCAGCAAAACTGGCGAGACTGGATGTGCTGATCAATGGGGATCGAGTGGATGCTTTGGCGGTTATCGTGCACAGCGAAGATTCCAGAAGTAAGGGGCTAGCCCTAACCAGTAAAATGAAGGATTTGATTCCCCGACAAATGTTTGATGTTGCGATTCAAGCTGCGATCGGCGGTCAAATCATAGCGCGCCAAACGGTCAAGGCGTTGCGGAAAAACGTAACGGCCAAGTGCTACGGTGGCGATATTACGCGTAAGAAAAAACTCCTCGAGAAACAGAAAGCTGGAAAACGGCGAATGAAACAAGTGGGTAGCGTCGAGATTCCACAGGAGGCCTTTCTGGCGGTGCTGAAGGTAGATCGGTAATGGTGGTGCGATGGGAGCGGGTTAGGCACGGTCGGAGCGCGTTATGGATTTGAGCATGAGCTTCCCTTTGATACTGGTGGTATTAACCGGCAGCACGGGGCTTCTCTGGTTGCTAGAGATTATTTGGTTAAGGCCAAGGCGAGAGGCCGCAGCGAGAGACCGGCAGTCAGCCGTCGTTGAATATGCCATTTCTTTTTTCCCAGTGCTGTTGTTCGTGTTGGTTCTGCGATCTTTCTTAGTCGAGCCCTTTCAAATTCCCTCAGGGTCGATGAAACCAACGTTGCAGGTCGGTGATTTTATTCTGGTAAACAAGTTTATTTATGGCATTCGATTGCCCGTTTTAGGTACGAAAGTGATTGAGATCGACCAGCCTGAGCGAGGCGATTCGATGGTGTTCATCCCCAGCCATAAGAATCAGTATTTTATAAAACGGGTGATCGGCTTGCCCGGCGATCGAGTGCGTTATCAGAACAAAGTGATTTACATTAATAATGTTGAGCAAAATCAGAAGTATCTCGGACCGATATCAGATGCGGTGTCCGCGCCGTTGCAATTTACTGAAACGCTAGATGGTAAAACGCATGCGATGTGGCGCAATCGGTATGAAGATCCTGGCGCTCAAGAGTGGTTGGTCCCCGAGGGGCATTATTTTATGATGGGGGATAATCGAGATCAGAGCAGCGACAGTCGATTTTGGGGATTTGTCAGAGAAGATAAGATCGTGGGTAAAGCTTTTGCAATCTGGCTGCACAAAGAGCCCGGACTGGCGATGCCAACGTTCGGACGCAATCAGTGGATCGATTGAGGATAGGAGATGGCAAAGTTCGTAAATCAAGGTTTTTCGATCTCTGATTTGCTAATTTGGTTAGCTGTTTTGAGCGTCCTTGTAACCTTGTCTTTAAAGTTTATACCGCCTTATATCGAGCACCGCACGGCGTTGAGCATTGTCCGTGATTTGGTGATGGCCGAAGAGGCCGGAAAGATGGATATTTCGGCGCTAGAGGATCGGCTAAACAAGAATTTGAAAGTGAACAGTCTTTCGAAGTTTCAGCAAGCCAAGCGTATTGTCCTCGACGCGCAGGGTCAAACCATTACGGCAAAGCTTGAATATGAAGTTCGTGGCCAGTTGTTTGCAAATGTCGACTACGTCATTGTTTTTGATGATGCTTTGGTAGTAAAGGATTGAAGTCTCCGGAGGAAAAGCAACTCCGTCGACTCAAAGACAGGTTGGGTTATTCATTTGTTGATGATGCCCGCTTGCGACAGGCGCTCACGCATCGCAGTGCTTCGAGTCATCATAATGAACGATTAGAGTTTTTGGGTGATGCAGTGCTCGAACTCGCCATTTCTGGATACTTGTATCAGCAGTTCCCAACGCTCGATGAAGGCAGGCTAAGTCGATTTCGAGCCCAACTGGTTAAAAAACAGAGTTTGGCTGACAAAGCCAGAAGTCTCAAAATCGGTCAGCATCTTCGACTCGGTCAAGGTGAGCGTTCGTCGGGCGGCTTTGATCGAGATTCAATTTTGGCGGACAGCCTTGAAGCGATTTTGGGCGCAATCTACTTAGAGGCAGGCTTTGAAACGGCCACAGCCAGTGTGTTGTCGTGGTTTGAGGTTGAGTTGAACAATTTGGCCACCGACCAGGTGCATAAAGACCCCAAAACGCGTTTACAAGAACTGTTGCAGGCTGAGGGGTTGCCGCTGCCTGAGTACAAAGTAATAGGCATCGAAGGCAAAGAGCACGAACAGACCTTTAGCGTCGAGTGTGTCTGTCGTCTCGTCGACGAACCGGTCTCGGCAAACGGAGATTCAATCAAGCAAGCCGAGCAGCAAGCAGCGGCGACGATTTTGGGGCGCCTCGATGCCGACTAGTTCTCCTACCCAGTGCGGATACGTTGCCATAGTTGGTCGACCTAATGTTGGGAAATCAACCTTGCTCAACGCGTTGCTTGATCAGAAATTGAGCATTACATCCAGAAAGCCGCAGACCACACGTCATCAATTGCTGGGTATTAAAAGTGGGACTGAACATCAAATTTTGTATGTCGATACACCCGGTATACATGCTGCAGGCAAGCGTGCAATCAATCGCTACATGAATCGCAACGCGTTCAGCGTGATATCAGATGTGGATGTCATTGTGTTTTTGGTTGACCGCCAGCATTGGACGGAAGACGATGAAATGGTTTTAGAGGCCATTCAAAAGGCATCGGTGAAAGTCATTGTCGCGGTGAATAAAGTAGACATGGTAAAGGATAAACGACAGCTTTTGCCCTTATTGTCGACGCTGCAATCCAAAGTTCCTGAGGCTGAGATCATGCCAATTTCGGCGGAAAAGGGCGACAACCTGAAAATGCTAGAACAGGAAGTAGTCAAGGCTCTGCCGAACGGTCCATTCTATTTTGAAGCGGACCAAGTGACCGATCGAAGCGAGCGCTTTATGGCATCTGAAGTGATTCGCGAAAAGTTGATGCGCCAATTGGGAGATGAATTGCCTTACGCGGTGACGATTCAGATCGACGAGTTTAGGGAAACTGGAACCATCATCCATATCGGTGCGACCATATTTGTGGAACGAGAAGGGCAAAAGACGATATTGATTGGCAAGTCGGGACAGCGCCTAAAACAGATTGGTATCGATGCGCGGCGAGATCTGGAGACCATGATGAGCAAAAAAATCATGCTTAACACTTGGGTGAAGGTGAAATCGGGTTGGTCTGACAGCGAGCGAGCGCTGAAGAGCTTAGGCTATGACGATATCTGACCCAATGATGTTGACGGGCTACGTCATTCATACCCGAAAATTTCGAGATTCTAGTTTAATTGTGGAATTTTTTTCGCGGGAACAAGGGCGTATCGGTCTGTTGTTCCGAGGTGCTCGCAAAGCAAGCAGCAAAAAAAAACCGACCATTGGAGCCGCGGAACTGACTTTGTTTCGCGAATTATCGGTTCTGCAAGTCTCTCGGGGTAATTTGCCACTGGCCAGGGTGGTCGACAGTGCACCGCGTCCAGGACGTATTCAAGGACAGGGCGCGATTATTGGAATGTATGTCAATGAGTTAATCTATCGCTTGTTGGGCTCATTCGATTCGCAGCCTCGACTTTATGACGCCTATGCTGCTCTTGTTAGGCGACTTATAGAGATACCTTTTGACCTGGTCCAATTGCGACGCTTTGAATTGATATTGCTGGCTGAGTTAGGGTTTGGCATCGACTTTAGTTACGATGCAAGCCGAGGAGAGCAAGTGCTCGAGGAGCAGGATTATGAATTCAAAGCGGGGGAAGGCTTCAGTTCAATGTTGACGGGAGCAACTCCGTGCTTCGCCGGTCGTGAGCTCAAGCAACTTGCTCAAGGAGAGATATCCTCGATGGGTCAGCACATTATCAAAGGCGTGGTTCGGCAAACGCTCCATCAGTTGCTTGAGGGTCAGAAACTCAACTCCCGGGCATTACTCGAAGGGTCCGGATGATCGTTGGCGTAGGTACAGATTTACTGGCGTTAAACCGTATCCAACGGGTCTTCGACCGGTTTCCCGAGCGATTTGCAGCGCGTATTTTGTCGGAGGAAGAACAAGCGCGACTCGTCAATGTCGTCTCTAAAGTGCGGGTTGTTCGTTTTCTGGGGATGCAATTCTGTGCAAAAGAGTCGGTGAGCAAAGCCTTAGGAACCGGTATGCAAAACGGGGTAACGTTTGACCAGATAGTGGTTGGACGAAACCGTTTGGGGCAGCCAACAGTCACGTTAAATGGAGCGGCTCAATCACGAGCTAGCCAACTTGGTATTGATTGTTGGCATTTGTCTTTATCAGATGATTCTGGGTTTATTCAGAGCGTTGCGATTGCCGAGTCTTGGTCTCGATCTTAGGGCGAAAACTTTCAAACTCATGATTCTCAAGGTAGACAAGGGTTTGCTCGATAATGGCGCAAATCGATGAGCTGTCGACTGTAGTTTGTTTGGCGTCCATGAAGACCTCTTGCAGCCCCTGTTCTAATTTTAGGGCCCCCGTATACGCAACGGCGCCACGAAGTTTGTGCATGATGTGATGTGCCCGTGTTGGGTCTTCGTGAAGTAAGGCATTGGACAATTCAGAAAGATCCTCTTGAAGGCAGATCTTAAGTAAATCAAATACCGATTTAGCGGTATCAACGCTGCCTTGTGCTCGTTCGATGGCGACGTCATAGTCGAATAGCGGCATACGGTTACAGATACCTGCTGCGGGGGTTTGTCTCGGCAGTGCCTGAGAGATTGGCGCCCCGCTTTGCAGCGGTTCGTGCTGAGTGAATGCGGGTGTGTTCGCTGTTTGGAGAGGACTCTCAGACAACAGTAGCTCGAGGGTGAGCGCTTCAAGGGGGATGAGCGCAAGGGTTGGTATCGAAGATTCGCTCATATCGTTTTTATCATTGATCTTAAAGAACGTGAAATCAGAGTGGCGGCAACAAAACGCTTGCGTCCGAATTTGATCTTGGATTCCCAGTGAAGTGTCGAAAATGACTTTGACTTTGGGATGCTCCAGATGCTGAGAAACCCATATTTCCGCAGCAGTTGGGTTGGGAAGGCTATCAATTGGCACGACTTGATAACGAAGTCCAAGCTGTTTCAAGTGGTTTGCGACAGCAGACCGGTGTGGGTCGGACGTTAAGGCGGCGATTAGGAATATCTTGATCTCACTAACCTCACGGGCACGTCGAGCAAGGACAGAGATTTCCTGAGCGAGCTGTGTCAAATCAATATTGCCGTTGTCCAGCATGCTTGCTCTGTTTTCGTGAGTGAGCGGTTTCAAGGTCAGGCAAGGCGAGAGGCCTTGAATGCCATTGGCATTAATCACGCCGGCCGGCGAAGAGGCTCCAGGTAAAGCAACGACGAACCCAGCCCTGGTTACAAAGCGAGAGACGAGGGCTTGGTCGAGTGCTTCATCAAATGCGACGATCAAAGATGTGTCCAGGGGATCAATGGTTTCTGTCCAAACCTGCTCCACCCTAAGATTCGCAACCCCGAGGTTCGTATCAGGTTTGCGCGTATAGCAGGAAATCGAAAAAAGGTTGTGCTCGGATGACCAGGAAACGAGGCAAGCGATCTGTTGACGCCTAGGCAAGCCAAGCAGTAGCTGGGAGAGTTCTTGACAGCATTCCAAGTAAACGCTGCGCAGGACTGAGGCATGAGTTGGGCAATCGGCATCGATGCCCCAGACCAGAGGGCGTTGCAGATGGGTGCCCAAGCGCTGGAATGCCGCTTCTAATAACGCATCAACCGATCGCTCAGGCCAAAAAACCGTCTCATTTCGGTCTTGGTCGGAAAGATGGTTAGCGGCAGTTGTCTCTTGCGGCAAGGTTGCTCGTACCGGTGCTGCCTCGGCATTTGGTGCCTCATTGTCAGAAAGAAACGGTAGGTCATCAGTCTTGATCAACGGCTTTTGCTCGGAAATGACGACCTCCATACTCAACATGCGCTGGACGAACACTTAACTAAAATCGATGTTTAGGGCTGAGTCAACTGCCTGGGCCGACGGACTTCGCTTACGGCGAAATTCAGGTGTCAATCCAATGCAGGAAGCCAACCGTCGTGCTCAAAGGGCTCAATCAAATCCCTTGAAGTGAGCAATCAATGCGCCTAATGAATACGCTTTCGGGTTCAGTCTCGTGGTTGAGCTGAGTCTGATCTTTATCGCCTTCAGCGATTGCTATGACGTATTCGTAAAGGCATTCACGCAATGCATCTGCCCAGTCCATTCAAGCACGTTATTTAACCAATTTGATCATTAATTGATTCAGTCGAACCGTCTAAGTCATGCGTTTATGCACGTCGGTCATGTAACTCTTGCTTTTAAGTCGCCCCCTTGGAAAAGGCTGGCGACTCAGTCACTCGCTGTCTTCATTGAATTGAGTCTCCCGGTCAAGGTAATCCTTAAGCTCCGATGTCGTGATCCATAACGCCTCTGAGCCGTGAGTGATGCCTGCGAGTGTTGATTCAAGACAGTGACTCAGGTGACGGATCGACCAGAGGACTGTTTTACTCGACGCCAGTGTTACCTGCTAATGGCTGGGCAAGACGACTGCCTAAATTGATCAAAGCCATAGATGAAACAGCCCATGACAATTGGGAGACGCTTAGACCAATTGATGCTTACCTTATTGCGTCCATCGCTTTCAAGTACAGTGGTTAATTGACTAAAATCGCGTAAGACATCGCTGGAGCACAAACATCGACTATCCAACCATTGAAGATTGTGTAGGGCAGACACCGTTAGTCAAACTACAACGATTACCGGGAAAGACGACAAATACTATTCTTGCAAAGCTCGAGGGTAATAATCCCGCCGGCTCGGTGAAAGATCGCCCTGCGGTCAACATGATTCAGCAGGCGGAACAAAAGGGGCTGATCAAACCAGGGGACGTACTAATCGAAGCGACCAGTGGTAATACGGGAATTGCGCTTGCGATGGCGGCTGCGATCAAAGGCTATCGTTTAAAATTGATCATGCCGGCTCATATGAGCCAAGAACGTAAAGCGGCTATGCAGGCGTACGGCGCAGAACTGATTTTGGTATCCCAAGAGGAGGGGATGGAGGGGGCTCGCGATTTGGCGACCCAAATGATGCAGCAGGGAGAGGGGCTGGTGCTCGATCAGTTCGCTAATCGCGATAACCCCAATGCTCATGAGTCAGGCACGGGCCCTGAGATTTTCCAGCAAACTGAGGGCCGCATTACTCACTTCATCAGCTCCATGGGAACAACGGGCACGATCATGGGGGTTTCTCGTTTCCTGAAGTCCGTGAAACCACAAGTTGAGATTGTTGGCTTGCAACCCGTGGAAGGACAAGCGATTCCTGGGATTAGGCGCTGGCCGAAGGCTTATCTACCAAAAATTTATCAACCAGAGGGCGTCGATAGAGTCGTTGATATCGATCAACATGAGGCAGAAGTGATGATGCGGCGGCTGGCTCGAGAAGAAGGTATTTTTGCAGGCGTGTCATCAGGGGGTGCAATCTCTGCGGCTCTGCAGATCAGTTCAGAAGTTGAGCATGCGACCATTGTTGCCATTGTCTGTGATCGGGGTGACCGCTACTTGTCGACAGGTGTATATGAGGCCGACTTGGCTTAAAATAAGCGCCCGCCTGAATAATCAGGTCTAACCTTGAGCGGCCGGCAATACCATGCGCAAGCGAAAACAGCCTTTTTACGATCGTGGTCATGCGTTGTCTATCGAAGGCACCTGCAACAGCGACGATGCTCGATTTAAAATACATGGGTTACTGCCGGGTGAGCGAGCCCTGATCCAGCCGCTAAAAAAGCAGCGGGGTGCGTGGATTTGTCAATCGAGTGAACACGAAGACTTGCATCCAGCCAGAGTTATTCCTCCTTGTCTTCATGCGAGCATATGCGGAGGATGTGCTTTTCAACATGTCGCTCGATCAGAGCAGCTAGGGTTCAAGCAACATTGGTTGTCCGAGATATTCAAAGAGCAACCTCCTGCGCAGTGGTTAGCGACGATCAAAGGTCGAGATTCAGGGTATCGAAGTAAGGCCCGATTAGGGGTCAAGTTCGTTGAAAAAAAACAAACAACGCTGATTGGTTTTCGAGAAGTCGGCTCGGCATTGATTGCAGAAATCGATAGCTGCACCGTTTTGGTACCAGAACTGGCAGGATTACTGGCACCCTTACGCCGGCTGGTGGACCAACTGGCGAGTAAAAAGAGTATTCCTCAAATTGAGGTTGCAGCATCAGAAGAACAAGTTGCGCTGGTCGTGCGACATCTTGTCCCGCTTGATGAAGCCGACATCGCACACCTTAAAGCTTTTGAACGTGATTACGATGTCATCTTCTTGTTGCAATCAAAAGGGCCCGCTTCGGTGGTGCCATTGTCCTTAGAGACAACCCCCTTACTAAAATACAGCCTACCCGAGCAGAATCTGACGTTTTCGTTTCATCCCATGGATTTCACTCAAGTCAATCAAGAAATCAATCAGCACATGGTCAGTCAAGCAATAGCGCTATTGTCTTTAGAGCCGACTGACCAGGTGTTAGATGCCTTTTGCGGGATCGGCAATTTCTCATTACCGATTGCTCAACGAGTGTCTCAAGTTTGGGGATTAGAAGCCGCAGAGAACAGCATCCATCGAGCCCGGGAAAATGCGCTCGCCAACGGGCTTGGCAACGTTCAATTTGATACGGTTGATTTATATAACGATGACATTTCGGCTGCACAGCTACCTCCAGCGAATAAGGTTCTGTTAGACCCGCCTCGTTCCGGTGCTGAGCATATTTGCCGGCAGTTGCTCAACCATGGCAATGACACCATTGTTTATGTTTCTTGCAACCCTGTTTCCCTGCGCCGCGATGCAGATATTTTAGTCGGGGGAGGCTACCGATTGGAGGTGCTGGGGATGATTGATATGTTCCCACATACTGCGCATATGGAGTCGATTGCTAAGTTTACGAGGGCAACCCCGAATGGTTAAAGCTCGAATACAAAAAATTGTTTTTGAGGCCGGTCAATTTGAGTTGTCTGAATGGTTGAATGATCTCGGCAAGGAAAGAGAAGGCTTAGATCTTGATCGAATTCAACGAGCCTGTGAGCTATCCGAACAAGCGGAACAAAAAGCGGTTGCAATGGGCGCGGGCTGGCCCTCAGGACGAAGCAGCTACTATTTGGGTCTGGAAATCGCCGATTTGTTGAGAACCTTTCAGGTTGATGAAAATGGATTGATAGCAGCGATTGTCTATCGCGCCGCTAGGGAAAATCAAATCACGGTCCAGCATATCCGTAATCAGTTCGGCGACGAAGTTTCGAGCATTGTGGAGGGCGTGCTTAAGATGGCCGCCATTAGCAGTATCCACATCAGAAAGAATGAAGTGGTCTTAGGAGAAACCTCTGACCAAGTAGAGCAGGCCAAAAAAATGTTGGTCGCGCTGGTCGATGATATACGAGTGGCATTAATCAAATTGGCGGAGCGAACCTGTGCGATCCGAGCCGTAGGCAACAGTGATCGAAAAAAGCAAATTCGGCTAGCTCAGGAAGTGTCAGAGATCTATGCGCCCCTTGCGCATCGACTGGGTATTGGTCAACTCAAGTGGGAGCTAGAGGACTTAGCGTTTCGATACACTGAGCCTGACTCCTACAAGCGAATAGCCTCTTTGCTCGATGAAAAACGAACGGCGAGGGATCAATACATCGAGTCTGTGATCGAGGTGCTGGCTTCAAAATTGGATTTGGTGAATCTGGAAGCCAGTTTGGCGGGTAGGGCCAAACACATCTGCAGTATTTGGAAAAAGATGAGCCGCAAAGGTATCGCCTTTTCTGAAGTATATGACGTCAGAGCTATCCGGGTCTTGGTCGCATCGCCCGATGATTGTTACCGGGCATTGGGTGTGGTCCACAATATTTGGCGAAATATTCCTAATGAGTTTGACGACTATATTGCGAATCCAAAGGACAATGGCTACCAATCTTTGCACACGGCGGTTATCGGGCCAGAGGGTAAAGTGCTTGAGGTCCAGATTAGAACTGAAGCAATGCATCATGAGGCCGAATACGGCGTTTGTGCACATTGGACCTACAAAGATAACGCCAGCCACGAAAAAGGTGAGCGCTACGAACGTCGCTTGGCTTGGTTAAGGCAAGTTATTGAATGGCAGGACGAGGTAAAAAATTTCCCAGATTCTGCCAATGAGATGTTGGCTAACGTCAGCTTGGATCGAGTTTATTTGTTTACTCCAGAAGGTCATGTTATCGATATGCCTCCAGGCGCAACGCCGGTAGATTTTGCTTACAAAGTGCACACAGAGATTGGTCATCGCTGCCGAGGTGCTAAAGTCAACGGTAAGATCGTGCCTTTGAATCACGCCTTAATGTCAGGGGATCATGTTGAAGTTATTACCGCTGAAGAGGCTATGCCAAGACGTGAGTGGCTGCACACTCACTTAGGTTATGTCACGACATCGAAAGCCAAAGCAAAAATTCAAAGTTGGTTTGGGTTACGCGAGCGCCAGAAGAATCTGGAAGAGGGCAAACGCCTTGTAGAAGCAGAAAGAGCTCAGCTGGGTATTGACGGACAGCAATACGTCGAGGTTGCAGAAGCTTTCGAGTTTGAAAGCGAGGATGAGTTTTTGGTTGCGTTGGGGCGAGGAGATCTGCAATTGTCGGACGTTGCAGAGTGGCTGGCGGGCAACGAGCTCGACATTCGACAGACATCGCAGCTTGATTTGGCCTTGGATGCGCAGCAGGGCGCAGTGCCAATTGAGGGCCTGGGTGGAAGGCCTCATCAAATCGCCACGTGCTGTGACCCTATAGTAGGCGATTCGATTGTGGGAATCATCGACGATGATGGTGTCGTCGGAGTCCATACTCAAGATTGCGTTGAAGTCATGCAGGGTGACGCTTATGGTCGACTCATGCGACTGTCATGGCGGGATGATGCTCAAGCGGTGTTTTTGGTGGATCTTGAGGTGCAGGCCTACGATCGCAGTGGTTTACTATTTGATATCACCGCGTTGTTCGTGAATGAGTCGATCAATGTGATGATGATGCATTCGGTAACCAATAAACCTGCGCAGCGAGTTGATTTGACCATGACGATTGAAGTGGGATCGTTGAGAGTATTGATCAAAGTATTAGAAATGATGCAGAAGATTCCCAACGTCGTATCGGCTCGTCGTTGTGCTAGATAGCCATCAGGGACACGAGTATGTGGGAGCGAGGTATGTCCGAAGAGGTATGAGCGAAGAGGTATGAGCGAAGATCTTGGCAAGTGTTTTATAAGGTCAGGTTATTCAGAACGCTGCTTCAGAAGGTTACGGATAAACAACAGGGAAATACGATCGCTATCGCATTTTGGGCAGCGATCGACGGCAATCAGTTGTCAGGTTCAAAAATGAATATCACAAAAGGGTGGGAACGTTTATGCGATTAATACTATTGGGAGCACCGGGAGTGGGCAAAGGCACGCAAGCTCAGTTTATTACCGAGGCGTATGGGATTCCCCAAATTTCGACAGGCGATATGCTGCGTCAAGCAATCGCCGCCGAGACGCCCCTGGGCCTAGAAGTCAAGGGTGTTATGGATCGAGGTGAATTGGTAACCGACGAAATCATTGTGAACCTTGTTAAAGAGCGATTAGCCCAGCCTGATTGCGAGAAAGGGTTTTTGTTCGATGGTTTTCCAAGAACGATTCCCCAAGCCGAGGCGGTAGAGAAAGCAGGTATAGCGTTAGATCATGTGGTTGAAATCCAGGCCGATGAAGCCGAAATTATTCGTCGACTGAGTGGTCGGAGGGTGCATCCGGGTTCGGGGCGAACCTACCACACCGTGTATCAACCACCTCAGCAAGAGGGCATTGATGACGAAACGGGGGAAGCGTTAGTGCAGAGAGATGACGATCAAGAGGAAACCGTTAGAGAGCGACTAAGAGTTTACCAAGAACAAACAGCACCTCTGGTGTCCTTTTATCAAAATGTTGCAGCGACGACTTCTGTTCGATACTCGGCAGTTGATGGAACGGGATCAACCGATGATATTAGAGTCAGAATCGAGCAAGCGTTAGAGCGAAAATAGACCGTGCTGCACTTTTCTTGCGGTTGAAGTAGAGAAAACTTTTATTGAAAAAAAGGTGTGCAAATTCAAAAGAATTTTCTAAACTTGACCCCATTGCATCATGAGTGTCCGGACTTTTCATTTCGCTATGATGAAAAGTTACGCCGAGGAGATGCTTCATAGCTGGAAAGTAAGTCGGTCTAAACGTAATAGTCACCTAAAGGAGTACTGAACGTGGTTGCAAAAAAGAAACCCGCTGCAAAGAAAAAGCCAGCTGCTAAAAAAGCGGCAGCTAAAAAAGTTGTTGCTAAGAAAAAGCCCGCTGTAAAAAAAGCTGCTGCTAAAAAAGCGGTTGCCAAGAAGCCTGCGGTGAAGAAGGCTGCTGCTAAGAAGAAGCCTGCTGCGAAGAAGGCTGCTGCTAAGAAGAAGCCTGTTGCGAAGAAAGCTGCTGCTAAGAAGAAGCCTGCGGTGAAGAAGGCTGCTGCTAAGAAGAAGCCTGCGGTGAAGAAGGCTGCTGCTAAGAAGAAGCCTGCTGCTAAGAAGAAGCCTGCTGCGAAGAAGGCTGCTGCTAAGAAGAAGCCTGTTGCGAAGAAAGCTGCTGCTA
>NZGC01000050.1 GCA_002689445.1 Gammaproteobacteria bacterium
ACGTTGGAACAAAACCTCCCTTACCGTCCGCCTCAGTTGAGAACGGATGCATAATCGGGCCATCGGCGTTTTCACCAGCCACTCTGGTCATCATCGGCCCTGTTGCCGACAGGAATATGGGCGGCCTACCAGCCGAGAGATCATTGGGCTTAAACGGTTTCGGTAGCAGCGAATGCTCGTAATAATCTCCCAAGAAAGCTAGAGGATCACCGAGATAAAAGTGATCGAATATAGCCTGCAAAGCTTCGATAAACTCGCGCATTTGAGCAGGCCCATCATGCCACGGCATGCCAAAACGCCGGGTTATGTGCGCCTTAACTTGGGTCCCCAAGCCCAGTACAAATCGGCCATCGCTAAACGCATTCAAATCATGAGCCAGCTGCGCCGTGCTCATAGGGTTTCTAGCAAAAGCAACGGCAACCGAAGTAATCAATTCGATTCGCTCGGTGACTTCTGCAGCCAAGGTCAGCGTCAGAAAAGGATCGTGATTGAGCTCAGCAACTCGTAGGCCATCATATCCCAGCTGCTCTAGCCTCGAAGCACTCGAAACAACCTGCTTGAGCTCTGCTATCAACGGTGCGTCAATTTTCATACACGGTTTCTTGGTCTACTTTGATCACTTATACGGCAAACAAATTTTGAGCGCAAAACGTTGCCCTCGGTTATTTGGGCAGAGGCCCCGTTAAGGACGCGCGCTGGGAGATTTCTATCCAGTTGCCATCAGGGTCGCGAATAAAAGAAATGCGAGCAGTTTCCCCAAGCGTGCGCACTGCACTGCCTTCAATTGCGCCCAACTCAATCGCGCGATGGTGTTCATGATCCACATCAAACACTTGGACGGTCAAATAGCGAAAACCAATACCTTCAAGCTGATCGCAATTTGGCTGGTTAGCCGACTCCGACAGATACAGCCTAGTCTCGCCCCACACGAAGCATCGTTCATGTACTTGCTCTGCACCCAACACTTGTCGACAAAACCGTTGGTGCGCACCCAATGATGTGACTACCCACTCGACCGCGATCTGATCGATTTGGTCATATCCTACCGGCACCAGGGTGACCCGATTCCCATCAGGGTCAAAGAGCGTTGTTGGCTCATCAACATAATCAACCCCAATGATCAGCCCTTGGTATCCTGTTGGCGCCGCACGCCTACTCGGTAGCGGCTGGCGAAGATGATTCAACTTGAAGACGGAACCGTTTAAGCCATGCCTAAGCTGATGTGCGCCACCACCGACTTTCAGCAGAGATTCAAATGTGAGCCCGATCGTTTCACCCCAAAACTCGCATTGACGTTCGCGTTGATTGGTTTGCATTCCCACGTCGATATAAGGTTTCGCGAGCCGCATCAATGGTACCGCCAATTCATCACGCTTCACCTCGACTCAGAGAGGCAATCCCTTCCTTTGCCAGGACAGCTGCAATCGCTGGCCGCGACTCCATAGCTGCTCGGTGCGACAGCACCCGAGGCAACAACGAGACATCGACTTGATCCATTTCCAGCCATCGCGAAAAGGTATAGAGATACATGTCTGCAAGCGAATACTCCTGACCCAGCATCCACGGACCTTGCGCCTGCTCAAGTTGGTTTTCAATCAACTGGAACGCTGCCAGCATGGTTTCCGGAACTTTGGCCTTCATATCCGCGAGTGACGCAGCTTCGGATGCCCACCGCACACCTCTTGGACCATGAGCATGGGCAACATGTACGGTCGATGATAGATAAGCGTTGCATTCTCGCATCTTCGCAAGCTGGGCCGGATGGTTTTGTGGCTTTAACGCTGCCTCGGGCACAAGATCCGCAACATACTCTAATATCGCTGGATTCTCAGTGAGACTGCCAAAGTCTGTTCTCAATAACGGAATTCGACCTTTGGGATTCATCGCCAAAAATTGTGGCCCGCGCTGCTCTCCCTTGCTCAATGCCACTGGGACCGCCTCGAAGCTAAGTCCTGACTCGACCAATGCGATGTGACTGGCCAGAGAGCACGCTCCGGGCGCATAATAGAACGTAAGTGCCAACCCCGATCTCCATTGCTATGATCATTGGATCAAATACTCGCTCAAATCCTGATAGGCCGCAAGAAAACCCAGCGGCACCGCTCGCTTTTGTGCAAGGATCCATCGGGTGCAAACCGAAACCCTCGGTGACCCGCGACCAGTCTCCCTGCCCGAAATCGTTAATCACATGACCCTGCGTCCTCACTCTTCTCCCCCAGAACTTATTCTTGGCAATGCCAATCGCCGATTTTCTGGCGTTACTTCAACCATGCTGCAAGTTCTGGCAGCGCAACGAAACCAAATCTCAACCTTGGTTTTAGGTGAGTATCACTTGCCGCAAGAGATCGAAGCGTACCAATTTCTTGCTCTGGCGCGACGTCTGCGACAAGCGGATGTTGAGAGCACTGTGGTCGTTTTTCACGCCAGACGTAATATCGAAATCATCCAAGCCTTACTTTTGAAACAAGTCGCAAAGTGTCAGATTAAAATCTTATTTACTTCTACCGCTCAACGACATCACACTGCCTTTACACGATGGCTGATGACGCAGGTCGATAGTGTGATTTCTACCTGCAGCGCCGCGGCAAGTTACCTTAAGCCACCCCCTGAAACCTTGATTCCCCATGGCATCGATGCTGACCGCTATCGACCCGACGCTTCAGATTCGCTTTCCGACCTTATTCACCTGTCTGGCGCTGAGTATCACATCGGCTTATTTGGCCGGGTACGACCGCAAAAAGGGGTTGATATTCTCGTCAAGGCATCGATTCCTCTTTTGCAAGCCAATCCCAATTGGGAGGTGGTTTTTATCGGTCAAATCAAAACCACTGATCAGTCGTTTGTTGACCAGTTGAAAACGTTAGCGGCAAAAGCGGGTGTTGAGGCACAGATTCGGTTTCTGGGTGAACAACCATTTAATGCTTTGCCTAGCCTATTCAATGCCATGACCATCGTCACAGCCTTAAGCAGGAATGAAGGCTACGGTTTGACCGTTCTCGAAGCCATGAGTTCTGGAAAGCCTGTTGTTGCCAGTCGAGCAGGGGCTTGGCCTGATATCATTGAGCACGACCACAACGGTTGTTTGGTTGACGTTGAGGACATTGAAGCCACTCGCTCTGCCCTCGAACGACTGATCCAAAACCCCAACACCCGTGAGAGACTCGGAAACGCGGCAAGACAACACGTTCTCGCCCGCTACACGATCCAATCGGAGGCCGAGGCTTTGTTGAGCCACTATCGGCGCTTGGCTGCTAGGCATTAATGACCACTGCCTTTCTTGATCTGGCCAGTCCTAGGTGTCAATGAGCCAATTGCTGTATCCCTGCCGGCGTGACGGTGATCTTTTCCTTACGTACCTGACTTCGAATGGCATGATTGAACGCCCAGCCTTCGGCTGACTCATAGCTTCTTGGGTGGTCCAGATGCACGGTTACCGCGCTGTAACGAATTTGCTTGGGTGACAGTCCCGCGTTTACTAAGCGCTCACCAAATTCTCGATCCAGCCCTCCATACCGTAACCGCTGATCAAAACCATTCACTGCGAGGGCATCAGCTTTAAAACAGGAAGCATTGTGACCGTTCCAGGTCGGTTTGGTTGGGGTTAATCGGTTGAGCCAGGGTTGCCAGAATTCTGACGCACTCAACTTCAATGATTTCAGGCTTTTTTTCATACCGCCTTGCGTCAGCCAATCACTTTGAAAGCACCGCTGTTCGATGACATCCTCGCGGGTCAGTGCCTGACTTACGGGCATTGATAGTTTGAAGTACCCACCACTGAGAAAGTGACCCGGCGCCATGGCCAGTCGGTGTTGGGCCACGAAATCACGGCGCGGCACACAATCCCCATCGGTAAATATCAGGTAGTCCCCGGTGGCAGCGATGATGGCCTTATTCAAAATTTGACATTTGTTAAAACCGTCATCTGGCTGCCAGATATGCTGGATACTCAATCCTTCGGCTAACGCGGCTTGGATGACAGCCTCGGTTTCGGGTCCTGAGCCGTCGTCAGCCACCACGACTTCGAAATCAAGATCGGTTTGTGCGGAAAAACCCCATAACACTTTGCGAAGCCATTCGGGTGAGTTGTAAGTGGTAAAAATCACGCTGAGTTTCAAATCGATGTCCCTTTGTCTAAGGTATCGCCTAGCAATTATGCTACCTATTATCCCTTACTGAAACGACATTAAAACCATTATTCGAAATGGCGTCGATTTTTTTACGACAGTCAGTAGGCTTGAAGCAATACAACCGGTATGCTCGGCAGTTGATCTATTTGCCTGGCAAATCTTAAATGGTTACGTTGCATGCTAGGACACGAGGCGTTGCCCCCAGGACGGAGCAGCAACTAAAGGTAAGACCGAGCATCCAGGGTTTAGGTAAGACAGCTTATGAAGCCAAACACCAACCGACCTATCATCGGAGTTGTGCTTGATCCTTGGCATCATCCCTTTAACGGCACGGTCGTTTCAACTCGACGCTTTGTCGACGCGCTTCAAAATCGATTTCGGTTCAAAATTTTCCTGACAGGAAGCTCCGACGTCGAGGATCAAGGCATTGAAGCTGTGGCTTTTCCGCAGCTGTCGGTCCCAGGGATCAACGGCATCATTAACAGCATGCAGGCGCCCCTCGGCTTGCCCAACAAGCAGCGACTGATCCAGGAACTCGCGACGTGCGATCTGGTCCACATTCAATATCCATTTTTTTTAGCCAAGCGTGCGATCAGCATCGCACGGGAACTCAAAATCCCTATCGTAAGCTCATTCCACGTTCAGCCGGAGAACATTCAACGCAACTTATCACTCAACCAGACCGTGATCACACATTGGCTTTATCGTTTGTTCATCCACCACTATTATCAGGCCTCAGATCAAGTCATTGCGCCATCATCGTTCGCCCGAGACCTATTGACCCAGCACGGACTTACCCAACCTGTGGAGGTTTTATCAAATGGTGTGACCTCAAAATTTTTCCGCATCCAGCATCACAACAGCCCATCTCATGAGAAACATCTGCTTTGTGTCGGTCGGCTCGCTCCAGAGAAACAGCAGACAATATTACTCAAAGCCTTAGCCAACTCTAAATACAAGCATCGATTGAAGCTGACCCTTGCCGGAACAGGCCCACAAGAGACTGCTCTCAAGAAACTGGCCCGTGATCTTCGAATCCCCGCAAACATTGGTCGAGTAGACGATATGGCCTTAGCCGAGCTCTACGCTAAAGCGGATCTTTTCGTGCAGTGCAGCAGTGTAGAACTCGAGGGCATGAGTGCCATGGAAGCGATGGCCGCGGGTTGCCCAACCCTGCTGAATCGGTCTAAGACCAGCGCTCTGACGGAGCTGATCTTAGACGAGGCGGGCGGTTTTGATGCCTATCGCCCAGGCGAACTCACTCGCAAAGTGGATAATTTGCTTGAGGATTCTGCGCTCAGCCAACAGTTGGTGCAGACGAATCGACACTTTATCGAATCACGACATCATGATCACTCGGTCGAGCAATTGGCCAACCTTTACCACCGCATCCTCAATGAGAACGGTTTTGCACACAACCCTCAAGCACCATCAGTTACGTGAATTTGACTCAGCCCTCTTACCTTCGAAATTGGATTGGTTTTTGCCAACGCTATGCCGCGTCCATGCTCTTGATCTGTGGTCTTTTAGGGGTTGGAGGCGTCCTTTTGTTTATCAACCAGAGCAGCCTCAATTCTGATCTGGGTCGATTGATATCACCCAGCGATGAATTACTTTGGTATCAAAGCAACGAAGCCTTTAAAGCCCGGTTTCCAATGTATCAACAAACCGCCTTAGCCGTGGTTCGAGGCCCCTCCCTTGCCAGTGCTCAAACCGCCAGCCGTGCGTTAAAAGGGGCTTTTGAAGCCAGCTCAATTATTGAAAATGCTTTCGTGCCCAGCGCGGAAGCCTTCATTCAAGATCATCGTCTCTATTACCTCAGCCCCGAACAGCTCGCTGATTGGCTTTCAGGAGCTGAGTACAACTATGGTGCCTTGGTGCGATTCGATGAGCAGCCCGATATTGCTAATGCCCTTTTAATGGCTGCCGATATGCTCTCTAATCCCTCCGGTTTACCACTGCCGATATCGATCGAGTCCTTGATCAGCAGTCTGACTTCCGGAGCACCGTATTTCCAAGGGTTTTATCCCTTGGAACCCGTCAATACCCAAGAATTTTTCGACCTTGTAATCATCTCAGGCCAGCAGTCCCTCGATCAGCCGCTACCCAATGCCGCGATCGTCGAGGCGTTGAATCGAGCCATCGACCAAACTGTTCTACCTGAGGGCGTTACCGTCGAATTGACCGGTGAGATCATATTGGCCAACGAGGAAATTCAGGCGGCTCTTACGGGTATCGAGATCGCTGGTTTCGTTTCACTCGTCCTATTGGCCATCATTTTGGGCCTGGGGATCAAGCAGCTCAGCATTATTACGATGATCTTCTTTATCCTCTTCGCCGGAATTGGCATGACCCTTGGATTTGCCGTACTCGCGGTGGGTAGTTTCAATACGCTCTCGATGTTGTTTGTGGTGATGTTTTTTGGTCTTGGAGTCGATTTTGCCGTGCACTTTGCGATGCGAGTTTATGCAGGTGGTGATCATTCGTTAGAAGCTCTGACTCGAGCGATTGGCGATATGGGTCCTGCGCTACTGCTGTGTACCGCCACTTCGACCATCGCGTTTCTCTCGTTTCTGCCAACAGCCTACAGCGGCATGGGTGAACTGGGTTTAATCTCCGCGGGAGGCATGGTCATCGCCTTGACCCTAACCTTGACGGTGACCCCAGCGTTTCTAACCTTATGGCCTCCAGGGCAAGCAAAAAGCGCCTTCAAACAACCTAAACATGCCACTTCTACCCCTGGAACCTCCTTGGCTTTGGGAATTGTTTTGCTGGCACCGGTTGCGCTTTTCTTTGCGACGAAACTCGAATTCAATTACAGCGTGCTCAGTATGCGCGATGCTCAATCACCGGCAATGCAAGCCTTAGCACGCTTGCAAGCTGAGTCCAAACAAACGGACTACAGTATCGCTATCCTGGCCCGGGATGCAGCGCAAGCAGCCGAACTTAAGTCGAGTTTAAGTGAATTGCCTTCGGTTGGTGATATTCGGACCCCTGAAAGTCTCGTCCCTTCGGCCCAGGGTGCAAAAATGCTTCGCATCAAGACGACGGCAGATCTTTATAACGATCTGTGGTCCACCGATGCCGAGTTACTAGAACCAATACCCTTGGCCGTTGCGATCGATTATTTTGAGGAAACCAAAAGCCAGTTATCCGGCGATTATCAGAGACAGGCTGAGACTATGCTTGCCGCGATTGAAAGACTCCAGCAAGACCCCGAAGGCATCACCGGGTTCAATCGACTGCTCGGCGAACGCTACCACCAACAAAAAGCGGAACTGCGCGCCTTACTCTCTGCAAACGCTTTTACCTTTGACGATCTCCCCAAAACCTTAAGAGACCGATTGGTGAATTCTCAAGGCGAGCATCTTTTGATGGTGCAACCAGCTACCGCCCTTCTCGACAGAACAGTCACCGATCAATTCATTGGAGAAATTCAATCGATCGCCCCCCAAATTGCCGGTAGGAGCGCGGTCGAATGGGGCATTGGTGAGGTCGTGGTTGAGGCTTTTCAGCAAGCCACGCTCTTTGCCTTGCTGGGTGTGATTGTTTGCCTCTGGCTCTATTTCAAGAACGGGTTAAAAGTGGTGTTAGTCTTGATCCCAATCGCCTTTACGTTGATCTTCACCTTTGCCATCAGTTACGGGATGGGTATTAGCATCAATATGGCAAACATACTGGTGATTCCGCTGGTTATCGGGCTTGGTGTTGATGCCGGCATTCACGTTACGCATCGCTTTTTTTACCCTGCGACCGAACCAGGCTTGAGCGCCGCTACACAACGAGCGGTCTTAATCAGCGGGCTAACCACCTTGGGGACTTTTTTTTCGCTCGTTTTCAGTCCGCACCAGGGCGCGGCATCAATCGGCCTTCTGCTGACCTTGGCCATCAGTATTATGCTGGTCTTGAGCTTATCGCTCCTACCCACGCTGTTAACTTTTTTTGACCAACGCGGTTATTTTGGACAAACCGTATCTAAACCCACTGAGATAATGAATACTTAACTGAACAACCGCCAGAAATACTGCTATGTCGCCCACACGCTTAACCCTAATTTTCGCCACTGCCTTGGTTGTCGTCAGTATTGGCAATCCCGCTCTGGCATTCTTCGTGGGCTGTGGGATTACCTTGGTGCTTGGTGGTGATCATCAGTTGACCTGGGCAAAACCCCTAGGGCAATACCTGCTACAAACGGGCATCGTTTTGCTGGGTTTCGGAATCCAGGCCAGTGCGTTACTCGATATCTCTTCAAGCTATGCTACCTACGTCATAGGATACCTCGTCTCAGTCACTATCTTGGGTCTTGTTGCCTATCGCTTATTCAGACTCAAAGCGCGTCAGGGCATATTGGTCACCGGCGGCACTGCCATCTGCGGAGGCACTACCGTCGTCACATTATCGCCCATCATCAATGCCGAGCCTCAAGAGACTGGCGCCGTTCTGGGACTGATCTTTGCCATGAATGCCCTGGCACTCCTGACGTTTCCAGCCATCGGTACGTTCTTTGAACTGAGTCAGGCGCAATTTGGCGTTTGGAGCGCGTTGGCCATTCATGACACGGCTTCCGTGGTCGCTACCGCCCAAATCTACGGTCAGGAGGCAGCAGAGGTGGCCACCACCTTAAAATTAGGTAGAACGCTCTGGCTAATTCCGACCGTCCTCATCTTTGCTTGGATTTATCGACGCCCCGACAGTGGCGCCCAATTGCCGCTTTTTGTCTTATTGTTCGTTGGCGCTAGCCTACTGGGGTCGAGCTTTGAGCTACCCTTAGTACTTCGAGATATCACTGGTTTTGCGTCGAAAATTTGTCTGGTCTTTGCTTTGTACATGATTGGACTGCAAACCTCCCTCGCCTCGTTTCGAAACATTCCTATCCGTCTTACCCTTTATGCGGCAGGCTTGTGGTGTTTGGTTGCACCCCTTTCTCTACTCATCATTAAATTATCTTTGTGATCAGCGTGCGCGCGAACCATCGATAGAACCGGAATCACTAAAGATAGATCAACAAACTCTTTCCGATTTCATTGGGTCTTCGATAGCCTTCGCTCATGAATTTGAAGCCACTACCTTCTCGACTCCAAACTTTGTTGTCGCTTATCGTTTTTTTCGTCTATCTTGGCGTCAGCCTTACCCCCTTATTTTCCTGAGTCGCCCCTCTTTTCTAGAATACCAACCCTTGAGTCAATCATTTAGCTACTAATCTACAGGCGTCATTTCATCGAGTTTGCCCTTTGATTGATCCCTGTGCGAACATCAAAGCCATGTATGGCAAAACCTTATGAAAATCTTAACCGGCGTTCCCGCTGAGAGACTCGATACCCTTCCAAAACTGGCATCACAGCTTGATGATGCCGGGTTTACAGGAATCTCTACCCAAGAGAATCGCCACAACCCCTTTCTGCCTCTGGCAATCGCGGCAGTCCATAGTCAAAACCTTGAACTCAGGACCAATGTAGCGATCGCCTTCGCTCGCAGCCCCATGGTTGCTGCGGGACTTGCCTGGGATCTACAGCTGGCCTCTAAAGGCCGCTTCGTCCTAGGACTTGGTAGCCAAGTCAAAGGCCACAACGTTCGACGCTTTAGCGTACCCTGGTCGCCGCCTGCGCCTCGCATCCGAGATTATGTTTGTGCGGTTCAAGCCATCTGGAAGTGTTGGAACGAGGGTACCCCTTTAGCCTATGAGGGACCGCATTATCAATTCAGCCTTATGACCCCCAATTTCACCCCGGAGCCCCTGGTTTCGGACATGCCAACCATCCAAATCGCTGCCGTTGGACCCGCGATGATGAACGTTGCGGCGGACGTTTGTGATGGCATCATGCTACATGCATTTTGCACACCCCGTTACCTAAAACGCGAAATCCTGCCCCGACTGGAATCACGACTTGCCAACAGGCAACTGAATCGGACGGCCTTTGAGATTTCAGGTGGAGGATTTGTGATCACAGGAGCTGACCAAGAATCCGTCGATCAACAGTTCGAATGGGTCAGAGCTCGGATCGGCTTCTATGGATCGACACCGGCTTATTGGCCCGTTTTAGAGGCCCATGATCTTGGCGACCTCGGTCGCGCCCTGAACCGCTTATCAAAAGCGGGTCGATGGCAAGAAATGACTCAATTGATCCCCGATGATCTGGTGCATGAATTTGCCGCTGTTGGTGAGCATCAACACATCAAACAACAAATCGAAACCCACTTTGGTGGCATGGTTGATTGCATCAGTTTACCGAGGGATACCCCACCGGACCTGATTCAGGAACTGCGGACTCTCCCAACCCCTTATCAAGCTATCCAAGGATGAATATTGGCGTCATTGGAGGCGGCAGTTGGGGTACCACCATCGCTCACTTGTTGAGTCGGCGCTTTGCGGTCACTCTCTGGGCGAGAAACCCTCAAACCATTGACAATATCAATCTAGATCACACCAATCCTCGATTCTTGGGTGATGCGGAGTTATCCGCCAAGCTTAAAGGCACCACCAACCTTCAGCTCGCAACTCAATCGGCAGATCTGTTGGTGGTTGCAATTCCCGCTCAGCAGTTTAGAGCTGTGTTAACCGACGCCGAGCCATTC
>NZGC01000051.1 GCA_002689445.1 Gammaproteobacteria bacterium
ACCCTAGATGGAGATTCTTCAGAGAATGATCATGCGAACGTCACGCTTGGCGCATCCAATATTGAATATGGCCCTTATTCGGTAACGTCTCAGGCGGATATCAGCGACGGTGCCTATTCGGTAACCGTCGCAATTTACTCAAAAGATGCTTGTAACGGGGGAAGTGCAACGGGTAGTGCAAGTCTGATGGTCGCGTCGGCTAATGCGAGCCCGTTAGCCGATGATGACGCTGTCGTCGTGGATTAACCGAATAAGCCCAAAGTAAAAATGTTGATCCAAGATTTTTCAGCTTTTTGAACCGATCGGTTCGGGTTGAATTCGCCGTTAGCATTTAAAGTGGGATGATCGGGATAGTTGACTTTAAGGACCTCCAACGCATTGTTGGCAAGGGTTTTTTGCTCAAGTAGCCGGTAGGACTCAACCATAATGGCAAGGGCATCGGGCACGGCGATGGTGCCTTGATAGTTCTCGAGGACAAAGCGTCCGCGATTGGCAGCCGCCATGTAGGCTCCGCGATAAATGTAGTAGCGCGCGGCATGCAGTTCAGACTCAGCCAGAAGGTTCTTCAAGTACCGCATACGGCGTTGAGCATCCGGTGCATACTCGCTACTGGGAAATCGGCGAATCAATAAAGAAAAATCTTCGAAGGATTCGCGAGCGGCGCCTGGGTCACGCTTGGATGGGTCCAGCGGGAAGATTTTAGTCAAGAAGTTTTCGTCTTCCTCGAAAGAGGCTAAACCGCGTAAGTAATAGGCATAATCAACGTTGGGATGGTTAGCATGCAGGCGAATAAAACGGTCTGCGGCGGCCCGGGCGGCCTCTGCCTGGCTGCTTTTGTAGTAGGCATAAATAATTTCTAGTTGGGCTTGCTCGGCATATCGTCCAAAAGGAAAGCGTGCCTCTAAGGCCTGCAAGCGAGAGACGGCATCCTTGTAGTTGCCCGCAGCCATACCGCTCTGCGCAGATTCATAGAGCGCAAGTTCTGAAGCTTCTTCAGAGTTGTCCGTGTTGGAGGCGCAACCGGTAATAATGAGCATAAGCGCGGCAAAAATTAGCGCGAGAGGTCGCTTAAACAGGATTGGGTAGCAGTTCACGAAAGTCTCCACTTGAGTAAGCGCTTGAAAAGAGGAGTATTTAAACATAGCCTCTCGATTCTCCCAAGCATCCATGGTTTGGATTTATGCAGGACGTCATTCATCTTCGCCAGCGTTTATCAGCCCAGACACGGCTCTGCCGACTAGACCAGGCGGTAGCGGATGCTTTTCCAGAATATTCAAGGGCTCGGTTGCAAAGTTGGATTAAGTCAGGCGAGCTCACAGTTGATGGAGCAACCTGCAAGCCTAAGGATAAGGTTGGGCCGGGTGCTCTCATTGAGATCAAGGCAACAATCGTTCCGATCAGTTCCGGCCCTGAGGCTATAGATTTAGATGTTCGATACGAAGACGACGCTGTCGTGATCGTCAACAAACCGGCAGGGTTGGTGGTGCATCCGGGTGCTGGCAATCCTGCTGGCACCCTAATGAATGCGATGTTGCATTATGCGCCTGAGACCCAAGCGCTACCCAGGGCGGGCATCATTCACCGTTTGGACAAAGACACCTCAGGGCTTTTGATGATGGGGAAAACCATCACGGCTGTGACGGATCTTTCTCGCCAATTGGCGGCTCGAACGATTAAGCGAGAGTACGAGGCGTTAGTGTATGGCCGACCAGCGGCTGCCGGTGTGATAGATGCGCCAATCGGCCGGCATCCAAAGCATCGCACCAAAATGGCGATTCAGGATGAGGGACGGGTTGCAGAGACGCGATTTTGGGTCATCGATAGCTTCGCGCAGACCTCGCATCTACGATTTGAATTGGTCACTGGAAGAACCCATCAAATCAGAGTGCACATGGAGCACATTGGCCATCCGCTGATTGGCGACCCGGTCTATCGCAGGCGTAGAGGCGGACCGGTCGAGGGCTTGCCCGACATTGGCCGGCAAGCGTTGCACGCGCGACGTCTCACGTTTTCCCATCCCATATCCAAAGAAGAGATTACCGTCGAAGCGGCAGCGCCCGCGGATTTTCTCACGTTATTGGAATGGGTAAAAAACAGCCAATGATAGGTCAGGCGATAGATCTTCACGCGCTTTTTGGTCTGCCTGATGTCGGCGTGCGGGCGCTGTGCAGTAGTCGATCCGGTGGCTTAAGTCGAGCGCCTTTTGCCTCGCTGAATCTCGCTGATCATGTTGGCGATGACCCAGCGTGTGTCGAAACCAATCGCAAATGGCTAAAAGAGGGGTGGCATCTGCCCAGTGAGCCTCGGTGGTTGAATCAAATCCATGGCAATACTGTGCTCGAGGTAACCCGCGACAATAGGGCGGCAGTATCAGAGCCAGCAGATGCCGCAACTACAGAGGAGTTGGGTTTGGTGCTCGCAGTCCTGACAGCAGATTGTCTTCCTATCCTGCTTTCGACAGTTGATGGCGCAATTGTGGCAGCCGTGCATGCCGGTTGGCGAGGTATTGTCGGTGGAGTCTTGGAGGCTAGCGTTGCTACGTTTAAAGGGCGAGAGGCCGTGGCCTGGGTTGGGCCTGGCATAGGCCCATGCCATTTCGAGGTCGGACCAGAATTTAAGGATTTATTCCCTGACGGTATTTTTCATCGAGGGCAGCGGCCACAGCATGACTATTTGGATTTGACGCGACTGGCTGAGACGCGGTTGAAAGCTGCCGGGGTTGCACGTGTTGTGCAGTCCAACCTTTGTACGGCATGCAATTTGGATCTGTTCTATTCCTACCGGCGTGAGGGTCAGACTGGGCGTTTTGCCACCCTGATTTGGCGAAGACATAACCCCTAGTCACAATGTTGCGTAATTCGCACCATGGTGTCATCAATTAAGACTTGTTTTTCTTGTTGACTGAGGAACACGTCCTTGCCTGCTTCATTTTTGACTCTGAGTCGCTGAAATCGTTTTAGGTTGCTAAGTTGACGCTGCGCCGCCGCACAGACGCTGCGGTCTGGCCCCATCGCAGCCGGTGGTATGGAGGTAAAAGTGAGTTCATCCGCGGAGTCCATCTGGGTTGATTCCAGAGGTGTTTCGGCGACGTTGCGGGTATCAGATAGATCTTGGTCTGAGGGTTGATTCAGTGGTTCCGAAACATAACCAAAAGCTACCGGTGGGTTGAGATTGCGAGCCGCATAGGAAGGCTGTGGTCTGTCGGCATAGTGGACTTGCCCTGAGGGATCCTTCCAGGTGTAGATGTCCGCTGAAGCTTGGAAGGGTATTGTGGATACCAATAGTCCCATCGCAAAGGCTTTAAGGTATCCGAATAGGGAAGAAAAACCGCGGGGAAAAGCTTGCATGCAAAGTTCTCGAATTCGGCGCCATCGTTGACTCGTGAGATGGTATAGTAAAAAATGCCGTCCCCCAAAGCCATTCCTATGGGAAAAAGGTGTCTAACGTGAATAAATCGATGAGCCCAGAGACGCAAGCAACAGAAGAAATGCTCTCGGGCGGAGAAATGCTGGTCCGGTCACTGCAAGAGGAAGGTGTTGAATATATCTTCGGGTATCCAGGGGGTGCCGTACTGCATATTTACGATGCGCTGTTTAAACAGAATGCAATCAAGCATTTTTTGGTGCGTCACGAGCAAGCCGCCACGCATATGGCCGACGGTTACGCCCGGGCAACCGGGCAAACTGGGGTGGTACTGGTCACCTCCGGGCCAGGGGCGACGAATGCGATCACAGGGATCGCCACAGCCTACATGGATTCCATCCCGATGGTAATCATCTCGGGACAAGTGCAGTCGCACTTGATTGGTACGGACTCATTCCAGGAAACGGATATGGTCGGTATTTCAAGGCCCATTGTTAAGCACAGTTATTTGGTCAAACACGCCAGTGAAATTCCAGAGACCATCAAAAAAGCCTTTTATTTGGCCAGCTCAGGTCGTCCAGGGCCGGTAGTGGTTGATATTCCAAAGGACATTACCAACCCGGCTGATTTACATCCATTTGAATACCCCGAAACGACGACCATACGCTCGTATAATCCAGCACAGCGAGGTCATTCAGGACAGATTAAGAAGGCCGTAAACCTGTTGTTAGGTGCGGAACGGCCGATGATCTACTCCGGCGGGGGGGGTATTCAGGGTGAGGGTTCAGCCTTGTTGACCGCGATGGTCAAAGTTTTAGGTTACCCGATCACCAGCACCTTGATGGGGCTCGGAGCCTATCCAGCCACGGATTCGCAATTTTTAGGCATGTTAGGCATGCATGGCACACTTGAGGCCAATAATGCGATGCACCACTGTGACGTTTTGCTGGCGGTGGGGGCACGATTTGATGATCGGGTCACCAACACGATTGCCAAGTTTTGTCCTTATGCGACGATCATTCATATCGATGTGGACCCCACTTCCATCAGTAAGAATGTGGCCGCGGATGTGCCTATCGTGGGTCCCGTCGAGTCTGTACTGACGGAGATGTTGTCGCTGGTGAACGCCGCCGCGAAAGCTGGCGTGCAACAAAATGATAAGCCTCTTGCGGATTGGTGGGCACAGATTGAAGGATGGCGTCGAGAGGAATGTCTAGCCTTTGATAGCGATAGTCAGATTATCAAGCCGCAGCAAGCGGTGGATGCGGTCTATCGAGTCACGGGTGGAGAAGCCTACGTGACTTCAGATGTGGGTCAGCATCAGATGTTTGCGGCACTCTATTACCCCTTCGATCGACCGAGGCAATGGATAAACTCTGGCGGTCTCGGCACGATGGGGTTTGGACTGCCTTCTGCAATGGGGGTGAAGGTGGCTTTTCCTGATGCAGAGGTTGTTTGTATTACAGGCGAGGGAAGTATCCAGATGAATATTCAGGAGCTTTCTACCTGCAGCCAATATCAGTTACCCGTGAAGATTATCAACTTAAATAATCGATCATTGGGCATGGTAAAACAGTGGCAAGACATGCAGTACGAAGGACGGCATTCTCATAGTTATATGGACTCGATCCCGGATTTTAAGCGTTTGGCAGAGGCCTACGGACACGTTGGAATAGAGATTGCTTCGCCGTCGGACTTAGAAGCTGGTCTCAAAGAGGCTTTTTCATTGAAGGATCGTTTGGTGTTCGTCGATATCGATGTCGACCCCAATGAGCACGTTTATCCGATGCATGTTGCACCCAACGGGTCTATGAGAGATATGTGGTTGAAGAAAGGCGTACGCACGTGATGAGAAGAATTATCTCAATATTATTGGAAAATGAGGCGGGCGCCCTCTCTCGGGTTGTTGGACTGTTCGCTCAGCGGAATTACAACATCGAATCACTAACGGTTGCACCAACGGAGGACAAGAGTTTGTCCCGCCTCACGTTGACCACTAGCGCGAGTGACGTGGAAGTAGAGCAGATCACGAAACAGCTGAACAAATTGGTTGAAGTGGTTAAGTTGGCCGATTTAACCGATGGTGATCATGTGGAAAGGGAGCTGTTGCTATTGAAAGTGAAAGCCTCGGGAGCGCAACGGGCAGAGGTCAAGCGTGTTGCGGATATATTTCGAGGGCAAATCGTCGATGTGACCGCGAGCACTTATGCCATTCAACTCAGCGGAACCAGTGAAAAGTTAGATGCTTTTATTGGAGCACTCAGTGAGTCAGCTGTTTTAGAGGTCGTGCGAACGGGGGTGACGGGTCTCAGTCGGGGCGATAAAGTGTTAGCTCTGTAGTACGGTACGACATAGCCCAGCCAGATGAGCCAGCCAGATGAACCAGCCAGATCAAGAGCATAGGAGTGCGACACGGTGAATGAATCGACTAAGCCTAACGCTGAATATCGTGCTGAGAACGTGAGGGAACTGCCAAGGCGAGAGGGGCTGCGTCGAGGTATCTATTTGCTGCCCAATCTAATCACCACAGGCGCCCTGTTTTCCGGGTTTTATTCAATCATTGCCAGTATGAGCGGCGACCTTGAGCAGGCAGCCATTGCTATTGTCATTGCAGGGTTTCTGGATTCTTTAGATGGTCGTGTGGCCAGGCTGACAAACACTCAAAGCGAGTTTGGGGTTCAGTACGATAGCCTCTCAGATCTAGTGGCCTTTGGGGTGGCGCCAGCTGTTCTCATGTTCAGCTGGGTGCTTAGCGACCTTGGTAAGCTCGGGTGGTCGATTGCTTTTCTATATATGGCCTGTGCAGCCTTGAGGCTCGCGAGATTCAATACGGCACCTGATACCAAGGTGTTCTTTGGATTGGCCAGTCCAGCCGCGGCGGGCACCTTAGCTACGCTTTGCTGGGTCTGGTTTGACAATGTGCAAGGTGAGCCAGGACTCGAGTTGGGTTTGCCGTTCGGAATTCTAGCAGCGACCCTCGCACTGTTGATGGTCAGCAATATCCGATACTACAGTCCCAAGAATATGGACTTTAATGACCGAGTACCGTTTTTATTTATGTTCATTATTGTCTTGCTGTTCGTGGTGGTGGCAGTTTACCCGCCAGGTATGCTGCTGCTCATCGGGCTTGTTTATGCTGCCTCAGGGCCATTTGGCAGCCTGCTCCGTAAAAAAAACAGCGGAGGGCCAGAAGAGGCTTAGGCGGTATCAAGTCTGTCGCTCCCCGAACACCAAAGTTGGAGGCGTTAGGATGCGAAATCAAATACCCACGGTCCCAGAATCTCAGGTCACCGATGAGGCGGTGTACTTAAGCCGCCGACAAATGCTCACCGCTGCGGCGGTCAGTACCGCGGCCTGCTTATCAAGTGGGGCTGCCCAATTGGTTGAGCCGTCGCCCGAAGTCAATGACCCGGCCCCAGGATGGATGCATTCACTCAACAATGGTGCGACCCATTCAGCACTGTCGACGAACGAAACCTTGACTCCTTACGAATACGTTACCGGCTATAACAATTTCTATGAGTTTGGTACGAGTAAAGACGATCCTGCTAGCAACAGTGGTCAGTTCCAGCCATTCCCATGGGAAATCGAAATAGCCGGGCTCGCGGAAAAGACAGGACGCTTTGAGTTAGAGGATGTCCTAAAGGACTTGGCGGTAGAGGAGCGCATTTACCGACTGCGTTGTGTTGAGGCTTGGTCCATGGTGATACCGTGGTTAGGTGTTTCTCTTGGTGCCGTGTTGAAGCGTTTCAAGCCGCTCAGTAGTGCTCGGTACGTCGCTTTTGAGACGGTCTATAGGCCAGAGCAAATGCCGGGTCAGCGCTCATTCTTCGCGGCCATCGATTACCCTTATCTGGAGGGTTTGCGGATGGATGAGGCTATGCATCCGCTGACGCTATTGGCAACCGGCGTTTATGGTCGTTCTTTGCCCAATCAAAATGGTGCGCCCACACGCTTGGTGGTGCCCTGGAAATACGGTTTCAAAAGCATCAAGTCAATCCGGAAAATCACGTTTTTGAAAACGCAACCACCGACCACTTGGCAACAAGCCAACGCCAGGGAATATGGGTTCTACGCGAATGTAAATCCCGCGGTCGATCACCCCAGATGGCGTCAGTCAGAGGAACGTCGTCTGCCCGGCAGTGTCTTTAATGCGAATCGAATACCGACTTTGGCGTTTAATGGCTATGGAGAACAGGTCGCCGGGCTCTATGCCGGTATGGACTTAACCAAAGATTATTGATCATGCGGTCTGGGTTTTATTTCGACCGAGGTATCAGGTGGAAGGGGTGGTGCTGAGAAGTTTTTTTCTATCGCGTTGGATGTGGGGAATGTTCGCCTTGCCGTTTGCCTGGATAGCGTGGCAAGTGTGGATTTCGATGGCTAAGAATCCGGCAGCCCTGGGCCCGGACCCTGCCCAGACTTTAGTCGATTACTTTGGGAAGGCGGCGCTTTATCTGTTGTTTTGTGTGCTAGCGATGACGCCAGTCGTTAGGCTCACCGGCTGGAATATTTTAATGCGGCAACGGCGTGCCCTCGGGGTGTCGGTGTTCCTGTACGCGCTACTGCATTGGACGGCTTATGCCGGACTGTTGTTAGAGTGGCAGTGGCGAGCGTTAGGCGAGGACCTAGTGCGTAGGCCTTACATCATCGTGGGTTTTGCTGCTGGGTTAATGTTGTTTGCCTTGGCGGTCTCCTCGAATGGCTGGTCGGTTCGATACCTCGGTCCGAAATGGCGTCGTCTGCACAAGCTCATTTACCCAGCGGCGTGTTTAATCCTGATCCATTTAATTTGGGTTGCCAGAAGTGACTACACCGAGATTGCGATATATTCCATTGTGTTGGTTTTACTCCTGATCGCTAGATTACCTCGAACGGGTCGACGCCAGACGCGCTAAAGAGCCAGCGAAGGCCGTATTCCAGAGCAGGATGTGCAGTCGGGCTTGCTAGGACTCGGTAGGGTAGACAATGCCCCGATCAGGTCTGATCGTAGCAAGCGATTGTCGACCTAAACTCGATAACCGCCTTGGTTGCTTGGAAGTCGAAAAAAATCAGCAGGGGAAGGGGGGCAAACTGGACGGGTTTAATCGCAGCGAGGTTGTTGTATTGTTGTAGTCGCAAGTGGGTAATCGAGCGCGTTGTTACCGTTTGGCGCTGTCATAGCAGTGTCTTGACCGAAGGGTTCGACTGAAAGGTAAGGGTCTCTACAGGGTAAGAAGATTGTAGATTAGCCTTGGCATGAGTTAAGTCCTGACGACAGTTGCTCGTTTGTTAATAAAATTCAAAATAACGGTTGCCCACAGGGGTGGGTCTCTAGTAGACTGCGCGTCCTCTCGTTGAGTTGTCCAAAAAGGAATACCAACGAAAGAAAAAGTTCTCGGAAAGTGTTGTAAACACTGGGATGATACGTATAATACGCGTCCTGACCGAGGGGTTAGGCTCGAAAGAGTAAGGTTGTCAGCTAAGGGGCTGAAACCGTTCGAAACAAAAATTTTATATTTTCCACGCCAACAGTTAAGCGTTGGTGCGGGTTCTTTCGCAGGAAAGGTTTCGAAAAACGTTTTTTAAAAATTAGGATACAAGCAATAGGTGTGGGTACTTGTTAGCTGAATGCGAAAGTTATCAGTAACAAGTTACCGACAATTTATTGAGTAATACTTACTAAATACAGGTAATTTGCGTTACTGAGCCAGAGCTGATTTGGATCGCAAGATTTAGATCGTTCTGTCAAAAGATTTGCGAACTATAATCGCAACTGTGAACTGAGGGAGCCTCAAAAGGGTGAAACGAGGGAATCAGGAATACTTCAATTTAAATTGAAGAGTTTGATCATGGCTCAGATTGAACGTTGGCGGCAGGCCTAATACATGCAAGTCGAACGGTAACAGATCGCTGTGATCCCTTCGGGGTGAACTTGATGCTGACGAGTGGCGAACGGGTGAGTAACGCGTAGGAATCTACCCAGTAGCGGGGGATAGCCCGAGGAAACTCGGATTAATACCGCATACGC
>NZGC01000052.1 GCA_002689445.1 Gammaproteobacteria bacterium
CCACGCCCCCCCCTTGTGGCCGAAACCGCTTCCCCCGCCACTGCCTCAGCGTCAATCCCTCTGGAAAGGTGACATATCTTGAGTGGACTGCCCCTGCCCTCAGTTTTGTCAGCAAAGTTTCAAGGGTAAGCCCAGGGGTCAATTGATACTCACCCGCAATAATTGGCTTGGTGTCAGCCAGTAACTTATCCGCCAATCGAATCAACCAATCCGGCCGGGACAAAATATCTGCCTGCCGCAGCTTTAAGGAGATGGAGACTAGATGATCGCCAGGTTCAACCAATAAATATTCAGGCGTCGTTAGGGCTAGGGGCGCTCGATATACACTGGCCAACAACAAATGGCCAGTCAGTACAATCAGTAACACGACTGAAACAGGCCAAATCCAGGACATCCGTCGTCCGTTCATCGTTTTTACCCTTCTAGCATTGGGCCAATTGGCGTTCTATGTAGACAATTAATGACTAACCAGTAAAGGATTTAAAGATGACGGTTCCGTTTGTACCGCCGAAACCGAAGGAGTTGCTCAACACCACATTAATGTCGCGACCCTGGGCAGTCTGTGCAACATAGTTTAAATCACAACCCTCGTCAGGATTTTCAAGATTGATGGTGGGTGGAGCGATATCATTTTGCAACGCGAGAATCGAGATGACGGCCTCAATGGCCCCCGCCGCCCCCAATGCATGACCGATCATTGATTTGGTTGAACTGACGCACAGCGTGCTTGCATGGTGTCCAAAAACCGTCTTGATCGCTTCGGTTT
This sequence comes from Gammaproteobacteria bacterium, assembly GCA_002689445.1. Classification (GTDB taxonomy): domain Bacteria; phylum Pseudomonadota; class Gammaproteobacteria; order Pseudomonadales; family Azotimanducaceae; genus UBA9926. Next base: position 767 of record NZGC01000052.1, read on the forward strand.
CAGCAACATCACCCAAAGGTGTTGAGGTGCCATGGGCATTGATGTAATCCACTGCGGTTACTGGTAGCTCTGCATCGGCAAGCGCTACACGCATTGACCGGGCAGCGCCGCCCCCATTTTCGGCGGGTGAAGTCATATGAGACGCATCGGCGCTCATGCCAAACCCCACCAGTTCGCAGTAAATATTTGCCCCTCGAGCCCTTGCATGGTCCAGAGACTCAAGGACGATCACGGCAGCCCCATCGCTCAGCACAAATCCATCCCGATCTTTGTCCCAGGGTCGCCTGGCCGCCGCAGGGTCTTCGTTGCGCCCACTCAATGCCTTCATCGAAGCGAAACCTGCCATCGTCGTTGGCGCGGTTGCCTTTTCCGCACCACCGGCGACCATGACATCGGCGTCACCATAAGCGATCATCCTCGCCGCTAAGCCAATGTTGTGGGTCCCTGTCGTGCAAGCCGTGGTAACGGCGATATTAGGGCCTTGAAACCCATATTTAATGGACAAGTGGCCTGCAACCATATTGATGATGCAGGAGGGCACAAAGAAAGGAGAGACTTTCTGCGGCCCTTTTTCGAGCAGCACATCATGGCAAGTTTCGATGGTTTTTATGCCACCAATCCCGGACCCTATTGCCACCCCGATGCGATCAAGCGTGAGGGAATCCGGTTCCAACCCGGCGTCTTCCACAGCTTGGATGCCAGCAACCAACCCGTGTTGGATAAAGCCATCCATTCGACGCGCTTCCTTAGGGGGTAGGAATTGACCAACGTCAAAATCAGGAACCTGGCCACCAAACCGAACGGGGTAACCCTCTGTATTAAAGCTTGTAATTGGCTTGATACCTGAATCGCCTTTGACCATGCCGTCCCAGGAAGACTGGGCATCGGTGCCAAGGGGCGTGAGCGCACCGAGGCCTGTTACCACTACTCGATGCTTCATGTCAGAATTTCCACTGCTTCAACACTTGACTGACGTCAACGTCGGCTTCCTACTGAGCGATGCTCTTCCGAGAACCACTCGGTAAGAAGCTCGCGAATGCTTAAGTATGGGCTTCGATATAATCAACGGCTTCTTTTACCGTCGTAATCTTCTCAGCTTCTTCATCAGGGATTTCCGTTTCAAACTCTTCCTCTAGCGCCATCACCAGCTCAACGGTGTCTAGCGAGTCGGCACCTAGATCTTCGACGAAAGAAGCTTCTAGCGTAACTTCGCTATCCTTTACACCCAATTGTTCGCATACTAATTTTGTAACTCGCTCTACGATCGTGCTCATGTCTTGATGGTCTCCTGAGTTTGGCCGACTAGGGGCCGTAGTTTAATAAAAGGTTTCTTGGGTTGATAGTGCTTTTTTGCTTTGGCAATGGTTATGCTGGCAATCTAGCATTCACCCCATATACATGCCGCCGTTGATCTGTATGGTCTCACCGGTAATATAACTCGCATTTTCGCTCGCCAAAAAGCGCACCAGCGATGCCACTTCACTTGAGCGCCCCAGTCTGCCAGCGGGTATACGCTCTAGCATTTGGGCCTGTTGCGCCTCGGTTAACGTATCGGTCATATCGGTCGCAATAAACCCTGGCGCAACGGCATTAACCGTAATATTTCTACTGGCTACCTCAGCGGCCAAAGAGCGAGTTAGACCTTCAACCCCAGCTTTTGAGGCGGCATAGTTGCTTTGCCCTGGGTTGCCCATGCTGCCAACAACAGAGCTGATATTAATGATTCTGCCAAACTTTGCCTTCATCATTCCTCTCAGCAGGCCTTGGCTGAGTTGGAAGACCCCAGTTAAATTGGTGGCAAGCACATCATGCCATTCCTCGAGTTTCATGCGCATCATCAAATTGTCTTTGGTTATGCCCGCATTGTTGATTAAAACAAGTGGCGTCTCGTTATCTGCTTTGAGAGCGCTCAAACATTGGCTGACACTTTGATCATCGCTCAGCCTCAGGGTATAGCCTCGGCCATTGTCGCCAAGCTGATCACTGACCTGCTGCCGACCTGCTTCTGACGTGGCGGTTCCTAAAACTCGGTACCCTGCGCTGACCATCTCCGATGCAATGGCCTGACCAATACCACGCGAAGCGCCGGTAACGAGAACCGTATGGCTCATCACACCACCGCCTTCAGTTCAGTTGCAGCCACATCACTGTCAAGGTTATGTACACTCACTGCTTTGCTAATTCTTCGATTTAGGCCACTCAAGACCTTACCTGGACCACACTCAACCACGCTGGTGACGCCTTGAGCTTCAAGATACTCGATGGTCTCTGTCCATCTCACCGCACTGAACATTTGAGTAATTAAGTTGCTTTTTATCTCTTCGGGGTCTTCGCAAGGTGCTGCCAGAACATTTTGGAGGACCGGAATGGTTGGCGCCTGAAAATCAATCTGCTCAAGGCTGGACGCTAACTGCTCTGCTGCTGGCCTCATCAGCTCACTGTGAAAGGGCGCACTGACATTGAGGGCGATCGCACGCTTGGCACCCGCCTCTTGACACAACGAAATAGCAGCATTTAAAGCCTCCATTGTTCCCGATATAACCACCTGGCCGGGAGCGTTCAAGTTCGCAGGCTGGACCCGACCAGCTTGAACCCTGGCCTCGGCTTCAACGCACGCGGCCGCAATTTGCTGATCAGTGAGCCCCATGATCGCAGCCATTCCACCTTCTCCAATGGGCACTGCCTCCTGCATCAAACGTCCACGGGTCTGAACAATTCTTGCGCCCTCGGCAAGGGACATGACCCCAGCCGCAACCAAAGCTGAGTATTCGCCTAAGCTGTGGCCTGCCAAAAATTTAATTGGCGTATTGCTTTGATTCCACAACCGCCAAAGTGCCACACTTGCCGTCAGCAACGCGGGTTGAGTGAATTCGGTTTGATTGAGCTGAGCCTCGGGCCCCTGCTGGACCAACGCCCACAGATCGTAACCCAACGCCTCTGACGCCTCATTGAACGAATCCGCTACCGAAGCGGCGCTATCGCTCAACATACCGACCGTTTGGGAACCCTGACCTGGAAAAACAAATGCTAACGTCATAGAGGGGTTCTCATCACTGAATATTTTTCGTTCGAAGCCAGAAGAGCCTAAGGCTCCTCACCAACGCGCCGATCAGTCTTCATCACCAGAGGTATGAACAACCTTCTTGCCCCGATAGAACCCATCAGCGGTAACATGATGTCGACGATGCGTTTCGCCCGTTGTAGGATCTTCCGAAAGCGTCGGTTTCTTAAGACTGTCGTGCGCCCTTCGCATTCCTCTTTTGGAACGCGATACTTTATCTTGTTGTACTGCCATGCATAACTCCTAGTCAGTCTTTATGGGTAAGTTTCTGACTCAGCCTTCTTCAGGCTGGCCTTCTCATTCTGGTTCGTTACTTAGCTTTCTTACACTCACTCAGCTTTTTTGCTGGCCGTCATCGCTTTCAAGTCTGCAAAGGGTCGATGTCGGTCAACGGATTGTTCGGCAGTGGCGGGCTCAGCCTCAGTCTCCTCTACCTCTCTTTCGGCTCCTCCCGCTGACAGCCCATAACCAATGGCGCAATCTTCGTGCTTTGGCACCATCGGCACCGCTAGCAATAGCTGATCTTCGATTAAAGCTGCAGTTTCGACAAAATCTCCTTCCGTCAGCAGACCGTCGACATCATGCTGCAAGTCTTCGATCGTCTTCGCTCGATTCGACAGAACGATCTCATGATCCGTCTCTAAGCCAACATCAACGGCTTGCAAACATCGTTGACAGGACAGTTGAGTACGACAAGCTGCCCGTACTCGCACTAAAAAGCGATCTGGACCCTCTTTTCGAAATAACAACTGAACATCAACCTGCGCGTTCGCCCCTTCGTTACCATCGTCCGACTCCTCCAAAAAATCCATGAGTCTAGGGAGCCTCTCTAAAGGAATGTAACCCCTATAGGATCCTTCGAGATCACCCTGACGTACGTATCGAATACGCTTTGGTAGAGCCTCTGCTAACATAAGCTGCGCATCTTATGGATTTGACTATTGCCTGTCAAAGTATAATTCCGCCCAGAAACGTTCAAAATAAGGTCAAAATGTCCTCCGTATCCCCAACCCTCGTTTTGGCTTCAACGTCGACTACCCGGCTTCGTCTACTTAAATCGCTCCGCTTACCCGTTTCGGTGGTGAAACCAGAGTTCACAGAAATTGAAAGCAGTGAGCATGACCCACGGCAGACTGCGATACTCAACGCGGCCGGTAAAGCTCAAGCTGTGGTCCCCTTCGCCACCGATCAGTACGGCAGCAATGTCGTCATCATCGGGTCAGACCAGGTGTGCTGTCTTCCCACAGGAGAGCAACTACACAAACCTTTGACCATTGATAATGCAATCGCTCAATTGTCGCTAGCCTCAGGAAAACAGCTGACGTTCTATACGGCACTTACCGTGATCAGCACTGATTGCGAGGTTGTCTCAACCGTCACCGAGAGCCGCGTGTCCATGCGGACACTGACCCAAGACGAAATTCGAAGCTATGTCCTGGCCGATCGCCCATTGTGGAGTGCCGGCAGTTTTCATGCTGAGGGCGCAGGTCTCCATGTCATTGAACGAATAGAAACCGACGATATCAACGGTTTATACGGCCTACCTGTATTAAAGTTACTGTCGATACTCAGAGATCTGGGCAAGCTCCCTGCTCTGCTGATCGATTGAGCGCCAGGCGACAAACAGTCTTCGATTTCGCGACTAAGCACGCCCATCGAGCGCTCAAGGGGTTCGAGCTAGCGCTGCAGAGTCGTGATAAAGGCCTTCATCGCGGGTTCAATCGGCGCCGCTAAGCTAAAACTCTTGAGTTGCCCCTCTGACACTTGACCTGCGCCTTGGTACTTCAATTTTGACGCATGCAGCATCATTCTCATCGGCGACAAATGCTGATCCTGGGCAGTGCTCCCGTATTTGGCATCACCTAAAATTGGACATCCAACCCAGGCAGCATGCACTCTTATCTGGTGCATACGCCCTGTCACCAACCTAGCGGTCAACCAAGTCACTTGCCCAAATCTTTGTTTGACCGAAAAAATCGTTTGGCAGGGCTTTCCTGAATCCGTTACTTTGCTGACCCTATCACCGCTGGCGAAAGTGAACTTCTCGATAGGCGCCTCGACCCGGGAGATATGGTCAGGCCAATCTCCGTGCACGAGCAAATCATAGTGTTTCTCAAGATGATGTTTTGACCGCAATTCGGCTTGAAACCGACGTAAAAAAGCCCGCTTTTTCGCAATCACCAATAAACCTGATGTATCTCGATCGAGACGATGAGCAAGCTCTAGATAATGCGCGTCTGGCTTGTGTGCTCGAAGCGACTCGATAACCCCACCCTGAAGCCCGCTGCCACCATGTACAGCCAAACCGGGCGGCTTGTTCAGCACAAGCATATCCGTATTCTCAAAGACGATATGCTCAAGGATCGGAATAAACCGATAGTCAATCATTGGGGCTTTGGTGGCCTGTTTTACCGGAGGGACTCTGACAATATCCCCTGCGCTCAACTTATAATCCGGTTTAATTCGCCCCTTATTGACTCTAACTTCACCTTTACGAATCATTTGATAAATGCGAGTTTTTGGTACCCCCTTGAGCAAGTTCCTCAAGTAATTATCCACTCTTTGGCCTGCTCGGTCATCTTCGACGGTAAGCCATCTCACCGGTGAATTCTCCATTATTCCTTGATTGGCCTGCATTTTTTTGCTTTACCCTAGCTGAGAAGCTGTTATGATCCCCGCGGTTGGCAGCGATTAATAGCCGCTGATGAAAAAAGTGGAGTTTAGCGCGGTTTCTCTGAATCTGCATATTTGGCTCCCACGACGATAGACGGTCGACAATAGGATTCGCGGTATCGATTAACATTCGAAATCGCCGATGTTAGATAAACACGAACTCGCCAGTATTGGGCTTACTTTGCTCGAGATGGTTATGAACAGGTCACCTAAGGACCAAAACAAGGAAAGGCGCGCGAACACGAATAGTATCGCCAAATCGAATTACAATAGAGGTTAAGGTTTGACAGGTCGAAGGTTAGGATCTGTTGGCTTCATATATGATCAGCTTCCGCCATCAAAGGTTATGATGCAGCGGAAATATGTCGCAAAACCCTAATTGAACGTTAGTTAATGCTTCCAAAGGAAGCCTGATAAGCTCGGATTACGCCGAGGCCAGAAATACTCAAAAATTTAGGCACATCAGTTGGTTTGCCGATACCCGAAGTTCTGCGCCTGCAGATAAAAGGTATCGATATGAAAAGAATGCTCATCAACGCGACGCACAGCGAGGAGCTTAGAGTCGCACTCGTCGATGGTCAAAGATTGTATGATCTAGACATCGAAAGCTTAGCTAGAGATCAAAAGAAATCAAATATTTACAAAGGAAAGATAACTCGAGTTGAACCAAGTCTCGAGGCTGCCTTTGTTGATTTTGGTGGCAATCGCCACGGTTTTCTGCCCCTCAAAGAAATATCAAGAGAGTACTTCTCCAAGTCAACAGGCGACGCTAAAGGTCGGATCAACATTGCCGATGTTGTTAAAGAAGGGCAAGAAATCATTGTCCAAGTTGACAAAGAGGAGCGTGGCACGAAAGGTGCTGCGCTTACAACCTTTTATAGTTTGGCCGGTCGATATTTGGTGCTCATGCCGAACAACCCGCGAGCAGGCGGTATCAGCCGTCGAATTGAAGGCGATGAGCGCGACGATTTAAAAGATGCGTTGGCAACGCTTGAGATTCCCAAGGATATGGGCGCAATCGTCCGCACCGCGGGGGTCGGTCGTACCGCCGAAGAGTTACAATGGGACCTTAAGTATCTACTGCAACTTGCTGAAGCGATTAAGATTGCTGCTACAAATAGGACTGCCCCATTCCTCATTTACCAGGAAGGTGACGTGATTACTCGGGCCGTCCGAGACTATATGCGAGATGATATTGGAGAAATCTTGATCGACACCGATGAGGCCTTTGAGCAAGCCACCTCATTTGTTTCCCAAGTCATGCCGCACCTCAACCAGCGAGTGAAGCGCTACACCAGCGATGTTCCCTTGTTCAATCGATATCAAATTGAGGGGCAGATCGAGTCGGCCTTTCAACGCGAAGTCAGGCTCCCTTCGGGCGGTTCAGTCGTAATTGATCCGACGGAGGCCTTGGTCTCGATCGATATTAACTCGGCTAGAGCAACCAAAGGGTCGGACATCGAAGAAACGGCACTGAACACCAACTTAGAAGCAGCCGACGAAATTTCTCGACAATTGCGACTACGCGACATTGGCGGCTTGGTGGTTATCGATTTTATTGACATGAATTCCACTAAAAATCAGCGCTTGGTCGAAAATCGGATGCGCGACGCACTCGAGGTTGATCGCGCTAAAATTCAAGTAGGCCGCATTTCTCGTTTCGGCTTGCTAGAAATGAGCCGACAGCGATTGCGCCCTTCGTTGCGCGAAATCAGTCATATTTTGTGTCCGAGGTGTGAAGGCCTGGGGACAATTCGAGATATTGAATCCAGCGCCCTAGCGATTTTACGGTTAATTCAAGAAGAGGCTCTGAAGGATTCAAGCGCCGAGATACGTGCATTTTTACCGGTACCGGTAGCCGCGTTTGTCCTTAATGAGAAGCGTCAAATGATTGCGGATATTGAGTCCACCAACAATGTGCGATTGGTTGTTGTGCCCAGCGCTGAGATGCAGACTCCACACTATCGGGTAGAGCGATTACGAAGCAACGACATCGAGTCGGAAGAATTGAGCTACAGCATTGCTCCGGAAGTCGAAGAGGAAATCTCAGAATCAGCAGTTGACTTGCGCCCTGCTGTTCGCGAGACAGCCGCAGTGTCGGTAGTGCGTGACGATGCACCCTTAGCCCCGAAAGCGAAACCTTCAAACCCGACGCAATCCAGTGCCTCAGAGACCAAGACCAAACCCAGAAAAACGGCCGTTAAGAAGAAGAAAACCACAAAGTCGAGCGCGCAAAAGCCCTCCCTGCTCTCAAGATGGATCGCTGCGTTATTTGGGTCCAACAATCAGACCCCAAATCAAGCTCGAGCATCAAAGCCAGCATCATCGAATAAGGCCAAATCGACCGCTAAGACTGCAAAACTAACGGCCAAAAGAGTGACCAAGGACGCTGCTTCAAAAGGCACAGCTTCCGATGACAAGACCCACTCGCACGGAAAACGTAACTCTGCCGAGAGTAATCGGCGAAGAAACGGCAGGAACAACAAAAAGCAGTCTGCTCAGATGGCTGACAGTTCAGCGATTGACTTGCCCGTTAGCGAGAGCCAGGTCGCAGAAACACAGGGAGCGAATGACGAAAGTGCGCAGGATAAGCGCAATCAAGGGAATCGCACCCGCAATCAGCGTCGCCGACGAGCTAACAAACCCTCGACTGAACAGTCTACGGCGGCAATCGGGGTCGCGCCTGATACCGAGGAAACGCAAGCGCAAGCGCCCGCATCGGCACCAGCCGTTGAAGCCAGCGCTCCAAACGCTGTACTTTTGCAGGATAGCGTAAACCCACCGCCTGTCCGCTCCGAAACCTCTGATGATGATACCGCTGCGAACGAGGCAGATAGCAGCGTAAAAGTTGAATCACAGGAAACAGTGCCGGAAAAACCCGCCATCGTTGAATTAGAACCGCCTGTGGAGGCAACTCCGACTGCCCCGCCCTCGGCCTGGGGCAAGGCGAGCAATGATCCTCGAGTTGACCCGAAAGCGCGGCCTATCGGTCCGGTCACTGAGGACGTTGTTATTGTGGAGCAGATCAATGAACTACCCTACCTCCCTGTGGTTCACGATGATTCTCACCCCAGTCGCTGGCAAAGAGCGGGTAACGATCCCAGAAATTTCGGTTAAACCCCAATTTGGCTAAACGCGGCTTAACCGCGTTTAGCCAAAGCGCTTAATCGCGTTGGTTCGAGCTCTAGACTGATCGCAAAACGATCCAATACCGAACGCTGAATTTGATCGGCCAACCTTAAAAAATCAACGAGGGATGCGCCACCTCCATTCTCCAAGACCAGAGTGTGTTTACGCGAAACGCGGGCACCGCCTACCTGAAAACGGTCAGCGTTAGCGGCTTCAATAAGACGGGCGGCGGAGACTTTAAGCTCAGCCGCAGGCTCTAGTGCCACATTGTCAACGGCTAATACTCCTAGCCGCTGTAGCCCCATTTTTTGTTCAGAAGTGATCCAGGGATTTTTAAAAAAACTTCCCGCATTACCATACTGTTGAAAGTCAGGCAGTTTACGTTTTCTGATCATCAAAATTTCAGATCTCAACCGCTCAGGATTGGCGATAGTAGCTTCAGATAGATTTTTGAGATCTTCGTAGTCTAGCCGCGGGCGGTAAATAGTTGACAGTTGCAAGCGAATAGCGAGGATAACGAGCTGCTTCGCAGGATTTTCTCGGAAGAGGCTCGAACGATAACCAAAATCACAATCTGTTGCTGATAACGTTTTAAGCTTCTGCTCAACGACATCAAAAACCTCAACCGCGGTCACAAACTCACTGAGTTCAACGCCGTAGGCACCAATATTTTGAACAGGCGCAGCACCAACGGTCCCAGGAATCCCCGAGAGGTTCTCAAGCCCATAAAGCCCCATCCCTAGCGTTTGGGCCACTAATGCGTCCCAGGAAAAACCTGCGCCTACTCGAACACAATCCCCGGAAACCTCTAGATCTTGATTAACTGAGGTTAATACCAAACCGTTAATGTCTGGGTCTAACAGGACATTGCTGCCGCCGCCTAAGACAAAGACTTGCTGGTCGTGTTGATCTGCAAACTCAAGCGCCTCCGAGAGCTTTTCATGAGTATCAAAAGCACAGTAATAATCGCAACGAGCATTCAGGCCTAACGTATTGTGGTCCGACAAATCGGCGTTACGAACGATTTTGGCGATCATTTATTAACCCTAATGCTCTGCATGGTAAAGAGATACGTGTATACTTCACGCTGCTAATCATAGGGGATTCAAATGCAATTAAAAGACAAAGTTGCTTTCATTACTGGCGGCGCTTCTGGTTTAGGTCGCGCAACCGCAGAGAATTTTATCCATGCAGGCGCCAAAGTCATCTTGTTCGATCTTAACGAAGAAAATGCCGAGAAAGCCGCTCAAGAACTCGGAGATCAGGCAACTTTTGCTGCTGGCGACGTTGCCGACGAGGCAGCCGTTTCTGCAGCTATCGAAAAGGGGTTGAGCACCTTTGGGGCAATTCACATCAACATCAATAGCGCCGGGATTGGAGCTGCGGCTCGAACCTTGGGTAAAGATGGGCCCATGCCATTAAAAACCTTCGAATTCATCGTTCGTGTGAATTTGGTGGGTACTTTTAACTGTCTTCGGCTATGCGCTGATGCCATGACTAAAAATGATGTCCTAACCGATGATGGCGAGAGAGGTGTCATTGTCAATGTCGCGTCCGTTGCTGCTTTTGATGGCCAAATTGGACAAGCCGCTTACAGTGCCAGTAAAGGCGGAGTTGCTGGCATGACGTTGCCGATCGCCAGGGACCTCGCACGGTCTGGTGTTCGAATCGCAACCATCGCGCCAGGGATTTTTGAAACCCCCATGATGAAATTCGCGCCACCTCAAGTGCGGGAGCCACTGATTGAAATGACTCAATTTCCTAAGCGTTTGGGGCAACCCGAGGAATTCGCTCAGACGGCAGCCTATATCGTTGAGTGCGGCTATATCAATGGTGAAGTCATTCGTCTTGATAGCGGTATTCGTATGGCGCCCAAATAACACTGTAATCCAGGCGGTTACTTTCCTCTATTAACTTTATAGGAAAGTAACCCGGCGCTCTGGCCAACCCTCGCCCCTAAAAGCTAAGGCACCACCTCGAAACGATTGATCGCGTTCCGCATAACGTTGCCTGACAAACTCTATCAACTCGTGCCGACTAAATGGTTTGGGCAACACGTTACGCACTGGTAAGACTGAAAATCCAGTCCGCTCTAACCATTTACTTAAGCTGGGCATCAC
>NZGC01000053.1 GCA_002689445.1 Gammaproteobacteria bacterium
CAAGCGGGTTATTCACCCAGAGCGATGCTCAAAACTATTGATATATTGAAGAACAAAGATCGAGTCGAAATCAAGCAGGCAAAAGCCGAGCAGCGACCGCCAAAGGTCTACCACGGGTTTTTGTCCTCTCACCCGGACAATGATACCCGTTATCGAGAGGCGGTCATTGCTTCAGATGCTTTGTTGACTGATTTTGACGCGTTTATACGAACGGATGAATTTCTCCAACAATTAAATGGCATGGCCTATGGGCCCTCTAGGCAGACTGGCATTGTGCGTGGCTCGCGTTTTTATCATTCAAAGCTCGGCATTACGTTGGTTTTACCCGCCGGTTGGCGGCAAAACCCGGTGCCGCGGGGCGTGCAATTTATGTCTCAAACCGGCGATGCGGTTTTCGAATTGAGCACCACTCGGATCAAACGAGATATGACCCCAGAGACGCTGGTGAAAGAAGGCCTGGGCTATAAAATTCGTGAAGGGCGCAGCCTGACAATCGATGGGATGCCTGGCTATATTGGTATCGCTGATCGTGCCCAGTCGCGCTTTGGCGTGAGGCCCGTCAGACTGGTTGTTGCGGTTGATCGTCGGCGAGGGATAGCCTATGTGGGCCAAGGGTCAGGTCAATTTGATTTAAAGAAAATCGCCAGTGATTCAGAATTCATCCGAATCGGTTTCAGTTTGGCGAAGATGCGGCAACCCGATTTTGGTAACGCTCGGCCCCTCAAAGTACAAATCGTCCGAGCTGAGGCCGACACCACCATTGCAGGTCTAGCGCAGGCGTCGGATTTACCCCGTTACGCCGAGGATCAGTTACGGGTGATTAACGGCCTTTATCCTCGAGGCGAGCCTGAGCCGGGCCAACTGATTAAAATCATTGATTAGAGACTCAGTTGTAATAGCGCGTCGTGGGAGGCCAATTGGTCGGTTTCACTCAGCCCTCGGATTCGGCCTCGGGCGATGAGGTAGTTCATACCCAAAGAAGCCTGATATTTGGCGAGGGTATCGGCAACGTAGCTCGCGCTGCCGACGATGAACGCTGGGTCATCTTCACGCCCTAGCGAGCCTCGGTTGTTCATCTCGTCGATCAAGGCTTGTTTAATCTGCTCAGCCAAGCGTGAATTCTCGGTGATGAAGATAGTACGCATAATGGGTACAACCTCAGGGCGCGGCTGCTCCGCGGCATCGAGCGCCTCATGATAACGGACCCTATTCTCTTGCAGAGCGCTAAGCGATTCCATGGGAGAGGCCAAGTAGGGACAGCCGAAGGCAGCAGCCTGCTTGAGCGCCAACGGGCCGAAGGCTGCGATCCATAGACGCGGATTCGGGCTCTGAAAAGGGCGAGGCGACAAGCGGATGTCTCGAGGCCCAGCGCCGGGTAGTCGCTCGCCGGCCCAAGCAGAGATCATGGTAGAAAGGGATTGCTTAAACATCGCTCTTTTTTGGCTCGGATCGACTGAAAAAACCTGAAATAAGTCATCACTGAAGCCGCGACCCAGGCCAAGAATCAGGCGACCTTCAGCAAGCTGATCGAGGGTGGCAACCTCTTCAGCGACAGCAACGGGATGTCTGATCGGCAAAACCAGCGAGGTTGTGCCAACATCGATTGATTGAGTTCGGGCAGCAGCGCCAGCCAATAAAATCAGGGGTGCGCTGAGTGCTGCGGATCCTGAGAAGTGGTTTTCCGGCAACCAAAACCCCGAAAACCCCATACGCTCGGCGGTGGCAGCCTGTCGAGGAATATCCCTGAGAGCAGCAGGACTGCTTAAGTCCCAAGCGGTTACAGCAAGTTTCACGCGTTTAGCCCTCGCAAACAGATGTTCCAAGACTCTACCGTCTAGCCCTTATGAAAACCACCATTGGCTGTGGCAGAATGGGGCCTTTTGTGACGAGAGAGCCTTATGAATCCAAAAACGCCTGTGCTGGTGGGGGTCAGTCAGATCCTCAATAGAACCTTTGATAAAGAGAGCATCCAAGAGCCAATAGATCTCATGATTCGGGCGGCGAAGGCAGCAGCGCAAGACACTGGCAGTGGCCAAGTGTTGCCTGCAATCGATAGTGTACGAGTGGTTCGGGGTATCTGGCGGTACAAGCAACCCGCTGGCTACATCGCAGATCAGTTGGGCTTAGGGGACGTTGAAAAAGTCGGCACGCCCTTTGGTGGCAACTCAGTGCAAGCGCTGGTGAATCAGACTGCGCTCGACCTACTCAAGGGTGAGGTCAAAGTAGCCCTATTGGTAGGTGCGGAAGTGGGTAACACCCAGGCGAAGTTAACTAAAATGGGCGAGGCCCTGACCTATCGCGAAACCCAAGGCGACTACGATAAAATGCTGGATGAGGAAGTGCCGATGTCCTGCGACGCTGAAAAAGCTCGCGGCGTGACGGCTCCCATTCAAATGTATCCAATCTTTGAAAATGCGCTTCGGCACGCGCGGGGTGAGTCGATCGAAGCTCACAAAACCCGCATTTCACAACTCTGGAGCGGTTTCAGCGCGGTCGCAGCGAACAATCCCAATGCTTGGATTCAAAAATCGGTTTCAGCGAGCGAAATCAGAGAGGCTTCGCCGACTAACCGGATGGTGAGCTTTCCTTACCCCAAATTGATGAATTCCAATAATGCCGTGGATATGGGGGCAGCGCTCATTATGACCTCCGTCGAGCAAGCCAGGGCATTGGCCATTCCAGAAAGTCAGTGGGTCTACCCTTGGTCAGGAACCAAAGCGCATGACACCTATGCAGTGTCGAATCGAGACAATCTGTATTCATCGCCAGCCATTCGAATTGCTGGGCGCAGAGCGTTGGAATTGGCCGGTGTCGAGGTGGCTGATCTCGCTCGGGTGGATGTATACAGTTGTTTCCCCTCTGCGGTTCAGGTGGCGGTCAACGAATTGGGTCTAGACGATCAAAAGCCGCTGACCATCACAGGAGGGTTAACCTTCGGAGGCGGTCCTTTGAATAACTATGTCATGCACAGTATCGCGAGGATGGTGGAGCTCAGTCGAGAACATCCCGAAGAGATGGGCTTGGTCACGGCGAACGGAGGCTACCTGACCAAGCATGCTTTTGGGGTGTACAGCGCGTCTCCGCCTCCGCAGGATTTTCGTGCCGAGGATGTTCAGGCGGAGGTTGATGTTGAGCCTACCCGAGTCGTACTTGAGTCCTATGAAGGACAGGCAACGGTCGAGTCTTACACCGTAATGTATGCGGGAGAAAACCCCCGAATGGGACATTTAGTCTGTTTGACTGCGGCGGGGGAGCGAGTGTGGGCCAATGTAGAAGAACCCGCGGCGCTAGAAAAAATGGTTGCCCAAGAGATTTGCGGTCTGCAGGTGGTAATCGAAGACTCTGGCCTGGCCCAGTTCCTTTAAGATGAATCCTTTTCTCAAACGTATGGGGTATGGCCCTGAGGACCGCGTGCTGATTCTGCATATCGACGATATGGGGTTTAGTCATGCGGCCAATCAAGCCTCAGAGGCTTGTTTAGGGTCGGGTTCTGCTACTTGCGCTTCGGTTTTGGTCAATGCGCCTTGGTTTAGAGAGGCGGTAGCGATCGCCAAGGCGAACCCTGCATTTGATCTTGGCGTTCACCTGACTTTGACGGCTGAATATCCCAACTTCCGCTGGCCCGCTTTGAGCACGAGAGACCCGAGCTCTGGTTTGCTAGACGGTCAGGGATACTTATGGGCCAGCCGAGAGGATGCGATCCGGCATGTCACGGTAAAGGCTGCAGAGCAAGAGATGCGCGCGCAAATAGAAACGGCTCTCACGGCAGGCATCGACATTACCCACATTGATACCCACATGGGGTCAGTGGTACACCCCAAATTCCTTGCCAGTTATTTGAATCTTGCAAAAGAATTTGAGGTGCCGGCATTTTTACCGAGGATTACGCGTGAACGTCTGATTAACCTCGGTGAGGGGGCGATGAGTGAGGCCTTTCTGGAGGCGATTGAGCGGGTTGAGGCCGAGACTGTACCAACGCTTGACGAAATATTGATCGAGACGTTAGTGCCCTTGACCGACAAGCATGAATTTTATCGGCAAATGATCAAATCGGTTCGTCCAGGTTTAACGCATCTGCTGTTTCATCCCGCCGTCAACGGGCCAGAACTGGCTGCGATAGCCGATACGCATGCTTCTCGGCATGCGGATTTTGAAGCCTTTAAGACCCGGGATTTGGCCAATTTCGCCGAAGAACAAGGGATTCATCTTATCGGCTATCGGGCGTTGAAGGCCCACCTCTAGCGATCATGATAGACAACTCACGAGCTATACCGAACTCGAAATCAGTGGACGAGGTGCTCGCTTGGCAGTCACAGCACCTCAGCCTTTCAGACATACGGCGTCGTACTGCTGACTGGAACTCAGAGGCGATACTCGAAAACCCTCATTTTGAACCGGAAGTTGGGAGCCCACAGAAAGCCTCGGCGGGACGAGCGGCCGTGAGCATTATCCTGAGATCGAATGGTGAACAATCTTTGATCGTGACTCGTCGCAGTTCGTCTATTCGGTTTGGCGGTCAGATCTGCTTTCCCGGAGGGAGAAAAGCAGAGGGGGATGAATCATCATTGGCGACTGCGCTCAGAGAAACCGAAGAGGAAATTGGGATCTCAGAAAAGCAGCTGGAGCACCTCGGATGTTTGGGCACCTATTACACGCAATCGGGTTTTACCCTTTCGCCCCATGTGTTTCTGACGAGCAGCGAAAGTAAGCTGAGGGCGGACCCCAGCGAAGTCGCGGCCATTTATGAAGTGCCTCTGAGAGCGGTGCAAGACAAGGGAAGTTATCGGTTAGTGGGGCGCGGTAATGGCAAGGCCAATTTTCAATTTTTGAATGCAGACGTACAGATTGGAGGACCAACCGTATCGTTAATGATCCACTTAATGCGATGCCTCAATCCTTCTAATTATGAATGATCGCAGGCGGTTGCGCGGCAGATTTTAAAGTTGCGTAAATGCGCAGTCGCAAGAATAAGGCCAGCGGCGACGGTTATTAGGCGCTCGGTGAATGGGGAGACATAAGTGTGTCCTGACAAGCCTGTGCCTAGCAATAATCCCAACCCGACCACGCCTAACACCAAAATCATTTTATCTTTGTGCTGCCAACAACCTATTGTCAGTGCGACGAGGCTGATTGGGACAATGAACCAAAGGAGTAGCAGATGAAAGCTATGCTCATCCAGCATTCCGACTTGAGTCATGGGTGCGATCGTGAGTAATACGGGAAGCGCAAGACAGTGCAGTAAGCAGGTCGCAGACAGCAAAACACCAATGCGGTCTAGCTGAGGACTCAGTCGGGTCATGAGGATTCGTTTCATAAGCGCGGCTTTATACCACAAACAAAGGTGATAACAAGTATCCCAGGTGGATTTAATCTGCCGATGCCTGTCGAAATCACAGTCCTGAACTAGCCTTCTGCTCGAATGTCGATAGGGATTCCTGTCATAAATGATTGATTACTGAAAGGTTCGAAACTGTCAGGCCCTGATGGCAGAAGCTCGTTAGCATTCACACCAGGGTAAGCCGCAACGGTACTCAAAGTTGCATTTTGATGTCCCCAACCATGGGTCATAGCGACCACGCCGGGACGCAAACTGGTATCGAATGCTATTCGGGTACTGACCTTGCCAAATGCGTTAAACACCGCAACCATCGCGCCATCGGTCAGCTGCCTTGCTTCTGCATCAACGGGATGGATAAACAAGGGGTTGTCTCGGTGCTTGGGTCGCTTGAGACTTTCGACATTATGAAACCAGCTATTCAACATGTAATTAGTCCGGCGACTGATTAGTTTGAGCTGGGCTGGGGCCTCTGCGGTTAATGCTTTGAAGATGGCTTGCGATCGTACTCTAGCATCAGCCATAGAATCTGGACAGCAATCGATCAAGGCCGTATCGGTCTGAATCACCGAATCGAAAAAAGCTTCAGGCGGTGCTTGCGGTAACACTTTTATCGGGTCGGGCTGAGCTTGTAAATCGTCGATACTCGTATCTGACGCCCGTAACATATGATCGAGTCGCGCGAATGGATCAGGGGGCTCGGAGGTTGTCTCAGTTTCATTGTGGTAGGCAGCTTCAAGCTCGTGCAGAATTTGCCATTCAGGCTTACGCTCGCAGGCGGGAGGCACCATGGCCTCGGTATATTGCACAAAGGGTTCGTGCTGAAGGCCAAGCCCAGCAAGATTGATATCAGCCCGCTCTAGCATGTCGGTCGCAGGTAATAAAATGTCTGCGTAGTCACTCGTCGCACTGGGGTAGATATCGATCACGACCAGGAACTCGAGTTGTTCAAGGGCTGCTTGCAATCGTTTGCTATTGCCCATCGATAAGAGGGGATTCCCGGAGATCACGATTAATCCTCGAATCGGCTCTGGGTCGTCCAGGATCATGTCAGCCATTAAATTACCAGGCAATTGTCCGCGAACCGTTCTAATGGGACCAAATGGAGTGTCTTGATAATTGGGTGTTTGACCACGCGTGGCACCGGCTTTCGCCGCTGGGTAGAAACCCTTGGCGTAGCGGTTGCCGCCAGGTTGACCAAGATTGCCCGTGATAAAGCTGAGGACATACAGCAGCCAGTAAGCAGTCGCGCCCTGACGTCCCATGTTGACGCCAGTGGACATATACACCGCTGCGCTGTCTGCAGTGGCAAAGTCAGCGGCTAAGGTTTGGATGGCTTTAACATCAATACCAATCACGTTACTGACTTTTTCAGCGGGATAATCCGCCACATAGGATTTAAGGGCTTCAACATTGGCGCCTCTGGAAGCCAAGCTGGCTTGATCTACGAGATCGTGGCGAAAGCAGTGTTCGATCATTGCAGCAAGGAGATAGACGTCGGTGTCGGGTTTGACTTGAACCAATTCACCTAATCCTTTAACCGATTCATTCTCCCGTGGATCAACAAACACCAGCCGAGCTCCCCGCTTTTTGGCGGCCCTTAGCTCGCCGATGGGATCAGCGATAGAGATAAAACTCATATGCGACACCCTTGGATTGGCACCAAGGATCAATAAATAATCGGTTTTTGTGATGTCTGGAATCGGATGAATCGTGCTGGAGCCGAATACGGCCTCTGAAGCCGCAAATTTGTTGGCACAATCTTGGGTCCCCGATCCAAAATTTCGACGACAACCTAAGGCACTGACAAAAGAGCCGATCGCAGGACCTGCTGTTGAGTTAAAGGCCAACGGGTTGCCGGTATAGACAGCGATCGACTGCGCCCCGTGCTGAGCTTGCAATGCCCTTATGCGATCCCCGACGGTTCGAGTTGCTTGGTGCCAGGAGATCCGCTTGAGATTGCCATCAGTACGCTGCATCGGCCAATTAAGGCGATCTGGATCTTGATGGATATCGAGCACCGCAAGACCTTTGTGACAGGCAAAACCTTTGGTCACGGGGTGAGTTTTGTCCGGGCGCAAGGATAACACTTGCTCATTATTCACCTCAGCGATCAGGCCGCAGCTGGGTTCGCAAACACGACAAAACGTTTTCTTGATCATAAAGGCGCTCCTAGCGTGGATGTGTCTGACTTGGTTTCCCAGAGTAAAGCCTTTAGCATCGGGGATTTCAAGATCTAGGAGTCATCCATGTACCACAAAGAAACCGTGGTGGTTACCGGCGCAGCAGGTGCGTTAGGGCGTGCGGTCGTCGACCATTTCCTGACGGGTGGAGCCCACGTCATCGCCGTGGATTATGCCGCTGATTTATTAACCGAGGCGCTGTCGCAAGCCGGTGAACGTTGCCGGCTTGAGGTGTGTGATCTGACCGACAGATCAGCTTGTCTCGATCTTTCAAATCGGCTGTTGGAAGCGTACGGCGAAGTTTCGATACTGTGTAATATTGCGGGCGGCTTTCACATGGGTGAGAGCGTTTTCGAGACGCAGGACTCGACCTGGGATTTCTTGTTTAACTTGAATACCAAGTCGATTGTTTACATGACCCAGCGTTTGGTCCCAGCGATGGTAGCCCAGGGTAGAGGTCGAGTGATTAACGTAGGTGCGGTCGCCGCGACTCAGGGTCAGGCAATGATGGGGGCTTATCTAGCGTCTAAATCGGCAACGATACGGTTAACTGAAAGCTTAGCTGAAGAGGTCAAACGCTATGGGGTCAATGTCAATTGCGTCATGCCCGGAGTGATTGACACCCCAAGAAATCGCGCCGATATGCCGGATGCTGACTTTGCGCAGTGGGTACGACCTGAACAAATGGCCGAGGTGATTGGGTTTCTGGCATCAGAGGCCTCCAGCGCCATTCACGGTGCATCGGTGCCGGTTCGAGGGTTGAGCTAGTGAGCGGCATTAAGGCGTGGACTCAGGTGGCCACTAAAACTCTGCTTGATTTGCGTATTCTGAAGGTTGAGGAGGTGACAGCGGTATCGCCAAAGACCGGGCGAACGCATCCTTTCTACGTGTTTGATAGCGTTGACTGGGTGAATGTGCTGCCGATTACTGCTGCGCAGGAAGTGGTATTTGTCCGGCAATATCGACATGGCAGTGGAACAATTTCGCTGGAGATTCCAGGTGGCATGGTCGATCCCGGTGAGGCACCCGAGATAGCCGCAGCCAGAGAGTGTTTGGAGGAATCGGGTTTCGAGGCTACCAACCTCAAATCGCTCGGGACCTTGGCGCCCAATCCGGCGGTCTTCAATAATTTTTTGCACACGTTTGTTGCAGAAAATGTTACCCCCATCAGAGCCATTCAGAATACGGCCACAGAGGAAACCGAGGTGGTGCTGGTGCCAGTCTCAGAGTTAAAGGACCGATTGCGGTCTGGCGAGATCAACCACGCCCTGGTCGCCGCGACGATCTGGCGGTATTTGTGCGAGTAGAGGCCTATTAAATGACTAAACGAGTCGCAATGGGCAGGGCTCGTTCGATCAGGGCAGCCCGGGTTTGAAAGTGCGCTTTGGCGGCTTCTGACGGCATTCGAGATTGCTCCCAAACCGTTAAGTTTTGATACCAAGTGATTAACAGCGCTGTCTCCGTCGATTCAGGCGTTGATTGTCGAAACAAGGCTTTGACCTCTGTGGCAAAGTCTGTCTCAAAACTGAGCCAAGCATGACGTGACAGATCGACCACCTCGTCAACATTCTCGCCGGCTAAAGACCAAAACCGAAAGACGTAAACTCCTGGGCGATCAAAGGCGCGACTGTCGGTAGGTCGTATCGTGGCATGAAATACATGATGTCGAATTAATTCGAAGCCATCAGGTGGCTCGGCCCCCTCGGTCATGTCAACCGGGGTCGATCGCAACACAAAGCAATCAGTGTTGGCTAGCCCCAATACACCACTGAAAATTCCGATACAGTGGCCGCCCTGTTTAGGGTCGCTCGACGCGTGAGCCCAGGTCTTTACCTCATCCATTGACCCCTCAGAGTCGAGGCGACGCAGGTGGAACAAGTGGTAACGAGGGGAGGCAAGCCCGGTTGGATCGAGGCTCGTCATCGACGAATTAATTGCTGACCAGCTCGATGGGAAGACGATCAAGATCATTTGCGGTAATGAGCGCTTGAATGTCTGCAATATAATCTTTGCCGCGGCTTGAGTAGGCCATTAACCCCTCAGCCAACAGCACGCCACGCAATGGCGCCCCTAGCTCACGTAGTGTTTGCCGGAGTGTGCGCAGCGGCTGATAGGCGGGGTGGGTATTGATGTTGAGAATATAGGCTTCGATGTTGCTTTGTACCGTGTCGAAGGCTTTCACCTCATGATTCTGCCCGGGGTCTCGTTGCCGAGGGGCTAAACCACAGCCTTTTTGGTAGCACCACATGCCGAAATAATTGTTGGCTTGAACGGCAAATCGTGAGGTCCCCCAACCACTTTCGTTGGCCGCTTGAGCCAGCACAAGGGACAGGGGAAGAACGTCAATTCGAGACAGCAACGACTTAATCGTTGTTAAATCATCGGTTGTGGCAAGGCGTTTAAGTTTATAGTGAGCACTCAAACGTTGTACTGTGGCACGGTCTTCAGTCGTGAGCGCTTGGTCAGCGATTAATCGTGTTTCGATCGAGAGTAAGTTAGCCCTGTCGCGCAAAACGATCTGATTTGCCTTGTGAATATGGGGCATAAGATATTCAAAAAAACGCTGCTTTTTTTGGGAAACGTCCAAAATCTGGCTGAAATCGGGTTTTTGATGGGCTTGAGCCCCTGCCGTATGGACCGAGGTTGAACCCCAGTCGCCCGTTGCAGCAACGGGGGCAGAGAGCAC
>NZGC01000054.1 GCA_002689445.1 Gammaproteobacteria bacterium
AGCCTTCGGGGGATTTGCGGAGACCAGTGACCCCGGAAGCACAAGATCCCCTTAACCTAAGGTTCTCTGATCCTAAGGTCCTCTAATCCTAAGATCCTCTAGTCCTCCGATCCTCTTGCCCTCAGATCCTCTAAACTTAACACCCGTTCTATGGCGATCCTTCCAAATATGCATTTTTATGCTTATATTGGACAGCTTAATCCCTTAAAATAGACTTTATCAGTCAAATTCGACATCTTAAATAGGCACTTTATTTCTTATTTAAACAGCGGGTCTGACACAACCTCAACCCAAGGTACTTAACCGCATGAGCCAACGCATCTTCGTAAGACCCAGTTGGTCGTTCCATGATACCGACGGAAATACACTGAATCCTCAGTTACTGGTACTGCTGAGCGGCATTCAACAAACCGGCAAACTTTCCAAGGCAGCAGAGGCCGCATCCATATCCTATCGCCATGGCTGGAACTTGCTGCAGCAGGCTGAAACTTTCTTTGGTCGCCCGGTCGCTCGGTTACGAAAAGGTCGAGGGGCGACCCTTTCCACACTGGGTGAGAAACTGTTGTGGGCCGAGCACCGGTTGGCCGCAAGATTGAACCCGCAAATGGATAACCTCGCCTCCGAGTTGAATATCGAGATTCACAAAGAGATCGCTAGCGTTTCTCCTCTACTTCGGCTGCACGCGAGCCACGGCTACGCCGTAGCCTTACTCCCCAATTTCACAGAAGGCTTTCAGCTCGACCTTCAATACCGGTCACCGATAGAGGCAATTTCAGCCCTGAGCCGTGGCATCTGCGACCTGGCCGGCATTCATGTACCCGCCGACATCTGGATTGCCCCCCTTATGGCTCGCTATGCCGACTACCTCCAGACTGAGGATTACGCCGTGATTCGATTCATTACGCGCCAGCAAGGACTCATGGTCGCACCCGGAAACCCTCATCGAATCACCAATATCCAAGATCTGGCTCGTCCGCCGTTAAAATTTATTAACCGTCAATCCGATTCAGGAACCCGCGCCCTGCTCGATCGATTACTCGATGACGCACAAATCGACAACAGTGACGTGTCCGGCTATCTCGACGAAGAATTTACCCATACTGCTGTTGCCGCTTTTGTTGCAGCAGGCATGGCTGATATCGGATTTGGCGTCGAAGCTGCCGCCAGACAATTCGGTCTCGACTTCATCCCCGTCACTCGCGAGCATTACCTGCTTTTGTGCCACCGTACGACCCTCGCATCAGTGGCATGCAAACAATTTCTGGTGCAAATTCGCAGTCCTCAATTTCGCGATAGCGTCGCAACGCTACCAGGCTATCAGACCGAACGCTGTGGCGTTATCGAAACCTTGAGCGAGCACTTGCCCTAAGACAGCTGTCTGTAAACGCTTGATTTGCTGATCGCCAACGACAGTGCTAACGTCTTTTTGACCCCTAGAGGTTAGCGCTATGCGGATTGACGATGATATCCCCTTCAAGCTTGAGGACATCACACCGGACTGGCTCACTCGTGCTTTGCAGTCCTCGGGCCTGATCGCTTCAAATAAAGTCATAAGCATCGATGCTCAAATCATCGGCGAAGAGACCGGTTTTTTGGGCTTGGTTGCCCGATTAATCCCAGAGTACGCGGCTCCAGAGACCGATGGACCGACCTCGCTTATCCTGAAGATGCCAACCCCACTCAAGAACCGCATACTCGGACAATCACTTGGGGTTTATGAGAAGGAAATCCGGTTTTATCGAGACCTCCAATCTCGACTAAACGTTGATACCCCCCGACACTACTTCAGCGCACTCAACGCCTTTGATGATCCTCAGGTGGTTCTGAGGCGCCTGACCTGGATTAACTGGCTACCTTTACCCCTGGTGGCGTTGGTCGCCCTGGCCATGACCGCTTGGATTGGCTTATTTCCCAGGCGCTACGTGCTACTGATCGAAAATTTGGGGGACCACCGAATGGGCGATCAATACGAAGGTTGCTCTCAGGAAGATGTGAGACGCGTGCTGACGGCCATGGCTGACCTCCATGCTCAATTTTGGGATAGCGAAACCCTAGATCAGTTATCCTGGATTGTGCCCATTGAAATGACAGCGAAACTGGCTCAACTGAGTTACCTGCAGTCCGTAGAACGCTATAAAGCCGCTTTTCGTCATCAACTATCGGCGCGCAGAATGGCCTTACTTGATTGGCTAAAAACGCATGGTATTGCGCTGACAGAAGCCCAGGGCAGCGCAAGCAGAACCCTACTCCATGGGGATTTTCGTCTTGACAACCTCTGTTTCGACGATGAACAACAGCGGATCCTGATTTTGGACTGGCAAACCATGACGACAGGGTCTGCTGGCGTGGATCTCGCCTATTTCTTGAGCGCAGCCCTGCCGCTTAGCGCCAGCGAATCTGACATTGAAGATCTGTTAACCCATTATCAACACGCGCTAGCTCAGCGCGGGGTCAACGTCTCCCATCCTAGATTAAAGTGGCAATATGACATGGGCATGCTGTCCATGCTGCACCGAGTTGCGCCGGTGATGTTTCAAGAGCAATTGGATATTGGTCATGCGCGAGGGCCCGCCTTAATCCAAGATTGGGTAGACAAGACATTTAAGAAACTGGACCACGTCAATTTTGAGACCATTCTGGAAGACGCTCCCGATTAAGGAGCATCCCTAGCTCTGCTCCGCTAACCGGCCATCTCATCAATCGAGTCGACGGTTGAATTAACAGCTTTCATCGCTCAATAATCATTGTGGTACGACACCTTCAACCTGGAGTCGGTGTAGCAACCTAGGATCATCCCCGTGATCGTGAACAGCATAGTGAAGCAGGCAACGATTGTCCCACATCACTAGGTCACCGGCTTGCCATCGATGCCTGGCTTGAAATTCGGGTCGAACCGAGTGTTCGAACAAAAAATCCAGTAGCGCTTTACTGTCATTCCGATGCCAGTCAACAAAATTCCGAGTAAAGGCTGCGCACACATACAGCGCTTTCGACCCCGATTCCTCATGAGTGCGAACCACCGGATGCAACGCCTCAGAGGCCTCGTCTGGATTCTGGCCGTATAACCGCGCCAAATCCTTAGCAGAATGTCGAGCTACCAACCTCCCGGCTAGAGCCTGCATTCCAGGGCTTAGGGCTTCGTAGGCCAAGATCTGGTTGGCGAAAGCCGTCTCGCCGCCTAACTCAGGCGCTTCTAATGCATACAACATTGTCAATTTAGGAGGCGTTGGGCTGTAAGTCATATCCGAATGCCAATGCTGATTGACATCTTTTGCTTTACCCCGGTTTTTTAGGGGAACGATATTGGGGTAATTCGGCAACGCGCCATAAGGAAATGGCATTAACTGCCCCCAATGCTCAGCAAACGCCATTTGGTCCTCTGGCGTTAGGCTCTGGCCCCTAAAGACCAGCACATGGTGGTCTAGAAATAAAGCTTTCAGCGCTTCAACCTCGGCATGACTGACTGACTGCAGCTCGACCCCATCAACGTAAGCCCCGAGGGGTGCTGACATTCTTGATACTCGCATTGCCCTGTTCCTTGCTCATTCAATCGCGTTCAACCGCATTCCCTCACAATGGATGATCAAAGGAAACCCTGCCATCGGGTTCGCTGGCTTCTTGGCAGGCTGATCGCGACGATGCGAGCACATTAGCAATCGCAGCCCTTGAAGGAAAGAACCCCTTGAAGCGTATCGGCCATGCACCTGTGTCTTTTTAACCGCAAACCCGTTTGCTAACGCTGCAAGGTTCTTGAATCTGGCTGACAGCGTCGATTGAAAGGGCTCTCCCTCTCAGCAAGGCGAATCCCGTTCATTGCCCTAAAGCCCATCACCGGGACATCGACGCCTAACCCACTCAACGCCTGAATAAATATTTCTGGGGTCGCGTTTCATCGAAAATTACTGTACTACTGGGCAACTATTCCTTGGGGGGGAGTCGATATGGAGTCTATGCAAGTCTCTGGCAACGTTGAGCCTGGCTTTGAAAGCATCAAAACACTTTTCACTCGTCAAATGCGTCAGTTTGCCGAGGATCGCGCGCAGCTTTGCGTCTATCACGAGGATCGAAAAGTGGTTGACCTTTGGTGTGGCCCAAGTGACGACCCTCGATACGACGGAGATACGTTGACGAACATCTTCAGTAGCGGAAAAAGTCTCGAGTCGATCGCCATGGCCTGGCTGGTCTCCGAAGGTCGTCTCGATTTCAATGCCAAAGTCACTGAGTATTGGCCAGAGTATGGCAGTCACGGAAAGGGTGATCAAACTGTTGCTGACGTCATGCGTCATGAGGCAGGTCTGCCCCATTTAGATCAATCCATTGAGCCGTTCGATCTCCACCGAGAATCCATCAAAGACAATCGGGTGGGTGCACTGATCGCCCAACAATCCCCAAAGTATCGGTCACCTAACATGGACGATCGACGAGAATATCACCCCTTGACCCGAGGTTGGATTGTCAATGAAATTTTTCGGCGAGTCGATGCCCATGAACGCACCTTGGGAGAGTTTTATGCAGACTTTATCGATCCCTTACTGGACACTGACATCTTCATTGGTGTCGATGACAAAGACTTGGGCCGCATTGCTCGGTTAAAGCTCCTGCCCATTATTCGGCATCTGCGATTCAGCGCATGGCCTTTGAAAGCCAGTCGACAGACCCACAATCACCTTTTCGAATTGCTGGCGCGCATCATCACTTTTGCGTATCGCGCTTGGCAAACCCGTGGCCAAAAAGTTCCACCACCGTTTAAGGGCATGTCAACCATCAACAGCTTCAACGATAGAAACATCATTCAAGGCGAGACCGCTTCAGCCAACGCTCACGCCTCGGCTCGGGGTCTTGCCAAGCTGGGCGCGATCATTGCTTTGGGAGGGTCGGGGTTTGGCCATCAATTATTGACACCCGAGGCCTGGACTGCCTTACACGATAACCCTATTGATCGAGAGATGGGGGTCATCACTGCCTTTACCGAGGGCGGTATCTGCAAATTCAAACCATTACCCCCCGGCGCCAACGCGACCAGTCGATCCCTGCATCATGGCCGACAAGGATTTTTTGGTTGGATGGGACTGGGTGGCTCGATCTTTCAATGGCACCCCAGCAAAAAGTTAAGCTTTGCGTTTGTTCCCACTTCCTTGCATCTGCTCGACGTGGTTAACGAAAGAGGTAAAACTTTACAGTCGGCTTTGCTCGATTGCCTGTAAGTCGCATTGAGCGGCCTAAGCTTACGGTCTTCCCTGAAAAAGCCGATGCCTGATTTAACCCTTCATTCACCAATCAACCCCTAAATTGATACACTACCTTTTTCGTACTGGAACTAAAGCAACATGACCAATTGGATCGTCCTGGCTCTGGGACTAACAAGCATCCTCGCACTCTACCCTCAATCAACCGACGCCAGCCTAGCGTATCAGCGGCCTTCCACCCAGCTTGAAGCATTGGCGACGGCAGAGCTCGCGCCTCGGGTGCTTGCTGATAGCAACGGCAAGGTGTTGTTGCTCCTATCCCAGCACCGTTACCCCAGCATTCAAGACTTATCCGAGCCAGAGCTGCGGCTGGCTGGCGTCAGAGTAAATCCCCAAAAGTCGATTGGCAGCCGGGTGCGCTACTTTCACAATATCCAACTGCGATACCTGAACGCTTCTTACGGGAACTCCAAGGCGAACAACAGTAGCAATGCCCCCGCGACTGTGCCGGTTACAGGATTACCTGTAACCCCCAAAATTGCCTACGTTACTTGGTCGCCTGATGAGACGAAAGTGGCTTTCACGCACACCAATGCACAAGGGGTAGCGCTGTGGATGATTGATATCGCCACCGCTGAGGCTCGGAGTCTTGTTCCCGAGTCTGATCTTAATGCGGTTTTGGGTCGACCCTTCGTTTGGGCCGCCGACAGCCAATCGCTATTGGTCAAACGACTGCCTAAGGCCCGTGCAAAACTGATCGACACTACCCAGGCTGTGCCAACTGGACCGACCGTGTCCGACAGTTTTGGTGCCAAAGCGCAAAATCGCACCTATCAAGATCTGCTGAAAACGCCGATAGATGCGTTTAATTTTGAGCTGCTTGCCACGTCGACTATCAGCCGCGTCATGACGAACGGCACCCAATTCGATTTCTTGCCCGCGGCGCTCTACCAATCGATGCAATTTTCACCTAACGGCGTGTATCTTCTAATCTCAAAAGTCAAACGCCCCTTCTCCTACCTTGTGCCCTATTACCGATTTGCCGCTGAAACAGAGATTCGGAACGCCGCCGGCGGCATTGTCACTCAACTCATCGATCGACCCGTTGAGGAAGTACGACCCAAAGGTTTTATGGCCACCACCCAAGAAAAGCGCCAATTCCAATGGCGCGCTGATGCCCCTGCCTCAGTCACTTGGATACAAGCGCTCGACAAAGGTGATCCAGCGATCGATGTGCCGTACCGAGATGCACTTTTCGAGCTTTCTGCGCCCTTTACCGACGGCGCCCGGCAATTGATTGCCACCCAAAACCGAATGCGAGGCATTCATTGGGGCAATAATGACATCGCTATCGCTGAGGACTATTGGTTTAACACTCGAAATACAAAAAGCTACCGATTTGCCCCCTCCGATCCCTCGCTTGAACCTGCCATCTTATTTGACAGAAATTACCAGGATCGATACCAGGACCCCGGCACTTGGGTCAAAGTGAGGGATGAACGACATCAATCGGTCCTTGCATTGGCCGAAGGAGCCGCTTTGCTGTTCGGTGAGGGCTATACCGAACTTGGGCAGTTTCCCTTCGTCTCAACCATTGATCTCGACTCCGGCACCACGCAGGACATTTATCGCTCGCGATATACCGATCAAGTTGAGCGGTTTCTAGCGCCGATCGATCAAACCGGGCGGCGCATATTGGTTCGTATAGAATCCCCTAGCGCGTATCCGAATTACTTTATTCGAGACCTTCAGGATAATTCACTGACCCAAATCACCGATTTCGATAATCCCTTCGCAGCACTCAACGATGTCAGTAAACGTATTCTCAACTACAGCCGTGCAGATGATTTACCGCTTTCGGGCACCCTTTACCTTCCGGCGCAATATGATCCTGCATCGGATGAACGGTTACCCCTTCTGCTGTGGGCCTATCCGGTTGAGTACAAAGATGCTAACAGCGCAGGGCAAACCACCGCGAATGCCAATGAATTTACCTATCCGTACTATGGCAGCCCTATATTTTGGGTGACCCAAGGCTTTGCGGTACTCGATGACGCGGCCTTCCCCATCATCGGTGCTGGGGACTCAGAGCCTAACGACTCGTTTCGCACCCAGCTTGTGGCTAATGCCAAAGCGGCTATCGATCACCTCGATGGCATGGGCGTTATCGATCCGACTCGCGTGGCCGTGGGTGGTCACTCGTACGGCGCCTTTATGGTCGCCAATTTACTGAGTCACACGGACCTTTTTGCAGCGGGTATTGCCCGGAGCGGTGCCTATAACCGCACACTCACACCTTTTGGCTTTCAACGCGAGGAACGCAGCTATTGGGAAGCACCCGAGGTCTATAACAACCTCTCACCTTTTATGCACGCGGACAAAATGCGAACTCCTCTACTGCTAATTCACGGCGAGGCAGACAATAATTCTGGTACCTATCCGATGCAAAGTGAACGATATTTTAATGCATTGAAAGGTTTGGGAGGACCGGCACGACTGGTTATGCTGCCTAAAGAAAGTCATGGCTATCGAGCGAAAGAAAGCGTTCTACATATGCTTTGGGAGCAAGATCAATGGTTGCGCATGCATGTGTTGAAACCAACAATTACCTCGAGACCGGCGCTCTGAAATCCCGACCAATGCCGCGGACACGTTAGCCTAATCCTCCCTCGGTGCCACTGGAAATCCCGCACTGCCGAGGGGTGGTCAATCATCAAGGGCGAATTCGCTGGCGACCGCAAAAAACTCAATAGACCGATTGCGGCCCAGCAGGAGGGTTTGATTCGCTCAATGTAAATCGCAATACTGTAGCCATGAGTTTTCTACCCCAATCTCGATCAGTTTGTGCATTCCTTCTCTTCGCTTACAGCGTGCTTTTGACGGTTACGGCTGAGGCTGCTCCGAAACGTCTAATTTGCGAAGCGGAGACCGGCAAGGCCGCTGCCCGCTATTGGTCTGAGCAAGCCGCACGTAATCGCGCTTATGGGAAAACCAAGCAAGCGGAGCAGATGGAACGGACGGCTGCTTTTTGCGAGGACGCCGCTTTTAGCCGCCAAATTGCAATCCACTTTGACGATACGGATACGCTCCTCGGCACAGAACAATTGGCTGATTTCGAAATGCAAACGCTGTGCGGACTCGAGCGCGGCGAGAGTCTGCCGGCAAAAATCAAAATCAACGGGTCAGGTTACCAAGTGTCTTTTTATCAAGTAACCCACAAAGTTATGCGATACTTCAACATCGACCGAAGCACCCTTCATGGCGGCTTCGTTGATCAGCGGGATTTCCGTTGTAAGTTCGAATCGTACGCGGTTTCGGATGGGCTCTTTTAGCCTTGTCT
The DNA here is from genome assembly GCA_002689445.1 of Gammaproteobacteria bacterium. GTDB lineage: Bacteria > Pseudomonadota > Gammaproteobacteria > Pseudomonadales > Azotimanducaceae > UBA9926. The sequence goes on from NZGC01000054.1 coordinate 8,527, forward strand.
CGCACCCAACTGGGCGGACCCCGGCTTTGAACAAATATTCTCGGTTCATCCTCGCATTGATGTAAAGCGTCAAGCTCGACCTACCGGGTTCGCGACCGCTAAGAAACCGTTTTTAAAGTCGGACATTTGCTGATACCCACGGCCACCATCACCGGAACCCTACCGTAAGTCGCGATCGCCTGGGTTACCTCATCGAAAGACCGACGGAAAATGCGACCGAAGTTGGTTATCCCAAGGCTATTCAGCACTCACTCATTTTCCACCGCTTCGCCCCATCGAAGGGTCGCTGTAAGCCCTACCTCACTCGCTCAGGGTGTTTTGGCGCCATCCCTGCGGGTCTGCTCTGCCTAGCCTCCTTTGCTCGCCGACGCTCCTCTGGTGACATTGCCGCCAGCCGTTCACGCCAAGATTCGCGCATTTGCTCACGTTCCTCTGGTGACATCGCCGCCAGGCGGTCACGCCGGGATTCCCGCATTTGCTCACGTTCCTCTGGTGACAGCGCCCCTAGGCGCTCGCGCCGGGATTCCCGCATTTGCTCGCGTTCCTCTGGTGACATCGCCGCCAGGCGCTCACGCCGGGATTCCCGCATTTGCTCGCGCTCCTCTGGTGCTAACGAGGCAATTTTA
>NZGC01000055.1 GCA_002689445.1 Gammaproteobacteria bacterium
ATGCTCGCCAGAAAGCAGTTTAGGTAACAACTCAACCTTGACGTCATCCTGGGCGTGAAAAAATATCGTCGGGGCTGCCATGCCCATCCCAATGATGTTGGGTAGGTAAGGCGTTTTTGCTTTTTGCATTTCTTGATTGGCGATAGCTTGGCAATTCTCCAAGCCGCCACCGCCCACTTCTTTAGGGTAGTCGCAGCCGATCATGCCCGCATCAAATGCTGATTGTTGCCATTGCTGAAGCCAGGTCATTGCGGCGGGATCACTCAGTTCCAGCGCACCCTGAGGAATGGGGACAGGTGGCCGGCCTGGGTGATTATCTGCTAACCAAGCCTGACACTGGCTTCGGAAGGCTGCCTGCTCTGGAGTATCTTTTCTTTCTGCACCTGACATCGCAATGCTCCTTATTGTCGTGATCGGTTTCCCCGAGGGTGTGCAATAGACGCCGACGGTAGGTCAGCGCCTCAATTTCTGTTCAATCAAGCTTCGGATTGTTGAGGTCGTTCGGGTTAGCGTCGCTAACTTGTGTCGCCTTTATGTTGTTCGTTCCGCCGCGGCACGCCGCAACCGGAATGGATCCTCGGCTGACAGTATTGTCGATGGGTTCCCCGTAAAATACCAGAGCCAATGGGACAAAGATAAGCTCAGCGAATGATGACGTATTTAAGGGGTCAGCGCACCCAGTCTCAAGCGCAATGTCTACAGCAAGTCACTCCACACTCGTGGCAAAGTGAGATCAAAACGGTTGCGGCAGAATCTTGACGCAGACTTGAATACCGGCAACGGTTCGAAAAGACATTGTGTCCTCGGAGATCGAGATTTCGGTTCCGTCAACGGGATGGCGGGGAGCTGCCCCTCCTGTAATCGTTGAGAGACTCGGGAGCAGGAGAGAAATCGTCGCTGAACGCTCGAGCGGGATGTTGGGCTCTTCCACCGAAAGGCTCCGATCGGTACCCGAAGAAGGTTACGGCCAGGGTTGTTTTAGGGTCGTTTGAGAATGGTGGCGGAGGGTAAGCCTTTGCGATCCCCTTCGATAGGACTTGGTTTGACCCCGAGTCAGAACTGATATGTAATCGAGAAACGGCGAAATGGTGAGTTAAGGAAAGATTCGATGGCCCTTTTAGACTACGAACTGACGCAATCGGTTGCCTGTTTACAGTTTGATGACGGCAAGGCGAATGTGGTGTCACATGCCTTAATCGATGCGTTGAACGAAGGGTTAGATCGCGCCCAGGCTGAAGCACAGGCGATTGTGCTGTTGGGGATGCGGGGTAAGTTTTCTGCCGGCTTTGACCTAGAGGAGTTTAAGAAAGGTCCTGAAGCGTCCGCTGCCTTGGTGAATCGTGGTGGGCGTTTGATGCATCGAATTTTTACCCTCCCGATGCCTGTGGTTGCTGGGTGTACAGGGCATGCCATCGCAGCTGGGGCGTTCATGCTTTTGGCCTGCGATATTCGCATCGGCATCGATGGGCCGTATAAAATTGGTGCCAACGAATCGGTGCTAGGCATGACCTTGCCTACGTTTGCCTCTGAATTGATTGAGTATCGGGTGCCGAGGGACCGGTTAGACAGAGTTGTCTTGAAAGCCGAGCTCATGGCGCCGTCTGCTGCTTTAGCGTGCGGATTCTTGGATGAAATTGTTGAAGAGGGCAACCTCGTCGAGTACGCGCAGGAGGTCGCCGCCAATCTTGCTGCCTATCCTGGGCAAGGTTACGCCGGCAATAAGCATCTGCTACGTAATGGTTTTGCCAGCCGGATACTCGCGAGTTTGTAGTGGGAACAGGGGTGCGTCGATGACGCAATCACGAGCAGCCAAGTCAATGCTTGATCGAACGATCTACTTGAAAGATGTACCCGAACGCTGTAACCGAATGATGTTGATGTAGTTGAGTTAAAGGAGGATCCATGGCCCCGACGATTATCGGGAATATTAAGCCCGAAGATGATTACACCCACGAGTTGGGTCCAGAGTCCAACTTTAATGAGTCGGTGTATTTTAATTTTTTTGATCCGACTCAGAATCGAGGTGGCTTTGTTCGAATGGGTAATCGAGCCAATGAAGGCTATGCAGAGGTGACAGTGATTGTCTGGAATCCCGATGGCTCGGCATATTTCAATTATAAGAAGCCTGAAATTCATCATAACGAGGCTTGGGATGCGGGCGGACTCAAGATCGAGATCATCAAACCCGCCGAGCTGGTGTGCACTCGGTACGAAGGAACTGCGCTGTATATGGCAGATCCGCTCGACATGCAGGATCCGGGTAAAGCGTTTAAGGCCAATCCCAAACAACGGCTAGTGATTGATTTGGAGCATACCGCGGTAGGACCGCTTTATGGTCACGTGGGCGAACCGGGTGATGGTAATGAATTCGCTCGGTCCCACACAGAACAGCACATGCGAGTCGCAGGTAGCATAACCTTAGGGGATGATGCGCCCCTTGTATTTGCGGGTTGGGGCTTGCGGGACCACTCCTGGGGGCCTCGGTTCTGGCAGGCAACCCCGTCTTATCGCTGGTTAACGGGCAATTTCGGCGATGACTTGGGGATGATTGTCACCACGGGCGGCGATGGAATTGGCCGCGGGTTATTTCAGGAAGGGGACAAGCTGGTCAAGATAGATCAAGCGGTCATCACCACGGAGTACCGGCCAGACACCCAATTTCATCGACAATTGGCGGTGGACTGTCAACTTGAAAATGGTGAGATACGGCACATCACGGGTGAAGTCATGGGATACATTCCTTTGCGTAACCGTCGAGGTGGTCAAAATACCCATGTCGGTGAGGGCATGACGCGTTACACTTTAGACGGCGATCGTATTGGCTATGGCTTGAGCGAGTATCTCAATCAGCCGGAGAACCCCGTCGAGTAGATAAGTTTAGGGTGAACGACCGTTGATTGGGTAATCTGGGTCGAAGTTAGATCGCTGAAGAATAACCCCCAGGCTTTTTAGAGCTGATTCAGCCGCACGAGATCTAGCTGCGTCGGATAACCTGTCGAGGGGCGTTGGTCAAGATGCCCGCAGCGCTTAAGATTCCCGCTCGAGATGCCATCGAATTCCTGCAATGTCGATGTGATGTGCGGTTCCGAGATAACCGCGTTGCTCGGCCGCGCTCAGGATCGCGTCAGGATCGACAACCGCCAGCGTGATGGCCGACAACCCGGGCCCACGCTCATCTTTTAGGCCGGTAAACCTAAGGTCGGCGTTGTTCAGGGGAACAAGGTAGTCGTCGCCCTCCTGGTTCGGGGTGACACCCATGATTCCGGCCCATTTGCTCGCCAACGCTTTAGGGTCTGTGCACTGTAATGCTACGCCAACGAAATCCAGTGTTCTGGTTTGATCAACTTTGTCCTCCCAGCCCCGTCCGCCAACCGGCATCCATCGACCAGTGAAATCGTTATCGTTGTCCGTTTCAATTTCCAAGAAAGCAGCCTCAAGGTCACCGGGATGGAGTTGAAGAAGATGCCAATCCTCTCTGGTCACTTCGTGGGCAATACGAACCCCGAGGTCCTGAGCACGCTTGCGTGCGGCCAGTTGGGTTGCTTTGCTGTCAGCTTGGGTGATTACCATATAGCCGCCATCGCCGTTGCGTCGTTCAAGGTATCGACCAGCAGCCGTGTTCGATTGTACGGGCGCGACCACTTCAAGGAAATTTCTTCCCACCGGCATGAGGGTGTTCTCGAGACCAAACGCCGCAACGTTAGGGTCGACATAGCAAGGGTGTAGGCCAAAAATCTCGGTAAGATCCTCGATGACCGGTTGCAGGGTTTCTGCGACCAAACAAATTTGCCGGAGTTGTAGCGGCATGACTTGACTCCCGATTTGACGTTTATAGAGCAGTGTACCGGCTATATCGGAGGTTGTAATAGTCAAATCTCGACCTATCTCTCGAGAAATTGGCGTTATCATGGTAGGTACAAGCATGCGGTGTAGTCGAGCTATTGTAAGCCCCGATCCAGAGTGCGATGGTAGCCCGGCTAGGGTGTGAGACTGAAAGGATACGTAGGTGATCGGGTACAAACATCTAACTCGATGGATGCAACAATGGGGCTGCAAAAGCTTGCTCAGCGCAATGTGTTTAGTCGTTGATGCACAAGGTGATGCGTTAGTTTGCCAAGGTTGTCATGCCGATGTGGTGACCGAATGGGGAGGCTCTGATCACGCTTGGTCGATGCGCCTTCCCAAACGCAGCGCTATCAAAGCACCGTTTACCGGCGAAACGGCAAGTTTCGATGGCTTAGAAGCGCAGTTTGATCAAGAGCCTCGTGACCCGGGAGTGCTAAAAGAGACCGGAGGTTTTCTGGGAAATCCCGACGGCGTGGGTGAAACGCGATTTGTCATTAAATTACGGGACACCAAAGTCCAAGAAAACGAATTTCAGTCTTATGTGGTCCGCTATACCTTCGGCCATGATCCACTCCAGCAGTTTCTGATCCCTCTCGGGTCCGATCGGTTACAAGTGGCGCCTTTTGCTTTTGATACCCGGTCGAAGTCAGAGGGCGGGCAGCGCTGGATTCATCTCGAGGCGTTTGAGTCGGACGAGCGATGGTCTCGCATTGACTGGCGACAACCCCTACAAAATTGGAATGGGATGTGCGCGGATTGTCATTCTCGAGGATTTGAACGCGGCTATGACGTTGAGAGCGATCAGTTTCAAAGTCGTTTCGATGCGATCAATGTCGACTGCCTGTCTTGCCATGTCATCGCTGAAGATCATGGTGTAGCCAGCAACGCCGAGGTAGGGGAGAAGGCTCAAGTTACCGGCGGTTGGGTGAGGCCTGCCGGTGCGGCCATCGCTCATTGGCAAGGGCCGTCTCGAGCCTCGGTCTCGATGGATACCTGTTTTGCCTGTCACAGTTTACGAACGTCGCTCACAGACGGCTTTCGGGCGGAAAGCGTCTTCTTGGACCACTTCAGACCAGAGCCTGTGCTGCCCCCGCATTACCAACCGGACGGTCAAATTGACGGAGAAGTTTATGTTTATGGATCTTTTTTGCAGAGCAAAATGTATGCAGCTGGGGTGCAGTGTATTGATTGTCATGATCCGCACACCACAGAACTTAAGCGGTTGGGCAACGAGATCTGTGCGACATGTCATGCGCCAAAAGTTTACGATGTCGAGGAGCATCATAGGCATCTAAAGGGCACCGCAGGTGCTGCATGTGTCGCTTGTCATATGCCGGGCAAAACCTACATGGGGGTCGACTTTCGCCGGGATCACCGTTTTGGCGTGCCTCATTCACCTGAAGCCAAGCGGTTAGGGGTAGATGATCCTTGTCAGAGTTGTCACGAGGATCGATGGACTGCATTTATCAGCGCAGCAGGCGGGGAGCCAGCGATCAGTCAGCGTTCTAAGGTGAATGCTGCAAGGCTAGCGCTATGGGCAGATGCAAGGGTAGAACCAACCGATGTGTTGACTATGCTCAACGACCCTCAGTTGCCTGCAATTCTCAAAGCAGCAAGATTGGCAAGCCTACCTGCCGGGGCGGTGCCTTGGGCAAGTGAATTTTTGCCCGTTGCGCTGAGTCATCCAGCGGGGTTAGTTCGATTGAGTGCTATTGAGTGGGCTCGAACATTTGCCCTATCCGTAGATCCCCCGTTGCTCGCTAATTTAACGCAAGATGAAAGTCTCGCAGTACAAATTGCTGCGCTCGATTTGGTGATGCCTCGAGGATCGGTCAACTCTGCAAAGAACAGGAACCCGACGTCTGAGTTAGCGTTGTTAGAAGCGCAGCGAGTCTATTTGGCACAAGGAGCCTGGCGAGGTGAGGGGCGCTTACTGCGCGCTCAGCGTGCACTTGCTTTAGGTGAGACTGAGGCTGCTGAACGCGAGCTCAAGGCTGCGATTCGGCAGGAGCCCTTTTTTGAAGGAGGTTACCTAAATTTGGCAGATCTGTATCGCCTCAAGATGGAAGAGGCCCGGGCGCGAGCCGTGCTGCAAGAAGGCCTCAAAAAACTACCGGATTCGGGGATGCTGCACTACAGTTTAGGGTTAGCTTGGGTGAGGTCCAAAGAGTATGATCTTGGGCTGGCCGCTTTGCTGCTTGCTTCAGAATTAGCACCCACTCGGACCGACTTCTTTTATGCGGCACTGTTGGTTGAGGACGCGCTGGGTCGACGAGCCTCTGCTCAGGGCCGGATCATGCAGCGGTTTGGCGGCCAACCACCTGAGGCGATTGCCCAGCTGCTGCGACGCTGGCAGCGATAGGCGCTTTGAGACGCTAAAACTGCATCAGTCGTTCGAATTTGAACAGCGTCGCTGATCGAGATGATTCTGTCTCGAAGCGTTTTAACCCCTAGACCCCAGCGATGAATTGAGCACTGGCTTGCCGTTGACTGGAGCAGCAATGGCGCTGTTTAAACGGTTAAATTTGAGGCTTGAGAGGCCTTTTATTCGGTTGCAATTCCCACGGTGCAAAGCTAAGGTTAGGTCAAGTCGGTGAACTGCACGCCATAAAAATCTTTAAATGACAATAAGTTGGAGTGGTTGATCATTTGGGTGTGTTGCGGGGAAGCAGCAAGGGTTTTGAGGCGGTACAGCGATGGAAGGAAAACCGTGCAAGCGGAATTCAAGTGGCTAAAAATAATTAGGGGAAATGCATGCTAAACATCTCGACAAAGAGATTGTCTGGTGCGGTAGCGACGTTGACGCTGTTAAGCGGATTGACGTTGCCGGCCTGGGCAGAAGAGCAAATTGAGGAGGTCGTGGTAACCGGCTCGTACCTCAAGAAATCAACTGAAAATAGTGCGACGCCGTTGACTATCATGAGTAAGGTCGATCTGGATCTCATGGCATCAACCGATATGAAAGACGTCGTATCAAACATGACCTTTAACTCAGGATCGATTGGTGGATCAGCAACGGCGTTTGCCGGTGGTGATAACTCGACGGGTAACGCCAACGTCAACTTGCGTAACTTAGGGAGTGGTGCGACGCTCGTGTTAGTCAACGGCAAGCGTAACGTCGCCACCAGCAGTGATAATATCGGCTCCGGCTATGTTGACCTCGAGGGGCTGATTCCCAATATTGCCCTAGAGCGAGTAGAAGTCGTAAAAGATGGGTCAAGCGCGCTATATGGTTCTGATGCGATTGCGGGCGTTGTTAACTTTATCACCCGCCGCAACTTCGAAGGCTTTGAGCTACAGTACGACTATGCTGAGGACTCGCAGACAGGCCAGCAGCAGGATAATCTGATTAGCGCTATCCTAGGTGTATCTTCTGATCGCGGTCACTTAACCATGTCGGCGAGTTATTTGGATCGAGGCGGTCTTCAAATCGGTGACCGTTACGATGATTACGGCCGCTCAGGTTTGTCAACGTTTGGTCAGCCAGGTCGATACGTTGCCTTAGGCGGAATTACGCCAACGCCAAGTTTTTTCTCTCCCGAGGGATCCGCGAGCTTCGGTCCGGGCGCAGACCCCGATTGTGATCTGGTTGCGGCAGCAGATGGCCCAGCAGGTACGCTCGGTTCTACTGCGAGTGGGCTCTGTATCTATGATTTTTCGAGTTTCTTCAATCTAGTAATGGAAGGCACTCAAAAGAAAGCTCACGTAGATGGTTCATTTGAATTGTCAGACAATATGGAAGTGTATGGTTCGTTCAGCTTCGCGAGCAATACAACCAGTCGAGGCAACTCTTTGTACCCCGATGTCTCATTTGCGATCATTGGACCGACGCACCCCGGATTGCAGCTTGATGCCGCCAGACGTGGGATTGCGCCGGTACCTTACTTAGCGCTTCAGCGATTGGTAGGCGGAACGTATCAATCGGATTTCCAAGAACGTCCAGTTGATACAAGAGACAGCTACACCCGGACCAATTTACGATTGAATCTGGGTACCACTATCGACTTAGAATTGGGTGGTAACGATTGGACATTGGATGTTTCTGGGACTTACTCTGAGCGTCGATACAATGCAGTCAATCCATCTGATTCGCTCACCGACAACACCAACGCAGCTTACGTTGGGCTTGGGGGGCCAAACTGTGACTCGCTAACAGGCACAGCCGGTTCTGGTAACCTGGGAACCGGTAACTGCTACTACTACAACCCCTTTCAAACCAGTAATTATGACCCGGTAACCGGTGCTCGATGGAACACATCGGACACGTCGGCGTGGGCTGCAAATCCTGATTTGACGGTAGCTGAAGCAGCAAGACTGTATCAGAATCCTGACGACCTTTATGGCTGGATCCAAGGTGAAATCGCCAGCCAAGCGATATCGTCGCAAGGTGTATTTGATGCAGTGCTCGCGGGTGATTTGATGCCGCTAGGCGATGACATGATCGGTCTTGCGGTGGGTGTTCAGATTCGTCGCGATGAGACGTCAACGGATTTAGATACCAACTCCAACAATAACAACTTTAAGTTCATTTACGGTGCCCAGGATTGGAGCAACGAGTTGTCTGCTTCTTCAGTGTTTGCTGAGGTCTTTGTTCCTGTGAGCGAAAAGTTGGAAATCACCTTCGCGGGTCGATATGAGGACTTTGATGAGCTGGGCAAAAGCTCTTTTGATCCCAAGGCGACCTTGATATTCATGGCAACCGATGACTTGACCTTGAGAGCCTCGGTGGGTACGTCCTTCCGAGTGGGTTCTTTGCTGCAATTGGGTGGTCGAAGCACAACCTTGTTGAACTCAACAGATGCTTTCTCTGGTACGGGTGGCTTGGCTTTCCGTCCGAGTCTGACAGAAGGTTTCGAGGGACTTGAGCCCGAAGAGGCAGACGTGTTCAACATTGGTATGTCATGGACGCCGTCGAATGCGTTGGAAGGCTTGTCCATTGACGCTGATTTTTACAGCTATGAGTATACCAACCTGATCTCTCGAGAAGGTCATCAGGCGTTAATCAATCGAGATAATGCGCTGAGATGCCCGAATGGTCTCAACAGTGATGCTGATGCGGGTCCGCTGTGTGGTGTGATCGGTGGGGTGGTTTACTCAGTGGGTGAAGGTATTCCTGACAAGGTGATTCGATCTGCAGATGGCAACTTGTTGCGTACCGTTGCCTCCTATTTCAACG
>NZGC01000056.1 GCA_002689445.1 Gammaproteobacteria bacterium
GCGCTTTTCATAATTGCGCTTTTCATAAGGACCCTTTGCATCGTGAAACCCTTTCTCAAAATCGGAGACGAGGCAGACCTCGATGAAATCAATGCGCTTTACAACCATTATATTCTAAATTCGGTTGCAACATTCGATCTGACCCCTCATTCCCTTGCAGATCGTCGCCCCTGGTTTGAACAGTTTGAAAACGATTCTCCCCATCAACTGTGGGTGCTGCGTGAGCCCAAGCAACTGTTAGGTTTCGCTTGTAGTCAACCTTTCAGGGCCAAAGCAGGCTACGAGGACACCGTGGAGACCAGTATTTATTTGGTACCTTCTGTTTTAGGAAGGGGACTTGGACCCTTGCTCTACCAACGATTGTTTGATGCTTTGGATACCAGTCCTGTCCATTCGGCCATCGCGATGATTACGCTACCCAACCGAGCCAGTCTAAAACTGCACGAGCGGATGGGCTTTAATTCCGCGGGAACCCTTCTTGAAGCGGGGGTCAAATTCAAGCGACGACTGAGCGTTCAAATCATGCAGCGTATGGCACCCATAGCCGCGGCTAACCACCTGCTATAACAGAGGTTGAATGATCAGCCAAAGGCCAACCGTCTGGAGCACCAAAAACACCCAACGCCTCACCCAAGCCTCCGGTAATCTTTGCAACGCCGGCTTTAAGGCAATACTGATTGCCATCACCAGCGGTAATGCCAACACCGTTTGCAGCAATACCGTTTCGGTAAAGTGCCCGTAAACCGTACCAATCCCTGCTCGTAAACTGGTCGACAGGAAAAATACCGCCAGCAAGGTCGAGCGGATGACTTGAATCTCTAGGGGTTGACGATAGGTCAAATAGGCAATCGGTGCGCCAGCCGCGCTATACAAACCGCCAAAGACCCCACCTAAAAAGCCCGTTGCAACCGTTACCGCCCCGCCACTCGGCCGCGGCCAGGCAGCGGGACGCAGCATCATCGAGAGCCCTGCGGTCATCACCATGATGCCTAAAAGCATTTTTAAGCCGGCTTGCCAAACCCCCGCGAATTCATCAAGCCAGATAAAGCCAAGCATCAGACCAGGCACCAAGCCGAGCGCGATGAGCCCCAACAGCGACTTGTTGATTCGAGCAACAGACCCCCGCAAAACCAATACAATGTTGACCAGCGAGATAATGGATATGATCGCCGTGACCTCAAGAATCGTCATAATGCCGAGGGCAGTTGAAAGCGCCACGATAATTAAGCCCATGGCGAAACCCGTGACCGTTTGCGTTACGGCAGCAAACGCCACAATTGAGAGAAAAATAATGATCGCCGCCAAATCCATCGTTAATTTCCGTTACACTGATTATTTTAGAGACCCGTATTGTGATGGACCTAGCATTATCTGGACGTAAAGTACTTGTTACCGGCAGCCAACGGGGCACGGGACTGACCATTGCCGAGCATTTCCAAGCTGCAGGGGCGACCGTGATTGTACACGGTCACGATCAAGCCTCACTAGCAAACTTTGGCGCTTCGTTTACCGATCGGGTGGTGGGTGAATTATGGACCGATGCGGGATGTCAATCTGTCATTCAACAAATTAATGAACAGCATCAAGACCTTGATGTGCTGGTGAACAATTATGGTATTGCCAGCCGCGGAGATTGGCTGTCGTCATCCTCAAAGGACTGGCGGGACGCCTACGAGCACAATGTGCTCTCCGCGAGCCGCATCAGCCAAGGCTTGTTACCGCTGCTGAAGCAGTCAACTCAGGGCCGAATCATCAATCTAGGCACCGTCGGCTCGACCCGGCCCAATCCCCAAATGCCGCACTACTATGCCGCCAAGGGAGCGCTGGCCAACCTAACGGTCAGTCTGGCAAAAGCCTTGTCCGGCAGCAAGGTTACCGTCAATCTGGTTTCTCCTGGTCTGATACGCACCCCAGAAGTTGAAGCCAACTTTCTTAGCATTGCCACAAAAAAAGGTTGGGGTAACACCTTTGCCGAAGCAGAAGCCTCCATCACCCAGCACTATTTCGACAACCCTTTAGGTAGAATGGCGACTCGAGCTGAGGTTGCAGATCTGGTTGTATTCCTCGCGTCCGCTCGAGCGGGTTTTATCAATGCCCAGAATATTGGCATCGATGGTGGTGCCCTTGGCCTGGTGTAAGGAGATTCTGCATGCTGTGGATTAAAGTGCTGCACTTATTATTCGTGATCGCATGGATGGCCGGCGTATTTTATTTGCCTCGGATCTTAGTCCATGCCGTTGAGGGAATGACTGCTCAGGAAGATACCCGTCGATTGGTTATTATGGCCAGCAAACTGTTGCGTTTCTCCACCCTGATGATGGTCCTTGCCGTCGTTCCTGGGATGATTCTCTGGTTGTACTACGGGACAACAGGGACTTGGTTGCATCTCAAGTTACTCTTCGTCATCGGATTGGCGTTGTATCAATGGCAGTCTTTTCGCTACGTCAAACAGTTGCAGAACAATCGAGTTATTCGAACTTCGCTGTTTTTCAGGCTTTATAACGAAGCCGCGTTGGTTTTGCTGGTCCCCATACTGATATTGGTCGTTTTTAAACCTCAATTTTGAGTCCTTGCTCGCGTTTGCTGGTCACTTGACCCAAAAAGTGGTGAGCGCTTGATATACTCCTGACTTTCCCCAGTTGGCTACTGCCTTGATCCCACAACAACTTTCGAATCTCGTTGAACCCCTTTTTCAACGCTACACCAAGCCTGTTTTCAAAACTGCGCGCGACGACTGGCGATCTCCCTGTGAAATCACGACGGATGATCAATTCAGTTACTGGCGCCCGATCGTGCAAAGCCCCCGCATGAGTTTCGAAGACTTTGAGGCTGCGATTGAGCTTCCTCTTCATCCTGACTTAAAAACCTTCTACGGAAGTTTTTGGTCAGGTGCGATTCCCGGATTTTTTCAAGACCGAGCCATCTCATTAATCCAAATCTGGAATCCCGATGACTTTGAGCGTCTGATCAGCAATCTTATCGGTCACTATCTCAGCCAGAAATCCGTCGCACCGCCTCGATTGACCTGGTTTATTGCAACCTTTGAGGATGGAGGTGAGGACATCATTAGCCTTGATAACCGCTCTGGAGAAATCGTCTGTGAAACACCTGGCCGGCACCAGCATCAAGTCCTGGCTGCTTCGTTGACAGATTTCTTAACCATGTTTACCGTTGATCCCCTTAAACTTTGCCCGATCGAGCTTCTCAATGACGACTAATGCACTCACCCTCGCACCCATTCGAGCAGTCAGCGGGGAAGTCAATCTCCCGGGTTCAAAAAGTCTCAGTAATCGCGCCCTGCTGCTCGCTGCCCTCGCCCACGGCGAAACCTCGCTCAACAATTTACTGTTCAGCGATGACACGGCAAGAATGATGACCGCGCTAACGCAACTGGGTATTCACTGCGAATTTGATGAAATTGCAAAACGTTGCAATGTCGTCGGCGGTGGCGGACCTTTTCAAACCTCGGGGAAGTCTTTTGACCTACAACTGGGTAACGCTGGTACTGCCGTACGACCCTTGGTTGCTATGCTGGCGTTGTCCCCGGGCGACTTTAAAATCGATGGCGACCACTATATGCGAGCCCGGCCCATAGGCGACTTGACGGACGCTTTAGTTGCGCGAGGGGTGCCGGTTGAATATCTCGATCGAAAGGGATACCTGCCGTTAACATTGCGAGGGGGACATCTCACCGGTGGTGCCGTGCGATTGAAGGGCAGTTTATCCAGTCAATATCTCACAGCGTTGCTCATGGCATTGCCATTGGCCAGCGAGTCAAGCTCCATCGACATCGAGGGTGATTTGGTTTCCAAACCCTACATTGATATGACCCTCGCTATGATGGCGAAGTTCGGCGTCATAGCAACCCATGATCGATACCAGCAATTTCAGATTGCGGGCGGGCAGCAGTATCAAACGCCTGGCGACTTACTGGTCGAGGGCGACGCGAGCACGGCAAGTTATTTTCTCGCTGCAGGGGCGCTACGCGGCGAGATTACAGTCACCGGTGTCGGACACGAATCGTTGCAAGGTGATGTTGCTTTTGCCGCCGTGCTCCAACAAATGGGAGCGGAGGTCAGTATCGAAGCCGACCGGATATCCGTTAAAAGTACAGGGGCACTGGCTGCAATTGACGCCGACCTGAACCACATTCCCGACGCTGCCATGACAGTTGCGATCCTGGCCCTGTTTGCCGAGGGTACGAGCACCATCCGCAACATCTACAATTGGCGAATCAAAGAAACCGATCGAATGACGGCTATGGCCAACGAGTTAACCAAAGTTGGGGCCAGCGTCTCCACGACGGACGACAGCATTCGAATCACACCCCCTAAGCACATCCGCTGCGCCAACATCAAAACTTATGGTGACCACCGCATGGCGATGTGTTTTTCGTTACTGGCCTTTGGCGCCGAGGGCATCGTTATTTCCAATCCCGAAGTTACCCAGAAGACCTTTCCAAGATACTTCGAAGTCTTTGATACCATCGCAACGCCGGTCTAGCGCAGTAACGCTAAACCGGCACTCCCTTCTCGGATCCGCCGAAGTCGCTGCGTTTAAGCGAAAAGGTGCGCTACCGCGTCTCGCTCTTCGGTAAGCTCTTGTTCTGTTAGCGTCATTCTGGCCTGCGAATATTCGTTGATGGACAGACCTTCGACAATCTCCCAATCACCGTTTTGACAACGGCACGGAAAACTGTAAATCAAACCTTCCGCGATGCCATAGCTCCCATTCGAGTACACCGCCATGGACACGATACCGTCGCATCCCATTGCCCAGTCTCGCATGTGCTCAATGGCAGCATTGGCTGCGCTGGCAGCGCTTGATAGACCCCGAGCTTCGATGATCGCGGCGCCCCTTTGTTGCACGGTTGGAATAAAGTCTTCCGTAATCCAATCTTGATCGACCAAACCTGATGCGGCCTGACCTTTCACCGTTGCCTGAAACAGATCCGGGTATTGGGTTGCAGAATGATTGCCCCATATCGCCAACCCTTCAATATCATTCACATGCGCGCCGGCCTTTTGCGCCAACTGGGTTTTAGCCCGATTGTGATCCAATCGCGTCATCGCGGTAAATTGCCGAGGGTCAAGGGTCGGGGCATTACGCTGGGCAATCAAACAATTGGTGTTCGCCGGGTTGCCAACCACCAGAACTCTAACCGACCGATCAGCATGTGCATCCAACGCCGCGCCCTGCACAGAAAATATCTGCGCGTTCGCTTCTAACAAGTCCTTGCGTTCCATACCAGGGCCTCGAGGCCTTGATCCGACCAACAATGCATAATGAACTCCGGCAAAAGCTTCGTTGGGGTCATCGGTTGCGATGATGTCCGTCACCAGCGGGAAAGCACAGTCTTCTAACTCCATAACGACCCCTTTGAGCGCGCCCATGGCTGGCGGAATCTCAAGGAGTTGCAAAATTACCGGTTGGTCTGGTCCCAACATCTGTCCTGAGGCGACCCGAAACAATAACGAATAGCTGATTTGTCCTGCTGCGCCTGTGATAGCGACTTTTACGGCGGGTTTCATGCACACAACTCCTAAAATTCTAAGTCTTAACGGATTGCGGCAACGCCGCGGCCCGGATTATAGCATCGATTTCTGACTGCCACCGGCTACTGGGCGGTAAAAAGCGGCTTTGTTTCTGTTTGCGGTTAGATACGCGTCCGAGGAACTGGGACCACCCACACGCGATCATGCACACCCTTGTCGGATCAAAACCCTGATCCTTTGCCCGTTAAAACCACCCAGTTTCAGATCAATCTGATATCTATCAAATCGTTTTAGCTTTTCATCATATCTCCATTCTTTAACAATTTAGATTTTTATCATTAAAAACATTAAGTTATGGCGTATTTTTCTGCGACGAAAGGGGCCGAGATCTTGACTTTATGGGCTGCTTTGCTATGGTTTGCGGCCCTTAGAGGATTGCTTTGGTCCGATGCAAGACCAAAGCAAAACGCGAGAAACCCAGCTCAAACAGGCTGGCGGCTCTAGCAAGGCGTAACGCCTTTCGCTTCATCTTTGGGGACATTCGGTACATCAGCAGAGGCCAGAGAATGGCGACCACCTGCAGCGGCGTTAAAAGCAGCCAAAGCAGCCTGAATGCGGTGCTAGTAATAGGGCAAAACCCTTCACTAACCCGTTGGAATTTATCGCCGAATCAGCGAGCCGCGCATTGCCCATAACAGCAACGGCGCTTTGCAGCGATAACATCCTTCTCTCTACATTAGACGTACTGGTATTAGCAGCTTTCTTAGAATGAATGAGTAACACCATGGCAAAAAGACTTGACGGCAGAATCGGACTTCCCGAAGCCACCGGACTGTACGATCCCTCCCAGGAGCGGGATGCCTGCGGCGTCGGCTTTGTCGCCAACATTAAGGGCGTACCCAGCCACCAAATTGTCGCCGATGCCTATCACGTCAATAGCCGGATGGATCACCGTGGCGGCTGCGGTTTTGAGGAGAACACAGGCGATGGCGCTGGCGTGCTCACTGCCATGCCAGATACCTTCTTTCGCAGTGTGGCGAAGTCACTCGGTTTTTCGTTGCCTGCCGCCGGTCTGTACTCGGTGGGCAACCTCTTTTTGCCGAATGACCCAGAAGTCCGGCAACGGGTTCAAACCATCATTGAGCAGGTCGTTACCGGTGAAGGCTTACAATTTTTAGGCTGGCGCCCCGTCCCCATTGCACCTGAGGTCGCTGATATTGGTCCTGCAGCCAAAGCAGCGATGCCTTTCATCAGTCAGGCCATCATTGCCGCCGGTGCAGAGGACGATGAGGCTCGCTTTAACCGACAACTTTATAGTGTCCGCAAACAGTTTGACTCGGCGGTACGAGGCCAAGTGGCAGAAACAGACCTGGTCTTTGCCTGCAGCCTGTCACCCAGAGTGATCGTTTACAAAGGTATGTTGACACCCAGTCAGCTTTTCCCCTTTTACCCTGATCTCACCAATCCCGAGTACGAAACGCATTTGGCGATGGTCCACTCACGGTTTAGCACCAATACCTTCCCGTCCTGGGACCGAGCCCAACCAAATCGCTACATGAGCCACAACGGTGAAATCAATACCCTGCGTGGTAACAAAAACTGGATGACGGCTCGGCAGGGCACCGTCGCATCACCGCTCTTTGGCGAATCTATCGACAAGTTATTTCCGATTGTAGAACCTGACTGCTCGGATTCCGGCACCTTTGATAATGTGCTCGAATTCTTATTGATGACTGGTCGAAGCTTACAAGAAGCGGTCATGATGATGATTCCCGAAGCCTGGCAAGCCGATGAGAATATGGCGCCGGAGAAACGAGCCTTCTACGAGTACCATTCTGCACTGATGGAACCCTGGGACGGTCCGGCCTCGATTGTGTTTACCGACGGGCATGCCATTGGTGCCGTACTGGATCGAAACGGATTAAGACCATCGCGGTACTATGTCACCCGCGATGATCGGGTGATCATGGCCTCTGAGGTAGGTGTACTTCCGGTCGCACCTGAGGACGTGCTTCATAAAGGCCGCTTGCAGCCGGGTAAAATGTTTTTGCTTGATTTCGACAAAGGTCGACTCGTACCTGACGAAGAGCTTAAAACCGAATTTGCGCAACAGCGACCCTATGCCCAGTGGCTCAGCGAGCAACGCCTGACCTTAGCCGATTTTAAATCCGCAGCTACCCCCGAACCTTTTACCGGTGACGCTTTGCTCGAGCGTCTGCGAGCTTTCGGTTACACCACCGAGACGCTGCAATTTATGTTGCGACCGATGATTACCGATCTACGAGATCCTCTCGGTTCAATGGGTAACGACTCCGCATTGGCTTGTCTGTCAGATAAATCCCGACTGATTTATGACTACTTTAAGCAGTTATTTGCCCAGGTCACCAATCCAGCCATCGATTCTATCCGCGAGGAAGTCGTGATGTCTCTCGGTTGTTTCGTTGGACCAGAAGGCAATCTACTGGAGACGACAGCCAGGCAGGCGCGACGATTACACCTACCACACCCCATCTTATCCAATTCGGACATGGCCAAATTGATCCAAGGCGATGCCGACTGTCTGCGTACCAAGACCATCGACATCACCTACGATATCGATGCCGGCTCCAAGGGCATGCTTGCCGCGCTGGACACCATTTGTGCGGAAGCCTCTGCGGCGATCACTGAAGGGTTTGAGCTCGTGGTACTGTCGGACCGCAAAGCCAATCGAGAGAAAATTGCTTTGAGCGCCCTGCTTGCTTGTGGCGCCGTTCATCATCATCTCGTATCACACCACCAGCGAACGCAGATTGGTCTGCTGGTGGAGACCGCAGAGGCCCGAGAAGTTCATCACTTTTGTCTATTAACGGGCTATGGGGCAGACGGCATCAACCCTTATCTGGCCTTTGATGCCCTCTGGCAAGCCCGAGTCGATGGTCTGCTGGATGCCAACATGGTTCCCGATGAAGACGTGCTAACGGAAAGGTTCAGAAAAGCTGTCGGTAAAGGGATGTTGAAAGTAATGGGCAAGATGGGCATCTCTACGCTGCAGTCGTATAAAGGTGCACAAATTTTTGAGGCGGTCGGGCTCGCTCAAGACATCGTCGAGCGGTGCTTTAGAGGCACCACGAGTCGCGTTAGCGGTATCGATTTTGACACCTTGTTTGAAGAGTCCCGGCAGCGCCATCAGCTCGGATTTCCGGAGCGAACAAAACCAGCCGGTGAAACACTACCCAATCCAGGAGACTTCCACTGGAGGAGCGGTGGCGACACCCACATGTGGGATCCCATCAGCATCTCCAATTTACAGGTTGCCACCCAGACGGGCAGTCATGACGCCTATGCCAATTTCGCGCGCCACGCGAACGAAGTAGCCACCAAACAAGCGACACTAAGAGGCTTACTTACCTTCAAGACTGGCCTTGCACCGGCCGTCCCCCTCGACGAGGTTGAACCTGCCAGCAACATCGTCAAGCGCTTCTGTACCGGTGCCATGAGCCTCGGTTCGATTTCAACGGAAAGCCATGAAGCCCTTGCAATCGCCATGAACAGACTTGAGGGCAAATCCAACACCGGCGAGGGTGGGGAAGACCCTTCGCGTTTCGAGGCCATGGCCAATGGTGATTCCAAGCGATCTGCGATTAAGCAAGTCGCGTCGGGTCGTTTTGGTGTCACGACTTGGTATCTCGCGAATGCCGACGAAATCCAAATTAAGATTGTCCAGGGGGCAAAACCCGGTGAAGGCGGTGAGTTACCTGGCGGCAAAGTCGATGAGTACATTGCTAAAATTCGACACTCTACGCCTGGGGTCGGACTGATCAGTCCGCCGCCACACCATGACATCTACTCTATTGAGGACATGGCGCAACTGATTCATGACCTCAAGAACGCCAACCGTCATGCACGAATCAGCGTCAAACTGGGTTCTGAGATCGGTGTCGGCACCATTGCCGCAGGCGTAACCAAGGCCAAAGCGGATCATTTGGTCATCGCCGGACATGACGGTGGAACAGGTGCCTCACCATTAACCTCGATCAAACATGCTGGCCTACCCTGGGAATTAGGACTTGCTGAAACCCATCAAACCCTGGTGATGAACAACTTGCGTTCGCGGGTGGTGTTACAAACAGATGGGCAAATTAAAACCGGACGCGATGTGGTCATCGCCGCCCTGCTCGGCGCCGAGGAATTCGGTTTTGCTACCGCACCGCTCGTCACCCTCGGGTGCATCATGATGCGTAAATGCCACCTCAATACCTGTCCAGTCGGGATTGCAACCCAGGACCCCGAATTACGAGCGAAGTTCGCTGGTAAGCCCGAAAGCGTGGTGAACTATTTCTTCATGTTGGCTGAAGAAGTCAGACAAATCATGAGCGAACTCGGTTTTCGAACCGTCACCGATATGGTGGGCCAAACCGAATTCCTCGACAGCGAAGAAGCCATCGCGCACTGGAAATCTAAAGGCCTCGACTTGTCAATGATCCTACAAAAAGCGCCGATCATTTACGAAGGGACAGAGATCCACTGCACCCAAGCTCAAAACCACGGTCTGGATTTGGCGCTCGATAACTACCTCATCGATCAGGCTGAACCAGCCATCAAGCAAGGCACGCCTGTCAACATTCAGTCAGCGATCGGCAACACCAACCGAGTGGTAGGCACCATGCTGTCCCACGAAGTTGCCAAAGCGACGGCTGGCGCCATGTTGCCTGATGACACCATTCATATCGCGCTCACGGGATCGGCAGGGCAAAGCTTGGGCGCATGGCTGACGCAAGGAATCACGCTAGAAGTTGAGGGGGATGCGAACGATTTCGTTGGTAAGGGTTTGTCGGGGGGTAAAATCGTCGTCTATCCACCTAAAGAAAGCCGTTTCCAAGCCGAGGACAATATCTTATTGGGTAATGTCGCCCTGTATGGCGCGACCTCCGGTGAAGCCTACTTTAATGGCATCGCTGCTGAGCGATTTTGTGTACGTAACAGCGGCGCGACGGCAGTGGTTGAAGGCGTTGGAGATCATGGCTGTGAATATATGACCGGCGGCGTCGTCGTGATTTTAGGGTCTACTGGCCGCAATTTCGGCGCTGGTATGAGCGGTGGAATCGCTTATGTCTATGACCCAGATCAAGACTTTAATACTCGGTGCAACCTCGAGACCTTCGCCCTAGAGCCGCTAATCGAGGAGGATTACACGACCCTGCATGAGCTGATTGGCAAACATCACGCCTACACCGGCTCTCAAGTTGCAGAAACTTTGTTGGGCGATTGGTCCAAGGCCCAGTCGGCATTCATTAAAGTGATGCCTACCGACTATAAACGCGTATTAGAAGCACAGCGAGTCTTACAAAAGACTGGCACTGATTGAGATTAGAGAGGGAACTGCATCATGGGGAAAGCCACCGGTTTTAAAGAATTCAGTCGCGAGACCGTGCCCTATCGCGATGCGACGGCACGATTGCTCGACTTTAAGGAAATCTATAGTGAACCTGCATCTGAGCACCTTTCGACCCAGGGCGCGCGCTGCATGGACTGTGGTGTACCCTTTTGCCAAAGCAATCACGGCTGCCCGATCTCGAATCTCATTCCTGAATGGAACGATTTGGTGTATCGCGACCAGTGGCAGGACGCTTTGGCCCGTTTGCATCAGACCAACAATTTCCCTGAATTTACTGGCAGGGTATGCCCAGCCCCTTGCGAGGGCGCTTGTGTTCTGGGCATTACCAACCCAGCGGTCACCATTAAAAACATTGAAGCTGCCATTATCGATCGAGGCTTTGCCGAAGGTTGGGTCGTGCCGGAACCTCCAGCCCAACGCACTGGCAAAAAAGTTGCGGTTGTCGGCTCAGGACCCTGCGGTTTATCGGCTGCCGCGCAGCTGAATAAGGCGGGGCACCAAGTAACCGTCTACGAGCGCGCCGACCGGATTGGCGGCCTCCTTATGTACGGCATTCCGAACATGAAACTCGAGAAAAGCAGCATCGATCGTCGCGTAAAACTGATGGAAGCCGAGGGTATCGAGTTTTTGGTCAACCAAGACGTCGGACGTAATGTGGATCCAGGTGCGTTGATCGATGAATTCGATGCTGTGCTCTTGGCTACAGGGGCGACGGTAGCGCGAGATCTACCCATCGAAGGCCGAGAAGGCCCTGGGGTGCATTTGGCGATGGAGTTTTTAACGGCAAATACCAAAAGTTTACTCGACTCCAATCACGCTGATGGCCACTATATTTCTGCCAAAGACAAAAACGTGATTGTCATTGGTGGTGGCGATACCGGTACCGATTGTATTGGAACTTCCTTGCGCCATGGCTGCAAAAGTTTGGTCAATTTTGAGTTACTCCCTCGCCCTCCGGAGAGCAGAGCAGCCGATAATCCATGGCCGCTGTGGCCAAAAATATTTCGAGTGGACTACGGTCACTCAGAAAGCGAGACCCACTTTGGCCAAGACCCTCGAGAATACTCGGTTTTGAGTAAGGCCTTTTTACGCGATGAAGCCGGCAATCTCACGGGGGTCGTGACTGTCGATGTCGATGAGAACTTGCAGGAAGTCCCCAACTCTGAGCGAACCTGGGAGGCTGACCTTGTGCTACTCTCGATGGGGTTTTTGCAACCCGAGCATTACATCAACCAAGCCTTACAGATGAACACCGATGATCGCGGTAATTTTGTTGCGGATCGAGATAACTATCGGACCAGCGTCGATAAAGTCTATGCCGCCGCTGACTGTCGGCGGGGGCAGGATTTGGTGGTCAGGGCCATCAATGAGGGCCGAGAGGCTGCTCGGGAGATCGATCGCGACCTTATGGGTGAGACAGAGCTCCCTTAACTGACCTCTATTTGGCGCATCCAAACGCCAGAGCCAGGGCAACAACGAGTGGGCAACCCGCGTTACAGCAGGGCACCATCGAACGGAGCCACCTCAAACCCGTTCGATGACAGCCGGCGACCTTCACCCATGAGCCAACGCTCGTTGCATTGGGATCTGGTCAAGCGCCATCTGACCCTGATGCCTTAGGCTACAGCAACCAGTCCGCAAGTGTTTCGTCCAACACTGCGGGGTCAACATCCTCAAGAATTTCTGCTTTGCCTAAGGCTTGCAGGACAATCAATTTCATGCCTGCCTGAGTCGCCTTCTTATCCCGAGCCATCGCTGCTTTAAACAGGTCGACCGGCAAGCTAGGGGGGGCAACCACAGGCAGACCAAAACCCGACAGCAAGGCGTGCAGCCGCGTTTTAACCGTTTGAGCAATGTAGCCAGCGCGAACCGAGTAATCAGCCGCCATCAGAAGACCAATGGCTACAGCCTCTCCATGAAGCACTTGACCATATCCCGACAAAGTTTCAATGGCATGACCAAAGGTGTGACCCAAATTCAGTAGGCCTCGTCGACCTTGCTCTGTTTCATCTTCTGCCACGATTTCGGCTTTAATCTGACAACTCTTTGCGATCATCTCTGCCAGACAGTCCAAATCTCGTTCTATGATGAGCTCAATGTTGGCTTCCAGCCATTCGAAATAATCCGAATCAGCCAAGGCTGCGTGTTTAACGATCTCCGCCAGTCCAGCGGCATATTCTCTCGGATTCAGACTCGTCAAGGTTGCAACATCAATCACAACGAGTGACGGTTGATGGAAAGCGCCGAGCATGTTTTTCCCCAGAGGGTGATTGACCGCGGTTTTTCCCCCGACTGAAGAGTCTACCTGCGACAACAGCGTCGTCGGTATTTGAATGATCGGAATGCCTCGCTGAAAGATCGCCGCAGCAAAGCCCGCGACATCGCCAACGACGCCGCCACCCAACGCTATCATCGTTGAATCTCGCGTAAAACCTTGCTCAATCAACTGGCCAATGATCCCTTCGACCTGCTCCAGGGTTTTGAACTGTTCACCGTCAGGTAAACAATGATAACCGCACTTTTTCCCGCTCAACTTACTCAGCAATCCATCCAAGAATAAGGGGGCTACCGTCGAATTCGTTACCACAAACACTGACTGACCGACTCGTTCCAGCAACACTTCCAGATGCGCTGGTTCCGCGCGTGAAATCAAACCCTCGCAGAATGCAATCGGGTAAGCACGCTCCCCTAGCGCCACTGTGATTGTTTTCATGTTTCTGTTACCCACGCTTTTTGCACCATTTTAGCCAAAATGGCACCAATCATTTTTTTGCCCGGCCGATTATCTACCTTGACAACAAGATCCGCTACCTGTCGATAAAAAGGGTCTCGAGCGGCATTCATTTCTGTCAAAAATTGACGGCGATCAACATTTTGCAATAGGGGGCGCTTCCGGTCTCCGGTGGTACGTCGCAACTGGGTCTCTATATCGGGCTTCAAATACAACACCAGTCCACCCTGTCTCAGCGCCATTCGATTTTGTTCACGCAACACCGCGCCGCCGCCGGTTGCCACCACTAAGCCTTTTTGACCGGCAAGCATTGCGATCGCTTTCGATTCCCGGTCTCGAAACGCGTCCTCTCCCTCAACCTCAAAGATCGTGCGCACGCTCACGCCGGACCGCTTTTCAATATCTTGGTCCGAATCTACAAACTGTAAATTCAAGCGTTTGGACAATAACTTGCCTAAAGTCGTCTTACCGGAGGCCATCGGTCCGACCAGAATAACACTACTGTGGTGTTGAAGCTGCATTCTCGAGCGCCGAGCCTACCGCACGCGATTCACGGGTTCTCGAATAATCTTGGGCGTAATGAAGATTAACAACTCGTCTTTATCATTGGTTCGCGCTGAATTTCGAAATAAACGACCCACCACCGGCAGATCACCCAATACCGGCGTCTTTAACTGAATCCTATCAGTTCGAGTCTGATACAGCCCGCCCAACACCACGGTTTCACCATCGTCGACAATGACCTGGGTCTGGATACTCTCGGTATCGATGGCTGGAGGTCCATCAGCGGTTGGGTCACCCCGCGAATTGTTGGTGACATTGAGCTCCAAAATCACCCGGTCGTCCGGCGTGATTTGCGGGGTGACGGTTAATCCAACCGTGGCATTAATGAAGGAAGTGGCCGTCGCGCCGCCGCCGGTGTCTGATTGATAAGGAATCTGGCTTCCGGAGTTGACGCTGGCTGTGCTCTTATCCGAAGTGATGATAGTCGGGCGAGACACGGTCTCTCCTATGCCCTCACTTTCGAACAACTGCAATTCCAAATCGAGCAACAAATCATTGTTGACCAGTCCAAATGCGATTCCGCCGGTTTTGCCCGAGCTTGTTCCGAGATCGACGATCAGATTATCGGCAGGCACAGCACCGCCCCTGAGAGAGTTCACGGCTTCAAGGTTAGGACCGTAGAGCAATCGATTACTGTCGTCGCCCCAAGATATTTCTCCGGCACTCCCCCAACGGATTCCGGCCTCACGCTTGAAGCTATCGCTGGCTTTGACGATTCTGGCCTCGATCATCACTTGCCTAACGGGGACATCGAGTTGATCGAGTAGCGTTCGCAGTTGCGCAATTCGCATGGGTGTCTCAGTCACGATAATCGCGTTGGTTCGATCATCGACAATAATTGAGCCACGATTCGAAACGATGCCGCCGGCATTGCTATCAGCCGCCCCGCCTCGATCGCCTCCACCACCTTGGCTGGAAAACAGTGCGACGATTTCTGCAGCATTGGCATACTTCACCTTGATCAACTCTGTTGTCAGTGGCGCCAGTTCAGAAATCTCTTGCTGATTTTCAAGCTGTGTGCGCTCTTGATCGGCAAGATCTACAGCAGGCGCGACTATCAGCACATTGCCTTGAACCCGTTTATCTAGGCCTTTTGTCCTCAGTACAATATCCAATGCTTGATCCCAGGGAACGTCCTGGAGTCGGAGGGTAATGGCACCGGTCACCGCATCACTGGCGACCAAGTTCAGATCCGCAAAATCAGCGACAATTTGAAGGATCGCACGCACCTCAATATTCTGAAAATTCAGCGATAACTTATCGCCTGAATAGAGCAAGGATTCACTCACCTCGGCGCTCGCTGAGGCTTGGCCTAAGGGTTTAACTTCAAGAATAAAGGCACGATCGGTCTGGTAGGCCAAATAATCATGGACCTCGCTTGGGGTGACTTCAATCACAGCACCCGAGGCTGATGCAAAACTGTCGACCATCGCCACTGGCGTCGCGAAATCTGTTACATCCAGCTGCTGCTGCAGGGCCATCGGCAATGTGGCGTTAGGCAAGGTCATAATGATCTTCCCGGCAGCTTGGCTGAGGTCGACTGTCATATCCGCACGAGACAGGGCGACAATGACCCTACCGGAGCCTTGCGCTCCTCGTCTAAACTCAACGTTATCTATCCGCGGCCCATCAGCCTGACCAAGCTCACCTTGCGCAGCGACTGCAGGCGCTGAGGCCGCCAAAGCGCCCCCTACGGACACCACCAGTGATTGCCCATTAACCCGGGTGGTGTAACCCACCAGTTCTGTCAGCGCAATGATGACACGCGTTCGATCGTCCGTCTCAAGCACTGTGACGTTTTGTGCATTGCCTGCGCCCAGCGCATGGTATTTAGAAGACAAACCACTACTGACCCCCATTAAATCTAGTGAGATTCGAGCAGGTGAGGCGATTGCATAACCGTTGGGTGCAGGAGGCGATTGGTCGAAGGTCAGCACAATGTCCGTGCGATCACCTGGCGCGGACGAAAATTCGATATCAATGAGTTCGGTTGCTCGCACACTCGAGGATAACGCCCACAAGAGCAATCCTATCGCGGCGAGTCCCATTTTAGTGGGCATTATCGTGTACTGATCGTTCATATCCTTTCCTGACCCGTTAACCTTCCGCTGCACTGTTCAGTTCAATGGTTGTAGGACGCAATAACCAACCACCGCCACCATTACTAACGACTTCGACCAACTCAATTTGATTTTCCGATATGTTCTCAACGCGACCCCACTGGGTTCCAAGATAGGACCCTACCCCGACTTGATGCACCAGCCCGTCGCTGTCTTGAATTAAGCCGTAGTAAGTCCCTCGAATTTTTATAGAGCCGACCAGTTTTAAAGCGACCAAATTGAAACCTTCTAGGTAACCCTTAACATGATCCCGCGGTGGACGAATTTGTGAAGCAGGCACCTTATCGATTCGCACCGGCATCTCCAATGGTGCCTGAAACGGGCTACGCAAATTAGCCGCTCCATATTTAAACGGTTCATAAGGCTTAAATTCGGGCAAAGGCTGCACTCGACCCTGAGGCCTTGCGGCAACTTCGTTCATATACGCCCGCAAATCTCTGACGTTATTATCGCCACCGCAACCCGAGAGTCCTACCCATACCAGCAGAAACAAGGGCGAACGCAAAAAGTCAGACAGCCTCTTCACGTTGAGGCACCATCTTTATACCGATAGGTCTTGGCGGTAATCTCCATCCGCAACAATCTTCCAACTTCGCCGCCACCAACAGGTTTAATCGTGAAATCATGCAATGTTACGATTCTTGACAGGTCAGCTACGTCGCTGACAAAGGCCCCCAAATCGTGATATCCGCCGACCACCTCAATGCGTATTGGCTTTTCGACGTAATACTCAAGAATGACCTCGGGCAATAAATCGATTTTGTTAAAAATCAATCCATTCGCCGTGCCCACCTTGTTAATATCGTCTATGAGACCAGGTATCTCCGTGTCGGACGGCAATTGACTGAGAATCATTCGAAAATTTGCTTCCATCTCTTTGGCTTGCTGACGATAGTCTTCGAGCAGTGCCGACTGTCGATATTTCTCTGCATAATCCGACTTGAGGGTGGATTCTTGCTGAACCACCCTAGCCAACTCACTCTGCAGATCGGTGATCAGAAAAAAGTACCCTGCAAGCGACAGCACTAGGCCTAAGGCGATCCCGCAGATCACCTTGACAGGGCCTGGCCACAGACCGGCGCTACTCAGGTCGAGATCATTAAGATCAATTTCATTGAGATTAATATCGTTCAGCCTCGCCAGCGTATCCTTAAGAGCCATCGGAGACTCCAGGTGCACTAATTTTAACTGATAAAGAGAACCGACTAGCCTCCGGCCCAGCCTGCGGCAAGGCACTAATACTGGTGACATTGGGACCGGCAAACCAAGCAGAATTCTCGAAGTTACGAAGTTGCTCTGAAATTCTTGTATTATCCTTGGCCACACCTGTCACATCGATCGCATCTCCCTTGAGACTGAGATTTTCGAAAAACACCTGATCGGACAATTGTCGAGCCAGTTCGTCAAACAGACGTACACTCACCGGACGATTGCCTTGAAGTTCTTGAATGACCCGCATCCGATCCAACAGTTCTTTGCGTTTTTGCTGCAAGGAGCGAATTTCTCGGATCTTATTGTCGAGCACATCAATTTCTGAGGTGAGAAAACGATTTCGATCAACCTGATTGCCGATCTCGGCCTGATAAAACTGCCAAGCGATAACGATAAACATGACCGCGACTAAGCCAGCACCACCTAAGCCCTTGATGAATTGGGCTTGCAAGCGATCCCGGCGCTTTTGCCGCCAAGGTAACAAATTGATGGCCAGTTTTACCATCACATCACCTCACCCTTTCCCGGATCTGTGCAACTGTCCCCTCTCTCATTGATCAACATCCCGCATTGCCAGTCCACAAGCAATCATCATGGCGGGCGCGTCAGCCATCAGTCGCTCTTGATCAACTTTGGGGCCAATTCGCATATTGTCGAAGGGGTTGGCGACACTACAAGGTGTACCGAGTCGAGTCGCGATCAAATCGGTCAGCCCCACCAGATTGGCAGTCCCTCCTGCCAGCACCACTCGGTCTACATCGTTATAACTCGTTGCGGAATAGAAAAACTGCAAAGAACGCATCACCTGTTGCAGCAGCGCCTCTTTGAAGGGCGCTAGCACTTCAACCTCATAATCTTCGGGCAAGCCACCAAATTTTTTCGCATAGCCAGCTTCTGCCGTGTTCAGACCATACTTGGCTTGAATTTCGTCCGTGAGTTGTCTGCCACCAAACATTTGCTCTCGGGTATACAACACTTCTGAGCCCTGGACAACGGACAAGGTGGTCAGATCGGCGCCAATATCCACGATCGCCAACACATCTTGAGGCTGGCCTTCTACTGGATCTGAGAAAAGGTCAAGATCGAGCGCAATTGCGCGCTGCACACAATGTGCTTCAATATCAATGACTTCTGGCTCTAAACCTGCAGACTCAAGGACAGCTTGACGGGCATCCACATGCTCGCGACGGCAGGCGGCCAACAACACTTCCAGCAAATCCTCAGACCGCGCGCTTGGACCCAAAACTTGAAAATCAAGCGCGACTTCATCCAATGGATAAGGAATATATTGATCAGCTTCAAGCAGTAACTGTTCCTCAATTTGAACTTCATTCAGAGAGGCAGGAACTTCAATGGTTTTGGTGATGACAGCAGACCCGGACACTGCCACGGCAGCCCACTTGGCCGTAAAACCTGACGTTGCCTTTAGGCGCTTAATGGCCTCGGCAACCACATCCAGCTCAACGATATTTTGGTCAACCACCGTATTTTCAGGCAAAGGTTCGACACCATAACTTTCGACCCTATAGCCCTCCGCGTCACGCACCAGCTCGATCATTTTAATCGCCGAGGCACTCACATCAAGACCGACTAAGCTTTGGTTACGACCTTTAAAAAGTTTCAACATAGTTGTCCTAAGCACAATTCAACCCACAACCGCCGTTGTATGCGAATTTCCTCAAAACAGTATCACTCAAATTCGGGAAATAAACTATACTCGCCGCTGAATCAGCGTCATACTCTACTTGGCTTAGTTCCACTAACGTTATGATTCAACAGCTGTTGACCGTATCCGCATGCAAGCTAACCGGCCAAAGTTGAAGATTTTCAATCTATGAAACGCATATTGACCCTGCTCGTCCGACTTTTAGGACTTTTGACAAGCGCCGCCGCAATGGGCCTGGCTGCGGCATATCTTTACCTCAATCCTCAAATCCCTGCCATATCAGAGTTCACCGAAGTTGCACTCAAGGCACCACTGAGAATCGTCAGCCGAGATCAAAAACTGATTCAGGAATACGGTGAACGGCTCATTCCCATCACCTATGACGATATTCCTCGCGACTTCATTAACGCGCTGCTGAATACCGAAGATAAGCGATTTTTTGAGCACAGTGGCATTGATCTCATTACTTTGGCCAACGCAACGTTCCAGCTTTTGGCGAACAAAGGCGATATTAAAACTGGCGCTTCAACCATCACTATGCAGCTGGTTAAGAACGTTTCAGGTGCCTCTGAGGTCCGGTTCATCCGTAAATTTAAAGAAATGTTACTTGCCGTAAAGCTTGAACGCGCACTGACCAAACCCGAGATTTTGACGCTTTATCTCAATATCATTCCATTTGGCAAACATGCCTACGGTATCCAAGCCGCCGCCCAAACCTATTATGGGAAGCCGATTGAAGCGCTTACCCTGGCTCAAATGGCCATGCTCGCAGGCATCCCGAAGGCACCTGAGGCCGGCAACCCCATTAACGGACCTGCCAGAGCTCTGGACCGTCGAAATCTCATTCTGACCCGAATGTTTGAACAGCGATCCATCTCCCAAGACCGATACAATATAGCCAAGGCAGCACCGATCACCGCCCGAGTGTTTGATCGAAAAATTGAGCTACCGGCGCTCTACGCTGCGGAACTGATTCGTAGCGAAATCATTCGAGCCTATGGAAAAAGAGCCTATTCGATCGGTTTGTTGGTAGAGTCCACCATTGATAGCAAAATGCAGTCGGCAGCAGAGTCGGCACTGACCCAAAAACTCAACGAGTATGATCGGCGTCACGGGTACAGAGGTCCCGAATTAAAGCAAGTTGCTGGCACCCGGACTTTCCTCAAAGGGGATCGAAAAGCCCTGCCTGCCTTTTGGTCGAAAACGCTGGACGACACACCGATCATTGGCGATCAGATTCCCGCTATCGTGACTGAGGTTAGTGATCGAGAGATCGAGGTCTGGACTAAATCAGGTCAACAAATCCGTATCGACTGGACGGGTCTCCGTTGGGCCCGGCCCTATATCAACGTCAATCAGCGGGGTCGAACACCAGCCGCTGCAACCGATATCGTTAACATTGGTGATCTCGTTCGGGTTGAGCAAACAACGTCCGATGGCTGGCGCCTGGGTCAGGTACCCAATATCCAGGGAGCGTTCGTTGCCGTTGATCCAACCTCCGGCGGTGTCCGAGCGATGGTAGGTGGCTATGACTTCAACCTCAATCAATTCAATCACGCGACCCAGGCTCGTCGCCAACCAGGATCCACCTTTAAGCCTTTCTTCTATGCTGGCGCGATGGAAGCCGGTATCACTGCTGCATCCATCTATAACGATGCGCCGGTGGTGTTACCAGGGGGTGCCCTAGAGGAAAAATATCGGCCCAAAAACTCGGGCGACCGGTTCCAAGGCAACATCCGATTAA
This sequence comes from Gammaproteobacteria bacterium, assembly GCA_002689445.1. Lineage (GTDB taxonomy): Bacteria > Pseudomonadota > Gammaproteobacteria > Pseudomonadales > Azotimanducaceae > UBA9926. Next base: position 20,907 of record NZGC01000056.1, read on the forward strand.
GAGAGGCTCTGTATCGCAGTATTAACCTTGTTTCTCTTCGTGTGTTACTGGATTACGGGGCAGACAACGCCATCGATTATGTTGCTCGTTTTGGCTTCAATACAGAGACGTTTCCAAGGAATGTTCAGCTTGCGTTTGGCGGCGGAACGATTGCCTTAACGCCCTTGGAGGTCGCGACCGGTTATGCCATCCTTGCCAATGGGGGTAGGGCCATCACTGCCCATCTCATTGAAAACGTTCGGTCCATCAATACCGATGAGCCGATTGCCTTCCAGCAAGCCGGGTGTGGTGATCAGTGCGGCATTCTTGGACCGCAAATCGTGGAACCTCGTACCGCCTTCATTCTGAACACGATACTCAAAGACACCATCCAAAAAGGCACCGGTAGAAAAGTCTTCAAAGCGATGCAACGGCCCGACATTATGGGCAAAACCGGCACAACCAACGATGCCGATATTTGGTTCTCTGGCTATACCTCTCAAGTCGCCGCAACCGCTTGGGCTGGGTTTTCAAGCAATGCCCCTGTGGGTAATCGTGAATGGGGTTCAACTACCCCCATCGAGACCTGGATTGCGTTTGCCGAGCAAGCCCTGCCACCCGAATCACCCAATCCTTTGCCGGTACCCGACGGTATCGTATCGGTTAAAATCGACCCTGAAACAGGGACTCGAGCTGGACCGACCGACGCCAATGGCATTTTCGAGTTTTTCAGAGAAGAATTGGCCCCGAAACCACTCGCCAGTGACAATTCGGCGCCTCGCACGACGGACTACCAGGACATATTTTAAGCAGCAACGTAAAGGCGATACCAGGCGGTGTAATCTCAATAATTGAGGAGTCTTCTCGACTGAGGGTTGATCAGCGAAATTCGATTAACTGCTGGCGCCACGACGGAATCGCTTGTTAAACCGATCGATTCGACCCGCTGAGTCGATGGTTTTTTGCTTACCGGTGTAAAATGGGTGGCACTGAGAGCACACTTCGATTGAAATGTCCTCACATATCGTCGATTTGGTCTCGATAACATTGCCGCAACTGCACGTTGCTTTGATCGGGGCGTATTGAGGGTGCGTATCGGCTTTCATTGGGCTACCTAGCGTACTGTTCGCAAAAAAGGCGCAAATGATAGCAGAGAAATGCACAGAAGCAAGGGGTAGATCCTCAACTAGGCATCCATGAGCAATCCATACATTTACAATATCGCGGTCCCAGCCCCGTTAGCGAGTACCTTCGAATACAGCAGTGATCGCTTGCTCGAACATGGCTTGCGGGTCGAGGTCGCCTTCGCAGGTCGACAAGTGATTGGGATGATTATTGGTCGTTCTGAAAGCCCTCAAACCCCACGCGAGAAACTCAAAGCTATCACAGCGGTACTCGACACCGACCCTGTCTTCAGTCCTGCCTTGTTTGATTTACTGATCTGGGCGGCCAATTATTACCTCCACCCCATCGGCGAGGTGTTCGCGGCAGCATTGCCGACCAAAGTCAGACAAGGCGGGGCGCTGGTTGCCGAAACCAAGCGATTAAAATTGAATTTTTCTGACCCTGACAACCCGGCTCCAAGCAATGAACGGCAGGCGCCCAAACAGGCGGCGCTGATCGATCACCTCAGAAAAAGCGGTGGCCTCGACCGCTCTCAACTGGCGGAGCTGGGCTTTTCGTCGGCTGTGGGACGAGCGTTAATTCAAAAAAAACGAGCCGATTGGCACACAGAGCGCTTGCAACCCGTCTTAACAACCTCCCCTACCTTCACGGAAACAGTGACCTTGACCCAGGAACAATCGATGGCAATCGATGACGTCAAGCTCAGCGGCAACAACACCTATTTGCTCTACGGTATCACTGGCAGTGGCAAGACAGAAGTGTACCTTCAGTTGATCCATCGCGTTTTACAAGCGGGACGACAAGCCCTGATCTTGGTCCCAGAAATCGCCCTGACTCCTCAGACCTTGAGTCGCTTTCAAACCCGCTTTGATTGTTCCGTCGTTGCACTTCACTCTGGACTCACGGATGTCGAGCGTAGCCGCCACTGGCAAGCCGCCCGAAGCGGCAGAGCAAGCATTGTCATCGGTACACGATCGGCCATCTTCACTCCGCTGCCTCAGCTGGGGATCATCATTGTCGATGAGGAGCACGACGCCTCTTACAAACAGCAAGATGGATTCCACTACTCGGCTAGAGATCTAGCCACGGTTAGAGCCGCTAACGAGTCGATTCCGGTGGTTCTGGGATCAGCAACGCCTTCTTTGGAATCCATTCAAAACGCCACCGCTGGGAAATACCATTTGCTACAACTGCGCCAGCGAGCCAACGGCGCACAACGTGAGTCTTATCGGATTCTGCCGGTGCCGGCCAATCAAACTGAGCCTTTTCCCGATCCCACATTGTTTGCTGAGATTCAGGCGACTCTAGATCGAGGCGAACAGGTTCTCATCATGCGCAATCGGCGAGGTTACGCGCCGGTCTTATTTTGCACCCACTGTCGCTGGATTGCAGAGTGTAGCGCCTGCGACGCCCGTCTTACTGTGCACCGACATCAAAAGGGCTTACGCTGTCACCACTGCGGAGCACAACACCCGCTACCCCGGGTTTGTCCCTCCTGTCAGCAAGTCAGCTTAACGCCGGTGGGTGACGGCACTCAACGACTCGAAGCCAGCTTTCAAGCCGCATTTAAAGGCTATCCGATTGTTCGGGTCGATAGCGACAACACTCGAGGTCGATCGAATTTAGATCAGGCTTTAAGCAGCCTGCGCAGCGATGCACCGTGTATTTTGATCGGCACTCAGCTCATCGCCAAAGGTCATCACTTCCCTTACGTGACTTTGGCGATCGTGCTAGATGTTGACCAAGGCTTCTTGAGCGCTGATTTCAAAGCCATTGAAAGAACCTCGCAACTTATCGTCCAGACGGGAGGGCGCAGCGGGCGCGCTCACCTACCGGGTAAAGTCTATCTCAGCAGCCGAACCCCTAACCTCCCTGGCCTTAAAGCGCTGATCGAATCCGATTATCTGAGTTACGCTGGTAGTTTGCTGACCGAGCGCGCCCATTATGACTTGCCACCTTTCTCGCATCAGGCCTTGATTCGTGCTGATGCACGCCAACCCTTGGTTGCCCATAAGTTGCTGGAACAGGCACAACGCTCAGTGGAGGGTTCAACCGGAGCCGCGGAATTGCTGGGCCCTGTCAGCCCCAACATGGAACGACGCGCGGGCTGGCATCGGGCCCAATTATTGGTCAGTGCGAAAACTCGGCAAGCCCGGTTTAAGGCCCTCAAGGCGTTGCAACAGGTCCTTGGGCAAAAGGCCCCCCGCAGCATACGCTGGTCTATCGATGTTGATCCGGCCGACTTTTTCTAACGCTTAGCCGCCCAGTTTCGTATCATCTCAGCCAAAGGGAACCAGCTTCCATTAGCCAGCTTCGACTGGTGAAGCAAAAATCCACCTTGAAACTCAAGAAGCTTGTGCAAACCCATCGTCCTTCTTTTACACTAGCGGCATGCCAAAAACCAAAACTCAATCGTCATCGCCGCGTCAGTTCCTGTTGGGACTGATACTCGGCTTAACCCTCGGGGCTGGTGTTACCTTAGTTCTGCTCGGTCTACCCGATGAGGGGGCAGCGCCCGTGGCGGTAGCGCCAACAACGCCGACAACGGCGACAACTTCAACGGCGGGCGCCGAGGTGATGGATTGGTCTTTTTATGACCTCTTTCCAAAAGCAGAAGTTGCCACGGTCGGTGGCTATCAGAGCGCCAAGGATAGCCAAACACCGCCCCCAGTTTTCCACCTCCAAACAGGCTCATTTAGCACTTCTCGAGATGCTGATGAACGTCGAGCGGCGCTGTTGCTGCTGGGTCTTCCAGCCTTCATCGAGCCCAAGGTTGTCAACAATCAAACTTGGTACCGAGTGCTAGTCGGCCCCATTGAAACAGAAACCTCACTCAATCGAGTCCAGGCCTTATTAGCCAATAACGATTTTGAGTCTATGCCAATTAGCGCACGCTGACGCGGCAGCCCACTCAACAATCATCAAAAAACCTATGCCACCCATCGAATCGAGGACATTCCATTGCAACAATTAAGAGGCACCACCATTCTTTGCGTCCGCAAAGGCCATCAAGTCGTTATTGGCGGTGACGGACAGGTTACCCAAGGCGATACCGTCATGAAAGGCGACGCCAGGAAAGTCAGACGTTTACACAACGACCAGGTGATCGCGGGTTTCGCCGGGGGCACCGCCGATGCCTTCACCCTTTTCGAACGCTTCGAGGCTCAACTGCAAAAGCATCAAGGCCACTTGGTTCGAGCCGCTGTTGAGCTTGCGAAAGACTGGCGTAGCGATCGCGCGTTAAGACGCCTTGAAGCCCTCCTTCTGGTCGCTGACGCCACCAACTCGCTTACCATCACGGGTACAGGCGATGTGATTGAACCTAGCGACGGCATCATGGCTATTGGCTCAGGTGGACAATATGCAAAAGCCGCTGCAACGGGTTTGCTTCAACATTCTGATCTCTCTGCTCTGGAGATCGTACGCAATAGCTTGATGATCACTGCTGATATTTGCATCTACACCAATGCCAATTTGACGATAGAAACCCTATCTCGTGATTAACCCTAGGAATCCTCTATGACGACTATGACCCCCCGCGAGATTGTGCACGAACTTGGTAAACACATTATTGGCCAAGACGACGCTAAACGAGCGGTTGCCATTGCCTTGCGCAACCGCTGGCGCCGACAACAATTGCCCGAAGACGTTATGCAAGAAATATCGCCTAAAAATATTTTGATGATCGGCCCCACAGGGGTCGGAAAAACTGAGATCGCTAGGCGCCTTGCGAAACTGGCCGAAGCACCCTTTATTAAAGTTGAGGCAACAAAGTTCACTGAGGTTGGGTACGTCGGCCGAGATGTCGAATCAATCATCCGGGATCTGACCGAATCAGCCTATAAATTGCTTCGCGATCGGCAAATTGCTGTGGCGAAACCTCGAGCCCTGGATGCTGCCGAAGATCGCATTTTGGATGCGCTACTGCCTGCAGCAAGAGACACACCTGAAACCGAATCCTCGGGGTCTTCGACCCGACAGTTATTGCGCAAGAAACTGCGCGAGGGCTCGCTCGACGAGAAAGAGATCGAGATCAATCTTCAGCCGCCCAAAGTCGGCGTCGAAATCATGGCTCCCCCTGGCATGGAGGATATGACCAACCAGCTTCAAACGATGTTTTCTAACCTGGCTCCGAGCCAAACCAAGCGCCAGAGAATGTCCGTTAAAGCGGCCTTGAAAGCGTTGCAAGATGAAGAGGCAGGGCAGTTGATTGATGATGATCAACTTCGAGCGCAGACGATTACTGCGGTTGAGCAAACGGGAATCGTTTTTATTGATGAGATTGATAAAATCGCCAAGCAATCAACCCAGACGGGCGGCGACATCTCTCGGGAAGGCGTACAAAGAGACCTATTGCCGCTGATTGAGGGCTCGACGGTGTCCACAAAATTCGGCACCGTTCGCACTGACCATATTTTGTTCATTGCCTCTGGCGCTTTCCATTTGAGTCAACCATCAGACTTGATCCCAGAGATGCAAGGTCGACTCCCTATTCGCGTCGAATTGCATGCGCTTACCATCAGTGACTTTGAGCGAATTCTGCGGGAGCCGAATCATTCGATCACCGAGCAGTATCAGCTTCTGATGGGCACAGAATCGGTGGATCTCGAGTTTACCGATGACGGCATTCATGAAATCGCCACCATTGCTTGGAAAGTCAACGAACAAATCGAGAATATCGGTGCCCGAAGGCTTCACACGGTGATGGAGCGACTCCTCGAGGACATCTCGTTTGACGGCGCTGAATACAAATCTGCCGCAACCCAAACGGTGACCATCGATGCCGAATTCGTGATCGCGCAACTGGCTGGCTTAGCAGCTGATGACGACCTCAGCCGTTACATACTTTAAGTCAACCGGTAAGACACCATGCCTCCTATTGAGATTAAAGTTCATCGTCAATCCGCTCTATTAGAGCTCATTTATGCCGATCAATCTTTTACCCTAAGTGCGGAATTTCTGCGCGTCCACTCGCCCTCGGCAGAGGTACAAGGCCACGGCCCGGGGCAAGCCACCGTGCAGGTCGGCAAAAAGCTGGTGGCTTTTAAAAACGTGATCCCTCAGGGACATTATGCGATTAAGATCGAATTTTCTGACGGCCACGATTCCGGGATTTACAGCTGGGAGTATCTTCGGACTCTTGGCGAGCACCAAGCCGATTATTGGACAACCTACCTTGCCTCCCTTGAAGCGATCGGCGGCTCAAGAGAACCCGCCTTCATTGCCCTGTCTTAACCCCCCGATTCTGCCAAAGCGTGTACAATAAGCGCATCTTGGATGAGCGCACCGCAATGCCGGAAGACAATACACACTTTGGGTTTCAGCAAGTCCCTATCTCGGAGAAGGCCGAGCGCGTCGCCGAAGTCTTCCGAAAAGTCGCCAGTCAATATGATGCTATGAATGACTTGATGTCACTGGGCAGTCATAGATTGATGAAACGGATCGCCGTTGAGACTACCCGCGCTAAGCCAGGGCATCGAATACTTGATCTAGCCGGAGGCACGGGTGACCTATCAAAGCTGTTGGCGCAGCGCGTTGGCAGCGAAGGTCAGGTCGTACTCTGCGACATCAATGCTGACATGGTTCAAGTTGGTCGAGATCGACTGATCGACCAAGGCTTCAGCGACGTCACCTATGCGCTCGGTGATGCCGAGCAACTGCCCTTTGCTGACCAGAGTTTTGACGCCATCATGATCGGCTTCGGGCTTCGCAATGTGACCCGTAAAGAAGTGGCATTGAAGGCCATGTGCCAAGCGCTAAAACCCGGCTGTCGGGCCGTCATTTTGGAGTTTTCGACCCTTCAACACCCCTCTCTTGCTCCCGCCTACAAAGCCTTCTCTGCGCTCTGGCCCAAAGTGGGCCGCTGGGTCACCGGTGACGGGGCACCTTACGAATATCTGGTTGAGTCGATTGCGATGCACCCCGATCAAGAGACATTGGCTGACATGATGAGAGCAGCAGGCTTTGTGGGCGTGGGCTATGACAACCTTCTGGGCGGCGTTGCTGCTCTACACTATGGTGAAGCGCCGCTCACAGCCTCTGAAGCCGTGGCGCCTCAGCAATCCGAATGACGCCTCTGCGGTTATCGGTTAGACGGTTACTGCGCTTACTACGAATCTTCGTTAAGTATCGTCTAGATCGACTCACGACTCTTGCGCCGCCTTTACCCCTATGGCTGAAAATTCTTCTGCTGCCGGTACGACTGAAAATGCCCCCTACCAGCGATCTGGGTCGAGATCTGGTCGATGCACTGATCGAATTGGGGCCTGCCTTCATAAAGCTTGGTCAACTCTTATCGACTCGTAGAGATCTACTGCCGGAACACCTCGCTGATGAGTTGGCAACCTTACAGGACCAAGTACCTGCATTTGATTGTGACGTTGCAACAACTGAGATTGAACAAGCCATCGGACAACCGATCACCGACTGTTTTCAACAATTCGAGAGCCTGCCTCTGGCATCAGCCTCGATCGCCCAGGTGCACGCAGCAGAATTGCTGGACGGCCGACCCGTTGTGATTAAGCTGCGCCGGCCGAAGATTGAGGACCAGGTAAAACAAGATCTCGACTTGCTCGAGAGCATCGCTGCGGTGGTTGATCGAACGTTTATCGATGCCAAACGACTGCATTTGAAAGAAGTCATTCGTGACTATCAAATGATCATTCTTGGCGAACTCAACTTTATTCAGGAGGCCGCTAACGCCACGCGCCTGCGAGATCTGTGGTTACCCCGGGGCAAGTTGTACGTGCCGGAGGTATATTCGCAATTCACTCGAGACAATATCATCGTCATGGAGCGAGTCTATGGGATCGGGATTGGCAATCGGAGCCAACTCGTCGACGCACAGGTAGACCTAGAAAAACTTGCGAACCTCGGCGTCGAAATTTTCTTCACCCAGGTTTTTACCGATAATTTTTTTCACGCCGACATGCATCCCGGCAACATTTTGGTTGATATCACGGATCCGTATAACCCAACTTATATCGCGCTGGACTGCGCCATTATTGGCTGTCTCACACGTCAAGACCGAGCCTACCTGGGGCGTAATCTGATCGGTTTCTTCAACCAAAATTACCGTGATATTGCTGAAGCACACGTCGACAGCGGTTGGGTGCCTGCGCACATCGATATTGACGCCTTCGAGGCCGTCATCCGCAAGACCTGCGAGCCTTTGTTTGGTAAAACGATGGCCGATATCGCTTTTGGGGCGCTCCTCATCGAACTTTTTGGGGCGGCACGACAATTTGAGATGGAGGTACAACCGCAATTGGTCTTGTTACAGAAGACGCTGCTCAACATCGAAGGGATCGGGCGTCACCTTTATGGCGATCTTGACCTTTGGCAGACCGCCGCACCTTTCATGCGCGCCTGGCGCGCAAAGCGGTTGTCACCCCGAGCCTTGTTCAAAGAGTTCACGGAGCTCGCACCAGAACTACTTCAAGAGCTCCCGGATTTGCCGAAAAATTTGTTGCTTGCTGCTCGCCGAGTCGAGCAACTCAATCAGGCTCAAGTGACGCAAGCTAAAGCCATTTACGAGATCAAACAGAACTTCCATGCTGCGCGACGCGGGCAGCGGCGGCAACACGGCATCATCCTCTTGGCTATCTCACTGACAACGCTGCTGGTTTCACAGACCTCGGCTTACGAAACCCCTCTCATCGTCTACGCCGTCTTAGCGGGATTACTCAGTTATGGCCTAGCGCTTTTGTTTACTTCTAAGGACTCCACCCATGAATAATTCGGTCTTTGACGAACTCAAGTTTGATGCTGATGGTTTGTTGCCCGCCATCGCGGTCGATGATCACTCAGGCGCCGTCTTAATGGTCGCTTGGGTTAATCTCGAAGCGTTTCAAACCAGCATGACCACCGGTTTCGTACATTATTTTTCAAGATCACGGCAACAGCTCTGGCAAAAAGGTGAATCATCCGGGCACACTCAAGCCATTCAAAGCGTCCATCTGGATTGCGATGGTGATGTGCTATTATTTCGGGTACACCAAGCGGGTGGAATTGCCTGTCATACTGGGCGAGCAAGTTGCTTTTATCGTCAACTCAAGGATGGTGCTTGGGTAGAAACTCAATCCATCCTTAAAGATCCTGCGGAGATTTACACTGATGCCTGACTCCTTCAGCCAGCTTTTCGGCGTTGTACAAGACCGGCGACAGGCGGATCCAGACACCTCTTATGTCGCGAAACTTAACCATGCGGGCCTTGATAAAATTCTTGAAAAAATCGGGGAAGAGGCCACCGAAGTCATCATTGCGGCTAAAAACGCAGATCCAGCGGGTGACCAATCGGCTCTGGTTGCTGAGCTTGCGGATCTATGGTTTCACACCTTGGTATTGTTGGCGCATAATGGACTCTCACCAGAGGACGTGTTTGCGGAGCTCGAGCGACGCGCAGGCACCTCGGGTATTGACGAAAAAAAGGCTCGCCCCATCAACGCATCGGAGTAGACCATGCCAGGCCCCACAGAACTGATTATTATTCTCGTCATTGTGCTGATTGTGTTCGGTAGCAAGAAGCTGAAGAACATGGGCAGCGACCTTGGATCAGCGATCCGAGGCTTTCGAACGGCAGTTGCCGATGACGACAAGACCAAATCAACTGAGACGACTGAATCCTCCGAGTCGGTTGCGAAGACTCACGATAAAGACCAGCCCTGATCAATGATCGACATTGGTTTCCCCGAATTGCTGTTGATTGCCATCGTCAGCTTAGTGGTGATCGGCCCTGAGCAGTTACCGAGCACCCTTCGATCGATCGCCTTGTGGTTTGGCCGATTTAAAAGAAGTTTTAACGATCTCCGAGCTGAAGTCGAACGCGGCATCGGTGCCGATGACATCAAGCAGCAACTTCACAACGAAGCCATCATGAAAGAAATCGAGAAATCCAAAGCAGCCATTGCAAGCACGGCTGACGAGGCCCGCAATTTTGCAGCTGAACAAAAGCAGGCCTTTGAGCAGGCAAGCACTCAGAGCGCATCAGAAAAAAACCCGCATGACGAACCGCGATGACCCTACCGGCGAAGACGAAGGTCAACCCTTAGTCGAACACCTCATAGAATTACGCAGTCGACTTCTTAAGAGTATCGGGGTCGTGGGCGTGATTTTTGTTCCCATGTTCATCTTTGCCAATGAGATTTATGGATTTGTTGCTTCACCCCTACGGGCTTTTTTGCCCGAAGGTTCCAGCATGATCGCCACCGAGGTTGCTTCGCCTTTTTTAACACCCTTTAAACTGTCTCTAGTGCTCGCAATCTTTGCGGCGATTCCCTTTATTCTTCACCAGATATGGGCATTTGTAGCCCCTGGGCTTTACGCCAACGAGAAGAGAGTCGCCGGGCCACTGCTGATATCGAGCATCTTTTTGTTCTATCTCGGAATGGCTTTCGCCTACTTTGTGGTGTTTCCCTTGATCTTCGCCTTCTTCACAGGTATCGCGCCGGAGGGTGTCACCATCATGACCGACATCAATCGCTATTTAGATTTCGTATTGAAACTCTTCTTTGCCTTTGGCATTGCTTTTGAAATACCGATAGCAACCGTGCTCCTGGTCTGGACCGGCGCAACCACAACCGAGGCCCTTAAGGCCAAACGATCATTTGTGATTGTTGGCTGTTTTTTTATCGGGATGCTACTCACACCGCCAGACGTTGTATCGCAAATATTGCTCGCCATTCCAATGTGGTTGCTGTTCGAAATCGGCATCTTTTTTGGTGATTTTATTGCACCGGCCGAAGAGAGCGAGTAATTGCCAATCACCTATCTTACACCCAATCAACCGTCACATTTTTTACAGCCCGGGTTTTTGTAGGCTGTTTTTTAAGCCATTTTTGACAAGCCCGTGTTGATCGGCTGGTTTTCTTTCGGCGATGTTATGGAGCCAACGGGAAGGGGGTACGAAGCTGCGGCTTTCAACCTTGTTGATTCGCCGTTAGGTGTTGGCGGCAGTTAGCAGCCCAAGATTAGGCGCTTCAGAATTCGCTGCATCAAGACAAGCAATACCCATAAAGGAAGATTGTAGCACCCGTCGGCCAACCATAACCTGAGTCCAGAATAACTTAGAGTCTTCGGAGCACCCGTTTATAAGTCGATCAAACATGGAAAAAGGCTCTCCCGGACATCAGTTACTCTTTTTGTCTGAGCAGCCGATAGCAGAGCGTTGCAATGGATAGCAGAGATCAGCAGGGGGATGTAGAGAGTAAAACAGGACTTACTCGTCAGGCTTCCCGTCTCTTGCAATAAAACCTGATTACATTTTTGCTCACGGCGCCCCACTCACTGACCTTAATTCTTGCTTGATGCGCATTGAAGGCCTCTTCATCCACAAACTTTTCGAAAACATGAAAAACACCCGGGTCATGGTCATCCTGCGTAACCTCGAATGCCAAACAACTCTCCTCATCTAAGGTCTGCTCTATATGCGCTTGCAGCTTATACCGAAGGGTCTTTATTTCGTTGGGTGGAACCCTAATATACCCCTCAAGCACCACGGTCATAGTAATCCCTGCGAATAAGGGTGGACGGTATTATCTTGCTGACAGCATAAATGTCACTGGGCCTTCATTGATAAGGCTCACCGACATGGTCGCGCCGAATTGCCCCTGTTGAACGGGCACCAACAATCCAGCTGCTTGAACAAAGTGATCATATAAGCGCTCGGCCAACTCAGGGGACATTGCACTTGAAAAAGAGGGCCGCAAACCCTTTTGGGTGTCGGCGGCCAACGTGAACTGAGAAACCACCAGCAGACTGCCAGCAATATCCGTAACGCTCAAATTCATGTGTCCGTCTGAATCTGAAAAGACTCGATATCGAACGATTTTTTGTAATAGCCTATCAGCGACCTCTACAGTGTCCTGCCGCTCCACTCCCAGCAGAACCACCAGCCCCTGATCAATCGCACCTATCTGATCCCCATCAACAATCACCTCAGCGCTGCTCACTCGCTGGATCAGTGCTTTCACGAACGTCTCCCGTGTTGCGGTCGAATTTTTGCAGCGAAAGCCCTCGTTGCACTCACGAGCGCATCGATCATCGCCGCATCATTGACGCCGTGCCCTGCTTCTCTGACAACCATCAATTCTGCCCCTGGCCAGCGATCTAATAGCTCGCACGCGTTCGACATCGGCGTCAGTACGTCAAAACGGCCCTGAACGATAATACCGGGCAGATCAGCAATCGCCGCTACCCGGTTCAGCAACTCATCAGGGCTTAAGAAACAGTCATTGATCAGGTAGTGAGTGGCAATAACACATCGAGTCAAGGCTCGCTGCGGCGCACTGACATAATCCAGCAATCGACTATGAGGCCGTAAGTTAGCGCAGCGGGCTTCCCACAGCGACCAAGCTTTCGCAGCTGTCATTCGTTGAATTTCGTTGTTGGATTGCATCAACTGCGCATAGGCTTTCAAGGGATCTGATCGGGAAGCGGCGGGTAAGGGTGCAATAAATTCTGCCCAGGCATCAGGAAAAAATCGACTCGCGCCCTCCTTGTATATCCAGTTAGTGTCAGCGACCCGCCCAAGAAATATACCTCGCAGCATTAGCCCGAGTACGTGCTCGGGATAGCGACAGGCATAGGCCAAAGCCAAAGCGCTGCCAAACCCACCGCCAAAAACCAGCCACTGCTCAATCGCCAGAAATTCCCTCAACTTCACCAAGTCATCGATCAAATGGGCAAGCGTATTGTCGACCAGACTTCCTTGGGGGGTCGATCGACCAGCGCCACGCTGATCGACCAAAACAATGCGATATCGAGCTGGGTCAAAAAATCGACGACTGTCGAATTCGCAACCGGCGCCAGGCCCTCCGTGTAAAAACACCACCGGAATTCCGTCCGGGTTACCGCTTTCGTCAACATAAAGTTGATGCACCTCTCCAACCGACATCCGATGCCTAGAGTAGGGTTTGATTTCTGGGTAAAGGGGCTGCATGGCTTAGGCTTCGCGCAAGCGGCTCGCTCGTTTGCGCTCATTTTCGGTCAACAATTTCTTTCGGATACGAATGTGGTTAGGGGTAATTTCAACTAACTCATCCTCATCAATAAACTCGACGGCCTGCTCTAGGGTAAATTGGACCGGAGGCGTCAAAACAATGTTTTCATCGGTTCCCGCGGCTCGGATATTGGTCAACTGCTTGCCTTTTATCGGATTAACCGGCAAATCATTACCACGCGAATGCAAACCCACAATCATGCCTTCATACACCTCTTCGTTGGGGTTAATAAACAGCCGACCGCGAGGTTGCAGATTAAAAAGACTAAAACCCAGGCTCTTGCCACTGACCATCGAAACCAGTACGCCATTACGACGCCGGTTGAGATCGAGTCCCAGGTGCTCCCCGTAATGGGAAAACACACTGCTCATGATGCCGCCCCCTGACGTGAGCGTCATGAACTCTGATCGAAACCCGATTAAACCACGGGTAGGGATGACGAAATCTAGGCGAACCCGACCTTTTGAGTCCGGCACCATATTCGACAAAGTCCCCTTTCGCTCACCGATCACTTCCATGATCGCGCCTTGATGTTGTTGTTCAACATCAATACTCAGGTTTTCATAGGGCTCCTGAATGACCCCATCAATCTCTTTGAGTATGACTTCCGGTCGAGAAACCCCCAACTCATATCCTTCTCGACGCATGGTTTCAATGAGAACGCCCAAATGGAGCTCTCCGCGACCAGAAACCACAAACTTATCGGCACTGTCCCCAGGCTCAACCCGCAGCGCAACGTTGTATTGTAATTCTAAATCCAAGCGGTCTTTGAGGTTTCGGCTCGTGACAAATTTACCGTCGCGGCCTGCAAAAGGAGAGGTATTGACTTGAAAGGTCATAGAAATTGTCGGCTCATCGACAACCAACGGCGGCAGCGCTTCGGGTTGATCAACATCACAAACCGTATCAGAAATTTTCAAGCCATCAATTCCACAGATACACACAATATCTCCCGCACTCGCGACCGGAACCTCAACTCGACTGAGACCTTCAAAGCCCATCACTTGTAATATCTTTGCTTTTTTAGTTTGGCCTTTGGCATCGACTACCGCTACCGCCTGCCCGCGCTTTACTTCACCACGAGAGATACGTCCTAGACCAATCAACCCAACATAACTGTTGTAGTCCAGCGCACTTATTTGCATTTGCAAAGCGCCCCCAGTGACTACCTTAGGGGCTGGAACATGATTAACGATCAGGTCAAGTAGGTGACTCAGGTCATCGCCTAACTCATCTGCGCTGGGACCGGCGACCCCCTGAATCGCTGAACCAACAACCACTGGGAAATCGAGTTGATCCTCGGTTGCCCCCAATTGATCAAACAACTCGAAGACCTCGTCAACCACCCAATCGGGCCGCGCACCCTCGCGATCAACTTTATTCACCATCAAAATCGGGTTAAGGTCATTTTCGAAGGCCTTTTTGGTCACAAATCGAGTTTGCGGCATCGGTCCATCAACCGCATCCACCAAAAGCAATACCGAGTCGACCATCGACAAGATCCTTTCCACCTCGCCACCAAAATCGGCGTGCCCAGGGGTATCGACTATGTTGATGCGGGTCCCTTTCCAATCCAGCGCTGTATTTTTGGCAAGAATGGTAATGCCTCGCTCTTTCTCGAGGTCATTGGAGTCCATCAATCGCTCACCACTTTCATCACCTCGCGCCAAGGCACCGGCTTGAGAAAGTAACTTGTCGATTAGCGTCGTTTTTCCATGATCGACGTGCGCGATAATCGCAATGTTTCGCATATTTTCTGACATTTAAGACGTATCCAAAGTGGGGGTTTAGCCGAAGCTGCCGGATTATACTGAATTCCTCGGACTGTGCGACTATTCTTCGCTGGCTCGAGGCCTACACCGGGCAAGACATTGGGTCCGAGACATCTGGTGGTCTAGGCGGCACGCTCAGCACTTGTGCTCTATAGTGGTGCATTATGGCTGA
>NZGC01000057.1 GCA_002689445.1 Gammaproteobacteria bacterium
AAACCTTTGCCAGCCGGTGCCGGTCAGCACCCGTTGGCCGACAGCGACCCCATCACTTCTCGAGGCAACGACACTCCCCACGCCCGTTCCTCCCATAACAATTCCGGTGGTGGGAGCCCCCGCATAACTCGCGCTGCCCTGCAGGCCTGCCCGGGTCCCCGCTGTGATGGCGAAGGCCTCTGTTTGCACCAGCACTTCACCTTCTTTGATTTCCGGAATCGGCGATGAGACACGCTCGTAATCTGATGCAGCGAGTTTACCGTCGGGTAATGATTTGATAAGAATTTGCTCGTTATGTTCCATACACTGCTCCCTTGCTCTTCTTGAGCCTATCATGGGGATTCATTAACCGCACCCAACCGATCAATCGCCTTCTAGGGTTACACCCAGGTCAACGCGAGACGTCAATTGAGGGGACGGCCAGCTTTTCATCTGTGTGAGGCACTGGTTGCCCTGCCCCCCTTCGAGACCGCAACCGTTATTGATTGGAAGATGCTCTGCTGCCTATTACACGCTATCATCTCAACCTCATTGCCTAGGGTTAACTGAATATGAATCGGGCTTTTTTTCATCGAAGCAGCACTGTCGCTTTGCTGGCAGCGGCCTTGGCTAGTGCCTGGTTGCTCGCGGCTTGTCGCCCTGCCGAAACCCTTAATCTGAATCAGCCCGATGTTTGGCCCCATGGCGCTATGGTCAGTGCCGCGAACCCGCTCGCGGTCGCAGCTGGGATTGAAATGCTCGAGCAGGGAGGTAACGCCATCGACGCCGCGATTGCTACCCACCTAGTGCTCGGACTGGTGGAACCCCAAAGCTCGGGGCTCGGCGGCGGCGGCTTTTTGTTGCATTACGACAGAAGCACCCAAGCCACCCTATTTTTAGATGGCCGTGAGACTGCACCCGCCGGAGCAACCGTGGACATGTTTATGACCGATAAAGGTGCTATGGGCTACATCGAAGCATGGGTGAGCGGCAAGGCAGTCGGTACTCCGGGCATGGTCGCGCTGTATCATCAAGCACATCAGCAAGCCGGCCGCTTACCCTGGTCAACGCTGTTTGAACCTGCCCTAGCACTCGCGCGGGACGGCTTTGTTGTCTCACCCAGGCTCGCAGGCTATTTGCCAATGATGGCCCAGCGCAGTCGATTGGCCAAAAACGAAGGCAGTCAGGATTACTTTTATCCAGACGGAAAACCTTTGGTGAGCGGCGAGTTACTCAAAAATCCAGAGTACGCTGAAACGCTTAACGCCATCGCAACGCTGGGTCCCTCAGCCTTCTATACCGGCGAAATCGCCGAAGCCATCGTACAAGCTGCGGCGCGTCCACCGCATCCTGGCACACTGACCCTTTCGGATTTAGCCGACTATCAAGTCAAAAGCCGGCCTGTGATCTGCGGTCCCTTTCGAACCTACCGGATTTGCACGACCTCACCCCCCTCCTCTGGTGCGGCTCAAATCATGATCCCTAATCTTTATGACCAGTTGGCCCCAAACTCGGTGCAACCTTTTGATCACATCATCAGATTCGTCGACGCTCAGCGCCTAGCCTACGCGGATCGAGATCATTTTTTCGGCGATCCTGACGAGATCAGTATTCCGCTTGATATCTTGCTCAGCCCGGAATACTTGCAGGTTCGCGCCAAGGACCGATTTGCTCCCGACGAACCGGTTAGCCATGGCGATGTATGGCAGTTTAAAGGCGCTTCTGCCGAAACGCCTCGATGGGCCCCTGATACTACCGATGAAATGGCAGGAACGACGCACCTTTCTATCATCGATTTCGACGGTAATGCAGTTGCACTGACGGCGACCGTAGAGGGCCCTTTTGGGAGTCAACGTTGGGCCAAAGGTTTTGTGCTGAATAACGAAATGACCGATTTTGCCAAGACCGTACCCGAAGATGGATCAGCAGTGGCCAATGCTGTCGCGCCTAATCGAAGACCTCGATCGTCAATGTCGCCCACCCTGGTATTTGATGAAACCGATGCGCTGGTTTTAGTGACTGGCTCGCCCGGCGGCAACAGTATTCCAGCGTATGTAGCCAAGAACATCATTGCCGTACTCGACTGGGGACTCACACCTCAAATGGCGGTCGACCACCCCAATATCATTGCCCGCGGCGACACGATCCGAGTCGAAATTGGTCGCGGCGAGGGCCAAGCAATCGCGGAAGCCCTCGAGGCTTATGGTTATTCCGTGCGGCGACGGGAGGGAGAAAACTCAGGTCTCCATTCGATTCAAGTCACACCAACAGGCCTGCAAGGCGCCGCCGACCCCCGCCGAGAAGGTGTCGTGCAGCACCTCACTAACCCGAGCCATTAACGTTACTTTTAAACAGGAGTCCATCATGCGACGAGCCGCGATTGTTTCCCCACTCAGAACGGGCGTTGGCCGGTACCTAGGGGCGCTCAGTCAATTTAACGCAGAAGACTTGGGTGCGATTGCCATTCGAGCCCTCATGCAAAAAACAGGTCTTGACCCAGAGCGAGTTGATGAAGTCGTGTTCGCCCAAGGCTATCCCTCCGGCGAAGCCCCCTGTATCGGTCGTTGGGCAGCACTGGCCGCCGATTTGCCTTTAAGCGTTTCTGGCACCCAAGTAGACCGTCGCTGCGGCAGTGGCGTGCAAGCGATTGCGAACGCTGCAATGATGGTACAGACCGGTGTCGCTGACGTGGTCATTGCGGGTGGGGCTGAGAGCATGAGCAATGTCGAATTTTATACTACCGCGATGCGACAAGGCCAAAAAGGTGGCGCTGTTACGCTGCATGATCGATTAGAACGCGGTCGTGTTCGCAGTCAGCCCGAAGCCCGGTTTGGCCCTATCTCAGGCATGATTGAAACCGCCGAAAATCTCGCAAATGAATACCAAATCACTCGAGACGACGCGGATCAGTATGCGCTGCGATCTCAGCAAAAGGCGAGCCAAGCCTGGCAAGAGGATAAATTCGCTGATCATCTAATCCCCATCGACGTTCCACAACGTCGAGCTGACAGTGTGACCTTCGCCAAGGACGAGGGGGTTCGGAGCGACACCACGCTCGAGAGCCTGGGTCAACTTAAACCCATACAAGGTGGCGTCGTAACGGCAGGTAACGCATCACAGCAAAATGATGCGGCTGCGGTCTGTTTGGTGGTCGCTGAGGATATGCTGCAAACACTGGCTTTAACCCCCAGCGCCTATTTGGTGGGATGGGCAGCTGCAGGTTGCCACCCCGCGATGATGGGGATCGGTCCAGTTCCAGCCGTTGAAAAACTGTTTCAGCGCACTGGCCTTGGCTTTGATGATATGGATCTTGTCGAGCTGAACGAAGCCTTCGCATGCCAGGTCTTAGCGGTACTCAAGGGCTGGGGCTGGCACGATGATGAAAAGTTTAACGTGAATGGTTCTGGTATTTCTTTGGGACATCCGATTGGGGCCACCGGTGGTCGGATTTTGGCTGACATGTTGAGTGAACTGCATCGTAGAGAGGGCCGTTATGCCCTTGAAACCATGTGCATAGGGGGTGGACAAGGGATCGCGGCAATCTTTGAGCGTGCAGCCTAGCTTTATAAGGGATCGTCAGACTGATACCCAACCCATCAGCCATAGCGGGATTGCCTGCTGGCGTTAGCTGAGTCAATTGATTCGCTCCCAGGCAGACCGAGGCAGGCACGACTACCGTTGTCGCCCTTCAATGGGCGTCAACGCCAAATCGTTAGGGGTAAAGGGCACAGAGGGTAGTCGCTTCGGCAACGGGGCTAGCCCTTCGTATATTTTGCTAAGGAGGTTGCTATGCTTAAGGACACTGAGCGCTCAGCGCAGACCAAACGTCCCGTCGTTGAAGCGCTGATCGAGGCGCTACCTGAAGGCAGCATCCTACTGGGTCCCGATGTCACCCAACGAAGCGCGGGTATCTGGAGGGACGATCATCTCCTTGCTGAGGTTTTGATCAGACCTCAATCCACAGCAGAAATGAGTCAAGCCCTGCGCATTTGCTATGACCATCATCAACCGGTGGTGCCACAAGGTGGGCTCACGGGCCTGGTTGAAGGTGGTTTAACACGTCCCTCCGAAATCGTTATTTCGACCGAACGATTGAATCACATTGAAGAGATTTCAGTCAGCGAGCGCACCATGGTGGTTCAAGCCGGCGTCATTTTGCAGTCGATACAAGAGGCCGCAGCTAAAGCTTCCCTCATGTTTCCGCTTGATTTGGGAGGGCGAGGCTCATGTACGATCGGCGGTAACCTTGCCACCAACGCTGGCGGCAATCGAGTCATTCGTTACGGCATGGCTCGAGATATGGTGCTCGGTCTGGAGGCGGTCTTGGCCGATGGCACCATCATCAGCAGCATGAACCGGATGATAAAAAACAATGCCGGCTATGACCTTAAGCAATGGTTTCTAGGGACCGAAGGTACCTTAGGGGTCATTACGCGTGCTGTCCTACGGTGTCGAGAAGAAGTCACCGCTGCCCCCACCTGCCTTATCTCGGTGGAATCCTTCGAGCAGGTCATCGCGCTATTGAAACACTTAGACCGGGGTCTTAGCGGACACCTATCGGCTTTTGAAGTCATGTGGCAGAACTTCTATCAACTGGTGACCCGTTCATCTGCACCGCCTTTAGCCGAGGAAGCGCCTTATTACGTATTAATTGAGGCCATGGGGGCAGAATCCGCACACCTCGAAACCCTGCTGGCACAAGGCTTTGATGCAGGTTTGATCATGGATGCGGTGGTGGCCCAGTCAGAGCAGCAATGTCTTGACCTTTGGGCCCTGCGGGACGATGTTGCACAAACCTTCCAATTCGGGCCCGTTTTCTTATTCGATGTCAGTCTTCGACTTAACGACATGGAAACCTATGTGAGTGCCGTGAATACCGGCCTGAAAGACCGGTTCGATGACCCGAAAAATTTCACTCTCGGCCACGTCGGAGATGGCAATATCCATTTCGCAATTGCAGTCGGCGGGGACACCCTCGAGGATCGTCTGGGCGTTGAGGCTGCGGTCTATGAGCCGCTCATTGCATTAGGGGGCTCGGTTTCTGCGGAGCACGGCGTTGGTCTCGAGAAAAAGCCCTATCTGCATTTTGTCAGGAGCGAAGCAGAGATTGCGCTCATGCGCAGGATGAAGCAGGCTTTGGATCCGCGAGGTATCTTAAATCCCGGAAAAATTTTTTAAACGAAGACTGAGCTTGGCTCGTTGGTTTTACCCCGGAAGAAAAAATTGTCGAGCTAAGCCCCATGCTCGTGATCACCCGGCCACAAAGGCGACGTCTCGCTCCCATTGGCTTTCATCTAAAACCGTGCTATCCCTATCTCTAGGCAAACCCGATGAGAGGCATCTGATAGGCTAAGCTTCGTCCTTTAACCCTATTGGTGAGGGTGACCTGCGAAACTTACACCTCTTTCATCTGGCGCCAACATCAAAAGATGTCAAACTGATTCGGCAGCGAGAGGACGTTTAGTGAACACGGCACACAATACCACCGACATACTCAGCGCTAAAACCATTTATTTTCACGGCTGTATTGGGCTCCCTTTGGCGGTGATTGGTTATCCCCTCGCCATCTGGATACCTGCACACTACTCGGGTGGCCTCGGTCTATCTCTTGCAGCCGTGGGCACGATTCTCATGCTCGCCCGCTTTACGGATGTCATCACCGACCCTTTAATGGGGGAATTATCAGACCGGTGGCAGACGCGATTTGGGCGGCGTAAACCCTGGGTTGTCGTGGGAGCTCCACTGATGATGCTTGGGGTTTACCAATTATTTATGCCGCCTGAAGGCGTTGGGCTCATCTACTTTTTGCTGTGGTTAACCCTCTTTTTTTTAGGCAGTACCATTATCGCGCTGCCTCACCGGGCCTGGGGTGCGGAGCTATCACCTCACTATCATCAACGTAGCCGGGTAACCGCTGCTCGGGAACTCTTTGTTTTGGTAGGGCTAATGGTCGCTGCGGCGGTACCGATGATCATCGAGGTACTCGCAGATCAAGGAGGATCAGTCGGCCAGGTATTTACGGCCCTTTGGGCGGATGCGACCAGTGCATTTACGGGTGAAATCATGAATGCCCAGCCGGTCGATCGGGCGACCTTGACCGGTCCGGTTTTAACGGGACTGGCATTTGTGATCATCGGCGTCCTCCCGTTTTGTGTCTTTTGTGTTGTGGTTTTCGTTAAAGAACCCGAGCATCATGAAAAATCGACCGTGCCCCTCATTGCAGGTGCTAGAATTGTCTGGCGCAATGGCCCCATGCGGCGCGTCCTTATGATCGCTCTGTTGGTGATTTTCGGCGAATCGTTTCGCAACGCGGTGTCGCTCTTTTTTATCCGCGATATCATTGGTATTCCTACGATTGGTGCCGCCTATTTCTTTTATTTTATCGCAGGCCTTGCTGCAATACCTTTTTGGCTTTGGTTAGGCAGAAAAATTGGCAAGCACAAAGCTTTTCTCGGAACCCTCGTTACGGTTGCCACTGTCAGCGGCATCAATTTTTTCTTGGAAAGCGGCGATTATCTGGCTTTCTTTTTACTCTTTATCGTTAAAGGCTTTTGCTTCGGCGGATTACAGTTTTTACCCGTTGCCATGCTGGCGGATGTGGTTGATGTTGATACTGCCCGTAGCGGGGGTAAGCGTGCTGGGACCTATTTTGCCATTTTGGGGCTGACCGAGAAGCTCGCGATTGCCCTTGGGACAGGGATATCGCTCAATGTTGTGGGTCTATTGGGCTTTGACCCTTCGGGGGGTATTGCGGCAAGCACAGATATTGGGGTGTTAAGTCTGCGAATCGTGTATTGCGGTGGTCCAATCCTTTTTTATGGTCTAGCGCTGAAGTTAATCTGGAATTACCCGCTGACGCCGATGCGTCACGAACGTTTAAGAGCTCGCATCCAGAAACGTAATGAGAGACTTCAGGCAAGGGCAGACCAAGGGGCCGGTTTGACTCGATGAATAGTGGCTCTCGATCATAATAGCGCTGTCGATTGCGAGACCCAGGGTACAGGGCGCAACTCCTTGGACAAGGCAAGAGTCATACTTCACCGGAACTCGGATCCTGCTGCGATTCTATTGCTTGGGTTTCTGTCGCTGCTGAGATGGCATAGCCTGGAGAGAGCCCTTCAATGGATGAGCTTGATTTGGGCTGAAGCCAGACTGCAAGGGCTCACCGGCCGGATCGAAGAGTCGCATCCACCACAGCCCCCAAAGGCACAGCCCGTTAAACCGGCCAAACTAAAATGTCAGATGGGGCATACAATGCTCGAACCCATACGTTCCGCCTGCGCTGCACCAAGCCTTGATTGACATAGCCTTTCTCGGTGATCTCACCGTCCCCCACACTGGGGGGCTCATCTAACAACAAAAAACGTTCAACACGCTGGGAAGATCCAGAGTGCTCAGCGTTATGGTCGCTCAGTCCCTGGCGAATGGCTTCGATCACCTCCGAGCTGGCCAATACCGCCTCCTGATCGCCCTCGGTCAACCGACTACAAGCCTCGACGTTAGGCCAAACCAGCAACCCAATAAACGCCTCATTGACTCCACAAACCACCACATCTCTGACCCAAGGTGCGCATGACGCCACCAATTGCGCCCGTAAACTGCCAGCAGAAACCCAAGTGCCTGACTGTAATTTAAATTGCTCGGCAATGCGGCCAGCAAACCTTAACCCCTGACTGGGATTGTCGGGATTGGCAAAACTGACTGCATCACCCATTTTAAAGTAGCCTTGATCATCAAAGGCCTCAGCCGTTCGTTCTGGATCATTGATATAACCCGGAGTCACTCCTGCACCTTTGACTCTTAACTCGTAACGATCACCAACGGGTATCAATTTGAAGGTTGCACCGGGCATCGGTAATCCAACCACAGTCTGATCTTCACAGGGCCAATAGCGCGACAACCCCACAGCAACCTCGGTTGACTGTAAGCTGGTCGACATGGATTTTCGAGCCCCTTGATATTGCACTAATAGCTTTTGCAACCGCTCGTAGGTCGATGGCGGCATTGCGGCGCTGCCATAGGCTAACGATTGCACATGGGCAAAAAACGTTAACGCTAAGGACTCGTCTTGCTCCAGGGCTTCGACGAGCATGGACCAACCCAGGGGTGCGCCCGAGTACGAGGTCGGTTTTACCCTTTTGAGGTTAGCGACGGTTTTCGCGAACTGACCGGGGACTGGCTTACCGTCATCGATAAAAACAGCCCCACCTAACTGCATGACAAAGGCCAGGCGTAGCACACCCGCCCCGACATGTGACCATGGCATCCAATCGAGCACGCGAGGAGGTTCAGCATTGGGATCATCTTCCCCCAACATTCGCCGGGCGGCCAACATGTCGCCAATCATGCCATGGGTATGAATGACCCCTTTAGGACTTCCGGTTGAGCCCGAGGTGAACATATAGCGTGCTACCGAATCCCTTCCCAACTGTCGAATTCGAGCATCAATTTGCGATGCACCCTCTGCTTCGGCCCGCTTGGTCAGCGGGGTCCCCCCGGGACGATCGATTTCGCCTAACCAAATTAAATCGGCATCCATGATTCCTGTTGCATTCAGCGCATCCCATTGGTCGGTATAGCATTCTGACCAAACAAATCGGGGTCGCGATTTTTCAAAAACACCCTGTAATTTGGCGAAGGCTGGAGGCACCGTGGAATAGTTGGTACTCACCGGCACATAAGGGACACCCGCTAAAATCGCTCCCCAGCTGACCACAAAGTGTTCAATCGACGCGCCTGAAAGAATGAGGAGCGGTGTCGACTGATCGCCGCCAAGACCGATGAGTTGCGCTGCGATACCACGGGCTTGCGCATAAGCGGATTCGTACGAGAGGTGGACATAGTCACCCCGGGCATCTTTTTCAGCGATGAGGGTTGATTGTGGGTGCTTGGCGGCACCCTCGACCAGTAGGGTACTTAAATTAAAAGGTTCTGGCACATACCTAACCCCCGCGGTCAGCAGTAGGTCACCTGCAGATAACGTTACCTGTACCGAAGGTTCCATATTTTCCCCCATGCTTTGCCACTCTGATCAAGACCTCAAATTTTTCATCACTTGCGACTGCATTCGTTCGTGGCAATTCCATAAACAGTACGCAAAAAAAAGCCCAGCATTTGCCAGGCTTTTTCGTGAGAAACGATAGAATTACATCGCAACTCGATATCGCATGTACACAATTCGCCCTCTCGGGTCGTGCGTTAGCGCATCATAAGCACCGTCGACGTTCATCAGAGGTGCGACTTCATCAGTGGCATTCTTAGCACCCAAGGTGATCATCGAACCATCGCCGTGGAAGCCAATATCTGGCAATTGATAGCTATAC
>NZGC01000058.1 GCA_002689445.1 Gammaproteobacteria bacterium
CGAGGCGGGAGAGGCTCGCAAGCCGTATTTCGGAGACCTCCCTGTCCACACCAGCTACTCGTTCGACGCTTATGCCTTTGGAACGCTCGCAACACCCGCGGATGCGTATCGATTCGCTTTAGGAGAGGCCGTTACCAATCCAGGCGGATTTGAGATGCAGCTTGCTCGACCGCTGGATTTTTATGCAGTAACGGATCACGGGATGTTTTTAGGGCTGGTAAAGGCCGCTGCTGAAACCGATAGCGAGTTTTCGGAACAAGCCTTTGCCGAGGAGTATCACGATCTGAACGCGCCTGAAAACAATAAAACCGGCACGATTTCGGTGATCAAGCGATTGTCGACCTTCAGCAGTTTTTTAAATCGAGCTGTCGCTCAGATTCGCTCAGGCGAATTGGATCGAGAAGCGGTTCTCGAGGTGGTGAGAAGTGCTTGGTTGGACTCTGTTGAGACCGCGGACGCTTTCTACCAACCCGGGACATTTACGACCTTTGCCGCCTATGAGTACACTGCGAGCACCTTTGATATGGGTAACTTGCACCGCAATGTGGTGTTTCAAGGGACCGATCCTATACCGGTTGAACCTTTTTCGCGCTTTCACTCAGTCAATCCAGAGGATCTCTGGCAGTGGATGGATAACCTGCGAGCCAAAGGCATAGACAGTCTTTCGATTCCCCATAATTCTAATGGGTCTAATGGTCAGATGTTTAAGCTGTATGATTGGGCGGGCGACCCCATGGATGATGCTTACGCGACTCAGCGAATTCGTAATGAACCCATCGTTGAAATCACCCAAATTAAGGGGACATCAGAGACGCATCCGTTGCTCTCGACAAGAGATGAATGGGCCGATTTCGAAATCATGCCCTATCGCATAGCGACCAGTGCGCTGAGTGACCTAGAAGGGTCTTATGTTCGCGACGCCTTGCGTAGCGGGTTGACTTTCGCGGCTGAGGGTAGAGTCAACCCTTACCAATTTGGCTTTATCGGGTCTTCTGATACGCACACCGTCGCCAGTCAAAATGATGAAAAGAATTTTTCTTCTAAGTTAGGGTTGTTATCGGCAACGCCTGAACAAAGGGGCTCTGTCCCACGCGAGGGGCTCGCCGGTGAGCTGAATTACTACGGTATGAAATTGTTGTCGCAATTCGGCGGCATGACAGGTAGCCGAAATCGCATCAAAATAGCAGGGGATGTCTACAGTGGGGGGGCGGGCCCAACCTACGGCGCCTCCGGTTTGGCAGCTGTTTGGGCGGAAGAAAATACTCGGGAGTCTCTTTATCGTGCCTTTAAGCGCAAAGAGGTATACGCGACATCAGGTCCCCGACTGAAAATTCGATTGTTTGGAGGATATGACCTTGACAAGGAATTGCTCACCGCCGCGGACGGAATAGCGCAAGCTTACGAAAGGGGAGTGCCGATGGGCGGAGAACTTTCGAGCGCGGATGCCCAAAAAAATGGCCTGGCGCGGGAGCCGGCTTTTTGGGTGATGGCATCAGCTGATTTTGACAGTGCCCCCCTACAGCGTTTGCAAATCGTTAAGGGTTGGATCGATGAAAGCGGAACCCACGAAGCGGTAATTGATGTTGCTTGTGCGGGAGGTGCCGAGGTCGACAGCGAAACCAGTCGGTGCCCCGACAATGGCGCACAGGTGGATATCAGTGATTGTGCGATTAATTCGGAAACGGGTGCCGCGCAACTGTCAACGATATGGCGAGACCCTGATTTTGACCCGAATCAACACGCTTTTTATTACGCTCGTGTCATCGAAAACCCGACTTGTCGATGGTCAACATGGGAGGCGATTCGGGCAGGGGTGTCGCCTAGACCGGACTTACCCGCCACGCTTCAAGAGCGCGCCTGGTCATCTCCTATTCATTATCGACCAGAGTAACAGGGCGTTATGCGGTTGAGTTTCTGGAGGTCTCATTGGCGTACAAAAGGTTTAGTGCTGCTTGGCAGGCCAGGGCTACATTTTGTGTGCTTGGGTGTGGTCTTCTTTTTTTTGCAAGGTGCGCTATCGCCTCAAGTCAAGCCTACGGTGGGACCGTTAACGGAAGCTGAGATTGCTGCTTTGAGCCTGCAATGGCAGCAAGGTGCGGGAAGAGCAATCGGTCCGGAGCAATTGCAAGCAGCCATCAATGCTGAGCTCGATCGAAAGATGTTATTGGATTATGCCTTGGCGCAAAACCTACACCTTACGGATGGGGTGATTTATCAAAGACTGATTCGAAATATGCAATTCTTGCAGTTAGGGCAGGATGATTCAGAGGCTGAATTATTTCAGCAAGCCATTGAAATGGAGCTTCACCTTGACGATGAGGTGGTTAAGCGGCGACTGGTTCAAATTGCAGAGCATCAACTTCTGATTCGGAATCCTCCGCGTAAACCGACGCCCCAAGCGGTCAGGGCGGCATTTCAGGAGCGTCAAGAGGCACTTCGGTTACCATCGCGCTTCTCTTTTGAACACGTTTTCTTTCCCCCTAGTCGTGCCGTCGAGATGAGTCGGAAGGGCGCTTTTGATGAGCTTTCATCGTTCTCAATCGACAGGGTTAGACCGCTCGGGGCTCCATTTTTACAGGGCTCTCGGTTTGACGCGCAAACACCGGATCAGTTGGAACGCAATTTCGGCGCTGAATTTGTGGAAAACCTACTGGCTCTGCATCGAACAATGGATGCAGAAGACCCAGGTTCAGACAAAGTTTGGCTGGGGCCATTGCGCTCACCTTATGGCTTGCATTGGGTTTGGTTAACCGAGTTTGATGCGGGGCGTCTCCCCGAATTCGCGGAGGTTGAAGCAAAATTGGTCAGAGATCTTGAATACGTGGCGCTCAAAGAAGCGCTTAATTGCTCAATCGCTGCCCTGCGGAGAGACTATACAATGATCGGTAGAGCCACTGCTGATGTTCGAGCTGAGGGACAGGTGGCATGTCAATGAAACGGATGATTTCCCTACTCTATCTCGTGGTGATGTTATTGCCATCTCAAGAGGTAGAAGCACATCGATTTGCACCCTCGTTATTTAAGTTGACCGAGGTAACGCCGGGTGTTTTCTCGGTTGTCTGGAAAACGCCGAGTGAAGCCACTAGTCGCATCCCCTTGCGGCCGACCTGGCCTGAGGGCTGTCGGGCGAGCCAACAGAGCGAACCCGTGGCTGAGGGTACGGGTGTGGTGTCTACCTGGAACTTAAACTGCGTCGACATCGGACCAGAGGGGTTAGTTGGTCAAACCTTAGGCGTGACTGGCCTGGCTGAAAATCGCGCTTCTGCGATGGTGAGCCTGGTGCTGCTCGACGAGCGGGTTTACCAAGGCGTGGTAAACGCGGGTCAGCCGCAGTTTCAGATCCCCGAGCAACCCAGTAGCCAGCGGGTAATGGTTGAGTATGCGTGGCTCGGGGGCGAGCACATATGGGGCGGGATCGATCATTTGATGTTCGTCTTTGGTCTGCTTCTGTTGGTGGGTGCAGGGACCCGTTTGTTGCTGACAATCACCGCATTTACGGTCGGTCATAGTGTTACGCTTGCCTTAGTTACGCTAGGGTTTTTGACTTATCCGGTCAGTTTGGTTGAGTTTGCCATTGCGCTTAGCATTTTTGTGTTGGCCTTGTCTCTTACCGAAGATGGCTCAGAATCAAAACCCTCCCTATTTCGGCGCCATCCTTGGTGGCTGGCCGGGGGCTTTGGATTGCTGCATGGCATGGGTTTCGCGGGTGCACTCGCGGAGGTTGGGCTTCCACAGAACAACGTGCCGTTGGCTCTGTTGTTTTTTAATCTGGGTATTGAGCTTGGGCAAATCAGCTTTGTCATGCTGGTTTTGGGGTTCGGCTGGTTCGGACTGCGCGTATGGCGAGGCCAGCATAGCGGCGAGCGTCCTCAGTCTGGCCCGGAAATTTGGCGGCTCGTGCCGGTTTATCTGTTGGGAGGACTGTCCGTGATGTGGTGTATCGAACGGGGTCTAGAGGTTTTAAGTATCACCTAAATGGCTCATGGTCGCTCCTGTGGGTGAGCAGCCACGGTAAGCAGTCGATAGAGTTCGTGACGTTACCATCCCGTGAAGCCCGCAGCGCCAATGGCTCTGGCCGCTTGCAGTGATGGATTCAAGGTGTCTGCTTAGGTGGGCGTGCTAACCAGGCGGGAATCGCAGCAATTAAGTATTCTCCAAAAGGTTGATAGAGCGCTTTAGCAGCTTCACGGTTGCCAGCCAAAATATGATTTGCGAAGGTTTGAAAGGCCTCGAGTACGGGTTGGGTGTCTTCTGGCCACTGGGTTAGATCTTGATGCAGAACCTGTCTTGCCAGATGCTGCCAGGCAATATCAGAATCCTTGCCTAGCTGAACTGCGCTACGGCTCTCAGGGGCAATGAAGTCAATTACCCGGTTCAGCGGAGTGTCCACTTGATAGGGTCGAGATTTGGGCATTTCATTGCCCGCTATGCGGGCTTGTATTGCCTCGGTGCCTAAAAGCCTGCCGTACCACTTGACGGGTTCAAGGAGTAACGCGATATCGATCTGCTCGGCGGTGAGTCCGATGCCTCTGAGGGCGGATGCTTGTCGCAGCGCGAGCGCGAAAGGTGGGCTTTGAAGCAGTTGATCCAAGCGTTGCTCAAAGTCGGGGTCGGCTTCCATCGTCCAGAGTCGCTCTGCAATCGCGGGTAGTCTTGACCACAAACGGGTTTCGAGGGTTTGCTCATCCACGATTTCTGACCATAGGCAGGCCTCGCCACCGAGCACCTTGGTGCTGGGATTATCCGAATTCGCTTGGTCTCGCCAGTGCAAGGTCCATTCGATGCCCTGTGCAACGTGCGCTAAACGAGGGTCCTCCCGGAGACGATCCTCAAGGGCGATGGCCTCATTTTGCGGCATTTCCAAATCAAAGGCATAGTGCAGATCGGCGGGATAATTCAGGTCCAAATAAAAAGGTGCTGAGACGATGCAAGGTAAGCCTTGGGCGCCGATACGATCTCGGGTTGTCATGCCGCGCCAATTCTGCACGACCATCTCCGGCATATCCGAGTGTAAGACTTCGTCCCAACCGATTGCGGTCTTACCCATTCGCGAAAGCATCTCAACGATGCGAATCGTAAAGTGATTTTGTAAAGATCGCACATCATGTAGACCTTGGGTCTGCATATACGTCTGTATTTTTGGATCCTCTGACCACCAAGACGGGTTGACCTCGTCGCCGCCAATGTGAACGTAAGGGTCGCTGAAGACCTCAGTGACTTCGGTAAAAATCTGCTCCAGCGCCTCGTAAACCGCATCATCGGTGGGATCTAGGCAGGCTCGATGCCCGCCAAAGCGATGCGTCTGAGTGACGGGCTTAACACCCCATTCGGGGTAGGCCGCGAGCCAGGCGTTCACATGCCCTGGGATGTCGATTTCCGGTACGATACGGACACCCCGCTGATCGGCATAGTCAACGAGTGACTTGAGCGCTTGCTGGGTGTAGTGCTGCTTAGCCTGAAGCTTAGGGAAAACTCGAGATTCAAATCGAAAAGCCTGATCGTCGGTCAGGTGTAAATGTAAGACATTCAATTTCATTAGGGCCATACCGTCGATAATGCGTTCAAGCAGTTCGATGGATAGGAAGTGCCGCGCTGGATCGATTAACAAGCCTCGCCAGCCAAATCTAGGGTTGTCATGAATCGCTTCGAGCCCTTGCAAGTCCTGGCGTTGATGGGACTGCAATAACGTGATGGCGCCGTACATAAGTCCCTGCTGGGTGCGGGCACAAAGATGCGTTCCGGTTGAATTGATGTGTAACTCGTAGCCCTCATCGAGTTGGCTGTTTTGAACGTCAAGGGGGTCCAGATGCAGCCAGATACGACCGCCGGGAACTTCATGAATCTGCAAGAGTAGGGATTCGATGAATGGGTGAGGGGGGCAGCTTCCCCATTCAACGGTGGCGGGTAACAGGATATGGGGAGTTTGTGTGAAGGATACCCGGTTGGGGTAAGGTAGACAGTTCAAGCGGCGATTAGGCATGGGTTAGGTTAGTACCTCTATGACGGGCGGATGAGCAACCATTTGAGTAAGGGTGTTCACAATTTAAAAGTTTAAAGCAGTTTTACCACAGATGCCCGATGGATTTGGGCCCTTGGTTTGAGGCGAAGTAAAACCAGTACGGCTTAAGTCGGTGCTGTGATCCTTTCGGTGGTTGCATTCTACTCGGGCCAAGTTCCCGTATTGGGACTTGTTTTTGGTGCGGTTTCAGGCAGCATATTCAGGCCAATCACACAGCAGACCCACTAATCAGTAGAGCCGTTAATCATTAGATCCATTCATCAGTAGATCCATGATTATCGAAAGCAACGAGTAGAGAGGTCAACTGAGTTTCAGGCCCGCGCAAGCAACGCACAGAGTGAGCGCCGTCGAGTCACTGTCCCAGAATCGGGAATGTTCAGAGCGTGTACAGAGAAAGAGCAGACTGAGTGAGAAGGAACAGAGAGAAGGAACAGAGAGAAGAAACAGAGAGAAGAAACAGAGAGACTACAGGCAGGTTCAGGCACAGCGGGCGCTGTAAAGAGCCCATTGGATCGGCGAATCAGACCGGCGGCTCGTTAAAGGAACTCAGGCAGGCATAAGGCAGCACCAATGAAAAAAAAAGAGCTAGATTTTGACGTTCATGCACGTTTCGAGGGCGAGTCTTATCAAGATATTCTCGACCGTGACTCTCGGCCAGTGCCTGAGTGCTTGCGGATTCAACAGGCGCCCTATCTGGGTAGCGAGTCAATTCCTACCGCGCACTATACGGATCCTGCGCGATTCAAGCAGGAAGTTGAACACATGTGGATGCGAGTATGGCAAATGGCCTGCCGAGAAGAGGAAATTCCTGAGGTAGGAGATTTTCAGATCTATGAGGTTATTGATCAGTCGGTCCTAGTCGTTCGATCCGCACCTGACCGCATTCAAGCATTTTACAACTCGTGTTTGCACCGGGGGCGTAAGCTTGCCACCCAGCCTGGGAATAAATCGGAGTTTCGCTGTCCTTTTCATGGTTTCTGCTGGCAACTCAACGGCGATTTTAAGGAATCTCCCTCGCCTTGGGATTATCAGCATTTGTCCGACGAAGTCCTGAAACTCCCCGAGTTGAAGGTCGAGACGTGGGGAGGGTTCGTTTTTGTGACCTTTGATCGAGCAGCACCGCCACTGATGCAGGTCTTAGGACCATTGGATTGGCATTTTAAAGATTGGCATTTAGAGGACCGATTCATTCAATACCATGTAGCAAAAGTGGTGCCCTGTAATTGGAAAGTAGTGGCTGAGGCGTTTATGGAATCGCAACATGCACCGACGACGCATCCCCAAATCATGACCCATGTTACCGACGTGAACTCACAATATGATGTTTTCTCCGACTATGTGAGTCGACAAATCAGCGCAGGTGCTGAGCCCAGTCCGCTGCTGGATCGGGCTAACGTGCCCGAGCAAAGAATACTTGATGACATGATGTCGCGTCGCTACAAGCAATTCAGTGATGTCAGCGATTTACCCAAAGAGGCAACGGCGCGACAGTATGTAGCACAAAGTGCGCGTGACAACCTGAGTCGGCAGACCGGCTATGATTACGAAGATTATTCAGATGCTGAAATGCTTGACTCGATTCTTTACAACGTCTTTCCCAATTTTTCAGTCTGGGGTGGTATGAAGCCTACGCGAGTTTATCGTTGGCGACCCAACGGTACTGATGTGGATAGTGCAATTATGGAGATCTATCAACTGGATCGGGTGCCCAAAGGACAACCCAGACCAAAACCAGCAGCGATGCGAACCCTTTCAGCCCATCAGAAATGGTCCGAGGCGGAAGAACTGGGTGGATTAGGCTTGATCGCTGATCAAGACATGGGCAATTTGCCCTATGTTCAAGAGGGGCTTAAAGCATCAGGCAGCCGTCAGGTCCAGTTTGCTAACTATCAAGATATGCGAATTCGACAGCATCACATTATGATTCAACGTTATATTGATGGGGAGGTTTGAGTCGAGCATCGAATGCATCGGTAGCCGTTTTGCGCGAGGGGTATGCGCGGCGCCTCACCTGTACAAGGGCCTGCGAATTAAGCATCGGGATGCATCTTAGAGTGAGCTTATGCCGAGGGCCTTTCGCCAGCCACCATTCAATGCTCCCAAAGAAAATTCGATAGAGCGCGAATGCGCCGACAATTGCTGCTTTGTGCAACCTCTTCATGAACGAATTTCTGGAATGACGCGGGAACTGCTAGGCTAATTCGCGAGAGGGATAACTCAACCTAAGTATTAGGAGTAATTATGAAAAAAGTAATGGTTTTGATGGCGCTATCGTCGCTGCTTGCGAGTTGCGCTCAAGAAGACGCCGAGCAGGCCAGCGCTGGAGCCGAGGCAATGAGTGCCGAACCCGAAGTTGCCGTCACGAGTGAACTGCCCCCAGCGACGCCAGATTCGTATTACGAATATCTGTATTGTCAGAATGGCGAGAACTACAGCCCAGACAGTTTTAGGGCGATGTTGGTCGATTGGAATGCCATGATTGATAGCCTAGATGCGCAACCCACGGCAGCCTTTGGTTACATTCCTCGCGGCTGGGAAAATGAAAACTTTGATGGATTGTGGGTGCTTCGTTGGGCAGACAAGGCTGCTATGGAAGCGGGATGGTCGGCCTACGCGGCTAATGATTCACAGGCTAAGCTCGACGAGATGCATCCGGGTATCCTGACCTGCGGGGCAACCGCGGGCACAGATCGATTCGGTTGGACCTCGTATGTGCCTAGGGATATCCCGGCGGGATTTGATCCACAGCAATCGCCCTACTATTTGACCAATCAGTTGTGTGCTTTTAACGAGGGTAAGTCGGGTCAAGATTTGCGACGAGTGGTTCGAGATCAGTTTTTGCCGCAGCTTGAAGCGACGGCGGCTGTTAATCCAGAGTCGACCTATTGGTTTCGGGTCGAAGCAAGAGATTTTGAACCTATGGAGGGTAACCAGATTGACACCAATTGGGTGAACTTCTGGCAAACGGCTGAAGAGGGTGAGGCATCGGCCAGCACATTTGCGGCATCTGCAGAGGGTCAAGCGATTCAAAGTGCCTTTAATGACGTGTCCACTTGTCAGGATGCTCAACCCTGGGACGGATGGTTGCTAAGAGCGCCAGCCGCTGCCGAGGAATAAAGCCTGCATAAAAAGCGAGCATAAGCTGGAATAACCAGCGCTCGCTTTCCCTCGACGGATAGCGCGCGATCGGAGCAATCGTCCATACCGCGGCGCTTGTGTCTCGCCGATCGCGATAGCGGTCGCAGCGGTTCGCCGTGGACTTAAATGTTGGGTGGTAGACGCTGTATCCTTCAACGGTAACTGGATTAGAGCCGAGCCCGGTTTAAGGGGTATGGGCGTCAGGCGCTAGGCGGTCAACGGGTTCGACACGCGACAAATGACATTTGATTTCTGGTGCCGTCGACGATCAATGTGCGCAGAGTGTTGAGCGGTTGACCTGCTGGCATTGAGGTGTTCAAGGTATCGCGATGCTCAACGATGCTTAGCCCAACGATGCTTAGCTCAACGATGCTTAAATGAAGCGTTAAAAGCGGTATCGAAGTTTAACGGTGAATTGATCTGCTTGTGGTGATTTCCACGGTCTTTGGTAGAGTTGGCTGAGGCTATCTTCCTCGTCAAGCTCAACGATGCGTCCGCCCTTCGAGTAAACGACGTAGAGATAGGCCAGAGGTAAAAGCTCGTAACGATAGCGTATCTGGAATGCCAAATCGCTCAAACTGAAAGGGGGTAACTCGATCTCAGTTGGATTCAGGTTGCCTGCTGCATCTCCCAGATAGGCATTGGGCTGTCTGGCGGTGAAGGCGACCAATTGCGCTTTGATGCGTAATTCGTGTTTGTCGCCACCGAACCAATTCATCGAAGCAACGGTGGTTCGCTGCTTTCGATCATAGATCCCGAGTAAGTTACCTTCGATCCAATTTAGCCAATTCTGTTCTTCACTGTGCTCGTACATTAAGGAGAATTGCAGGTTTTCTTGCGGTGAGAATTTAACGCCTGCTCCGTAAGTGTTCGATAGCCCCAGCGCAGAAAACCACTCTGAGCCTTTACCGCGACTGACATTAAGCCAATAGGTGAAGAATTTACTCGAGGGGCCCATAAAACGTAACTCGCCACCGTAATTTGCGGGTTTGTTGATATAGGGTGCAGTCATATCGTCTCGTGTGATCCAAAAGTCTTTGCTGGGTCTTCGGTAGAATGTTGCAACCTCCAGTCCCGCAGTGTTTTTGAAATTGGCGTACCAGGCGAGCTGGACCGACTCCCCAGCGGAGTCATAGTCAGCGTTGGTTTCAATGGCGAGATTGGCCTCAATTTCGGTCGATAGCAGAGTCGACCCTTCACCGTAATCGACGAATTTCCATCCGTTATGGCTGCCAAAATAGCCCCAGTTGTTGATCATTTGATAGCCCATATCGTTAATGTCGATTTGGTCATCAAAATACATGGCGGCAACATTGTGCCAGCGGTTTGGCTGAGGTAGCGCGGTGAGGCTGAATCGAAAAGCGTCCCCTGAGGTTTCGGTGTTGTCGATTCCCTGATCGATGCTTCCATGCATCACAACACTTTCAATTCTGATTTTTTCAGTCGGCCTGTAATTGAGATCGATCGCATGCACCGTCGCATCGCGATCGAGGACAGGCCGCAGAGCATAAGTGCCAAGATAACCCAAGGAGAAAATCGGACTATTTTTTCTCAACCGGACTGCGTAAAAATCCTTGCCTCGGCTGTAGGGTTCGTCGGCCTCGGAGGCACCCAGAAAACCAAAATCCAGGCTTTCGTTTTGCTGGGTGTAGCGCACCGCATAATCGATGTCAGTGGTGCCGGTTTGCGCGGCGGTGCAGGCATCCCGCTGATTGAGGGCAAGGGTGCTGCAGTCGTAGTCGGGTGCGCCTCCGATTCTTCGGGTGTTAATGACGGAGAACATTTCACTATTTTTGACGTCAAAGAGTGAGTGATTCTCAGAGAAAAAAGGTCGCTTATCGGAGTAGAAGGTCTCGCTCGAAGTGAAGTTCACCACCAGTTCGTCACTTTCAACCTGACCAAAATCAGGATTAAAAGCGATGTTGAGCTGTTTACCGGAGTCAATCTTCCAAAACCCCTCCATACCCGTTTTAGTATCGATATCATCTTGGATTCGATCCTCGGTAACGTTGACGTAGGGGAAGAAGTCAAGCTTAGAGACGTTGCTGTTTTGGAAAATGAATTCATCGAGTAGCGACATGAATTTCTCTTGCCGGGGGTTGCCTTTTATCGAGGTGTTGACCCGACCTTCTGCGACCATCATACGCCAAAAGGCCAACTTTACTTTGCGGAGGTCCCCCGATTGCGCCTTCATTGGGGCGATACTCCAAGGGATGAACATTTCGATAAACCACCGATCGCCGCTTATCTGAGTGGCGGATAACCAGTCTGCGTCCCAGTCCGTGTTGCCTTGGTTCTCATTACGAAAAATACTGTCGCTGATTGATCCGCCGGCTGAAACCGAAAAATTATAGGCGGTTAAGCCATCGCCGTCGAAGTCGATTGTGACCCCAGCTCTATCCACATTAGCTCGTTCATCGTCTCGTTGATGGAGATTGGCTCGTATAGAGGCATTATCTTGTTGGTTGATAAAACCAAAATAAATACCCTGCTCATCTTCAAGTATGAGGACTTTTTGCTTGTGTTTGGGTGGAGCCAGCGAAAAAGGGATCGATTCGTAATAGCGGTTCCATTCACGAGCAGAGGACCAAGCAGGTTCGTCTAGGTGACCATCGATATTGATATCGTGGGCAGAGACAGAAAGAAAAGTCAATGAAATAGAAATAATAACAACAGCTTGAATAAAATATCTAATATTTAGCATTAATTTCTCCCGCTCGTGCCAACGAGCAACCTGCAACGTACTCGCGTCCTTCTATTGCCAAGTGCCACGGCCCATTCGAGAGCCGTTACCGCTTGGCGCGTCGCAGCCCTTTGTGCCGAGTCGCCTAACCGGCTGCTGAATCCAGCAAAGACGCCCTCAAGACCTGCGTTCATTCCTCGACTTTTCAACGATTGATAAAATCTTCGCGGCTGGCATGGTATCTCGGGTAACTTGCTGGGCGCAATATCTTCGAATTTGATCCATCGGCGGCCACTGACTGAACTTCTGTCCCAAGCGGAGGATAGCCAGTTTAGAAGTCGGTTGAGTAAGCTTTAAATAGTGAAGTGACTGGGTTGTTCGGTTGGCCGATATCCTGGGGCTGACCTTTTTACTGAGTCGCGCAGGGATGCCGGTTAGCCGAGCGCCGGTCTTGCTTGGCCTCTAAAGCTAATGCAAGCTCCTAGGGAAGTTGGTGAAAAAGCAAATAAGGAGTGTAGATGATGAAACATTGGGTAGGGATCCTTGCTTGGATATCGGTTTTAGCGTTTGCAACCTTAGGGTTCTCGGTGGCCGAGGCATCATCCGCCAATATCATCATCGGTCACGAGGTATCGGATCAAGGCGAGCAGATGGATATCGTCGCAGGAGACGCGGCGAGGGTTGAACTTTGGAAAACCTATGTGGCAGCACACAATGACCGCGACGTCGCGGCGATTCGGGGAATGAATGGTGCGGGTTTCAAGGCCTGGGCAGCCAATGGTCAAGTGATCGAGAGCACCGACGCTCACATGAGGTTTCTTGAAGCATGGTTTGCAAGCGCGAGTCCGACTTGGCAATTTAAATATGCCCTTGCCAACGATGTGATCCAAGCAGACGGAACGGTTCAGCACTGGGTGACATCAGCTTATACCGTATCGCAGCTTGTCGATGGTAAGTGGGTGAAGGTCGAGGAAATGTATGATGCTCG
The DNA here is from genome assembly GCA_002689445.1 of Gammaproteobacteria bacterium. GTDB lineage: Bacteria > Pseudomonadota > Gammaproteobacteria > Pseudomonadales > Azotimanducaceae > UBA9926. The sequence goes on from NZGC01000058.1 coordinate 12,829, forward strand.
GATTGAACAGGGCAAAATAAAATACCTATTGGTTGCTGACCGAGCGGTCATTGATTCCGAGTAATCACGCTTTGCAAGGGGTTATTTTGTTGGAATAACGACTAAACGGGCGGCTAAGAAACCGCCCATAGCCATGAAAGATCTAGGACTGAATCTTTTCCTGCCAGTCGGGAGTCGCAACGAAAGGGCCGCTCGATTCAAATTCGTTCAGCTGAGCCGCGCTCAAAGTCGCCAAGACCTGGGTCGAGGCTTCCGCGTTGGGATAGCGAATGATGTTGACAAAACGCCCTATCCCCGCCGCATAACCGCCCATAAGGATTTCGCCCCCCGCAGCGGCGATAGTCGCCCAAATTTTTTCTTGATTGGCCTGCCATTCTGCGCTTCCCATTTCGAGGCCGTCCCAAGCTCTGCCTGGCGTTGATATGGATAAAGAGGTATAGCTCATAGTGATTTCCATTAGTTTGAATGTCAGATTGACGATAAGTGGCTTCGGTGAGGCAAGCAACGATGGTTCGAAATTGGTAAGTCAGATCCTTAAACTCTAACCCGAATTTCAGCGCTTAACGCGAAGCCTGGAGGATCGTGAGTGGCTTGCAGTCCGATTTCCTCAATCGAAGCGTTGAATGAGGCGGTTTAAACCTTAACGCCCTAATCAAGAGCAGGGGAAATGGATTCCAGTCGGTGTCTGTCAGTAGGGCTGCCGAGGACGAGGGTGGGAGGCCCTTGGATAGGTCGATGCGGCGATGAGCATGAGGAGATCGTTGCGTCGCCCATTCAAAAGGAGCATTTGCGTAATACTTGAGGCTGACGTTAGGCCGTGCTTTGGCGGTCGAATACCGCCAACGGGATACGAGCTACAATCGCCTGGCAAAGTTGACAGCAAGGACAGAACCTTGGGTGACGATCGCTCGCCAGCAACGAGTGGTCCAAGTATCTTCAATATCATGTCGATGAACCGCATCCTGGCAGTGATGGTGCTCGTCGAACATGAATTGGCGAAGTAACTCGGCGACTTCGGGATACTGCTGCTGCTGTTCAAGTTTTAAAATTTGCTGCTGGTAGTGGTCAATGACGAAGGTTTCAACGGTTTCGATGGTTAAGTAGACAACTGCTGCTCCGCCTAGACACGCTAGGCTTCCGAGCAGCCAACCCGCGATTCGCCACAGCGGTGTTAAAACGCTTTTGTCGGTGCTGGAGAGCCAGGTTTCGAAATACTTGAGATGTTGCTGCTCAGTTTTTAGGTGTGACCGCGCGAAGGCCGTAAGCATCGGGTCTCTGGAGTATTTGATGATGCCAAAGTACAGCCAGACGGCGCCAGTCTCACCCGCGTGGTCGGACCGGAGCTCTTGCCTTAGCCAATCGGGTAAGGTGGTGATTCGGGGCAGTGCTGCGACGCTGGAGTTATGCACGACGTTCGGCAACCATCATGTAATTGACACTAGTATTCTGAGTAATGCGGTAGGCTCTATTGAATGGGTTGACGGCGACGCCAGCTTCACTAAGGACACTAAGGCCTGCATCGGTGAGGAATGACCTCAGTTCCTTGGGTTTTACAAATTGCCTCCACTGATGAGTACCTTTAGGTAGCCATCCGAGGACGTACTCGGCGCCAACAATTGCGACCACCAGCGATTTGAGGTTTCGGTTTAAGGTGGCAACGATGTGTAGGCCCCCGGGGGCAACCACTGCATTGCAGGCTTGCATAAAGCCCGACAGGTCATCGACGTGTTCGATAACCTCCATGTTCAATACCACATCGAAAGCACGTCCCTTAACCTCGTTGATATCACCCTCAAGGTATTCGATTGGCAGGTGCTCGGCTTTTGCGTGGCGCTTCGCCATTGCGATATTGCGAGGAGCGGGATCAACGCCTGTGACAGCGGCGCCGAGACGGGCCATAGCTTCAGAAAGGAGTCCAGCGCCGCAACCGATGTCTAAAATAGTGAGTTCAGCTAGGGATGAGCATCGAAAGTGGCGGTGGATTGCATCGGAAATGAAAGGCACTCGCAGTTGGTTGAGCTTGTGCAGCGGCCACATGACGCCGGTATCGTCCCACCAGACCTCAGCCAAGGCATCGAACTGGTTGACCTCTCGTTGAGTTGGAGTGACCGAAGCGTTGATTGTGTTCAATTTGCTTGTCATGACCGTTTTTACGCGTGCTGCGCCGCTTGGATTGATCCTGTCAAATCTGATTGGGTTGGATCGGTACAAGCGGTATAGTTAACGGGTTTCATTAATTCCGAGCGTTATCAATGATCATTGAGAGATGTAGCCATGCTTGAGCCGCAAGACAACCCGAATTCGAAATTAATGGTCGACCCTCCGCGTGTTGTCAGGTGGTTGATGGCGCGAGTGATGGGGCGCGTGGCCAGCACTGAGCGCATTCACCAGCAGCGGGGCGTTTTTGAGGCAGCTCGGGTAGCTGCACAACGGCCGCATGAGATTGAGTACTTCCACCAATTGGATGACCCCTACTCGCATCTCATGGCGCAAGTGCTTGCAACATTTGCTGAACGTTATGATGTCACGATTACACCTCGGTTGATTCGAGCCAGTGGCGGTAAAAATCAGCCGGAGTCGGAAAAACTCGCAGTTTGGGCCCGTCGAGATGCTGAGCTGATTGCTCCACATTATGGCTTAGAATTTCCTGCCGAAGCTGGCGTCAAACCACCGGCAAGTGCGTTGGTGGCAGCAGGAGCCGAGCTGGCAAAGCAATCCTCAATGAGTTTCATCGCTCAGCTGCAAAACGTCAGTGATCGACTTTGGTCATCAAGCGACTCAGCCCCTCGAGAGGGAGCCCAGGCGGTCGAGTATTCCTCTGAGCCTATCCTACAAGCCGCGCTTGATGTGGGATCTGCTCGCATTGCGGAACTGAATCATTATTCTGGAGCGAGTTTGTATTATGGAGGGGAGTGGTACTGGGGCGTCGACCGATTGTTTCATCTTGAACAGCGGCTTCGTGATCTTGGGGCTTGTCGAACACCGGATAAACCATTTTTAGTTCCTCGCCCTGAGATTGAAGTGTCTGATCTCGACGCATCGCAATTACAATTGCACTTTTATCCCTCGCTGAATAGCCCCTACACATCGATCATCTTTGATCGAACGGTGGCGCTGGCGCAGGCGTGTGGTATTGAGTTCCATCACAAGCCGGTGCTGCCGATGATTATGCGTGGGGTTGCCGCAACGCAGGCTAAGGGTCGGTACATCTTTTTTGATACCAAGCGGGAAGCAGATTTTTTTGGCGTGCCCTTCGGTCATCATGTAACACCGATTGGGACTCCTACCAGACAAGCCTACTCTCTACTCCCGTTTGCAAAAGCGGAAGGTCGCGACGTCGAGTTTTTGAGTGCATTGCTGCGCATGGCGTTCGCCGAGGGCAAGGGGTTACACCTCAAGAAAAATATACGCCGTGGGATTGAATTAGCCGGTATGGAATGGGCGCAAGCCAAGCAACATTTTGGCAGTGACGACTGGCGCTCGATGGTAGAACAACATCAGATTGAAATGGTAGAGGGGATGGGGCTTTGGGGTGTGCCTTGCTATCGGCTGCAGGGGCCAAGCTCTGAACCTGACTTAGAGGTTTGGGGGCAGGATCGTCTATGGTTGGTAGCGAAAGAGATTCGTAGGCGAACCAATTTACTGAAAGCAAGGTAAGGTGCTATCGCAGCGGCAGTACCGGTGATGGGTGTAAGAATCCGGCCTTCATCAAGCCCGTCAATCATGAAAGGCAATCCTGAAAGGCAATCATGGAAGGCATTCATGGAAGGCGATACGAATAGCCGACAAACAGCAGGAACCGCATCAAAGTCACCTCAAGTGCAAAAACGCAAGTGAAGGTGCAAAATAAGGTCAAGGTCAAGGTCAAGGTCAAGGTCAAGGTTAAGATCGGAACTGGCATTAAGCAACGGTGTCGGTTTAAGAGAGACTCAGAGTCAGAGTAAA
>NZGC01000059.1 GCA_002689445.1 Gammaproteobacteria bacterium
ACCCCAGCTTTTAAGGCAGCGATCTGATAGGGACCAATCTGATAGGGACCAATCTGATAGAAACCGAGCTGACAAAGGATCGATTTAAGCACCAATTTGATCTAGGGAATTCTGATCAGGGCCCAGTAGATAAAGGGTCGATTAGAGCACCAATCTGATCAATCGCTGAAGCTATGAGTCAGCCGCCGATCAACCGAACAGAAAATTTTGAGTGACCAGACATTACAAGACAGCAATTGAATGACATTTCCGAAGAAGATCAAAATCAACCTACCCTGGGACGCTTTAGGGCGATTGAGGTCCGTTCACGACAGCCAATCGCCATGACTTTGAGGCGCACCCCTTAATGGACTTGAAAACCTTGGTTAACGTCAGCGCACAATCTGCTTGCCATCACTTATCGGAAGCGCGGATATGGGGCTTCAAGCGTGGGTTCATCGCCCTGATGCTGGCCGCGCTATTAAGCGGGTGCGAGACCCTGCCAACCGCGCCGCAGCCGATAAATCAAGCAACCACCAGCAAGCCGGCTGGCACCAACGCCGTTGCCATTCGCTCAGTCAAGCAAGGACTTCGTCTCGCTCGTCTATCACGTGAACCCGTTGCAAGCGCCTATCGAGCCAAAGCTGCCCGACTCGCGCTTGACGCCAATCGGCTTACCGAAGCGGAGCGCATCTTAAAGACCGTCGACGTTTCCATGCTCAACGAGCAGAGCCTCGTCGACTTTATGATCGTCGAGGCTTTAATCGCACTAGACCAAGATCGTCCGACCGTTGCCTTGGCAAGCTTAAATCGAACCAACCAAGGCCTCACCCATCTTTCTCAACAAGATCAAGTTGATATCGGTTTGGCAAAAGCGATGGCCTATGAGCAAACAGGTCGTGCCTTGGCTGCAGCCCAAGAACGCGTACTGGTTTCACCCCTTTTAACGGCTGAGGCGCAAACCGACAATCATGAGCAACTGTTTTCCAGCTTGACTGCTTTGCCCACCAATCTCCTCAAAAACTATGCAGAGAAGGCCGTCACCAACGATCTGAGAGGCTGGTTATCTTTAGCAGCGATGACCAAACAATTTCAAAATAAGCCCAGCCAACAACAAAAATCGCTCAGTCGCTGGAAACGACTCTGGGTTGGTCACCCGGCAGCCATCCAACTTCCCATGGAACTGGCCTTACTCGACAGTATTGTCGCAGGTCAGCCAAGCAAAATTGCAATCTTGCTCCCTCAGACGGGCCCTCTCGCTAAAGCCGGCAATGCCATTCTCAGTGGCCTACTGGCAGCGCACTTTGAGCAAGGGCAGGAATCAGAACTTCTCATTTACGATAGTCATCAATGGGAATCCTCTTTGGAATTACTGGCGAAAGCGCAATCAGAAGGTGCCGAATTTGCCGTAGGTCCTCTGGATAAAACCCGGGTCGCCGAATTGTCCGAGGCGCGTTTGGGAATTCCTGTACTGGCACTCAATCGACCACCCCAATCCCCCCGCCAACGATCACGGAATGGAAACCTCTTCTTCTTCTCGCTGGCACCTGAGGATGAAGCGCGTCAAATTGCTGAGCACAGCATGCGAACTGGACTGAACAACATTCTGTTGATCGCGCCCAATAATGACTGGGGTGATCGAACCACCAACGCTTTTCGCAATAGCATTGCTGAATCCGCCGATTTAAACGTGGTGGAGCGGCGGTTCGAAGATGGCGAGTCTTACCTGCCTTTCGTTCGCAGTGTTCTTGGCGTCGACCAAAGCCAAACCAGAGCCAACGAACTGAAACGAATTACTGGAAAAACCTTTGAATTCACACCAAGACGCCGACAAGATATCGACATGATCGGCTTATTGGCTAACAACGCCCAAGCCAGACAAATCAATCCGGCGCTGGCTTTCTATTATGCCGATGATTTGCCGGTCTTTGCGACTTCTTTAGTCAACGATGATCAAGCTTCAAAAATCAGCAACCTCGATCTTAACGGCATTCGTTTTTGTGACATGCCTTGGAAACTGGCCCCGAGCAGTGCTTTCGCTGAGCATCTACAACTGTTACTTCCTGGCGCAAGTAGCAGCCTCGGAGGTCTATTTGCCCTGGGAACTGATGCGTTCAATGTCATCCCTCGCTTGAAACAACTCAGAGAGCTCGAAAGCTTATCTTTCTATGGTTTTACAGGAAAACTCAGTATGGAAGACCAAACTCTGGTTCGAAGTCTGATGTGGGGATCTTTTGAACAAGGCGAAGTATTAACCGTTCCAACCATCGTGGAATCCATTTAGTCACCCACCTTGCGAGACAGCCCTATCATCGGTGCAAACGCCGAGCAATTTGCGATCAACTGGCTTAAAAGGTCCGGCTTTACCATCATTGCCCACAACTTCAGAGGCCGTTGGGGAGAAATTGATATTATCGGCACCAAGCTTTGTACCATTGTGTTTTGCGAAGTCAAATCCCGGAAATCAAGCCGCTATGGCTCTTCGGCTGCATCGGTAAGTCGCAAAAAACAAGGCAAAATCGCGATGACCGCGCAACAATTCCTAAACCAACACCCCGAGTATCGCAACCATGCGAAACGTTTCGATGTCATCGCCCTGGGTGACCAACGGCGCTGGATTGAGGGTGCCTTTAGCGTAGAAGACTTGATTCTTAGCTAGGGGCTGGCAAGATAGCTTGCGAACCAATAGGAATTCGCGATGACCAAGCTCCCCATATTTTCATTGATGATCGTGGTCAGCATGTTACTGACCAGTTGCGGGGCTTTATCGCCGAAAGATGATAACCGCGGCAAGCGGACCTTTGGAACACGGTTAGACGATGGCCGCTCGGCGAAACTCATTATGAAGAACTTGAAAGCTGCCAACCCGGACATCAAGCAAATGAACGTCTCGATTACAGTTTTCAATGGCGTCGCCCTTCTGACGGGCCAAACCAATACTGAATCAGCGAAAAGCCAAGCCGGAAAAATCGCAGGGCAGATACGTCATATTGCAAAAGTGCATAACGAACTTGAAGTAGCAGGCCCTACCGCCACACTGGTTCGGACTAACGACGCTTTATTGAAAAGTAAGATCAAATTAAAAATGGGGGTTGATAGCGATACCGATGGTGGTCGCATCAAGGTCGTGGTTGAAAATGGAGTCGTCTACCTGATGGGGCTACTTACACGCGACGAAGCAAAAGCAGCTGTCAGCTTGACCCAAGAGGTCTTCGGCGTCCAAAAAATCGTTCAGGCGTTCGAATACTTGAACTAATCTTTTTTGATGGGCGTTACGAGACTCAACTTCGGCTTAACTGGCATGTCGTCCGAACTGCGCGCTCCTGATTTCTCGGGTTCGCTCAAATCATCTTGCTCCCCGGATGAAGGGTTCACATGCTCAGAAAACCATAAACCTTCTGCCGTCTCACGCGAAACCAACCCCAGTATTGCGGCAGTAGGCACCACGATCGAGTAAGCATTGCCCTGAAAACGACTACTGAAATAAATACCTTCGGATTCTAGCTGGAATCCGCGTACAGCATCGCCACCTATGTTAAGCGTAATCGTCCCGTCGGGCTGAGCAAAGGCCTCGGGTACGGAGACGCCTTCCACACGCGTATTGACAATAAGATAGGGAGTTAAATTCGCCTCTGCCATCCAATCTAGCAGTCCCTTGACCAGAAAGGGAACTTTAGATAACCCATGATTCGGCACTAGCGATCAATCCTTAGGCAACTACAGCGCCTAATCCCGCATGTCCATCTCAGCTTCCGACAAGCTTGCTTGAAAGGATTCTCGTCGGAACATGCGATTCATATAATCTGTGAGCGGTTTGGCCGTTTTGGGGGGCAACTGGATCCCCAACACCGGCAAACGCCACAAGATAGGAACGAAACAACAATCCACCAAAGTGAATTCATCGCTCATAAAAAATTCTTTTTCCGAAAATATTGGCGCTATCGTGATCAACCCCTCTCGCAACTCCTTGCGCGCACGGTCGATGACAGTATCTTTGGAGCGCCCGGCAACAATGGTATCAACCAAGCCACACCAGTCCCTTTGAATGCGATATACAAAAAGGCGGCTCTGCGCACGTGCAACAGGATAGACAGGCAACAACGGCGGATGCGGGAATCGCTCGTCCAAATACTCCATCATCACCATCGATTCATAGAGCACTAAATCCCTGTCAACCAAAGTGGGTAACGAGTTATAAGGATTCAGGTCAGCTAAATCTTCTGGCAAGTTACCCTTCTCAACATCGATAATATCGACGGCAACACCTTTTTCAGACAGAACCATCCGGACCCGCTGGCTGTAATGGTCTGCCCCGTCCGAGTAAAAGACCATCGACGAATGTTTTGATATAACGCTCATTCTATTCCCCTTTGCCGCCTGAGCGATCAATGAAGCTCTTTTTTGTATTCCCTTGCGAGCAGATAGGCTGGCACGAAAAAGAAAGCGAGAAATATCAAAACAAACACCCCTGTTCGCTCCCGTTCTAACCTTGATGGATCGCCGACGTAATACAAGAAATTAGTCAAATCATAGACTACCTGCTCGTACTCATCCGCATCTAACAGCCCTGATCCTTCAACAAGCGCGAGTGGACTATAGCCTCTCTCCACTAACTCAAGTCCACACACTTCTTCTGTAATGTAGTCTTGAGAAAGCGCATCCATCATTTCCCCACCATTCTCGGCAAGTTTAGGGATGTCTTTACACACTTTTTTCTGCACTCCCTGCAACTCGACCAATGCATGAGGCATTCCTACATTTTCATAGACCAAGTTGTTAGCGCCCAAGGGACGTTTTTTATCCTCGTAGAAGGTGAGCAGGTACGTATACAAGTACTCAGGCCCCCCTTTCAACTGGGTATATAAAGTCAGATCGGGAGGCACCGCGCCGAACCAAGTTTTCGCATTGGATTGGCTTATCGTATTGGTAATGGTGTCGCCGATCTTAGTATTGGGATCAAATACGAGGTGTTCTAGCATGAGAGACTCAGGAACACCCAAATCCACGGCGGTACGCTTGTAACGCTGATATTGCAGAGAGTGGCACCCTAAGCAGTAATTCATATAAATCTTGGCACCACGCTGCAACGAGCCTTTATCCTCAAGGTCTGGCGTCATCTCGTACAGTGGAAATCCCGCCTCGGCGCTGTGTCCAGCATGAGGCCAGAGTAGCAAAAGGCTTACTAAAGTCATGAGGCGCATCACATCGTCACCCTTTCTGGAACTGGCTTGGTTTTTTCAACCGAGGTATACCACGGCATCAATAAGAAGTAGGCAAAATAGACACCGGTCCAAATCTGCGCCATTAGCGTCCTGAGTGGTGTTGGGTGCACCGTACCCAAATAACCCAGAATAAAGAAAGACACCACAAAAAGTGCAAGCATAATTTTACTGCCCATCCCCTTGTACCGTATCGACTTCACCGGTGATCGATCCAACCAAGGCAAGATGATCGGCAAGATGATCGCACCCGCCATCACTACCAAACCCCAGAACTTTGCATCAAGTCCGAATAAAGGGAAGGTTGCGGCCCGCAACATTGAGTAAAAAGGCGTGTAATACCAAACTGGGGCGATCAATTCCGGCGTCTTCAAAGGATCCGCTGGCTCATAATTGGGGTGCTCAATAAGATAGCCACCACCATCGGGATAGAAGAACATCACCGCGCAAAACAAGAACAAAAAGACAATGATTCCTGGTAGTTTACCGATGGTGAAGTAAGGGTGAAACGGAATGCCATCGACCGGCTTCCCGGACTCATCGGTTGTCTTTTTAATATCGACCCCGTCAGGGTTATTCGAGCCGACTTCGTGCAGCGCTAGCACGTGAAGCACAACGAGCACCAATAAGAACAAAGGCACCAACACCACATGGAGTGCAAAAAAGCGATTGAGCGTCACTCCCGACATGTTGAAATCACCGCGAACCCAAATCGCAAGATCCTCTCCCACCAGAGGTATAGCGCTCGCCAAAGAGACAATAACCTGTGCTCCCCAGAAAGACATGTTCCCCCATGGCAGCAAATAACCGAAGAATCCTTCCGCCATTAAGGCGATGTAGATAAACATGCCCAGGATCCAAATCAACTCTCGAGGCTTCTGATACGACCCGTATAGCAACCCACGAAACATGTGCAGATAGACCACCACGAAAAAGGCTGAAGCACCTGTGGAGTGCATATAACGCAACATCCACCCGTATTCCACGTCTCGCATAATGTACTCAACCGAAGCAAAGGCGCCTTCTCCCGTAGGGACATAACTCATTGTCAGCCAGATACCCGTCAATAGCTGGTTGGCCAAAACGACAAACGAAAAAATCCCAAAGTAATACCAAATATTGAGATTCTTGGGCGCATAGTATTTTGCTAAATGCTTTTCATAGGCTTCGGTAACCGGCAGGCGATCGTCGATCCAAGCCATCACATTCTTAAAAGACTGCTCTAGTGCTGACATTAGGCCACTCCCTCATCTTCGCCGATGACAACCACATCCTCACTTTCGTAGTAGTGGGGAGGCACCTCCAGATTTGATGGTGCGGGGACACCTTGGTAAACCCGGCCAGCGAGATCAAATTTTGAGCCGTGACAAGGACAATAAAAGCCCCCAGCCCATTCCGGATCAAATTCTTGGGGCTCTATTTCCGGGCGATACTTGGGAGAGCAACTCAGATGTGTGCAGAGACCAATCAGGACAGCGACGTCGGGTCGGATCGATCGCGTTTCATTTTTGGCATAACTTGGCTGCTGCTCTCTTTCAGAGGCCGGATCCGCTAAGCGGTCAGGCTTATCATTCAGCTGGGCCAACATTTCCTCGGATCGGCGAATTACAAACACGGGTTTGTCCCGCCAAGCAGGAATTGGCCCAAGAATCTCACCCGGCTCTAATCGACTGATGTCAATTTTAATGGGCGCCCCGGCCGCTAATGCTCGAGCACTGGGATTCCAAGACCCGACAAATGGCACTGCGAGTCCTGCAACCCCACCAGCACCCACCACCGCAGTGGCACCGAGAAGAAAATTCCGACGTTCAGAATTGACGCTGTTCTCACTCACAACTTCTCTCCGCTTATTTCTACCTGACGACTGATCAGTCAGTTTTAACGCCAGCTACAGTCTCTGAACAACCGATAATCTGGCGGCGGCATTCTAACACACTCCCTGTTAAAAGGGCGGGCAATGATATAAAAAGTAAGACAAAAAAAAGCGGAGCTGAGGCTCCGCTTTTTGCTGACCATTGGGCCTAGCGCTTTGAAAATTGTGGCTTCTTACGTGCCTTTCTGAGCCCCACTTTTTTCCGTTCGACGCTACGTGCATCCCTCGTGACATACCCTGCTTGCCGTAACGTTGGCCGCAAACTTTCATCATATTCCATCAACGCCCGAGTAATTCCATGTCGAATCGCACCGGCTTGACCAAAACCGCCGCCGCCTTTTACCGTCACTCGCACTGTGAACCGCTCTGCCAGGTCTACGAGCTCAAGTGGCTGACGAACGACCATCCGTGCCGTCTCGCGACCGAAATACTCATCCAAAGGTTGATCGTTCACTTCGATGCTACCATCGCCTAAACTCATGAACACTCGTGCTTTGGCCGTCTTTCTTCGACCCGTTCCGTAATACTGATTCATAATAAACCTTTGTTAAATGTCTAGGACTTCAGGCTGCTGAGCCGTGTGCGGATGAACATCACCTGCGTAAACCTTCAATTTGCCAAGCATCGCTCGGCTCAATTTATTCTTGGGCATCATCCCTTTCACCGCCGTTTCGATAATCCGCTCGGGCGCTTTCTCGATCAGTTTATCAAACGTAATAGACTTAATACCGCCCGGAAATCCCGTGTGGTGATAATACGTTTTATCGGTCTCTTTACGCCCTGTGACCCTGACTTTCTCAGCATTGACTACAATGATGTAATCCCCTGTGTCTACATGGGGTGTAAAGCAAGCCTTGTGTTTGCCTCGTAATCGGTTGGCCACCTCGGTGCTCAACCTACCGAGCGTTTTGTCTGTAGCATCAACCACATACCATTTTCGAGTTACCGACTCTTTTTTTGCACTGACCGTCTTCATGTTAACGCCTAACCTTTTGATCTATCTGAGCTAAACTCAAACCCCTGGTTGATGTTCGGCATTGACCAGTATTTTCTGGCTGTACCTACCAGCCGGAGCGAGTTTCTGAACTCGAATCGACTTAAATTTTGAGAGGCCGCATCTTACCCAAGGCAAAGGCCATAAGCAACACCCAAAACCCAACCTAAGCAGGAAGCAAAGGTCTTGGCCTAGCGATTTATACAAGATGTTGGGAACCCAAATACTCTGTGCTTTGCATTTCAAGCAAACGGCTTTGGGTCCGCTCAAATTCAAACCTCAGTCTTCGACCCTGATACAAATCAGGTATGGCGGCTTCTGCTGACATCACCAGTTTGACATGCCGATCATAGAATTCGTCGACCAAACTGATAAATCGCCTCGCCTGATCCTCTTCATCGATCGAAAACTGTGGAACCTCGCTAATCAAAACAGTGCCAAACTGCTCCGCGACTTCTATATAGTCGTTTTGACTCCTAGGGCCTTCACAAATCGCTTTGAAACCAAACCACACCACATCACCCGACAGCCCTCGAGTCGAAATTTCTCTACCAGCAACCCGCAACATGGTGGGTTTTCCACTACTGATTTCATGCTCTGCGGTCAGACGCTTAAAGAGTGCGCTCAGAGCTTGATCACTTTCCTGCGTTAGACCTTTATAATAGGAGGGAGCTTGGGTCAGCGACCGCATTCTATAATCAAAGCCACCGTCAACATTTAAGATTCGATTGTGTTGCTCAAGCAAGGCTATTGCGGGTAAAAATTTTCGACGCTGGAGTCCATCTTTGTAAAGCTCATGCGGCGGCAGATTTGAGGTTGCAACCAAGGTCACATTCCGGCGATACAGGCCCTCTAGAATCCCCGACAAGATCATCGCGTCAGTGATATCTGAGACAAAAAACTCGTCAAAGCAAAGGACTCTGGCTTGTTCCGCCATGTGAGCGGCTACCTGCTCTAAAGGATTAATTGCCCCTTGAAATCGCCCTAGTTGCACGTGCACCTCTCGCATAAACCGATAAAAATGCACCCGCTTTTTTCGTGGCTCTTGCAAATGACTGTAAAACAAATCCATCAGGAAAGTTTTACCGCGTCCGACCCCGCCCCACAAATAAAGCCCTGGGATGGCTTTGGGTGCAGACCCCCAAAATTTCCAAATCGATCGTCCTGTTTGCGGCTGCTCCACCACCTCTGTCGCAAGCCTCGCCAACTCGGCAACCGCGTCCGCTTGCGCGGGGTCTGACTCTATGGCGGAATCTGCCAACAAGGCCTCATAAGCCGTTAAAACATCACCCGTCATCTGCGGCCTTTTACCCTTCTCGCCTTTTCACGGCAGACAATGCATGCGCATACAGACCTTCTTCTTCGGCCAGTATCTCTGCCGCTCCAGTCACCGCCTTAACACCTTCAGCAGAACATTGAATCAGGGACTGCCTCAGCTGAAAATCATAAACCCCAAGGGCCGATGCAAACCGCGCGGTTCCACTGGTAGGCAGAACATGACTTGGCCCAGCAGAATAATCGCCCACCACTTCAGGAGAATGATGGCCCAAAAAAATTGCCCCCGCAGCTTGGACCTTCTCTAACCATTCTTCGGGTTGTGCAACAGCCAGCTCGAGATGCTCGGGTGCAATAAGATTCGTTACCCTCTGGGCTTCAGCGAGACTCGAAGCATGAATCAGCAGCCCTCTCGATGCCAGAGACGCTGTGATGATCGATTGCCTTGGTTGATTGCTAACAGCGGCACTCAAGCCCTTGCTGACGGCCTCAAGCAGCAATTTGTCTTCAGAAAGCAGGATAGATTGCGCCTGCTCATCATGCTCTGCCTGCGCCATTAAGTCCGCAATCAACCAGTCAACCCGAGCTGTTTGATCCGCAATCACCAAAACTTCTGATGGTCCAGCCAACATGTCGATTCCCACATCGCCATAAACTTGTTTTTTTGCAGCAGTGACGAAGACATTGCCGGGCCCACAAATTTTATCAACTGGCCGTATCGACTGGGTGCCATAAGCAAGTGCTGCGATCGCTTGCGCGCCCCCCATCAACCATACCTCCTCAACCCCTGCGTGAGCGGCGGCGGCGAGCAAGACCGGGCTCGGCGTGCCACCGGCCACCGGCACGGCGAGCACAACCTCCTGGACGCCAGCCACCCGAGCCGGAATCGCCGTCATGAGCACAGTAGAGGGATAAAAAGCCTTGCCCCCCGGCGCATAAACACCTACCCGCTGCATTGCTTTGACCCGTTGACCGAAACGATTGCCCACCGAATCTGAGAACTCCCAACTCTCGCCCAAGGCTTGCTTTTGTGCCCGGTGGTAATGCTCTATTCGTGCCGCCGCCTCGGCCAGCGCCTCATCCACAGCCGCGGGTATCTCTTTACGTGCATTCGCTAACCTTTCAGGCCCAACCCGCATTGAGGGCACGGCATCGCCCTTGTAGCCATCAAAGCGCTGAGCGCAAGCCAATAAAGCCTCATCACCCTGGGTTCTCACACTGCTCACAATCTCTGCAACTGCGGCATGGACTTCCGGTGAGATTAAAGACCTCTGCTGTAAACTTCGCTGCAACTCTGCCTCGAAACTCGGGTCTTGGGTGGACAACATGCGCATCATAGCGTGTGCTCTGTTAATACTTGAATGAGTTGATCGATCACAGCCTGCTTGGTCTTAAAGGCCACTTTATTGACGATGAGTCGAGACGAGATATCGCAAATCAAAGCCTTGGGTTCAAGGCCATTGGCGATCAACGTGTTGCCCGTCTCAACGATATCGACAATTCGGTCAGCCAGCCCCATCACTGGCGCGAGCTCAAGACCTCCGGTTAGCTTAATCATGTCGATCTGAGTCCCTTCGGCGGCGTAAAAACGTTTTGCGGTTTCGATGAACTTGGTCGCAACTCGCAACCGACGAGGTAAGGGCTTCTCATCCACCAAACCCGCCACCATCATCCGACATTGCGCCATTTTTAAGTCTAATGGTTCGTAAAAGTTATCCCCTTCAAATTCAAGCAAGACATCTTTTCCCACAATACCAACGTCCGCGATACCGTGTTCTACGTAAGTCGCGACATCATGGCCGCGCAGAACCATCAAGGACACTTTTGGATGGTTACAGGGGAACACCAACTTTCGAGATTTACCAATATCTTCGCTGGGTGTGATCCCGAGCTTAGCCAGTAAATCCAGTTGTGCTAGAAGCGGCCTACCCTTGCTCAAAGCAATGACCAACGGTCTATCTATTTCGCCAAACATTTAACTCGCCTCTCTGCGGATGTCGACACCCAAGCGCTGCAGACGCTCTTCAATCTGCTGGTAACCCCGGTCGATGTGATAAACCCTATCAACGGTAGTCTCTCCTTCAGCGGCGATCCCAGCAATGACCAAACTTGCTGAGGCCCGCAGATCGGTCGCCATTACGGGTGCGCCAACCAATCGCTCGACGCCCTTGACCAGCGCAACTGAGTTGTTATTTTGCAGTTCGATTTCGGCACCCATCCGAACCAATTCGGGGACATGCATAAACCGATTTTCGAAAATTGTTTCTTGAATCGAGCTTGCCCCCTTCGCTAAACAGTTCAGCGTCATCATTTGAGCTTGCAGATCTGTCGGGAACGCTGGATAGGGCCCGGTGACCACATTGACCGCGCTTGGCCGACGAGACTGCATGTCCAGCGTGATGCTTGTACCCTCGACCTCAATCTGAGCGCCAGCTTCCTGCAGCTTGGCCAATAAGGCGGTGTTGTGTTGAGCCAGTGCATTATGGATACAAACCCGCCCACCTGTTGCTGCGGCAGCAATCAGATAAGTACCCACCTCGATCCGATCAGATATCGCCTCGTAGTAGCCGCCCTCTAACCGCTCAACCCCATGAATTTCTATTCGGCTCGTGCCAGCGCCTCGGATATCCGCTCCCAAGACATTCAAGAAATTTGCGAGGTCTTCAATTTCAGGTTCTTTGGCGCAGTTTTCGAGCACGGTGACACCATCGGCAAGTACAGCCGCCGTCATAATATGTTCAGTGCCCCCCACCGTCGAAAAATCAAACATGATGCGGGCGCCCTGTAAGCGACCAGACACAACGCCGCGAACATACCCCTCCTGCATGGTGATCTGAGCACCTAAAGCCCGCAAGCCTTTGAGATGCTGATCGACGGGCCGAGTTCCGATCGCACAGCCACCGGGGAGAGACACTTCAGCCTCGCCGTACCGAGCAATCAATGGTCCCAAAACATTAAAAGAGGCCCGCATCGTTTTAACCAACTCATAAGGTGCTTTCATCGAAGCAATGGCATTCGGCTGGATCTCGAGCTCCATTCGATCATTGATGACAACCACAACCCCCATATGCCCTAGCAGCTCGATCATGGTCGACACATCCCGCAAGTGCGGCACGTTACCCAATGTGACATTCCCATCTGCGAGCAAAGCAGCAGATATCAAATTGATGACGGAGTTTTTGGCGCTTGATCCGGTGAGATCTCCGGATAGCGCGGTACCCCCTTGGATGCGTAGCCGCGTCATTTACGACAGTTCTTCAGGCGACAACGCCTTTATGGAAACGGCATGTAAAGTGCCATCAGCGATAAACGCATTTAAGAACGCGTACACTTTCTGTTGACGTTTAACGCGATTCAGATCGCTAAAGCAGCTGGCTACCGCGAGCACCGATAACCGATTACCGTCTAAAGCCAGCTCCACTTGATCCGCATTCAGCTGATCCTTCATTTCTATCTCTAGCTTGGCAAGATCCATACCGCCTCCCTTGAAAACGGGAGATTGTAACATGGCGACTCGGGTGCATTCATCGCCGGTCCCCAGGCTTTGCATTTGTTTTCGGGTCTTGATCAATCCTCGCTCATCGGACAGAAATCGACTACCCTTTACCTATCCTCAATTTTGAGCGCTCTATACGCCGACATGTTCGAATCGTTGCTACGAAATAAGCGTCTTCGCTACCGTGCGCTTCTCGTCCTATTTTGTCTTTTTGCGGGGGCGATGGTGCTTGATCGATCGATCAATTTAGATCAAGCGAGCTCGAATGAGCCCTCATCTCTGAATGAGCCCGACCTCTACATGAACAATGCTTCAATCAGTCAAATCGATAATGACGGGGTCATCCGATCAAAAATCGCTGCAAATCGATTCACCCATTACCCTTTGACGGATGTTACGGCGCTCGAGCGTCCTAACGTGATCCTGTTCTCTGAAGACACTGACAGTCCCTGGACCATTTCCTCGATTGACGGTCGATTGCTTGGAGGGTCAGAGTACAGAAAGCAGGCCGTTGAACTCTGGACTGAAGTCACTGCCGAGAAAGCCTCTGCTGCTGGCGATAAGACAACCTTTGTGACCGAGGCTCTGAGGGTCTATCCCAGCGAAAACCTTGCGGTCACTGATACTGAAGTGAACATCTTTACCGCAACCACCGAGACTTCGGCAGGGGGATTACGAGCCAATCTTGATCAAGACGAATTTGCCTTCCGTTCTAGCGCCACCCAGCGGGTGACCACCACCATTCACCTCTTAGCATCCCCTGCTGTGGATTGAGGCGCTCATGGTACACTCTGCCAATCTTTATCGGTCAAAGGAAATGCAATGACTCGCTTCGTCCGCGCGCTGATCTGGGGGCTATTTGCGATCGCTTTTCCATCGACTGGCGCTAACGCCCCTTCTCCCTCTCCTTTGCCAATCAACATCCAAGCCGATAGCGCAACAGTGAGCGAAACACTCGGTAAAAGCGAATATTTTGGCAATGTCGTTATCAGCCAGGGCGATCTAAAGATCACAGCTGAACAAGTCACACTACTCAGTGACAAAAAGTCCTTAACATCCATTACCGCACTCGGTGAGAGCGGCGAGCCAGCACGTTTTGAACGTTCTGCCTCGAGCGCGAGGCCTGGGATTATTGCCGAAGCCAAGACGATTGAATATCAGGTGCCTCTGGAAACGTTAATGCTCCTGGGCGATGCCTTGCTGCAGCAAGGAGAAGATCGATACCAAGGCAGCCGCCTCAGCTACAATTTACAGCAAGGCTTATTTAAAGTTGAAAACGACGGCACCAGCGCTGACCGGATCAATTTAATCATCAACCCAAAACCTTAGGTGGCATTGACAGTGAGTGATCAGCTTTCCGTCCTTCATTTAAGAAAACAGTTTAATGACCGTATCGTAGTGAATGACACCAGCTTCAATGTTGAGTCAGGAGAGGTCGTTGGGCTGCTAGGTCCAAATGGTGCTGGAAAAACCACTTGTTTCTATATGATCGCCGGATTGGTTAAGCCCGACGAGGGTAAAATCGAGCTCGAAGGCCAAGAAATCACCTTTCTCCCAATGCACGAACGAGCCCGTCTCGGGCTCGGTTATTTGCCTCAGGAAGCCAGCATCTTCAGAAAATTAAGTGTAGAGGATAATTTGCTCGCATTGCTGGAAACCGTGACAAACCTAGACAAATCGGCCCGTCAGGCAAAAGCAGAATCCCTATTAGCAGAATTCCATTTAACACATGTTCGTAATAGCCTCGGCATTGCCCTGAGTGGCGGAGAGAGAAGACGGGCTGAGATTGCTCGGGCGCTGACCACTGACCCTAAATATCTTCTACTTGATGAACCTTTCGCTGGCGTTGATCCTATTTCAGTCAGCGATATCAAAAATATCATCGAATATCTCGCGGGCCGAGGTATTGGTATTTTGATCACAGATCACAACGTTCGAGAAACCCTCGATATCTGCCATCGGGCCTACATCGTCAATGAAGGTCAAATTATCGCCAGTGGCGCCAGCCAGGAAGTCATTAACGATCCCCTTGTTCGATCCGTCTACCTAGGAGAGCATTTCAAGTTATAGCCTCTGGTGACACTCTATTCACTTCACTGGGCTCATCCCAAGCACCTCCCCCCTTCATCAACCATCAGGACTGGCCCCACCGCATCAAGCCCACGCCTTCTTACTTGCATCCGGTGCCCAGCATCAGGGTGTTCAGCTTATTGCGGTTTATCCAAATTTTTGCAGGTGGCCGCGTGCTTCCCTAACAGCACCGCTGATGTCTTATGTTTCTGGCCGTTTGTCGTTTTGCCTTGGCAAGCAAGTTTCATTCCAGCTGGTTCGGCAGTATGATTATTTTTATGAGCATGAAACCGTCTCTTTCATTAAAAATCGGCCAGCAACTGAGGATGACGCCTCAATTGCAGCAAGCCATTAAGCTGCTGCAATTGTCTACACTCGATCTACAACAAGAAATTCAGGAAGCCCTGGATTCTAACGTGATGCTTGAGGAATACGATGAGACCCTGGATTCGGAAAGTCAGTCGGCAGAGAGCGAAAGTACAGCAACCGATAACTCGCTAACAGCGCAGGACGAAATTGAAAATCCAAGCACTTCTGAATCGGCCTCGGAATCGGAGGCCGCGCCCAATCAAGACGATGGCCCTGAGTATGAAGATGCAAGTCCAGAGGATTTCGATCCTGCACTTGATGGCGACCACATTAGCGATGCTTCCGAATTGCTATCGGAAGACACAATCGCGGAGGATTTGCCCGTTGATAGTGTTTGGGAGGACGTTTACGATTCGCTGCCCACGGCACTCAGCAGTCAAGGAACCCCTGAAGATGATAACAGTTTCGATCAGCGGCATAGCCCCCAAGGATCAGTACAAAGCCACCTATTAGAACAACTTAATCTCATTAACTTATCAGAAACAGATGAGGTTATTGCGCTACATATTGTCGATGGCCTTGACCATGAAGGTGCCTTGACCCTCACGTTGGAAGAAATTCTGGAAGCCATGCCAGTAGAATCTGAAGTTGAGATTGACGAAATAGAAGCCGTGTTGCATCTCATTCAGCATTTAGATCCTCTGGGTATCGCGGCAAGGAATCTCGGCGAATGCCTGACCATTCAACTCAAAGCAATCACTGGCGACTCGAGTGAGAAATTACTCGCGCTCAATCTCATCGAGGCGCATCTGCCCAGCCTAGCCAATCGTGACTTTGCTTTTTTGCTCAAGCATCTGAAGGTATCAGAACAAGAACTCCAAGGTGCCATTTCGCTGATTCAGAGTCTTGACCCCAAGCCAGGGGCCAAGCTTGCCGAGACAGCACCTCAATACGTCGTCCCAGACGTTGTTGTGACCAAAAAAAGCAATCGCTGGGTTGTTGAACTCAATCCGGCCATTAATCCAAAAATACGGGTAAACCCTGAGTACTCTGCTTTGGTCAAACGCAATGATAGCAGCCCAGACCAAGCTTATTTGCGCGATCAGATGCAAGAAGCACGATGGTTCATCAAAAGCTTACAGCAAAGGAATGATACGTTGCTCAGGGTCGCCACCCGCATTATGGAGGTCCAGGCTGGCTTTCTTGAACACGGAGATAGCGCCATGAAACCGCTGGTGTTGCATGACATTGCCGAATATGTCGAGCTTCATGAGTCGACGATTTCTCGGGTTACCACCCAGAAATATATCGATACACCACTTGGCATCTACGAGCTCAAATATTTCTTTTCGTCTCACGTAGGCACTCATTCAGGTGGAGAAATCTCATCCACTGCAATCCGAGCAAAAATTAAGCAGCTCATTGCCCAGGAAAATACCCGCAAGCCTTTGTCTGACAGCAAAATTGCTGCGCTTCTGTCTGAGGACAATATCGATGTCGCGCGCCGAACCGTCGCTAAATATCGCGAGGCATTGATGATTCCACCCTCTAACGAGCGCAAGCAGCTTAATTAAACTCTCCATTTTATATCCACCAAACTTCGGATTAACGGAACTCTCCAGCTCTGTTAGGGTCTTAACAGTATGCCAAGACGATTTTGTTAAAGGTGCCATTTCTTATAGCGGAGGGTCTATTATGCAGATCAGTGTGAGCGGACATCACGTCCAGGTTACCGAAGCCATAGAAGCTTATATTCGTAAGAAACTGAATAAACTCGACAAACATTTCCAGCCGATTTTGAATGGCAAAGTATTGCTCAGTGTCGAGAAAAACACGCAAAAGGCGGAAACCACCCTCCATATCTCTGGCGTCGAAGTCTTTGCGGAGGCAGAGTCAAATAACCTCTATGCCTCCATCGATAAAATGTCGAAGAAACTCGATCGAAAAGTGATCGAAATGAAACGTAAATCCGTTTCGAAACGACATCAAAGCGTGTCGATTGAACAGGAATGATGCAGTAAATCGATGAAACCCTAGGGCAGGGTTGCTATAATCAGCAACTTACGCTTTCCGTCTCCTGCCACTATGAAAATTGCTTCTATTTTATCTCCTCAGCGTACCCTGTGCAGACTTCAGGCCAACAGTAAAAAACGGGCGATCGAATTAGCGGCTCAGTTTATTGCAGACAGTGATAGCCGAATCGATGAGCAAGAACTCTATCGATTGTTGATTGCGAGAGAGAAAGTATCTCCCACAGGCCTGGGTTCCGGTATCGCTATACCCCACTGCCGAATGGCGAATTGCACCGGCATTATGGGAACGCTGATCACACTCGATCAGGCGGTAGATTTTGAGGCTATGGATGATGAGCCTGTTTCCACCTTATTCATCCTTATTGTGCCGGAGAAGGCCATGGATGCACACATTGAGGTGTTATCGATGATCGTCGAAAAGTTTCAGCACCCTTCGTTCCGGGATAGAGTCGACGCCGCGCGCAACCCAGACGATTTGTATCTTGCAGCAATAAGCGACGTCATTTAATCGTAGCCCCGAGTCAACATCTGATTCAGAGCCAGCGACGAGATCATCAACCTTACAGGAGACCTTCATGAACGCTTTAAATCCGCAGTTGGTCGTTATCAGTGGCCGATCTGGTTCTGGTAAAAGTACCGCGCTGCACGTTCTTGAAGACTTAGGCTTTTATTGCATCGATAACTTACCAGCCTCCCTAATCCCCAACCTAGTCGATCGGTCAGCAGACAACCATCTATCACCGAAAATAGCTGTCAGCATCGACGCGCGAAATTCAGCCATTGATCTTGAGGGGTTTCCTGAGGCCATTGCCAGTATCAAAAATATCAACATCAAGGTGATCTATTTGGATGCGTCTAGTCCTATCTTGATCAAAAGATTCAGCGAAACCCGACGGAAACACCCGTTAAGCAGCGCACAGATGAGCTTAAAAGAGGCGTTAGACGTTGAAAGTCGACTACTTGATGGCATCGCGATGATGGCAGCGCTGAAAATAGACACCTCTGATATGACGCTCCACCAGCTGCGTGATGAGGTGAGAGACCGAGTCGCCGAAAATCCTGGCTCTACTACCATTATGTTTCAATCCTTCGCGTTTAAGCATGGTGTACCGGTAGACGCCGACTTTGTTTTTGACGCTCGGTTCTTACCCAATCCCCATTGGGTTACGCACCTGCGTCCCCTGACTGGTTTGGATGATGGTGTTGTCGACTTTTTATCGAAAGAAATTGAGGTCATTGATTTTCAACAGAGCATTACCGATTTTTTGACCCGTTGGTTGCCGCCCATGATCGAAAGCAACCGAGCGTATATTACTGTCTGTATTGGCTGCACCGGGGGACAACACCGTTCAGTCTATCTTGCAGAAACGCTGGCAAAGCATTTCACTGATGCCCATCAAAATATTCATATTCGACATAAGGCGCTAGGCAAGTCGTCTAAACCTGTTATCGAGTCACGATCATGACCACGAAAGAAACAGTCGTCACCAATCCACCCGGTCTACACGCACGCTCTGCTGCGACCATCGTCAAACTGGCACGATCCTTCACCAGCACGATTGAAATTTGCCACCAAGATAAAATCGCCTTCGCTGACAACATTATGTCTTTGTTGATGCTGGAGGCGAGCTGCGGTAGCCCCCTCGAAGTCTCAGCCAAAGGACCTGACGAAGCTGAGGCGGTTTTCGCCATCGTTAGCCTCATTGAAGATGACTTTGGGGAAGGTCCTCACCAAACTCAACATGTCTAAAGAAACAGAATTAATCGAACTTCTGCACCAGCCCGCGAGCGATGCCAATGTTAGTCAAATTAGAGCTCGGATTAGCAGTTTAGCGCCAGCCGATATCGGCAACCTGTTAAGTCGCACCCCTGCACCAGAGCGACAGCATTTGTGGGACCTTTTCGATGAACATCTACAAGGAGAGGTCGTTAGCCATATCGAGCCTGAGTTGATCGCTGACCTATTTGCCAGCCGCTCGCCGACAGAGATCGCTCAAGTCATTGAGAAGGTGAGTGAGGATGACGAACTCACTGACATCATCCAACAGTTACCAGAAGCTGTTAGTGACGAAATTCTAGAAAATCTCGACCGTCAGAGCCGCGATCGTCTTGAGAACCTGTTGCGCTATCCTGCTGATACCGCAGGCGGCATCATGAATACGGATATCGTTTCGGTGCGCTCCGACGTTTCCATCGAGGTTGTGCTCCGTTACCTGCGTCGACATCGACATCTCCCGATGACAACCGATCAAATCTTTGTGGTCGATAAACTCGGTATTTATCAAGGCGGACTGCCCCTTACCTCAATTTTGGTCGCTGATCCTGACGATCCTGTCACTGACTGGTTAGAAACAAGGGTTGATCCTGTCGCTGCCACGATATCAAAGCACGATGTCGCTCTGTTGTTTGAACGGTACGACCTCATTTCAATGCCTGTCACCGACAGCGCAGGCATGCTGCTGGGCCGAATCACGATCGACGATGTTGTCGATGTCATTATTGATGAGGCTGACCACTCGGTTCTCAGCATGGCGGGTTTAAACGAGGAAGACGATCTGTTTGCACCCATCCTGAAAACCTCCCGAAATAGAGCCCTTTGGTTAGGCGCTAACCTAGTTACCGCTTTGATTGCCTCTTCCGTCATTAATCTTTTTGAAGACACCATTGAAAAAGTGGTAGCCCTCGCGGTTTTAATGCCAATCGTTGCGAGTATGGGCGGCGTCGCCGGCAGTCAATCGCTCACCTTGATTATCCGAAGTCTGGCACAAGGATCGCTGATTGATAGCAATTTGAGCTGGCTGATTCGCCGAGAACTGGCGGTTTCCATTCTCAATGGATTGCTCTGGGCAAGTCTGATTGCCTTTGGCACCTCTTTCGTATTTCAAGACTGGGCACTGGGCCTTATCATCGCTTTAGCTTTGGTGATTAATATGGCCGTCGCTGCCTTGTCTGGCGCTATTCTGCCTCGCGTTCTAAAATCGATGAACATTGATCCCGCAATCGCTGGAACCGTCATCCTCACCACCATCACCGATGTTGTAGGCTTTGTCACTTTTTTGGGAACAGCAACTATTTTTTATGGCTAACGATCAAATCACATCCAGCGAAACCTCTGAGAGCAAGTCAGAACTCAAACGCAGAGCCAAAGACATCACGGAGCTTGGAATGATGTTGGCTGAGCGGAACATTAGCCAACTGCAAGGACTGCCGTATCCTGAGATCATCGCTGCCATCGAAACCTATCAGCGAATCACCAAAGGCAACGCCAAAAAACGTCAAATGCTCTATGTCGGCAAACTACTCAGACAGGTCGACCTTGATGTCGTTGAGCGCTTTGTCGACCGCTACGACAGCGCCAGCGAACACCACCAGCTTTTGGTTCATCAACTCGAGCGATGGCGAGAACAACTGATCGAGGACGATCCTTCTGTCATGGACGATATCAGTCGGCAATGCCCAGATCTTGATCGTCAGCACTTAAGAACGCTAACCCGAGAGGCTAAATCAGTCCTGAAAGAGGAGGCAACAACCTCGAAGAGTCATCGGGCCTTCAAAAAACTGTTTCAGTATCTTAAACAAATCTCCGACCAGTCGCTGATCACAGCCGACGCCAAGCTGGCAGTTGAAGACGAACTTGATCGAGAAAATTAAAATCCAATTGTTGGGTCACTATGCCCGGCCCCTCGGGTAAACACGCCATGACCTCACCCCAAGGACTGACAATCTGCGAATGACCATAGGTCTCACGACCGCTATCGTGACCTCCGGATTGACAGGCTGCTATGACAAAACACGCGTTCTCAATAGCTCTGGCTCGAACCAGAGTGCCAAAGTGCGCTGCGCCCGTCACCCGAGTAAATGCCGATGGCACCGCCAGGATTTGGGCACCCTGTTGCGTCATCTCTGTATACATCTCTGGATATCGGATATCGTAGCAAACCGACAGCCCGACTTGACCAAAAGTCGTGTTAACGACCGTGATTGCATCGCCTGCCTCAAAGGTCGCTGATTCTTGATAGCGACCCAACTCGTCTTTTACCTCAGCATCGAACAAATGTTGCTTATCGTATCGAGCGATAATCTCACCCATCGGCGAGAACACTAAAGACGCCGCACGCACCCGATGCTCCGGCACAGGCTGGCCACCCGGTCTTTGGGTGAGAGGTAAGGTTCCTGCAAAAATGTAAGTCCCTAAACCCTTGGCTTTTCCCGCAACAAAGGCTTTGATTTCCCCAGCTCCGTAAGTTTCAGCATCCCCAATCGCTCGCGGGTTGGTAGCTGCAAGCGCAGCAAAATTCTCGGGTAAAAATACCGCATCTACGTCGCCAGGTTTAAGATCTGAGAGCACATCGTCGAGATGTCGCAGACTGGCGTTGACTTCAGCACTGCTGCACAACTGCACAACGGCAACACAAACACCGCTCATATCAATCCTCCACTGTGACCGCGCCCGGCGAAGCTTCTACGCCACCGTCACTTAACCCGTCGGTTGGCATCTGTGCTTGTTCACGCAGTGAGTCATCGAACATCGATACAAACGTGACCTCAGGCTCCGATAAGGTGCCGGTTATTTCATATTTCAAACTGGTAAGTTCATTGATCTGCTCTTTAAAGACTTGCCGAGCTAACATCACTCCAGCGCCGGCTAAGGGCCCCGTGACAATAGCGCTGTAAGCTGCATACCAAGGTAAATTTTTATTCAGCGGCAACGTTAGAATGAGATCGTTATCAAGCACTTCGGAAATCAGATTAACTTCTCCAGCAATCGTCAGTTGACTACCCGCACCAAGCACCAACAAAGGTTCTGAAATCGAAATTGCGCCACTTTGTAGCGCTAACTGACCCGTGACTCGATTAAACGCGTGCCCTTCACTCAAGAGGTTGTTCAAATCAAAGCTAAATCGCTGAGCGATTTCAGCGAAGTCGAAAATTCCCAGCAGTTTAAGTGCTCCAGTGCCCGCCTCGGCTTGAACAATTCGACCTTTTCCACCCTCGATAGCAAACGAACCCTCGAGTTGTGAGAGATTTAGATTCAGCGGTGAACCTGGCCATACCAAACTTGATTGATATCGGAAATTTTCTCCTTCGAATCCCGAGGCATAACCCCATGCAGCCAAACAGGCTCGCATATCATCAACAACAACCTCACCGTCAAAAACCGACCTCGGGTTGTTCAGGTCGGGATACCATCGAAGGCCATCTTCTGAATCGATCCGCATCCCTTTGGTTTCTGCAACCAGCGATGCAACCCGAACCATTTCTCCCTCGGGACGAAGCTTAAATGACCAGCGCCCATAGTCTTCCCCATCGAGCATCAACGACTCAATCACCACATCCGCATCTAAAAGATCGTCAACTGAGAGTCCTAGGAGCGGATCTTCGTCGCTGCCATCGGCTACGATATCGACGGTCTCGAGTACGACGTCCAATGGATCAGCTTCGTTGTCGCTGAGCTGCACGGTTCCCGCCACCTGATCATTTTGTAGCGTCATGCGCCATCGATTGTCTCCAGGAAACAACCCTAGATTCACATCAAATAGTTGATAGCCAAACAGATCGAAGGTTGTCGCATTCACCCGGACGGAATCGAGTCGAGATCTAAAGGCTGCTGCTGCACCCGGATTGGTATAGTCATTTAACTCCAACAAAAACGCATCCCAGACCTCCAAGGAGGCGATAGGCAATGCGCCGGTGATCCGAATTGCATCAAAGGCAGTTACCGCGGGTTGGTAGGCCCCAATCTCAACCGCTCCGCCAATGACCGTATCTCCCTCAAGTTTCAAGATTCCCCCGGCGCCATCTTCTAGCCGAAATGACAGTTCGGAACCTTTTTGATCAAAAATCTGATTGACGGTTAACGCTCGCTTTGACGCGGGAGACGCTTTATTAAAGGGCGGAGGCATCGAAATGGTAACCCCTTGAAGATCGGTCTCAAGTTCAATACTCGGCAGATCAACCTTCGCGCCAAAAGGCAGGGCAACTTGACCAGAGTAATCCGTACTGCCGCGCGTAAAACGTAAGGGAACTAGATCCAACCAAGACTGAACAGCACCCAGTTCAACCGTTCCGGCAAGTTCAATCTGGATAATCCCGCCCTCACCAAGAGATAACGTGTCTATCGAGGCAATGGACTGTCCACCCAACATATTCACGGTAACTTGTTTAGCAGCCAAACCTATTGCGGAATCAAACTCAAACAAGCCAGACAATGCTTCAATATCGAGATCAAGCGCGTCGTCTCTCAAACTCGCATTTCGGACTTCTAACGATACGTCAACGTTGGTATCTTGCTGAGGGCTCTGAAACGGCACGGATACCGCTACCGAGCCGCTGACTTGACCAAGCCCCGACCAGCTATTTGCCACAGCATTGGTCCGATCTTTTAAGGGGGTTTCCTTTAACAGTTTAATCAAATCAGGCACTGTGCCGTCGGCTTCACCCGCGACGTTTACCTCGACTAGCTCGCCACTTTTGGTAAAAGGAATGGACAGGGAAATATCGGAAAGGTTGGTGTGATAAATAGAACCGGTAAGCGGCGCTGCAAAGACGCCATCGTTTGACACTTGAATGTCTCCATAGACATTCGTTGCCAAGGGCCACCCATCAGCATACTGTAACGTAACCGCTTCCAACTCCACCTGCATGGCGTAACGTTTTTCTATCTTTGGACTCAGTCGATCTAACGAACCGTGAACAATCAAGCCAGATTTTTTTGACCGCCCAGCCATGAGATTGGACTCAAGCCACACATCCACCGCATCCGGCACCGTGTTTGGAACGAACGGCAATGCAGACTCAAGCGCGAAGTCTTCTGCCCCTATAACCAACCCCCAGGTGCGTTGACGTCGGTCCTCAGCAAAGTTCATCTCGAGTTTGCCAACAGCTGACAATTGGTCTGTCTTGGCAATCAGCCGACTTGATGACAAACCCAGTCCTGTTTCCGTTTGTCTTAGTAACAGCCTGCCCCTAACCTCTTGCAACGACCACGCTTCGTCATAGAGATTACCGAAGTGCAGCCCGACATTTTTAGCGTCAAGATCAACATAACCAACACTATTTTGATAACTTAAAAAGCCTTTGAGCCCCGATAAAGCAGGGACCGCATCTACCATTTTCATCGACAATTGCTGCAAATCAGCAACCAGCTCAAGACTTTGAAAGAACTGCCTGGGTCTGACTATTGCGCGTAAATCTAACAGCTCGACATTGGGCGAGACTTCAGCCAATCGAAGCCGGCTCTCCTTCGACCAGTCAAAGGCCTCAAGAAAATCAGACAAATACGGAATCGCAACATCGGTCACAGCAATGGATTCTAAAAACCCTGCGACCATTACACCGCTATCTATCTCATCGATTCCTGCAACAAACCCAAAGGTCCCGATGGGCAAGGCGTGCTCATCAAAGCGCAACTCAGGTTCCTTGAACGTCAGCGCATAAGCCTGCTCTTCCAGCGAAAAATCTCCCCACACGTCAGAAGCCAGTTGCAAGGTTGGAACACCGGGTTTTACGCCCAAGGACCAGTCTATGTTGCCCTTCACGTTGCCAATCCCCTGGTCGGATGTCAGCCACAATTCTGCGGCGACGGCATGCTGATTCGGGATATCAAAACTGTTGCTTTGAGGTTCAACAGCCAAATAAGCCTCAACAGCCGCATCTGACCAACTCGCAACTGATGAGTTGATCCGAGCGACCAGCGAAATGGTCTCGCTGAGCTCAAACCCAGTCCCCAAATCCGCACTGAGACTGACTCGCCCTTGCAAGACTCTCCGACCGTTTTCAGAGATCAGTCGAATCCCTTCTTCGAACCCGGCCATCGACAAGGTTACCGGCAACTGACCCTGAATCTGCAACACCGACTCTTCGACGTTAATTTGCTCGACTTTCGCCAATAGCCGCTGCACATCAATGGATGGGGTCATCTTTGATTCGGGCAACCCCAATAACCGCCAACCACCGACTTTGCTCGGTAGGGCCGTCGCCGCCAAACCCTTTAGATCAAGGTCAATCAGCGCCAAATCACCCGTCGTCAGCATATCCCATAAGCTCAACCTTAATGCGATACGCTTGACCCGAAGCGATTCCTGCACATCCTCCTGCCCACCTATCCGCAATCCTGCGAGGGTTATACGAGGGTCAAAATAGTAAAGGTCCGCACTTAACTCCCGGTACGAGACCGGTGTGCCCAATTGTTCACTCAACCAGACTTCAGCCTCTTGATGATAAGCCTCCAGCAAATTAATGCCGCCTCGGATCAGAGTCAGCATCAATGCAGCACCAATCAATAGACTGAGAAGCCCCATCCGAAGCCACAAAAAGCCACTACGCAGCGTCATGCCGGCGGCTCCTCTGGAAATCGCAGCAGTGTCTTATCAAGAAAAACATCGACCTTTGGGTTTTCCGAGACCGCCACTTCGAACACAATTGACCCATCAGCAAAATAGCCTTCAGCGCTGACTTCATCTTCAAGCAGTAACTGAGCGATCGCCGTCGCGCTAGCCCGAACTCTAATCTCGGACCGCTTCTGCTTAGCGGCTGATACCCAGCCAGCTAGCCAAGACCTGAAGCCTTCGGAAACCGCTGGCATCGCCGGAACCCCAGACAAGGTTGTTCTGGGCCAGTTGACCAATCCCAGCATCTCGAACTGCTTTCGCAGGCTGGGTGATGACTTAGGGAGCAAAACCTCGATTAATCCAAACGCCGAATATTCTGAGACACGAGCAGCCAGACCTTGCTCTTTAAAAGCATTGATCAGTGCCTCTCGAACCTCTTGTTTGCGGCAAGGATCCTCCAATCGAACAAAATCGATAACAACCATTCCTGCGAGACACCGACGACGGAGGGCCAACGGAATCATTTTTGCTGCCTCTAGGTTGGTTAAGACGCGTATCTGGCCCAAGCCGAACTCCTGCTTGAAGGAAGCGGTGTTAACATCCACGGTCACCATCGCCTCCGTTTCAGCAATCACCAAATTACCGCCACTGGGTAGATCTACCGAAGGGTTCAGGCAGGCGGCAATCTGACGATCACATTCCGCCCAATGATTCATTCGTTTTGCCGAATCTACCATCACCACCTTGCTGCTCACTGCAGATTTTGACTCGAGCCATTCTGCTGCGATTCGTTGCAACTCAGGCGAATCTACCTTTATCTGGCTGCCCGACGCAGGCACCCAAGTCTCAAGCCACATTGCTGGTGTAGGCCCGTATCCTTGCACCAATCCCAATTTCTGTTGACTGAGTTGGTCAACCACACATTGCCAGCTTTGATGCAAACGCCTTAAGTCAGCTCGAAGGAATGCGGGCGAAACATCGAGTGCCGCGCTCCTTAACACCACGCCTCCCTTCAAATCGATCCCTGCTAGGTCCTGCGTGAACCTACTCATGTTCGTCTTTGAGAGCAGCCGGCTCGACCCAGATAGGCCCTGTCCGCCGGGTAAATACACTTGATACGGTGACAAAAACTGCAACCGTCGGCTCAACTTTGGTCCTTTTTCGTCCTCGGCGGATCTGACGACTTGCACGAGCAATTTCTGTCCCACTTGCAGTTTGACCGGCCTAGTCGAGGGTAACCTATGCTCTTTGAGGTTTTGATCAAACATCGCTTGATGCCGTGTCTCTCGAAGTGGCAAGAATCCCTTTTTCGGTAATCCGATATCCACGAAAACACAGTCCAAATCAGGCATGACTCGCGTGACGGTACCC
This sequence comes from Gammaproteobacteria bacterium, assembly GCA_002689445.1. Taxonomy (GTDB): domain Bacteria; phylum Pseudomonadota; class Gammaproteobacteria; order Pseudomonadales; family Azotimanducaceae; genus UBA9926. The sequence continues at coordinate 26,950 of NZGC01000059.1, forward strand.
CAAAAAATATCGTCCGGCTTATCCCCCTCAAGCCTTGAGGTCACTGCAAAGTCTACGCAGCCCCCTGGCCCCATAGCAGCACCCCAAAATGCCATCGACGTCTGACCCATTAGGATTTCAGAGATCAAAAGGGTTGCCCCCCAAACGAAGACAGGCATAAACGCATTGAGCACTCGAATCAGGTGTTGCCATCAAAACAAGTCCACGCCCATTTGCTCTAACATTGCCGCGGTTTCAAACAAAGGTAGCCCCATGACATTGCTATAACTGCCAGTCAAATGCTCAACAAAACTTGAACCTAGGCCTTGGATCGCATACCCCCCAGCTTTATCTACCGGCTCCCCTGTTGCCCAATACCGCTCAGCAACTGTCTGATCAAACGACTTAAACGCGACGGTTGAGATGACCACCTGTGATAGCCGCCGGTCATCCCCGCTTACCGTGACACCGGTCATCACCTCATGCACCTTCCCCGACAGTTGCATCAACATTGCCACTCCATCGCTGGCATCCACCGGCTTCTCGAGCACTGTATTGTCAACAACCACAGTGGTATCGGCAGCAATAACCACTGCGTTTGATCCTGCCTGATGCTCGGCTTTTTCCTGAGACAATCGATGCACATAGTCTGCGGGTTCTTCATTGCTTGCTCTACGCTCTTCGATATTTGAAGGCCGTATCAAGAATTTGAGTCCAATTTGCCGCAAGAGTTCCGCTCGTCGTGGCGAGGCAGAAGCCAATACAATATTTGTCATTCACGACTCCTGGGAAGCTATTGGGCGCCATGAAGCTTATCGTATGTGGGCAAATAAACTAAGCCTACTGACCGCCATGAGAGAGGTTAAACATACCGCCTGCGGTACGCTCTGAGCAGCAAGAAGACCCAAGGCCATACCAAGGCACTGGTCAAAGGCCTCAATAAGATCAACCAGCTTTGATCTCGATCATCGAGAACACCCACCATCACCAGTTGCAGCACGGTCAGCAATTCCAACGCGAAAAGAATGAGCAAGGCCTGCTGCCAAATTTCTAACATCCGCAACTGCTGGTAACTACTGAGCACCAATGCTGCCAGTAGCACGTAATTCAACCCGTGGAACCCAAATGGTGCGCCAAAAACAATATCAGCGACTAACCCTATCCAAAAAGCGGCAACCACACCCATTTGTTCAGGCGTCGCTAGCAACCAATAGGCGAGAATCAGCCCAAGCCAATCAGGCCGTAAGTAATTCAATTCCGCAGGAACGCTCATTGGCAGGGGAATTAATCCTAGAACGAGGCCTAAGACCACTGTGATCAAAATAAAGCCCAACCCTTGGAATCGCGCTTCAGCCATCGATGTTCTCCTCATCGAGGATCTCGCGAGCGAACGCTTGCGGCGCCTCGCGATCAAAAACCAAAAGCACGTAGTCCAGGGTTTGTAACCCCGAGAGCGGTTGTGCCATCACCGATGCAAAAGCATCACCGGCAACCAATTCGTAACGAGCGACCCTCGCCACCGGATAGCCTTTTGGGAATCGCTGCCCCAGCCCTGAGGTCACCAGAACGTCGCCTTGCTGAATATCGAGCGATTCAGGCACATGGGGAAGACTGACCCTATCGAACCGACCGGTACCCTCTGCCACCAATTGAGCGAGGGTTCGCAGGCTGATGACGGGCACCGCATGCCGCTGATCGGTAATGAGCAACACCTTGCTCAGACTGGTGGTGGTTTCAATGACCTGTCCTACTAACCCAGTAGAGTCAATGACAACTTGTCCAATAAAACTCCCGTCGTCGGCCCCCTTGTCGATCATCACATAATGCCTAGCCGGGTCGGGACTGATACCCACCACCTCGGCAATCAACACGGATTCATCCAATTTCTCGGAGGAACTCAATAACTCTCTTAAACGTCGATTCTCTGAGGCAAGCGCTGACATTTTGAGCTGTCTAGCCTCGAGCACTTTTATCTTCTGTTCCAGCGCAGCCAGTTGCCCTAAACGGTCCGAACGGTCTTGAGACAACACGCGCATGCCCTCTAGCAATCGCGAAGGCAATTCACTCAGCCAGAAGACAGGCTCGGTTAAAGTACCCGCAAACGCTCGAACAGGCTGCAAATAGGTATATCGGATATCGGTAAACAAGAGGACGAGGCAAACCATCGCCAGTACGATGGATTGATTTCTAGCGTTCGCGCGTTGCAAAAACAACTGTTTCATAAATACTCAACGCACTTTTATCTCACTGCCCGAATTATATCGACAGCAGATCACTTACGCCCAAGTTATCCATGATTTCCAATGCCTTGCCCCCACCTCGGGCAACACAGGTTAAAGGATCTTCGGCGACGATCACAGGCAAACCGGTTTCACTGGCCAGCAATCGATCGAGCTCTCTTAATAGAGACCCGCCTCCTGTTAAGACCAAACCCGATTCGGCAATGTCTGATGCAAGTTCTGGTGGCGTCTGTTCAAGCGCAGCTTTCACCGCTTGCACAATGATGTGCAAGGGTTCCTGCAATGCCTCAAGAATTTCGTTACTATTGAGGGTGAAACTTCGAGGAATACCTTCAGCTAAGTTTCTACCTCTTACGTCAATCTCACGCAACACGTCGCTCGGAAACGCAGTGCCTATTTCTTGCTTGATGCGTTCGGCTGTTGCGTCACCAATTAAACTGCCCTGGGTCCTTCTTACATAAGCGGTGATGGCATCATCAAAGCGATCACCGCCGACTCTTACAGATTGCGAATAGACGACGCCGTTGAGCGATATGACAGCAATCTCGGTGGTGCCTCCACCAATATCTACGACCATCGTGCCCACCGCTTCATGCACAGGTAGTCCTGCACCGATGGCCGCAGCCATGGGCTCTTCGATCAAACGGACATCGCGTGCACCGGCACTAATCACCGACTCGCGAATCGCGCGCCGCTCCACTTCAGTCGCTTGGCAAGGAACACAAACCAACACTCGAGGACTGGGGCGAATAAAGCTGTTTTCATGCACCTTCTTGATAAAGTGCTGAAGCATTTTTTCGGTGACCTGAAAATCTGCGATCACACCATCTTTCAGAGGCCTGATCGCAGTGATATTGCCTGGCGTACGACCTAGCATTCTTTTGGCGTCAACGCCCACCGCCGCAACCGATTTCTGGTTATTGTGCTGACGAATGGCAACCACCGAGGGTTCATCTAGGACGATGCCTCGTTCTCTTACATAAATTAGGGTATTTGCTGTACCCAAATCGATTGAAAGATCATTTGAAAACAAGCCTCTAATCTTCTTAAACATCGAGTTACCCAATTAAACCTGTTTAGCTTGCCAATCCTTCAGAGCCCAAGATTTGCCTCCTTTAAGGACGCAGTAAGAGCCAACCTAGTATCTTGATTCGGGAATTTTTTGTGGATGCGCATCACCGCTCCAATATCGATACTTTACCACTGCCAAAACTAAAGAAACAACTTTAATTCTTACTAACACACTGTTCTTTCTGTCTTTTTTCCACCTTTTATCCATTTTCTCCACCTTTTGCGACTGACCCGCCTCAAGGAAATTGCACTTGCCTTGGTAAACATTTAGCATTTGCCCTTCTCTGGTCTATCTGCAACCCATGCCCACACAAATTGACGAAAAAACGCTCTCGCAAATGTCCACCTTGGCGGCACTCCCGGTAGAGCCGAGCCAAGAACAGCAGACACTTGCGGCACTCAACGAGGTTCTTGATCTGGTTGCGATGCTTGAATCGGTTGATGTTGATGGCGTCTTACCGCTGGCACATCCACTGGAGCGTTATCAACAACTTTCCGCGGATGCCGTTACAGAACACGTTGATCGAGAAGCCCTCAGTCGCAATGCGCCGGATTTTGAAGCGGGACTTTATTTCGTCCCTAAGGTCATTGAATGAATTTACGATCTGCAACCATTGCAGAGCTCCGTGCCCATTTGGATCAACGTAAACTCTCTGCCGTAGAACTCACCGACTACTATTTTGAGCGAATCGATCGACATGAGCCGACGATTAATGCCTATGTCACACAACTGAGAGAGACTGCTCGTAGCGCTGCCGTGAAGGCTGACAAAATCATCGCAGCCGGCCAAGCGACCGCGTTAACAGGCATCCCCATTGCCGAAAAAGATTTGTTTTGTATTGAGGGTACGAAAACCACTTCCGGATCTAAGATGCTGGCTGATTTTGAGGCGCCGTATACCGCGACTGTCTCTGAAAAACTGGCCAACGCCGGTGCCGTTACCTTGGGTAAAACCAACATGGATGAATTCGCCATGGGATCATCTAACGAAAGCAGCTATTTCGGTCCGGTCAAGAACCCTTGGGATACCAGTCGTGTTCCTGGCGGCTCCTCAGGCGGATCCGCAGCCGCGGTCGCTGCAGGCCTTTGTGTCGCAAGCACCGGGACGGATACTGGCGGCTCCATCCGACAACCTGCCGCCCTGTGCGGTCTCACTGGCCTCAAACCCACTTATGGCAGAGTTTCTCGGTGGGGGATGATCGCTTTTGCCTCCAGTTTGGACCAAGCAGGTCCAATGACCCGATCGGCGAAGGATGCCGCAATCATGCTTGAGCACATGGCAGGTTTTGATCCTCGCGACTCTACCTGTCTCACAGAAGCCGTTCCTCGATACTCGCAACATCTCGATCAGCCCATCAAAGGCCTTCGAATTGGCGTTTGCGAGGCATTCTTTGAAACAGCCCTTGATGCAACGGTTGCGACCCAGATTCGTGAAGCACTTTCCATACTTGAATCACTGGGCGCCACTCTGATCGATGTTTCTCTGCCTCACATGACCGCCAGTTTGGGGGCTTATTATGTGATTGCTCCTGCAGAGTGTTCGGCCAACCTCGCTCGTTTCGATGGCATTCGCTATGGATATCGCTGCGAGGACCCGCAAAATTTGCAAGATCTCTATACTCGCTCTCGCGGTGAAGGCTTTGGACAAGAAGTCAAAAAACGCATCTTGGTAGGTACCTTTGCGCTCAGCGCAGGCTATTACGATGCCTTCTATGGACGAGCACAAAAAGTCCGACGCCTCATCAAACAAGATTTCGTCGAGGCATTCAGCCAAGTCGATGTCATCGCAGGTCCAACCACGCCAACGCCTGCTTTTGGACTGGGAGAAAAAGCCAAAAACAGTGTCGATATGTATCTCCAAGACGTGTTCACCATCGCGGCAAGCCTTGCGGGTGTTCCAGCCATGAGCATTCCCGCAGGTCTCGTCTCAGGTTTACCGATTGGGCTGCAATTGATTGGCAATTATCTCGACGAGGCCACGTTACTCAACGTTGCACATCAATTTCAGCAAACCACCGACTGGCACACACTCACTGCTCCGGAGGCCCCTTGAACATACCGACCGGCTGGCAAGTCGATATCGGCCTTGAGATCCACGCCCAACTGAGCACCGAAGCTAAGATATTCTCCGGTGCCAGCACAACTTTTGGTAATGCTCCCAATAGCCAAGCCTGCGCCATAGACCTTGGCATGCCAGGGGTTTTGCCGAAAGTCAACGCAGCCGCCTACGAAAAAGCGGTGAGGTTCGGCCTTGGGGTATCCGGGACCATCAACCGTGAATCCCGGTTCGACCGCAAAAACTATTTTTATCCCGACTTGCCGAAGGGGTACCAAATCACTCAAATGGATTTACCCATTGTTGTGGGTGGGCACGTGACCATTTCCAATGAGGACGGCACTCAAAAAGTCATCCATATTACCCGCGCCCACCTCGAAGAAGACGCCGGAAAATCGATTCATGATTTCAAGCCTACCCAAACTGGGGTCGATTTAAATCGAGCTGGGACCCCGTTGTTAGAGATCGTCTCAGAGCCCGATTTGAAAAATGCTTCAGAGGCGGTTGCTTATGCAAAGGCGATTCATCACCTGCTCACCTATCTCGATGTCTGTGATGGCAATATGGCCGAAGGCTCCTTGCGTTTTGACGCCAACATATCCGTCCGGCGTGTCGATGCTGAAGCCTTGGGCGTGCGGTCAGAAATCAAAAACTTAAACTCCTTTCGTTTCTTAGAACAAGCCATTCACTACGAAATCGAGCGCCAAATTGATACGCTCTCGGCCGGCGGGGTCCTCGCTCAGGACACCCGACTCTTCGATCCTGAAAAACTCGAAACCCGGGCGATGCGTTCGAAGGAAACCGCTACAGATTATCGGTATTTTCCTGAACCAGACCTGCTGCCCGTTAAAATTGATGAAAGCTTCATCGACCGCATCAAAGCCAGTATGCCCGAGCTATCGGGCACTCGGGCATCCCGTTTTGAGACAAGTCTGGGACTACCCACCGCAGACGCTCAACTGTTGGCGGGCGATCGATCCCTGGGGGATTATTTCGAACAATTGGCCACCTTGTCAGGCCAACCTCGACTGGCGGCAAATTGGGTCAAAGGCGATATTCTAAGCCGACTCCGAGAGCAAGATCTCAATATTAGCGAGTGCCCAGTATCTCCTGAGGCTATGGCCGAGCTACTTGGCTTGACCGTTGAAAACGTTGTGTCTGGTAAGACAGCGAAAGCGGTATTCGCCGCTTTATGGGAAGGCGACGCCATCTCGGCCTCGACCTACGTGAAAGAACATGGACTTGAACAGGTTTCTGATACAAGTGCCATTGAACCCCTGGTGACAGAATTGCTCCGTGAGCACCCGAAACAAGCGGATGATCTTAAAGCGGGCAAGAGCAAACTGATGGGTTTTTTCGTGGGCAAAGTCATGCAAGCCACGAGCGGGACGGCCAATCCTCAACAAGTTAACGAAATATTACGTGCCAAACTCGGCCTATAAATTTGTGGCTCGATTAATACTCAACCGACGTTTATCTTAGCCAAACCCTTAAGCGCACGATAGCCAGAGGTTTGAGATACCCGATAACATTCGGTCCAAACCCTCTTCAGGAAAGCATTGCCCGATCTATTCGCCGCCGTCTTGGAACTGCTGGAGAAAGGTTGCGATCCTAGCTGCGTTTACACCCAAATCTGACTGCCCCACCCTTGACACCGATCGGACATCAACAAGCGTCTGCTCACCCTCTGATCGTATTCTAACGGCAACATCATCTTTAAACTCAAACCAATAGGTCGTTGCGGTCGCTTCGACAAGACCGGCATCAGCATTCACCTGGATAATTTCAAGCCCCATGTTTCGCAACACGGACTCGGTGCGCTCAACGCTCTCGGTTAGCGTCCGACTCGTCAGTAACGTCGTTAGGTTTGGGTAAGCCGCATCTTGTAACTCCCCCGTCTCCTCGGCAGAAAGATTGTTAGCGGCATAAACCAAGTCATTAGCGGCGTGCACTCGTCGCTTTTTAATCTCATCAAATTCAGGCGGATCCATAGGATTGGTTGTAATATCGTGAATGGCAGGCACTTCACCGGCCTGCTGTAGTTGTGGCAGCACAAAAACCACCGGTACTAAAGCCATCAGCGCGGCAACCAGCAAAGGCCCCCGGTCGATCGACTGCCGCTTCAATAAACCGTACAAAGCGAGACCAACCACCGCCACGAGGGTCAGCAAACCACCAGCAAAAGCCATCGTAAATCCACCCAGCGCCGTCATCACATCAAAGAGACCTGAACGGTAACCTAAAGGGCTGCCCAGCAAGATGAGCAGTTGACAGACCATGAAAATTACTACGACTTTGCTACTTGTTTTCATTGCGTTCACCTTTGTTCGTGTAGATCAGTAACGATCGCCCTATTCCTTTAATTAACCGTTCGACACACAGATTGATGTCGAACTCGAACTCCTGAGCCAGTCGCCTTGCGCCTCTTAGCCGGGCGCTACTTTAACATGCCAGGGCTCATATCGGACGCCTAAGCGATTATTATCTGGATACCTTAATTCAACATAATTCAGGGTTTGCATTCTGCGAAACACTTGGGAGTATACGAAGGCGTGGGTAAAATTCTCAGCACCTAAACGCCGCGATCCCACATCAAAATCACCCACCCCATGAAACGAATATCCGGGCGGAGCCAAACTTCGCGAGACGAGTGAAACATTTGCCTGCTGAGCCATTAACTTGTCCAAAAACAATCGACTTTGCTTAGGAAGGCCTCTAGCGCCTGAGGTTAAGATTAGGTCCTCACCAATATCGCTTCGCATCCGGTCCCATAAAGGCTTAGCCCGATGCGTGAATAGATATTGACCAAAACGCTTTTCATAATGCATCTCGGAAGCCCTAAATCCCTCCAGGAAGTCGGTGGTGACCCGGGGGCCTCTAAACCCAAAACTTGCCGCATCTTCAAAAAACAGCCACTGCAGCAAGCCAATTTCGTCGATCCCAAAGCCGCCGATCTTGGGAATGTTAGCGGCTTCTTTGAACAATTGACCAAACCCAACAATGTTGAAAAAACCGTGGCCAAAGTACACCTCAGCCCGATGCAAACGGGCCAAGGTGCTGGGCAGCGCGCGTCGAAATCTCCTATTCAGAAAAACGTCGCCGGCGGCAGGGCGATCCGGAGCCCCCATTTTTGCGTGGTCAACACGCATTTGTTTGATATCGGCTTCCGACCAACCGAATTCAGCCAGATACTCATCTTGGTTTGGAGCTAAAAGTCGGGCTGAAGTGCCTGGTATTTTTTGAGGTCGATCATGCTGGCGGCTGGAAACCTCCAGACCTAAAGGGCCCGATTTCAGACGACCTGATCGATGCAGGCCGCAGATGACCGTTGCGGCTCCTGCCCCTAGCAACAGCCACTTTCCTACTTGCCGCCTTGATCGATTCACAATGACTGACCTAATGAGCTGGCTGCGCCTAAACCGAGCCCACCGCTACTCCCCCTTGATCAACCGGCCCTGTGCAAACACGAATTCAGGGTTTTCAAGGATACTGAGATCAGCCAGCGGTGATTGATCAAAGATAAGCAAATCAGCAGACAAGCCTGTCTCTAGACGTCCCGTAACGTGATCAATCGCCAGCGCTTTAGCACAGTCACTGGTCGCGCTCCTCAGGGTCTGAACAGGCGAAAAATCCGCGATTTGGCGAAACACCGCCAACGCTTTCGGCAAATCTTGGTGATAAACCCGAGGAATACCTGCATCGGTCGACGCAATAAATTGGCAACCTTTATCTCTCATTGCTCGATAGCGCGCCTGCACAGCGGTCACATAAGAAGGGTTGTTCAAATGCCTTGCCCAACCTGCATTAACAGTAGGGGATATCCAGATACCCCGAGCCGCGATCTCTTCAGCAATCTCCGGTTCATAGTGTTTACCCCAACCTTTCGGTCCCACCCAAGAACAATGCTCGATGGTGGTAACACCAGCCCTCGCTGCATGGGCGATACCATCAACGCCGTGACAGTGCGCAGCAACACAATAGCCACCTTCCCGAGCGGCTCGGACGATCTCGGTCATGGTATTTTGATCAAATTGCGCGTCTGCTGGAGAACTGCCGGGAGTGATGTTACCACCAGTAGCCATGACCTTGATGAGGTCAACACCTGCCTCGGTTTGTCGCTCTATGACTTTTAGGGCGGCGTCTAAGTCCTCCGCTTCTCCGCCCCAAAAATGACAATGACCGCCGGTAGACGTAATCGGTTGACCAGCGCAGATTAACCGCGGACCGGGAATTTCGCCTGCGGCAATGGCGTCCCTGATCTTTAGCTCTAACCATTGTCCACCGCCGAGATCGCGCGCAGTCGTGATACCGGCGTCCACCATTTTGGCTGCCCGGATTTGCATGGCGGCCAGTTGTTCAGATTCAGGTAACTTTCCATGCGCAAAAGGATCACTCTCATCAGGATCTAAACACAAATGAATATGAGCATCGATTAATCCAGGGATGACAAAACTTCCCGATAAATCCCTTTCCAGCTCTCCTCGCTGATGGTCGTCCGAGGAAGTCAGGGTTAACGTCCCCGCTGACGTAATTCTAATGGCGTCATAATCATCGGAATAACCCTCGCCAGTGCCATTCCAAAGCTTTACGTTTCTGAGCAACATGATTTTACCCCTCGGATCTTGTACTACCCAGATCATAGCAGAACCGCTTCGCGCTAGACCGTAAGTGCAAAGCTATCCGGTCCTATTGACCCGGCTGCTCCCTGAGGCGTGACATCATGGCCTTTGTTGAGGCCTTGCATTCAACCTGCGGATCAGACGCAGGGCTTCATCATCGGTTCAGCCTGAGCACCTCCAATAATCCCTCTAAGATCAGGTCACCGACAACATGGTCAAAAATTTTCTCCCGATCAAACAGATGCACGAATCCTCCAGTACCAATGATCAGGGGCTCTTCATGATCGAAAGCCTCAGCAGATATTTGGGCCACCAACTCTTTGATCATGCCGACATTTGACCAATACAATCCTGACTGAATACTCTCGATGGTTGTCGTACCGATTGCCGTCTTTACCGGCTTAATCTCGACCGATGGAAGTTGAGCAGTCCGCATCTCGAGCGCCTCCATCGATAAGCGCACCCCCGGCAAAATATTACCGCCCAAAAAAGTACGGTCTTTCCTAACCGCACATACCGTCGTCGCTGTTCCAAAATCTGCCACAATCAAATGCCTTCCTGGGAATAATTTCAGCGCGCCAACGGCATCGGCAATTCGATCCGAACCCACTTCTTTTGGATCACGATAAGCAATTTTCAACCCTGTTTTCACCCCCGGGCGTAGCACCAGCGGCTCGATATCGAAGTATTTTTGCGCGCAGGCTCTTAGCGAGTAGAGTAGGTCGGGCACTACGCAACAGATCACCAGCTCGGTGATCTGTCTCGGGTCAACATCGTTTTCTCGCAACACCGTTCTGAAAAATACCCCCAATTCGTCGGAGCTACTTCGCAGCTCTGAGGTGCGCCGAAATTGGGCAACCAATTTTTCGCCTTGGAATACCCCACCATAAACCTGCGTATTACCGACATCCAAACACAAAATCATGCGCTTATCCTTACATTATCAATCAAGCGTATCGCTTGATTACCACTACCGAGTTGGACCGCACCAAATCGGCGGCCATCTTTTGTTACAACATAGTCAACGATAAAACCAAGCTTGACTAACTCTGCTGTAACCCAAGCATCCGAGTCAGCACTTTGCAGAAGACGATAGAGCCCCGCCGCTCGTTGCCTTTGCTCGGGATTTAGCCTTTGGTTACGCGAGCTCATTGCAAGACCGTCAGGCTCGCGCTGGGTAGGCACACCGATGACATCTATCTCCAGGAAAAATGCTTCAACCAGACCTTTGATTAACTGATACTGCTGATAATCTTTTTCACCCAGATATAACCGGGTAGGTCGAACCAAATTAAGCAATTTGAGCACCACGGTTAAAACGCCCTTGAAGTGACCGGGGCGGTCCGCGCCGCACAAGGCTTGGCTGAAAGGGGCTTCATCAACCGTATACTGCCCGCCGTCACCATACATTTGTGCTTCTGTGGGTAAAAATAGCGCGTGCACACCCGCCGCCTCTAACGCAGTGACATCGCTTTCTTCAGTCCGTGGATAATTTCCCAAATCAGCGGCTTGATCAAATTGCAGAGGGTTAACAAAGATCGAAACCACCACCTCATCATTTTCCTGACGGGCGCGTTCCACCAAGGTCAGATGCCCTCGGTGCAAAGCCCCCATCGTAGGGACAAACCCGACGCTCGCGCTGCTCTTAGCTTGATAGGTGCGCAGTTCACTAGGCGACCTTAGGATTTTCACGCGTAGCTTTCACAACGTGCGGGAAAGGCAGCATCAACCACATCCCGATGAAAGTCATTCAAAGCAACAACCACCTCCTCTGAGAGATTGGCATACTTCCTAAGAAACTTCGGCGCAAAGGCACCATTGGCACCCAATAAGTCCTGTAGCACCAATACCTGACCATCAACGGCAACCCCTGCGCCGATGCCAATAACCGCACAATCTAATTCTGCCGAGATTCGGGCAGCGACCTTTGCGGGAACGCATTCTAAGACCAAGGCACTGACCCCAGCATCTTCTAACCGCTTCGCATTTTGGATCATTTCATCCGCCGCTCTATGCGTTTTCGCTTGAACCTTATGACCCCCTAATTGCAAGACCGATTGAGGTGTTAAGCCGAGATGGCCCACCACAGGCAAACCCGCTTCGCACAAATGTGCAATGAGCGAACATTGATGGGTCGCACCTTCAATTTTTACCGCGTGAGCTCCCGCTTGAATCAAACGGGTCGCAGCCGCGACACCGCCCGACAGGTCAGTGCTGGCCGTCATAAACGGCATATCAGCAACAATTAATTTATCGCCAGCGCCGCGGGCAACCGCTGCCACGTGCGGCAACATAAGCTCTAGGGTGGCATGCACAGTGGATGGAAATCCATGCATCACCACCGCCAGCGAATCACCGACCAAGATACTGTCGATATCAGAGGCGGCAATTAATTGCGCCGACCAATAGTCGTAGCAGGTCACCATTGAGAATTTTTGCTGATTTCGCTTGAACGCGTTAAAGCGTGTTACTGATTGCACGGCTATCCTCCAAACATAGGTAGAATGCGCCAATCGGAGGTATTGAGGAGTTCTGACATCTCTCGGGTACCTGTCCGATTGGGATCAAGTCCTGTAGTCCTATTTCGTTATAAGTTGCTCTGTAATACTCTTTGTTACTTTTTATTACTATTGTCACTTTCTGTTGCCGGGTCTTGACTCGGCGATGGCTGACGCCTGCCCTAGTTGCCCGTGATCGATCATCAGCGGCATTTTTATCACGCCCCCTCCAACCTTTCGAATGCCCGTCCTTTCAGCTCGAGCTTCGACAGCGACTCTATTGAATTTGGCTTAAATCGTCAAACCAATCGCGTTCGTTTTTTAAATTCTGTAGAATCTCGAACGCGGGCCTATAGCTCAGTTGGTTAGAGCAGTGGACTCATAATCCATTGGTCGAAGGTTCGAGTCCTTCTGGGCCCACCAACTCCGACTGTTAAAACCGTTTACTGCTCTGAAAAGTCTAGGAATTTTCCGAAACTGACTAATTGGGGTAAACAAAAGGTTCTCACTGCTTACCTATCGCTATTCTCTCCATCCAACGATGCAACAAATCTAGCGGGTAGCCGTCTCCATAGCTCTGTCCTACGCTTCTGAGGCTCCAACCACCCAACTGATCTATCATGTCCACTGGGGCTTCCGCGGCTCTCAACCTGTCCCTGAAACCGTGCCTTAAACCATGGATTACAGCATCAGAACCTACTATTGTTTTGATCCATTTGTTGATCGCTGCACTGGCAGAATTGCTATTACAGTTTGTCTCGTTACAGTAACGCGGGAAACAAAATCTACTGCTCGTATTCTCTTTGATTCGCTTCGCAGCCCAGAGCGAAGACCCAACTAACGGAATGATCCTCTCGCTCGCATCGGTCTTAAGCCTACGGTGAGGATGTTTTGTTAAATTGATGTGCGGTTGATCTGCACTTAACACGATGTCGTCAACCAGCAAGCCAACAGCTTCTGACAGTCTCAATCCAGAGTCACTGATCAGTGCAACCAACCAACGTATATCGTCATCTATCGCAACACACTCGCGCTGCAGTACTTGCAACTTTTTATCTTTAATTGGATATCTCTTTTTGTTGTTTTCCGTAGGGAGATAAACGCCTGAAAAAGGGTTTTTACAATCCAATCCCTGTTCCTTAATACAGAAGTTGATGACCGCTTTTACAACACCAAAGATCCTTGCCAACGAAGTGTTACTCAGGTTTCTGTCGATCAACCATTGTCTAAAGGTCGCAGCGTCAGCGGTGGAATAGCAGTCCAAAGGACGTGAACCTAGACAGGAAACTACATATGAAATGTTTCTTTTTGCGTGACTGAAGAACAACTTGCCTTTGGCTTGTCCTTTCACAGCTAGATAAACCTCTAGGGCATCTTCAATAGTCGGTAGTTTTGAATCTAACTGCTCACGCGGAATAACCAACAGATGAGCTGCAGGAACATCAGCCCGCTGCAAACGCAGCCCAAGCCAGTAATCCTCTAACCTTGCTGAAAGCGATCGCGAGGCTGTCTTAGCGTGGCTATGTGACTTAGTACGGAGTGATTTAACGATTCTAGG
>NZGC01000060.1 GCA_002689445.1 Gammaproteobacteria bacterium
CTTCCACAGCTGGCAATACAGCTGATAGCAACATAGCAACATAGCAACATAGCAACCAAGGATGGCAGTATTAGTGATTTAGTAGTAATAAGGATAGCAATAAAAGATTGGCGACCGAAATAGCCACAAGAGATCGCAAATAGCCATTCCGAACCAATAATCGATCACCCGTGAAAAGCAACAAGCGGCAGACAGAAAGCGGTAGACAGAAAGCCACAGACGGAAACCGATAAGGCACCAGCAAAAGGTAACAACGAAAAGGCAGAACGAGCAAGATAGCAGCAGATAAGACATCAACCGCTAAAGTACCGAAAGAACAGACCGTCGGGGTCTACTGAGCACTCAGCCGACCACGATTAGAAAAACCAACGCGAAAATCAACGCATTAAACGAGGCGACCCAAAAACATGGATTCCACAGCCAAAAAAGCACCACTGAAAGCCATACCTTCCAACGTTACCGAAATCACGCTTCAGCCGACATCGCTGGATATCTGGGAGAACAAATATTGCCTAAAAAGTAAGCAAGGCGAGCGTATTGACGAGAACATCGACGAGACCTATCAGCGCGTCGCAAAGGCGCTAGTCGAGGTTGAAGACAAAAAGATTCAAGAGGAATGGTACGAGAAGTTCCTATGGGCACTGCGCCAAGGCGTGATACCGGCGGGTCGGATCACTTCAAATGCAGGCGCTCAGGCGCATAAGCCAGCGACATCAACCATCAACTGTACGGTGTCCGGCATTATTTCAGACTCGATGGAAGATATTCTGCAAAAGAACCTAGAAGCTGGCTTAACTCTGAAAGCAGGCTGCGGCATCGGTTATGAATTCTCGACCTTGCGACCCAAGGGCGCCTATGTGTCAGGGGCTGGAGCCTACACATCGGGTCCGCTGTCTTTTATGGATATTTATGACAAAACCTGCTTCACCGTTTCTTCAGCCGGCGGCAGACGCGGCGCCCAAATGGCGACCTTTGAGATTGGGCATCCTGACGTGATGGACTTTATCAAAGCCAAGAGAGAAGACGGTCGACTGAGACAATTTAATCTCTCCTTGTTGATCACTTCAGAATTCATGGAGGCGGTGAAAGCCGATGAAGAATGGCCCCTGTCTTTCCCAATCACACAGTCGGAACTAGACGCTGACGGGCTTGATGTTAGCGACCCAGAGCAAATCCTTTGGCGCGACTTTCCGGCCAAGGCCAAGTATGTCACGAACGAATCCGGATTGGTCGCTTGCAGAATTACAAAAGTCATCAAAGCACGCCGCCTGTGGGATATGATCATGGCATCAACCTATGATTTTGCCGAGCCGGGTTTCATCTTGATCGACAAAGTCAACGAAATGAACAATAACTGGTTTTGCGAAAACATCCGGGCCACAAACCCCTGCGGAGAGCAGCCCTTGCCACCTTATGGCAGCTGCTTACTCGGGTCTGTCAACCTTACCCGATTCGTCGACAAGCCTTTCACCTCTGAGGCTCGCTTTGACTGGGACACCTTCCGCGAAGCCGTCGCAATCTTCACCCGGATGCTGGATAACGTTGTTGAAATCAACGGCCTACCGCTACCTGAACAGCGTCACGAGATTGAACGCAAGCGACGGCATGGCATGGGTTATCTGGGCTTAGGTTCCACCATCACCATGATGGGAATGAGTTACGGTGACACGGCGTCCGTTGACTTCACTGAAGAAGTCACCAAGGAACTGGCCCTGGTAGGATGGCAAGCGGGCCTTGATCTCGCCAAGGAAAAAGGCGCTGCCCCAATCATGGACGAAATATTTGAAGTGACGGGCGAAATGCTCAGACTCAGGCCTGAAATGGCCACTGACGGGATACAATTGGGTGACAAGATCCCTGGCAGGGTATTACATGCAAAATATTCTCGCTACATGCAGAAAGTGGGTCATGAAAATCCCCAACTGATTGAAGATCTTGCTGAACATGGCTGTCGCTTCACCCACCACAGCTCGATCGCTCCTACCGGTACAATCAGCCTTTCTCTTGCAAATAACGCGAGCAATGGTATCGAGCCGAGTTTTGCACACCATTACGCTCGTAACGTCATCCGTGAGGGCAAAAAATCAAAAGAGAAGGTGGATGTTTATTCCTTTGAGCTCTTGGCCTATCGAGCGATGGTTAATGCCTCAGCCGAGCCCTATTCGGATGATCCCAATAAGCAGCTACCCGACTATTTCATCACTGCCGACGATATATCGCCCATTCAACACGTTGACATTCAAGCTGCAGCGCAAAAGTGGATCGACTCTAGCATCTCCAAAACCGCCAATGTGCCGACTGAATATGCCTTTGAAAACTTTAAAGACATCTATCTCTACGCTTATGAGCAGGGACTTAAAGGATGTACCACGTTCAGATTCAACCCTGAGGCCTTCCAAGGCGTACTCGTCAAGGAGCAAGATCTCGAAAACACCACTTACCAGTTCGAGCTTGAAGACGGCGAGATCGTTGAGCTCAAGGGCAATGAAGAGATTGAATACGATGGAGAAATACACTCCGCCGCCAATTTGTTTGATGCTATGAAAGAAGGCTACTACGGGAAATTTTAGTCCATGCATTGAAAGGAGCTTTGGCTTATCGACCAAGGCCCGCCCGAACACAACAGGGGCTTGTGCCCTCGCCCATAAATTTTAAGGAATCCAATGGCCGTTAAAATCGCAAAAAATATCGTAGGCTTTTCGATTAAGAAAAAAGAAGATGCTACCGAAGCACTTGCCTCCGCTGCCGAACCAGAAATGATGCACGAGGAGCTACAGAGACCGGATGAACTCAAAGGCTACACCTATAAAATCAAAACGCCTCTGTCCGACCATGCAATGTACATCACCATCAATAATTTGGTGCTCAACGTCGGCACTCAGCACGAGCAGGAATATCCCTTCGAAATTTTCATTAATTCGAAGAACATGGACCAATTCCAATGGATCCTAGCATTAACCCGGGTTATCTCTGCTGTTTTCCGCAAGGGGGGTGACGCAACATTTTTGGTTGAGGAGCTCAAACAAGTCTTTGATCCCCAGGGCGGTTATTTCAAGAAAGGCGGCCGTTTCATGCCTTCATTGGTTGCAGAAATCGGCGACGTGCTGGACCGTCATATGCGTCGCATCGGGCTAATTGAGGACTCCGAGTTATCCTCCGAGCATGTCGCAATGCTCAACGAAAAGCGGGCTCAAGCTGAAGGCCAACCGGCTGCGCCTGAGATCGAGGCAGACACTGATGATCAATACCCTCCTGGCGCACAACTTTGCCAAAAGTGTATGACGACCGCCGTTGTCATGATGGATGGATGTATGACTTGCCTGGCTTGCGGCGACTCGAAATGCGGTTGAGGTTGTAATCTGCCAGCGTCATGAAAACCTATCTTGATCAATTACGACAAGTCCTTGTTGAAGGCCATCAAACGTCAGATAGAACCGGTGTAGGCACCCTTGCCTACTTCGGTCTTCAAGGACGTTATGACCTACGGCAAGGCTTTCCCGCGGTCACCACCAAGAAGCTCGCCTTCAAAGTGATGGCATCAGAATTACTGTGGTTCATTTCCGGATCCACGAATCTACACGACTTGAAAGCAATTTATCCTAACAACAAAATCTGGGATGCCAACTATCAGGACTATGCAAGCCGGCGTGGCGGGGACGCTGACAGTGGCGATATGGGGCGCGTTTATGGCAGCCAATGGCGACACTGGCGCACGCCCGCGGGAGAGACCGTTGATCAACTCGCCGATGCCATCGATCTGATCAAGCATAATCCAGACTCACGTCGGATTTTGGTTAACGCCTGGAATGCCGGGGAGATTGGCAGCGATCAAGTTGCTCTGCCGCCCTGCCATAATTTTTTTCAATTTTTTGTCGCCGGCGATACCTTGTCTTTACAAATGTATCAACGCTCCGCCGATATGTTCCTAGGGGTGCCTTTTAATATCGCGTCCTACGCCCTTCTGCTCGAACTGGTCGCAAAAATCACAGGTCTTAAAGCCGGCGAATTCATTCATACCATCGGCAATGCCCACATCTATCTCGACTGCATCGAGCAGGTCAAGGCGCAACTCGACCGTGAGCCACTCGCGCTCCCAACATTATCGATCAAAAATCGCGGGCAACTCACCATCGACGATTTTGAATTGGCTGACCTTAGCCTGGTTGACTACAAAAGCCATGCAGCGATCAAAGCAAAGATGGCGGTTTAACCCGACCATTGAGCGATGAAGCCGCCCATTGAAAGCCCGTTCTGTCGATGCTACCCGCGACACTTTGAGGTCGTCCTTTAAAAACTCTCTCGGGCGAAGGCATTTTTTGCGACGCTGCGTCACTATTGGCGATCAAGCTGACATGCCCCATGCCCCAACATAACCCCGTCGCACAGTCTCGTCGGTAAACCGGCTAAATTTGATACTTCTCTTTCCACTCCGCATAAGACATACCATAGACATGAGACCTAGCAGCTTCATAATCGATCTCAATTCCTTTATCCTCTGCGGCGGCAAGATACCACTTGCTCAGACAGTTTCGGCAAAAGCCCGCTAAATTCATTAAATCAATATTTTGCACATCTTTACGGTCATCCAGGTGAGATAACAATCGTCTAAATGCGGCAGCTTCAATTTCAATTTTGGTTTGTTCGTTCATCAAGCTCTCGTCTCACGGTTAAAACAGGAGTATCCCTTAAGCATGGAGGAATTTAAACCAGGTCAGCGGTGGGTGAGTCGCAGTGAGCCTGAGTTAGGCCTTGGAGAAATCACCGAAGTCGATCCTCGAAAGGTGACGTGCGTCTTTGCCGCGGCGGATACGCGTCGCCAGTATGCCACTGCTGATGCGCCGTTGATCCGAGTGCGGTTCAATCCAAGCGACGAACTCATCGACAAAGCAGGCCAAACCTTTACCGTTGAATCCGTCAGCGATCGAGACGGTTTACTCTTTTATCAAACCACCGTCAGCCACCAACCCCGAGTCTTCTGTGAAATTGAACTGAGCCCTACCCTACAGTTCAATCAACCGCAGGATCGACTGTTTCTCAATCAAATTGACAGCAATGATGCGTTCAATTTGCGTCTTCAGAGTCTAGAGCAACAAGCCAAGCTTGAGCGACAGCCTTTTCGAGGGTTGTTAGGCCCGCGAACTGCCCTGCTCCCCCATCAGCTCTACATTGCTCAGCAAGTGAGTGAAAGCCCAAGACTGCGCGCACTGCTGGCTGATGAGGTTGGCCTTGGAAAAACCATTGAAGCAGGATTAATCCTCAGCAAAATGCTTCAAACAGCAAGAGGCTCTCGGGCTATTATTCTGGTGCCTGAGGCGCTAAAAATACAATGGTTGGTTGAGATGGTGCGACGATTCAACCTCGAATTTACGATTCTCGACGAAGCTCAATGCCAAGCTCTGGCTGAAGCAGACAGCGAGTCAGACGATGCGGCCTCCGCCCTTGGGACTTCGGACTTCAACCCCTTCTTGGCGCAACAACTGGTTATCACCGACCTTAACCTGCTGACCAACGATCCGCGACGATGCGACCAGGCGCTGGCCGCTCCTTGGGATATGGTGATCGTCGATGAGGCGCACCACTTACGCTGGGATCCCGAGGACCCGAGTCCCGCCTACACCGTCACCGAAAAACTCGCCCGACAGGCGCCTGGGTTATTGCTACTCTCGGCAACCCCGGAACAATTTGGTCAAGCAGGACACTTTGCCCGCTTGAGGCTGATCGATCCTGAGCGTTACCCCAGCCTCGCCGATTATCAAGAAGAGCAGCAAAACTATATTGCGCTCGCCAACTTAATCAAGGTTTGGCAGTCAGGTGGCGTTGATTCTCTCAAGGCCCGCCTCGCGCTTATCGACAAACTGATGGTTAAATCGACCATCCGGGATGAAGAACTTTTGGCCTCACTGCTAGACCAATTTGGTCCAGGCACCTCGCTCTTTCGGAACCGACGCAGCGATGTGGTCACCCCCATCATTCGAGAAGTTATCCCCTGTTATTTAGATATCCCCGAGCGTCAATCTGAGTCAGATGACCAGGCGGGGTTTAAAGCAAAATTGCAGTGGCTAGGGGCCGAGGTTTCTGCTGCTCCTGATAAATTCTTGGTCATTTGCCGATTGGCCGAACATGCCATTCAAATCGAACAGTATCTACGCCGACACTTTGGGCTCAGGAGCAGTTGTTTTCATGAGCATCTCGATCTGGTTGCTCGGGATCGCGCCGCTGCCTACTTCGCCGATACCGAGCATGGCGCGCAGGTCCTGGTTTGCTCTGAAATAGGCTCCGAGGGCCGCAATTTCCAGTTTGCTCACCATCTCGTCATGTTTGATCTGCCAGACAGCGGTGATTTGATCGAACAACGAATCGGGCGCCTCGATCGGATTGGTCAAACCCATAAAATTTTGATCCACCTCCCCTTAATTCAAGGAAGCCCAGACGATAGGAGATTTCAGTGGTACCACAAAGGCCTAAACCTTTTTAACGAACCTAATCCGGCTGGAGCCGAGATCGAACGCCAATTGAACTCGCAATTCGAGGCACTCATTAATTCCGCTGAGCTTGAAAATCTTATTGCCCAATCCCAGGCCGCCGTTGCCTCGCTCAAACAACAGTTGGAACAAGGCAAAGATCTCTTACTCGAGCTTGCCAGCTTTGATCCTGATGCTGGGCAAGCGATCACCGAGGGACTGGAGATAGCGGAGGCCACCGACGCGTTAGAGCAATATTTGACCGCGTCTTTCGACTATTTCGGTTTAAGCGCTGAGCCCCTAACCAGCACCATTAATCTCGTTAAACCCACGCCTGAGTTACAGTCTCACAACCTGACAAGTGAGGATAGCGCCCGATATCTCCGCTATCCGGAGTTACCCGAAGTTGGGCTCTCCTATACGTACGACCGAGCCACCGCATTGCGGCGGGAAGATATCCAGTTTTTGAGCTGGGAGCACCCTTTGGTCACTCAAGCATTCGATCGTGTCCTATCTGACCAAACCGGTAACGCCGCCATCACCCTAATCAACCGGGCAGAACTGAGCGCCGGCACCTTGCTGGTTGAAGCTATCTTTCGAATTGACTGCACTGCACCGGTTTGGCTGGGGCTCCAGCAGCACGTCCAAAAGCCTTTACTTCGCTTCGTTATTGGCCCAGATCGAAAGGAATTTTCCAAGGTTTTTCCAAGCCAGAGTCTGGATGACGCCCTACCGGCAAAAACAGAACCCTTGGCTCGGCTGATTGGGCTACAACGAGCGGTTATTGAGTCCATGCTCGATGAAGCGCATCAATTGGCAACCATCGAGGTCACAAGGATCCGAGCGTCAGCGCAGGAAAGCTACCAGGCAAAGACACGAAAGCAATTGCAACGGTTGAAGGACCTGTCTCGCCGCAACCCCAACATCTCAAAGGCGATGGTCGCGCAAGTGCTTAAGGAGCAGAATCAGGGTAACGCGTCGCTTGAGCAACTCGCTCCCAGACTCGATGCAATTCGAGTCATCATTGGTGTTTAGAGCGGGCTAACTGGACTCACTGAACAGTTGCCGCCAGATCGGCGCTTGCTTTGGCCAAGAATACTCATCCACAAGCGATATTGGATCACTGAACTGCTGTCGCATGAGCAGGACGGCCGCCTCTTCAGGGCTTTCATACCGACTGTGCTTGGGTACGTATTCCGGATAAACAAGTGCGTCAGGAACCACAGGGAGGCATCCCTCGGCCATGGCTTCTTGGACCGCTAACCCCTGAAATTCGTGATGCGCTGTAGACAACACCACTCGGCATTCTCGCAACAGCGACAAATACGACTCATGGTCATCGATATATCCACTCTGACCCAATCGCCCCGCTTGTTGCAAACAGTCGATGACCCGAGAAAACGGCTCTGGGATCTGACGAAATTGTTGACCGACCAAATGTACCAATTCCTGTCCTCCAAGTGCCAAGTAGGCTTTGACGACCTCAAACAACTGCTCAGGTCCCTTATCGTATTCCCATCGATGATTCCAAACAATGCCAGAGCGGACTGTGTTTGACCGATTCCTGCCAGGTGAGTCAGTTGCTAAGGGGACCGGAACGACCCACGCTTTTCGAGCACAATCGGTTAAGAGCCTTTCAGGCACGGCATCAGGCATTTGCTTGAGTAATTGGTTGGCGCCCTCAAAGAACGTGTCACGATTGAATGCCGAATTGAAAACCACCTGGTCTGCCGCAAGGGCTGTATAAATGCTGGTAATTTGAGCGGCTACCGCATGCGCCTTGGCACCTCTTGTCGGAAAGGCAAACTGATTCTCGTGAAAATACACAATGCTGGGTATTCGAGCGAGATCAGGGACTAGACCTTTCAGCGTCGCTAAGTCCGTCATCGAAGTCGCTAAAACCTGATCGAATTCAGATAATGATTCGCCTTTAAGCCACTCCGCCAGCATCAGCGCGTTCCCGCGAACTCGCCAATTGAAGTATCGAGGCGGCATCACCAAAGGCTTAAAGGCGACTTCAGGCAACCCCGCTTGAAGTCGTGTTCGCCAATGCCGATGGGATACTGACTCGTAAGGTGATAACAACAAAATTTGCATAATCCATCGCCACAAACGATCCAAACCCTAAGTCTACCTCAAGGCGCCACCGCTTTAGGCCTTGCTCGCGCTCCTAAACCGAAGGCCGAGTGGCGCTCTGACAAGGCGATCTTTTCCTAATGTTTTTAAAGCCTTTTCCCAAAAGCCTTACCCCGCAACCTAACTGGCCGTGGTATTCTTATCCTTCAAAATTTGGGAGGGACACTATGACGAACATTGTCATTATTGGTGGAGGACAAGCCGCAGGACAAGCTGTTGCGAGCCTTCGGCAGGAGGGCTTTGAGGGTAAAATCGATCTCATTGGCGAGGAACCCAGCCTGCCTTATCAAAGACCTCCCTTATCGAAAGCTTATCTATCGGGTGCCCTCGAAGCGTCAAAACTGCTGGTTAGGCCTGAAAAATTTTATCAAGATCGTGATGTTGCGACCCATCTGGGCAGCCCGGTCAAGCACATTAGCCCTCAGGAACGAACGGTTACTGTCGGAGAGACCGAATTTTCGTACGACAAGCTGCTGATTGCTACCGGCGGTCGGCCGAGGAAACTGACCCTCCCCGGCAGTGACTTATCCGGCATTCACTACCTGCGTACGCTGCAAGATGTCGACAATATTCGCGCGCACATGGCCACAGCGAAGAACTTGTGTATTGTTGGCGGGGGCTATATCGGGCTCGAGGTTGCTTCGGTTGCTGTGACCCTTGGCGTCACCGTTAACGTGCTTGAAATGGAATCGCGCATCTTGCAGCGGGTAACGACCCCGTTCATGAGCGACTTTTATCATCAGTTGCATACCGAGCGCGGCGTCCACATCCATACTGAGACGACCTGCCAGGGCTTTCGGGGTCAATCAGGAAAGGTCAGTCATGTCTTGTGTGGCAATCAAGAAATTGAAGCTGACCTGGTCATTGTTGGGATTGGCATTATCCCAAACATCGAGCTGGCTGAGACGGCTGGCCTGGCCTGCGATAACGGTATATTGGTGGATGATCACTGTAAGACCTCTGACGACAACATTTTTGCTGCCGGAGACTGCACCAATCACCCGAATGCCCTGCTCAATCGAAGACTCCGTCTAGAGTCGGTGCCCAACGCGATGGATCAAGCACGAACCGCAGCGACCAACATGCTGGGGGGTGATAAGACCTATGCCACCGTGCCTTGGTTTTGGTCAGATCAATACGATCTTAAACTTCAAATGTTGGGATTCTCCCAAGATGCCGATGCTGCCGTTTTGAGAGGCGACCCTGGAACGAGGCAATTTGCTCAATTCTATTTGAGCGAGGGAAAAATCATCGCCGTCGATGCTGTCAATTCCCCGAAGGAATTCATGGTCGCCAAGCAGCTGCACGGCGTCGCCGTCTCACCGGAGGATCTTGCGAACTTGGATGTCGATTTGAAAAGCTTGGTGCCCAGCACCTGATCCTCAGCAGCAAAGAGGCAGACGTACCAAAGCCCATGATGAAGAAGAGAAAGAAGAACACGGTCGCCGCGCTGCTCAGTCTAATGAAGGCCAAACCTGTGGATCGGGAAGCATTTTTGATGACTATACTTTTGGCGCGAACTATCGAATAATCTACGCCATTCAATTTTAGATGTGATGGGAGTTTAGACCATGCCAAGCGTTAAGTTTATAGAACACAATGGCACAGAGCACGTTGTTGATGGAACAAACGGCGATAGCCTGATGATGATAGCCACCAGCAATTTGGTACCCGGCATCGATGCCGATTGTGGCGGCGAGTGCTCCTGCGCAACGTGTCATGTTCTGGTCGATGCATCTTGGGTGGACAAACTGGCGCCAGCCACCGAAACAGAAGAGTCGATGCTGGACCTCAATCCTGACCGGGAATCTAATTCACGCTTGAGCTGTCAGATTCCCATGAGTGATGAGCTCGATGGCATCGTCATTAATTTACCTGAATTTCAGTATTAGCCTGTCCGTATCAGCACCTTGCGATGCTTACCAAGCTTGAACGGGCTGTAAATTTTGGCCTATAGTGACTGCTGAAAAGCGTTGTTTCCCGAACACAGTTATTCGCCGAAGATCGTTGTTATACAAAACGATCTTTGGGTCGACAACGCGAATCGCCCTCTTTGGAGGTACCATGACTGAATCACCGCAATTAGGAGAAGTTCAATGAGTGAAGCCGTTGTTATCAATTCTTCTGTACTTGAAGACCCATGGTCCGTGCCGTTATCCGAGTTAGATCCCAGTCAACCCGCAGTATTCCAAAGCAATAGCCAATTCGAGCTATTCGAAAGACTCCGAACCGAGGATCCCGTTCACTATCATGAGCAAGGTTTGTTTGGCCCTTACTGGTCCATTACCAAGTTCAATGACATTATGCAGGTCGATAAGGACCACAAGCGGTTCTCCTCAGACGCGGGAATCACGCTGACAGAGCGGCAGGCTGACTTCACAACGCCTAATTTTATCAGCATGGATCCGCCCAAGCACGACGTTCAGCGCAAAGCCGTAACCGGTGTTGTCGCTCCGATGAACCTCGCTAAGATGGAACCCATCATTCGCCAAAGAGCAGCCACGATCCTCGATAGCCTACCCATTGGAGAGCAGTTTAATTGGGTTGATGCCGTCTCGATCGAACTGACCACGCAAATGTTGGCAACCCTGTTCGACTTCCCATTTGAAGACCGACGCAAACTAACCTACTGGTCAGACATGGCCACCAGTGGTGAACTAGCAGGAGGCCCTACCCCTGAAGCGGATCGCCGAGCCGCCCTCCTTGAGTGTCTCGAGTATTTTCAAAGACTCTGGAGAGAGCGAGAAGGCACCCCGCCGGAAATTGGCATTGATCTCATCTCGATGATGGCCAATAACCCGGAGACTCAAAAAATGGATCCCATGGAGTATCTTGGTAATCTCATCCTTTTGATCGTGGGCGGCAACGACACAACACGGAACTCGATAACAGGCGGCGTACTGTTTTTAAATGAGAATCCAGAGCAATATGCCAAGCTCAAAGCCAATCCCGGCTTGATTACCAGCATGGTGCCCGAAATTATCCGTTATCAGACACCGCTAACCTATATGCGGAGAACCGCGTTGGAAGACGTTGAACTGTCTGGAAAGGTCATTAAAAAAGGCGACAAGTTGGCGATGTGGTATATCTCGGGCAACCGTGATGACGAGGTGATCGACCGTCCCAATGAGTTCATCATCGATCGCGCTAATCCCCGTCACCATCTTTCATTTGGGTTTGGCATCCATCGGTGTATGGGCAACCGCCTCGCTGAGATGCAATTGAGGTTACTCTGGGAAGAAATTCTGAAACGCTTTGAACACATCGAAGTCAAGGCTGCCCCGGAGAGAGTTCAATCGAGTTTTGTTAGAGGATACAATGACTTACAGGTAGTTCTTCACTCCAAGTGATACTGTTGTTTATAGCACCTGCCTGTCATCAACGCTTTTGATGCGCATCTCTCGATCGACTCGGCCTTACATAAAAGTCTTGGGATTAGCCGCGTCCCACGCTCGGAAAACCATTGAGGGCAGTCTTCAATGACCGCTCGACTTTACTATCATGGCGCTAACAAAACCGTTGTGCTTGCACGGGATGGCCGCGATATTGATCGTTATCCCAGTGCTTTTGCACTGGTAGAGACCCATATCAAAGGCATGCTAGCCAGCCTGCCGGCATCGTCTCCGGAGGCAATTCGCCTTAGACACCTCTACCACCAGCACCAACCTGAGAAGACAGCTTGTGAAACTGATCGAAATTGATCACCTAACTGAATATCGCTTTGATCAAATCATCCAGTTGAAGCCCCATCAACTGATATTGAGACCCAGAGATGGATTCGATCAGCGCGTTAAGGCATCAACGCTTACGATATCCCCTAATGCGGCCTTGCATTGGCAGCGTGATGCATCAGATAACAATGTGACTATTGCAAGTTTCGATCAGCCTACCAGCCGACTCAAAATTCACTCCCACCTGATCGTTGAGCAATATCGAGCACAGACGCTGACCTTGGATCAACTGATCAACAAAGCGCAATACTCTGACCTGCCTATTGCCGACTCTGCAATCCTGACGCCCTTTCTTGCGACTCAGCTTGAGATGACTCAATTTCCCCCTGAGCTCGCCTGCTCACTACCCGTAGACGCCGCACCTCAAGAGAGTTTTCTTGCGCTCGAACACTTATGCCAAACCATCAAAACGTGCTTTAGCTATCAAATAAGAGAAGCCCCTGGCACCCAATCAGCAGTGGAAACAATGGCCCTGCAAACAGGGAGTTGTCGCGACTTCGCATGGTTCATGATGGAGCTGGTGAGAAGCCAGGGTTATGCGGCGAGATTTTTAAGCGGTTACTTCCTGCATCAAAACTTCAAACCAGACAATGGCGCCACTCACGCTTGGCTAGAAGTTTGGTTGCCAGGATTCGGTTGGCTTGGCTTTGATCCAACAGTGGGTCGACCCGTCGGCCCTGAACACATCGCCGTGGCGTCTTCGATGAGCCCACAAGCCATTCCGCCGATAGCGGGATCCTTTACCGGCCCCCCGGGCACCCAGTCTGAGCTGATCGTTAATGTCCAAGTACGATCCGTTTCGTCATCCTAAGGCGCTTGCATCAGTGTTCTCGTCAGATTGAGAGGTTTATCGGCGAGAACCTCCTCCTACTTAAACTTCAACACTGATCTGCATGCGACTCGATAACGGCAGTGGACCAAACTGATCCATCATAGCTACATCAGCGGCATCCCGACCGATGGCGACTCTGATTCTTTCAGCATCCTCAACACCAGGTGTTGGATCAAATGCTTGCCATTGACCACCCAGAAAGACCTCAATCCAGGCATGCTGATCTTGAGGGATGAGTCCGGCGAGGTAACCGACAACGTAACGCGTCGGCAGGCTGAGACTGCGACACATCGCTATACTGAGATGAGCAAAATCGCGACAAACACCCTCGCGTCGCTGATTAACCGATGCGGCACTGAGCAACTGATGACTCGAGCCAGGACAGTAGTCATACTGCTCAGCAATCATTCCGCAGATCGCTTCAACCTGCTCCAAGCCACTGGCCTTCCCCTCGACAATAGAGCGCGTTTGGCTGTTAAACTCATCGGACTCACAATATCTCGACGGCGCTAAGTAGGGTAACACCTCCGTTGGTAGGGCTTCGATAGGCACGAAAGATCCCAAAGGCGAGCCTCTGTCACACTCTATTCCCTCAAACCGAATGGTTACCGACGACAAGCCCTTTTGCATGAGCGCACGAATCAATCGATTTCCAGCCCCATCCTGCACCTGCTCGTGTCGTTCGGCACCCACTACCTCATAGTGGAGATCTTGAATCTGCTGTTGAGGCTCGAGTCTCGGCAGCAATCGAAAGACGATGGGCGTAGTGCAGGACAATTCAAGTTTATTTTCCGTGATTACCCTCAGCATGTTGACCCTCGGTTTACTCCTAAAATCGAATTATCACACACCCTGACAATCGAGGTGCGGATAGCGACTGATTTTCGACCTCTCTTCGTCCTCCTAGTTGAACGTCACGCCCTGCCTGGCAATTGCGGTTGCATCAACCTTGACATCAATTAGACTGGAACCCGAAACGGTTGATCGATCAACATATGTTAAGACGACTTTGGATTGAGTGGCGGGGTTTAATCATCTTTCTTGTGGTGATGGTTTTGTTTCGCTCTGCGATCGCAGATTGGAACCAGGTTCCCACTGGCTCAATGAAACCCACCATTCTCGAGGGAGACCGGGTCATCGTGAATAAGATGGCCTTCGGACTGCGCGTGCCGCTGACCTCTATTCAACTGATACGCTGGGGTGATCCGGCTGCCGGAGATATCATCACATTCATCTCCCCTGAGGATGATCAACTCCTAATTAAGCGGGTCATTGGCGTTCCGGGTGATTGGGTCGCGATGGTCAATAACCAATTGAGCATTAATGGCGAATCCGCCGACTATCAAGCGCTTAAAGATTTTGATCTCAATGAACTCAGTACGATCGACCGATACCGCCACCGATTTTTTCTGGAAACCACCCCTGTGTCCGAACGGGCCATTATGCTTGAGCCATCGCCGGTTCCACAGGTCAACAGCTTTGGCCCCATCGAAGTGCCCAGCGATCAATATCTGGTGCTGGGCGACAATCGTGATAACAGCAAAGACTCTCGCTTTATCGGCTTTGTGTCAGCGAACCGAATTACAGGCAGAGCTCATACGGTAGCTTTTTCGGTTGATTATGAAGACTATTACTTGCCTCGCTCGAATCGCTTCTTGAAGAGCCTTGAGGTTAATCGCTAGTTTCCGGGGGTTCCCTCGAGTCTTTTTGCGCGTTGTTGGCGTTAAAAATTTCAGTTAGCAGGTGTTCTGACTTGCGACGTCGAATCATTTTCACCAATGGCGCAATGAACAAACCCGCGATAATAGCCATCCCGACAAGCATCAAAGACAGCACAAAGAGCACATAGACGACTTCAGTATCAACTTCGAAAAAGACAACGGCAACCCAGATAAAAGCAACCGAAAAAAATAGACTGGATAAAAAACGTTTCATCAAACCTCCTAACACGGGCGATGCTCATTCTGGGTCAGGTATCTGATCAGTCAACAAAAGGACAACCCTCGCAGGATCCGTTGTAGCAACGATCAAAGGATGGACGCCATAAGCTTAACACTTACCAACCACAACACCGAGACGATTCGCTATGACATCTTCTGAAAATTTAATCCAACAAGACTTTGATCATCTCTGGCCCAATGGCCTCCAGGATCAATCTTTCGAAGGATATACTTTCGAAGAGAGCAAGGGGTCCGGGCTGCTGATCTCGGATTGCGTCTTCAGCAATTGCCGTTTTATTGCGTGCGATTTTGCTTCTACGACGTTTATTGACTGTCGCTTTTCACGTTGTCAGTTTGCGAGGGACGATCTCACTGACCCGAGTCGACTTCGCTTCTGCTCGCTTGAACACTGCCAACTTGAAGCCTGCGACTTGTCTGGCGTTGATTGTAGCGAAAGTAATTGGTACGGCAGTGAGCTTAAGCAAACGCGAGCTCTCGGCCTCAAAGCTCAGGGAATCAGCAACGAAAAGCAGATCAATGACCGCCTTTCGCTACGCTCGTTGTCTGCTGTGGGGTGCGATTTTTCGTTAAGCGATTTCTCTTCTGCACGCCTGATTTCAAGCACCTTTGCAGACTGCAATTTTTTTGACTCGGCGCTCGTCAATTCGAATTTTGAGACGGCTGCTTTCCTGCAATGCGACCTCAACCAAATCGATTGGTTTGGCGCCAACATTACCGGCTGTGACCTCACTGAATCACAATTCGATACCATAGACGTCAAACACCAAGACCTCAGGGGCGTTAAAATCAGTCGTTTTCAACTGGATATGCTGACTCAGCCCCTCGGCATTGATCTGATTGACTAGTCTTTTCGCTCTGGCCCCTGCACCCACTGGTTAAAGAGGGTTCACGGAGACGGTCGTATAGATTGAGGATCGCGGCTTACTGTTGCAAAACCCGGCCTATCTCCACGTCGCACCTCGCGCTCGCCCGTCTCGTCTGCACCACGCTACGGCCCTAAGCATTCATCGTTGCAGCGCGTCTCCTAAGCTTCGCGTCCCCTATTTGATTTCTAACAACTCGACTTCGAAAACAAGCACTGAATTAGGCGGAATGCTACGAACGCCTCCGGGCCCATAGGCCAGTGCCGCGGGGATTGTCAATTTTGCTTTACCACCGACCGCCATTAACTGGAGACCTTCTGTCCATCCAGGAATCACTTGATTGAGACCGAACTCCGCGGGCTCACCGCGAGCGACTGAGCTATCAAATACCGTTCCATCTAATAATTTTCCCTCATAGTGGACGACCACGGTATCTGTTTCGGTAGGTTTTTCTCCCTCACCTCTGACGACGTGCTGAATCTGGAGACCAGACGCTGTTACCTCAACGCCCTCTCTCTCTGAATTTTCAGCCAAATACGCAGCTCCGGCTGCTAGATTTCGTTCCGCTTGATTTTCAGCGAGCGCTTGCTGCTCTGCCTGGACACTCTGTTGACGTTCTCGAACGATGGCCATAACGGCCGTTTGCGCCGCAGAATCTAGGGCTGGAGGACTCGCAGCTAACGAATCCTTGAGCCCCTGCATCAAAGCCGCAAGATCTACATCTGGATTTCCACCCTGCTGGAGCATGTTGCCGAAGGAGTAGCCAAAAAAATAACCCCGCTCTTCGGCCATCTGATTGTCAGCAGTATCCACAGCCTCAGACCCCTCTTCTGCAGAAGCAGACCCTAATGCTAATAAACCCACTACAATCCACAAACGTGACTGCCAATACCGTGATAGCTGCTGCATGATTTTTTGATCCTCCGCCAGACTTTCTGAGTCGCAAGTATGCCACAACCTTGAGCCATTACCGACCGAAAATCGTTTAATATGAGGTTAGGTACCAACGCGAGTCACGGCCCGTAACAGACAACTCTAGCGATGCTAAGCGTCGCCTACTGCGATGAGCGATGCTGCACCCTATAGGCCCGACACAGACTTAGCCAACTAAGCCTGTGCGCAGTGCGGGTAGATCAGACGGTGACACGAGGCGGTTGTTCTGAGATACCTCAACCGAGTTCGGTTCAGTCACCGCGTAAGCTTTGTCAAAGCGTGACATTGACATTCCAGAGACGTCGCGCTGTGATTGACCTCAATGAAAATAGATAGGATGCTCACCCTAGGCGTCAAGAGTTACGCAGCGACAGATAAAGGATGTTACATGATTTCAAGGCGCCTTAGGCTTTTTAACCCCATCAGAACCTTGTGTGCTGCTGCCCTTATAGGCGTTGCACTGTGGTCGCTAGCCATGGCCGCTGCGGCTTCACTCCCCGCAGAGGACGCCGCCCCAGCTTCTGAGTTACAGCCGCTACCCGAGCATTCTGCGACCACCCGACACATTTTGAAATCTCTCAGAGAGCGTCACTACGTTTATCAATTATTGGACGACGAAAGTTCGAGCATCGTGTTCAACGAATTTCTTAGCGATCTTGACCCCAGCAAAAGCTACTTGTCGCAAGAGGACCTTGACGTCCTAAAGGCGTTAGAGCTCAAGTTGGATAACGCGCTGCGCCGTGGAGACCTGACACCAGCCTTTACGATTTTTAACCGCTACCATACCCGCGTTCTCGATCGGTTGGACTGGGTTATCGCCCAGCTAGAGCAAGGTATCGAGCAATATGACTTCACCCGTGACGAGGTCTTGGTGCTGGATAGAGAACTCGAGCCCTGGTCGAAAAACCAACGAGCCCTTGACGACTTGTGGAGACAACGCATTAAAAACGACGTCCTGAACCTCAAATTAGCTGATAAAGCGCCAGAGGCTATTGCTGAGCTCCTTCTGAAACGCTACCGAAACCGACTCAACCGAAGCCAGCAAACCCGCAGCGACGACGTTTATCAGCTTTTTATCAATGCTTTAGCTAGAACCTACGATCCGCACACTCAATATTTTTCGCCGACCACCGCAGAAAACTTCAACATCAACATGAGTCTATCATTGGAAGGTATTGGAGCTGTTTTATCGATTGAAGATGAATACACGAAAATCGTCAGTCTGGTCCCTGCAGGGCCAGCTGACAAGTCCAAAGGACTCAAGCCGAGCGATCGCATTACCGCTGTCGGCCAAGGCCCTGAAGGTGAACTCGTGGACGTCATTGGTTGGCGATTAGACGATGTCGTGGCCCTCATTCGAGGTAAAAAAGACACCATTGTTCGCCTTGAGGTACTCCCGGCCAATGCGATGGATACTTTCTCGAGCAAGGTAGTCTCCATCGTCCGTAATAAAGTTGAACTCGAGGAACAGTCCGCTCAGGCGGAGATTATTACGATAGAGGGAGAGCCGGAGCCGCTCCGCATCGGCGTCATCGATATTCCAACTTTCTACATTGATTTCCAGGCCCTGCAAGATGGGGATCCGAACTACCGCAGCACAACCCGGGATGTAAAACGCTTGCTGAAGGAGCTGGAAGAGCAGGATGTAGATGCAATTTTAGTCGATCTCCGTGATAACGGCGGAGGCTCCTTGCAGGAGGCGAAGACTCTGACAGGGCTTTTTATCGATCGAGGTCCCACCGTCCAGATTCGATCAAAATCTGATCGAGTTGATGTCTTAACGGACCGAGACTACCGGGTTGAATATAGCGGCCCACTGGCCGTGCTCGTGAATCGACTCAGCGCTTCGGCCTCAGAAATCGTAGCCGGCGCAATCCAGGACTATGGCCGTGGGTTGGTCATCGGCACTCAAACTTTTGGCAAAGGCACCGTCCAAACCTTACAACCGCTGCTCCGCGGACAGCTCAAAATGACCCAAGCGAAATTCTATCGCATCAGCGGTGAATCAACCCAGCACCGAGGTATCATCCCTGACATCCACTATCCTGTTGATTATGATCCCGAATCCATCGGAGAGAGCACACTAGACCGGCCTCTCCCTTGGGATAAAATCACACCCGCACTCTATCGCGCGAAAGACGACCTAGCCGGTCTTATTCCAGAGCTGTCAGCATTACACGCTAAGCGCATCGCTTCTAACCCCGAGTTTGAATACCTGAAGGCGGCGTACGAATACCAAAAGCAACGCCGAGCGAAAAATACAGTGACTTTGAATGAAATCAATAGGAAAGCCGAACAGGTCGCGTCTAAGGCGTTTTGGTTAGAGCTCACCAATCGTAAACGAGTCGCTCAGGGTCTCAAAGAGGTCAGCAGCCTTGAAGAACTTGATGAAGTTTCCTCTGTCGCACAATCGAGGTCGGCGGGGACAACGGCGCCGCTCGATGCTAACGTGATGGATGCGAATGAAGCCTTAATCGAAAACCCTTCACCGATTCCGACGCACGGTAAAAACGATGCTGAATCAGTCATTCCCTCCAGTGAGGGGAAGCAAAATGACACCGCTTCCCTGGCGTTACCTTCGGTAACCCCGCCCCCCGATGCTCGAGTCTTAGAAGCCGGCCACATTTTGGCCGACTTTCTGCGGCTTAAGCAACGTGAGCCACTTCGTCAAGCAGCATTCGCTGGCTGATCAGACGCGACTCAACACCTCCGACAGCGCTTTTCGCTCAATACAGGGCACTTTGGCGTCGTCTGCGGGATATCCTGTCACCAACAACAAGAAGGGTCGCTCACGACTCGGGCGGCCCAGGATTTTCTGCAAAAACTTCATGGGGCTGGGGGTATGAGTCAAACAAGCCAGGCCAGCTTGATGCAACGCGCCGATTAAGATGCCCGTCGCAATACCGACCGACTCTAGGGGATAGTAATGTTTTGCCGTTCCTCCTTGATGATCAGACTTAACTCGCTCTTGAAAGATTGCAATCAAATAAGGGGCCTTCTCTAAGAAAGGCTTGTTCGCATCGGTTCCGAGATCAGATAGCGCGTCCAACCAAGCTTGCGTTGCTCGGTGTTCGTAGAAAGCCCGCTCCTCAGCTTCAGCCGCTTTACGAATCTCCGACTTGGTTTTGGGGTCAGAAACGACAACAAAGTGCCAGGGCTGACCATTGGCGCCACTCGGTGCAGTGACCGCTGCCCGAATACAATCAAGGACAACGGATTCTGCGACTGGATCCGTTGAGAATGCACGGACAGAGCGGCGCTCAGCCATTTTGATCGCATGATGACGAGCGAAGGCGATGGATTCTTCCGCGGGGATTCGCTCAAATCGCAGAGGTTCTTCTTTCATGATGACACGGTTCCTTGATTACGACCAATGTGCTCAAAAGCTGGCTTATTCATCCCAAACCGACGTTTTACATCGGTGCTGTCATCGCAAGTATCCCATCGGCGACAACAACCCACAGAACTCGACGCGCTCGGTTGATCTGCTATGCCTGTGAAGGCAGACTGGGCGTTTTGAGTGAGTAAGGGTATGAGCATAAAACAAAAAGCGGCAGTATTGCTCGTCGCTAGCATTCTGATTCTCCCCTACCCAGGCTTATCCTACGCTTTTCAGGACCTGCCTTCTGGGACTGTGAATCGTATCGCCGTCGGCAGCTGCCTCGATCAAAACGAGTCCCTCGATATTCTACACTCGATACAAACCGCGGCGCCCCAGCTTTTGATTATGGCAGGCGACAACGTTTATGCCGAAGATGAATCGGATGATCCAGCATTACTCTCTTTACGCGCTGCCTATGATGCCCTTGGTAGTGCTCCGCAATTCCAAGCGCTCAAGCAAACAACCCCTATTGTCGCCACTTGGGATGACCATGACTACGGGCTGAACGACGCAGGACGAGAATTTCGTCATCGAGCAAAAGCAGAAATGCTATTTGAGACCTTTTGGGAAATTCCTCAAGAGGATGACAGTCGTCGCAGACCCGGTATCTACCGATCACTGATGTTGGGCCAGGGTTCCGAGCGAATCCAAGTCATCATTCTCGATACCCGGTCTTTTCGTAGTGAATTAAAACGTCCCTGGATCCCAAGGCTTAATGGTCGATATATTCCTCAAGATCAGCCCGGACAAACCATGCTTGGCGTCGAACAATGGGAATGGCTCGAAAAAGAACTCATCAGGCCTGCGGCTGTGCGAATTTTAGTCAGCTCAGTTCAGGTCTTAGCGGACGGCCATCATTGGGAAGCTTGGCGCATGTTGCCAGATGCCAGAGACCGATTGTTAACGGCATTAGCCGAAAGCGCCGGTACCACAATCCTACTTTCCGGCGATCGACACCTTGCAGGCTTGTATCGTAAGCGACTAGCCAATGACCGAGTGCTGTGGGAAATGACCAGTTCTTCGCTGAACCTTCCTCTGTCACAAATCAATCCAGCTGTGACGGGAGAAGGCGGCACCCATAGGGTCGGAGAGGTATTTCTCGATGCCAACTTTGGCTGGCTCGAATTTGATTGGAAGCAACGTTCAGTGACAATGCAGATTAGAAACAGTAATAACGCGCCTGTGCGAACGGCCACGGTTTTCTTTTAATGGTTCAACCTCACTATCATCAAAATTGGCACGTTTTTGCCGCTATCGCGCGCGCCGGACCTGACTCAAACGCCTTGCTCAACTCGACTATCGATCAGGAGGATTTTCCTCTTCTGATCCAACGCCGCTGTCCTGATGCTTAGCGCCACTGAGTTGTCGAGATTATTGGGTTACCCGGTTCAAATCCGGTCAGAGAGGATTCATGCCGGGCATATCGCTGAAGTCGCTCGAATACATCTCACCCGAGTGTCTGCATCGCCCACACAGCCTTCCCCCAGCCTGACCTCATCATCAATCGCTTTGCCAGAACCCACTAAAAACCGAGCCCCGCAAAGCTCTCTGCCTCGCACTTTGATTTTCAAACGTGAATCTATTTCCAATGCACAGGGTATCACTCAGACATTTTCGAGCCACCCACGGGAGCGGTTTTTTTACGAAAGCATCGCGCCTACTTTGGGCATTCCTACGCCCAAGTTATGGGCCGCCTCGGCGCCTGGCACTCGACCTGGTTGGCTTCTGCTCGAGGATGTTCAAGATCCCGAAGCCGCGCCCCTGAACCCCGATCAGGCTCTAACCCGGTTGGGCCAGTTGCATGAAAGCACTCTGGACCAAGCCGTCACAACACTCACCTTTGAGCAAAATGTTGATGATCTGTATCACTATGTCGAGACCCTCTCTCAGCAAAAACTGAGCAGGTTTCTGGGTCAACTGGCAGAGCGATCTCCTGGCTTGAGCCAGCAACTGCACTCCGACTGGGTGCAAAGGGCCCTCCCTATTAGCGCCGCGCCGGCCTGTCTAATCCATTGTGACTTTCGCTGGGACAACTTGGGCACCAAAGGCGGTGTTACGGTGTTTGATTGGGGAGATTATTGCCAGGGACCTGCTTCTTTCGATCTCAGCTTCTTCATTATGACCTCCTGTCAGGGGCTGGCCCCTGACGACGAAACCGGTTGGCGGCAATTGATCGGCGCTTACCAACAGGGACTGTCCAAAGACTCATCACTGGCAGACTACGCCCAAACGGCAGCCTTTAAAGCCGAAGTGCAACGACTGGCAAGACTGGTTGCATGGACACCGGCGATGCTACTGCTCGACGATGACACCATGTCTTCGGACAAGCAGCAATATTGGCACAAAGTCCTCGATCAATGCGGGCGCTGGTCACTGGCAGAAAATGCTTAATGACCGCTTCATGGCGAAGAGGCGCTGGCGCCTTGCCAACGTAGGCTATCCTTAGACGCTAGGCTCATCGGCGGGACCTCGGTGCGCAAGTGGCGAATCAGCAACGCGGTCTGATGATACTTCTGCTGCGGCCTGCGCGGCTTGGTAACTGTCAGGATTACCCACGTCAAACAGAAGGTTAGAGACCCACCAACCCTGCACCGGCTGCTGCTGGCACAGTACAGAGAAGTAAGACCCGGGCGCGTCCCGAGCGCCTCCTGCTAGCAAATAACTCGACAACCCCTGCAACGCTGCAGCGGTCATCAGATAAATGGGACAAGCCGCAATATCCGTTGCGGGTTGGACTGGCTTTTCAACAAACTCTTTTACAAAATTATCCTTGGATAGCCTAACGACGCCTCTTCGCTTTTGGTCTTGACGGTCAGGGTTATGCCGGATTGCTAACTGGGTAGCCGAAGAGGTGCCGAATTGTTCAAACATCCCCGCCAAGCTACCCGTTAAGAGCGTATCGGATGCCAAGACTAAAGCCGGCTCATCGGTCCCGAGGAGGGACAAAAGTCGCTGAAGGTCACCGAGCGCACCCAATCGATCCCCGGGGTGGGTCGATTCATTTTGAAAGAGCGACACCTTAATCGATGCCAATCTTTGCCAATCTTGAAAAGCTGAGAAGTAGCGTGCATTCGAAATCAGAGAAATCTCGCTGACCTGGGGTTGAATCACTCGGAGCAATCGGTCGATGACTGTCTCACCCTGAATGTCAGCCAACGCCTTAGGCTTGTCGCCCAATATACCTTGCATCCGGGTGCCATATCCGCCGGCCAGTATCAACGCTCTCATAACCCGTTAGCGCCTGAGGCTGAGTCCGTCACGAACGCCCAAGGCGCTTCGGGTGGTACAGGCGAACAGTCTGAAAAATAAGCCTCGAGATGATTAAGGAGCGTGTCTAAATGCCTGGGATCGATCAGCGCAATAACGCAACCCCTAGAGCCGGCACCACTAAAACGCGCACCGAAGACACCTTCAGATTCGACCAAAAAACGCGACAAAGCGATTAAGGTATCGGTTCCAGTTTCGTAATTTTTCACGGAACTCTCACCTGACGCTGTCATTAGCGCCCCAAAGGTCTTAAGGTCGCCCGCGCCCCATGCCTGGCAACCCGCTGAAATTCTTGCCATTTCTTCAAAGAAATGGCTGGCCCGTCGACGACTCACCAACGACAGTTTGGACGCTACCTGCTCAAAATCCGCTGCCGTAAAATCGCCCAGCACTCGCGGGTTTGCAGAAATTCCCTGCCATCCCAGCGCTTGCTCAATCTCGTTGGCTGCAAGAAAGCATTCTGCAACGCGTCGATTAAACAACTGGTCTTCGGTTAACGCTTGGCGGTATCCCGAATAGACCACCAAAAACTGGCTTTCCACTGCCTGCGGGAATTGAGTTACTTGCCCTTTACGACAGTCATATCGACTCAGATGTCCAGCCATTGCGTAGGCGATGGCGCTTTGATCACCGATACCGCTTTGGACCCCAAGAAATTCATTCTCGATGCGTTTAGCCAAAACCACCGCTTGATCAATGGACAAAGGCCGATGGAGATGAAGGCTGAGAATATGGAGATAACCCAAGGTCACCGCTGCCGAGCTCGATAAACCGACTTCCCCCAAGGTTCCGTGCAGACTAATGTCGATCCCAACGGGTTTCTCCCGATGGCCCAAATAGTGCAGCGCCCCTCTCAAATAATCTGCCCAATCATTCTCCGGTTTAAGCACCTGGGCGGGGTCGATGGTTATCACACCTTGAAACCCAGTGCTGTGTACCCTCACTTTTGACTGAACATTAGGACTGTAGGCAAACAGTATCCCTCGATTGGCCGCGATCGAAGCGACATGACCTTGCTGATGGTCTAGATGAGCACCTAATGGCCGCAAGCGGTAGGGTACAAACCATCGCTCAACGTCATGGCTTGCCTCAGGAAAGACTTGGTGATGGGTCGCCTTAAGGGCCGCCCAATCAGATTCCATGGC
>NZGC01000061.1 GCA_002689445.1 Gammaproteobacteria bacterium
AACCCAAAACCCAAAACCCAAAACCCAAAACCCAAAACCCAGTCTCAGCATGAATCCCTGCGATATCGAGTTTCAGTAGGCAAATAGCGGTGGCGAAAAGTGATCTTTTCCACCTTGTTGATGTGACGAAAGCGCTTGCGCAAAGTGATTTTGAGGATGCTAAAGGCTAGGGGGCTAGGAGCTTGTCGGACGAACGATAATGTCGGCGATTAAAGCGCGATAGCCTCTGGTGAAGCGTACGCCTTGGAAGAATCCGACTTGATTTAACATCTGATGCAGTTTTGGGAGTTGATACAACGGGACTGAGGGCAGCAAATGATGTTCCAAGTGAAAAGCGATTTGATGGGGAGCGATGAAAAGACGTTCCCACCAATCCGTGACGATGGTTCGGGTATGGTCCCGGGGATCATCGCTATTGGGATTGGGCACCGCCGCGTGCTCACCGATTTGACGAATACGAGTACAAAGCATGTGCGTCGTTGCAAACGCTGTCACCCACAACAGAAATAACCAGGGCGCATTTAGCAGGCTGAGCACGAGTAACAAACTTAGGTTGGTTATCAGCCCACCTTTCACAACCCTGCGACCTTCCTCATCAAGTTGACGATACCGCCTTATGGAGCGAGCAATGGATTTTAGTCTGCGCCAGCCGGTTTGTCCGGATAGATCTCGCCACACTTTACGCCGAAAGCTTGCTTTGGAAATGGGATAAGCCGAGTAATTCTTGAGATCCGGGTCTTCGGCAGTTCCAGCATATCGATGATGGCTCAGGTGCCCCTTCATGTAGACAGTTTGGCTGGAAAAGACCCAGTAGCCCGATAACCAACGGCCGACCCAATGGTTTGTTTTCTTTGACTGGAAAAAAGTTTGATGGCCGGTTTCATGAACGATGATACCCAAGCTCAGCTGTCGGCATCCTAAAATGAACAACGCTAGAATCAAGGTCAGAGGGTTAGGCGCAAGGCCAGCGAGTGCTAAGGCAAGGGCAATCAAGATCCAATCGGTTGCGACGATTCGCCAAGCGGCTCGGTCATCGCGTTGCGTAACGTCGGAGATTTGGTGGTGGTTTAGCGGGTGCATCCCAGCAGTATAGGGATGGGTTAGCTTCGGTCAAGGCCTCGAACTAGAACGAGGTGATGCCGTATTGTAGGGTTTTGATTGTTGTTTTTCGCTAGGGCGATTAGTCTGAGTTTAACCTCAGTCAAGGAAGTGGGGTGTCGGTCCGTTGGTGTTAGGGAGTTCACAACGTATGAAGCAAATCGCGGTAATTGGGGGTGGTGTAGCGGGATTAACCGCTGCCTATTATTTGAGAGAGATCGCTGAGGTTACAGTCTATGAGGCCAACGAATATCTTGGCGGACACACCCAAACTCACGTCATCGCGATGGATGGCAAGACTCAGCCTGTTGATACAGGATTTATTGTTTATAACGACAGAACCTACCCTCAGTTCGAAGCCTTATTGGACAGATTAGGATGCGAGGGACAAAAGACCGAAATGAGTTTTAGTCTTAAAAGACCGGGTTTTGAATACAACGGTCACAACCTTAATACCTTGTTTGCTCAGCGCCGAAATATCATTAATCCTGTTTTTTGGCGAATGTTGGTAGACATCATGAGGTTCAATCGCCTTGCAAGGCGCCTTGATTCTGAGAGTCAGGAGACGCTGGGTGACTTTGTCAAACGTCATAAATTTGGTCGTGGTTTCATCGAAAATTACCTGGTGCCGATGGCGGCTGCAATTTGGTCGTCAGGGGATGCCCAAATATATGAGTTTCCTATCGGGATGTTAGCGCAATTTTTTCATCACCATGGCTTGCTTGATTTGAAAAATCGGCCCCAATGGTATGTGGTTAAAGGCGGTTCGAATCAATACGTCAAGGCGCTGCAGAAGCACCTACAAAATGTGCGCTTAAAGAGTCCAGTTCAGCGGATTCGCAGGACCGCCGAGGGTGTGCAGGTCAAGACCGAACAACACGTGGAACTCTTCGATGAGGTGGTCATTGCGTGCCATAGCCCTGAGGCACTGGCCATGCTAGAGGACCCCTCGCCAGAGGAGGTTTCAGTTTTAGGCGCAATGCGATTTTGTGAAAATAGCGTTACGTTGCATCAAGACTCATCAGTCATGCCTCACCGCAACACCGCTTGGGCGAGCTGGAATTATCACGGACCAGCGGATGGTCAACAAACAGCGTTGACCTACTATATGAACCGATTACAAGGGTTTGAGAGTCGCTTGCCGGTATTGGTCACCCTGAACGATTTTGGCGGCATTGCTGAAGATAAAGTGATTAAACGCTTAAAATACGAGCATCCCGTGTTTGATACTGCGATGCTGACTGCTCAAAAACGACATGCTGAGATTTCAGGCGTTCGGTCAACACATTATTGCGGTGCTTATTGGCGATATGGATTCCATGAGGATGGGGTCATGAGTGCTCAGCGGGTGGTTGATGCGGTGAAGGCAGCATGCTGACTCCGCCCCGTATTTATCGCGGAAATCTTTGGCACCATCGCCGCAAACCCATGCCCCATGGGTTTAACATGGCGCACGAGCTGTTTTACTGTGACATCACCGCGATATCGTCTCTGTGCGATCAGTCTCGCTGGGTGTCTGAGGAGAGATTTAACTGCATCAGTTTCCATCGGTCAGACTATTTGCCATCCAGTAGGACCTTGCTTGATGAGGTCAAGTTTCAGATTAGGGTTGCGACAGGACACGCGTTTAGCGGTCAGGTCTATTTGCTGGCGAACTGGCGCTCCTTTGGAATGATTCTTAATCCGATTGCGCTGTTTTATTGTTTGGACGCCAACAATGCCCTGCAATATGTTGTCGTCGAGGTCCACAACACGCCCTGGAACGAGCGCCATGTTTACGTAATTGACCCTTCGAACGCCTTATCTGTGGCAAAACAGTTCCATGTGTCGCCTTTTATGCCAATGGACACCGAATACCAATTCGAGCTTCCTTTACCCGATGCTGAATGCGAGGTTAGCATTCAAGTAACCCAGCAAGATTCCCCTCTGTTTTCGGCCAGGCTGATGCTGACTGCAGAGCTTATGACAGCACGCAGCCTACGCCGTTTTATCCTGCGGTATCCCTTGATGGCGCTTCGGGTGGTTGGCAGAATATATTGGCAAGCGGTATGTCTTTGGTTGAA
Source organism: Gammaproteobacteria bacterium (assembly GCA_002689445.1). Lineage (GTDB taxonomy): Bacteria > Pseudomonadota > Gammaproteobacteria > Pseudomonadales > Azotimanducaceae > UBA9926. The sequence continues at coordinate 3,162 of NZGC01000061.1, forward strand.
GCGAGTGCCGTTTTATTCACATCCAAAAAAGTCTGAAAAGAGAGTGACATGAAGACCGAGACGAAATCAGGAAATCAAGCCCATAGGAACCAGCTGGAGGTGGGAGGTTTCTGGCGAAGCCAGGTACTCAAAGTGCTAGCGGAAGTACGTGCTGGGCGACTCGAGGTCTACGAAAATGATGCGTTATTGCTGAGTGTGGGTGAGTCTGCCGAAAACGAGGCAGCGCTCGACACGGGGTTAGGTAGAGTCAATATTCGATCTGAAGACGCTTATCGAGCAATTGCGCTCGGCGGCGCGATAGGCGCCGCCGAGGCATACATGGATGGTGACTGGGACAGTCCAGACTTGCTCGCAGTGCTCCAGGTGGTGCTCAGTAACCGTCATGTACTCGAAGGCTTGGGGTCTGGATGGCTATGGTTGCGTAAGCCTCTGTTGCGTTTCCAGCATTGGTTGAACAGAGATACCGAGGCGCAAAGCAAACGCAATATTGCTCAACACTACGACCTAGGTGATCATTTTTTCGAACAATTTTTAGACGAAACGATGATGTATTCGTCTGGCTATTTTTCTGCCTCCGAGACCTCGATGCAGGAGGCGTCCATCAAAAAGCTCGATATGATCTGCCAAAAACTTAGACTGTCGGAACGCGATCATGTGGTTGAAATTGGCTCTGGCTGGGGTGCTTTTGCGTGTCACGCGGCAAAATACTACGGCTGTCGCGTGACCACGACAACCATTTCGGAGGCTCAATACCTGCGCGCAAGTGCTCGGGTAGCATCGCTCGGGTTAGGGGAGCAAGTGACCGTGCTCAAACAGGATTATCGTCAATTGAAGGGCAGGTTTGATAAGTTGGTCTCGATTGAAATGATCGAAGCCGTGGGTATTGCTTATTTACCCCAGTTTTTTGAGGTGTGCACGAAGTTGTTGAAACCGGGTGGGGCTATGTTACTTCAGGCAATCACCATTGCTGAGCAGCGGTTTGAGGCAGCCAAGCGTTCAGTAGATTTTATTCAACGTTACATCTTTCCCGGAGGGGCTCTCGCCAGTGTTGAAGAATTGATTTCGGTCAGTGCAAAAGCCGGTTCGGGCCTTCGTCTTTATGGTTTGGAGGACATTACCCCGCATTATGCGATAACGATGTCGCGTTGGCGCTCGATGTTCGAGCGCAACTTAGAACCGATTCGGGCGCTCGGTTTGTCTGAGACTTTTTTAAGGATGTGGCGTTATTATTTTTGCTATTGCGAAGCTGGATTCCGCCAGCGGGCCATCGGTTGCGTGCAAATGCAATTGCATCTCCCTGGATTTGCGTATGAGGTGAATCACAATGATTAGCCTTATTGAGGCGGCGGAACGGGGTTGGATTCCTGATGGTTTGATTCGGGTAGGCATGCGTCGTTTGTTAAAGAAACGATTAGTGCAAGATCGTGCCAATGCGACGCCAGAGGGCAAAGCGCGATTTACTGCTGAGATGCGTCAATCACCGCTAGCGGTGGCGACTGATGACGCCAATAGTCAACACTACGAGGTGCCGACGGCTTTGTTTCAGCGGATGTTAGGCCCGAGATTAAAGTACAGCGCAGCGCTTTACCCCGCAGTTGACGCAACCCTTAGCGAAGCGGAAGAGGCCATGTTGGCGTTGACCGTTGAGCGGGCACAACTCGCTGAGGGCCAAAATATTCTTGAGCTTGGATGTGGTTGGGGATCCCTGACTTTGTATATGGCCGCACGTTTTCCAGGCAGCAAAATAACCGCAGTCAGTAATTCTGCTTCACAAAAAGCCTATATTGATGCTGAAGCCGCAAAGAGAGGCTTCCAAAACATTTCCGTTCTAACCCAGGATATGAACGATTTCGAGGCCTTGGGACAGTTTGATCGCGTCATCTCTATCGAGATGTTCGAGCACATGCGGAATTACGAGGCTTTGTTTACCAGAATTGCTGCTTGGTTGAAGACCGACGGTCTGTTGTTTTTTCATATTTTTTGCCATCGTGATCAACCATATTTTTTTGAAGACGACTCTAATGATGACTGGATGGCTCGGCATTTTTTTACCGGGGGATTGATGCCCTCATTTGATTTGCCTCGACGGTTTGAAGGAGCGCTAAAAGAGCGGGATCGATGGGCTGTTAATGGTCAGCACTATGCGAACACTTGTCGGGATTGGTTGACGAACTTAGATGAAAATCGGCGCGATATCCTGCGTGCACTGGATGAAGTCGAGCACCCAGATACCAGTGCTGTGTTGTGGCAGCGGTGGCGGATGTTTGTAATGGCCTGTCAGGAGTTGTTCGCGTACGAAGGGGGTGAAACGTGGTTTGTAGGGCATTATTTGTACGAGCAAGCAACCACGGATGACAGCCATGCAATTGCTGGGTCCCCGCCGGATTAATCTTGAAGCGCTCAATTCGCAAGACTTTGGGGATCAGTCTCAGTTTGCGAAAAGCCGTCCGATGTCAGCCAATAACGATCGAAACCGGTTGCAAGCCACAGTCGGTGAAGCGAGTGTGATTGGGTCTTAGGCTGCGTGTCGGAAGCGATTGGAGGCAAACCAGCCGACAGTCTCTCGGGGATAGAGGTACGAAACTGCTGCTTGGCCTTGGTAAGGGCGCCTCGTGGAGTGTCCTTGATCCTGTTTGGGGTGATTTCAGTATCGCTTGTCTGACAGGGTGCCGTTACCCGCGCCAGCAATGCCTCGCTTAATGTCGTTACAACTGTTTTCGTATCTGCAGACGAGCGTTAATCGGTTCACCGACAGACGCCTGATGAATACTGTGCGCATGCGGGAAGTAAAGCGTGTCTAAGACATTTTCGACCTGGAGTTGCAGGCTTAAAGAGGGCGAAAGATCATATTCAATACCGAGATCCAGTCGCGAATAGCCCGGCAGAATAAAATCTGGGCGATTGTTTGCGATTTTAGCGTCTCCTTGTCGGATTGCACCCAAGGAAAAGCTGAGGCGCTCATTCATTTGATATCGGGCCCACAGAGACGCGGTAAAATCTGGAATCTCCCGGGGTTCTCCGCCAACGCTGGTTTCGCCCTCTAATCGACTGTAGCCCGCTGATAGGTACAGTGCGTCACTCACGTGTCCTTTCACTTCAAATTCGAAGCCCTTAACTTGCAGGCCGACGATTTCTGAAGTTTCTCCAGAGTTGCTGTCACGCACAGCCTGGGTTTGCTCGCTCTTGAAAATCGCTAACGCCATGCTGATATCGTGATAAAAATCCCACTTCAGTCCCAACTCTTGGCTTTCAAAAACATCGGGGTCCAATCTGGCGGCAGAGGCCGATAATTTTTTGAATTGCTCTCCGGATCGCGGCAAAAAAGTTTCGCTATAACTCAAATACAGCGATAACTGCTCCGCCGGTTTGTAGATTAATCCTCCCCGCGGAGAGAAAACCTTATCGGCTCGGGATTCGGTCTGATTGGTAAGGCGATCCGTGACTGCAATGTCGAAATGGTCTAATCGTCCACCGATCATCAATTTAATCGTGCTTGAAAGGCTGACCTGATCTTGAACAAAAATTGACGCGACCTCGACATCCGATCGAGTGTGATTCACTGGTTGCGGCGTATAACCCAGCAGGGTCTCTCGTCCCTCCGCATTGCGGCTGAAATTCATCGGTCGAGAGACAGCAAAGCGCTCCTTATCGCGCTGAGAATCTGTCCATAAAGTATCATTGCGGGCATTGATATTGTCGGTTTGGATCCACTCCATTCCTGACAGTAAGGTATGCTCTATACTGCCAGTCTGGAACTCATTGACGAGGTTGCCGGCGACCAGCTGTTGTTGCCGCTCAGTGCTATCGGCATAACCATCAATTTCGACGAATTCCTCGTCGTAATCGCTGGCATACAGGTTCCGATAAAATTTTTCGAAGTCACTGGCTTGTAACACTAAGTTACCTTTGCTGCTGTCTGAAAAGCTGTGTGATAAATAAGCCCGATAGATATTCGCTTTGAGCCTCGCTTTGTTGGTCTCTTCTGTTCCGAAGGTGATGTCCTTGAGCGTAGCGTCAGGCCTACCATCCAAGGTGGGAATACCACGATCAACCGTGTGTTCATGGTCAGCAAATTCGTAGGAAAGGTCTAGTGTGGTTGCTGGGCTGATGGCAATACGCAGGCTGGGGTTGAGGCCATACCGATCTCCGTTAAAACTGTCTCTGTGGTTGTCTAAAGCCTCAATTTGCAGGTTGAGCCGAACGGCGGAGGTATCGTTGATCGAATGATTGTAGTCGGCCGTTAGGTCATGGGCGCCAAAAGAATCAGATGCTGCATTGATCGCTCCAAACGTCGGCCCAATTTGGCCTTTTTTGGACACGCGGTTTAGCACCCCACCTGAGCCGCCACGACCGAACAGCAACGCATTAGGTCCCCGTAAGATTTCAACTTGCTCAAGGTTATAAAGAGATCGATAGTATTGAACATCGTCTCTAACGCCATCGACATAAAAGTCGGCAGTCGATCGAATGCCTCGAAAAACGACTGCATCACGATGGCCTTCACCTTGAGAGGTGTTCGTGCCTGGTATGTAGCTGATGATATCTTCTATTGCGGTGAAACCTTGCCGAAGCATCTCTTCTTCGGTCAGAATTGACAGAGATTGTGGTACGTCGATCACTGCCACGGGCGTCTTGAGTGCGGTGACTTGATCTGCGTAGAGTACCTTGCCTTTCACCACGACTTCCTCGATGGCGGCCGCCGTCGCAAGATTGCCCGATAGCAAGAGCAGAATATTGGACAGACTGATGACGCAAAAACGGCGGGTTAACAATCTCATGATCGACATCTCGTTACAAAAAGTAAATGCTAATCTAAATAAGAATCATTATCAATTGCATTAAAGGCTTAGTCGGCAGCACCAATTCGCCGAAAGCGAGGACGCAAGGGCTTAATCCTTGGATCACTTCCGGCATGAGGCATCAGATTGATCCGGTCACCTGATGACTCAGGCGCTGGCCGGCAGACCAAAGGCTTTTTACGTGATGGATGCTCGGGGAAGATAGATGCTCGGGAAAGATAGATGCGGGTAAGACTGAAATCCCAGGAGGGGTCTTTTAGACCGGCAAAATTATTCAGGGGTATTCGATCGATGATCACAACGCTAAACCAACGATTGGGAGAATGATTGCCAGAGTGATTGTCAGAGTGATTGATAGAATAAGGTGGGTAGGATTTACGGGTCAAAAGCCGAAGAGCAGATACATTGTGCTCAGACCAAGGTTTCGGTAATCACGCTTTGACGGGTTAATGAAAGAGTTAGGGGACGGCCGGAATTCCCCCGTAAGATTCTCTGGCGGAGCATAAAAAAACCGTGTAGCTCGGTTCTTTAAGAACTGTTATCAAGGTAAAAAAGTGCGTTCGGTTAAAATGTCGCCCGGCTAAAAAGTCGCTCGGTTAAAAGGGTTCGTCCTCTCTGCCGATGCCAGCGCGCAGCAAAGCTTTAAAGCTTTGCTGTATGTCGCGTTGCCCGGTCACCAATTGGGTCACTTCCGAGGCAATCGGCATTTCAACCTTGAATTGTTCGGCGAGGCGCATCACAGCGGGTGCACTCTTAACGCCCTCAGCCACCATATACATATCGCGATGAATATCAGACATTGTCATGCCTTGGCCCAGTTTGAAGCCGACCGTATGATTACGTGACTTTTCGCTGGTACAAGTCGCGATCAGATCGCCGAGTCCCGCCAATCCCGCAAAGGTCTCTGATTTCGCTCCCATAGCAATGCCCAATCGAGTCATTTCAGCCAATCCCCGGGTGATAATTGCGGACCGGGTATTGTCGCCGGCACCAAGACCATCACTCATCCCTGCTGCGATGGCGACGATGTTTTTTAAAACACCTCCCAGCTCGCAACCGATAATGTCGTCGTTCGTATAGACCCGAAACAGGGGCGAATGAAAAACGTCCTGCAATTCTCTTTGAAGGCGGTCGCTGCGGGTGGCGATCACACTTGCCGCGGCATAGCCTGCCATAATCTCTTGTGCCAGATTCGGGCCGGTCAACAAGGCCGCAGTTTGCCGCGGGCACACTTGCTCAATAATTTCGGTCATTCTCGAGCCGGTCTCAATTTCTAGCCCTTTGCTGAGCGATACAATGCTGATTCCTGGTTGAAGGAATGGCTCGGCGTCGGTTAACACAGCTCTAAACTGCTGAGCGGGAATTGCAACCACCAACAGATCTGCCGATTGAGTTGCGAGCTGAAGG
>NZGC01000062.1 GCA_002689445.1 Gammaproteobacteria bacterium
ATCCGCCTGAGACGTTACCGAATAAGGGCCATATTCAATATTGGATGCGCCAAGCGTGACGTTCGCATGATCATTCTCTGAAGAATCTCCATCTAGGGTTATCTTAGTGCATGCGTAGGTATCATCGCTCCCACTGCCGGAACTGTTCGCCGTAATGTAGACATCAAAAGCCTCTCCTCGGTCGATGGTCGAAGGTCGAAGGTCGAAGGATCCAAACGAACACTCACAACCGCCTTGCCGGCAAAAGCTTGGTGACAAACCAGTATGAAAAAAAACCCCAACCACCCTTGAACAATCCTAGCGACTTGGGTCGATGATGCTTGAGCATCCGGTTCAAGAGAGCGTCTCAAACTGACCCCCAGCATTAGAACCGTTTTCCATACGTCGTTTGCAGTACCACCTTCGCATTATCCGTGCCTCCAGTGCCTCTGGCGGTAATGCGGAACATTTGAGTGCAACAGGTGTTGGGGTTTTGTCCAATGTTGTCAATGTTCAGTCGATCTTCATCAGAGATCACCGTGCGCACATGCTCGATAACAAAAACCGGTTGCGAAGCAACCACATCAACATTTGAAGAAGACGCATTGACATAAGTGCTATTCCAAAGATTCGTTAAGGCACCGGCTGAACGCGCGTCGTAGATTTTAGGTGAAACCGAATCTCCGTAGCTCAGGGAGGAAAGGCTATTGATGACGCTTTCAGCCTCTACCAAAGCAGTCTCGGCTGCGTTAAATGCCAAGTTGCTGTCACGTTGATTGCGCGAGATCAGCTCTTGAATACTGGTACTTTGAACGGCGGACAAGGCCAGCATTGTAATGACCAGCAAAATCACAAGACTGGTTACCAATACCATTCCGCGGTTGAGCCTGGGCCTGCTCCTCACCTTGCATTCCTTAGTTGTATGGTTTGTCGATAAGTCCGTCGCTGCAATCCGTCTGCCTCACTGCTCCCCACAGCAGCGACGCTGTTGGTGGTCAAAGCGATTCGAACGGCAATCACTCTACTGGTGTCAACTGCCGCACTTGGGTCGACGTACTGGTTAGGACTTCCATCGCTGTCACTGTCGACGCCGAGCAGCACCTGCAAATCTTCGACACCTTCAACCAATTCCACACTGGTTTCGCCATCAAAACGATAAAGCGATAAGCCTCCAGCACCTGGCAAACCATTCGCGCCGGATCTGATGTAAAAGGTGTGTTCCACAATGCTTGAGACCGCAGCATCCAAATCAAAGATACCGGTCTCCGCGAGGCCCAAGACTTGATTCGCTTCAGCATTGCTGATGTCAACGGCGTGCTCGAGCGTTAGGCTAGTGCCTGAGACGACCGGGGCGTTCGACACGCTGAATAAAGTGGCTTTTTCACAATCGTGCAACAACGCAATATCACCGCTAGCGAAAGGACTACTCGATCCATTCTCAACGGATACCACCACATCTTCAGTGCCCGAATTCATGGTCGATGACAAATACGCTTCGTCATCGGCGAGAAAGCGTATCGCCAAAATGTCGGTTCCAACGACGGCATTATCGCTTAATAGCGATGGTAAGGGCGTTGCTGAGGTCGACCAACTGCCATCACCGGCTCCATCATAGATTGACAGAGGTGTTCGCAGGTCAAAACGACCCGGTACGCTGGTCATGGTCAGATAAAGTTCGCCTGAACTGTAACAGCCACGATACCCTGCTCGCTGGAGATCTCGACCGATCGAATTGAGCCCGTAGTTTGCCCCTTCTTGCAATCGAGCTTGCGCCTGTAGCACGTTGTAAGTCTGAGAATTGGCGGTAAAGAGATTCAATACACCCAAAATAACAACGGATCCTATCGCAAGAGAAATCATGACCTCGATAAGCGAAAGACCCGTGACTAGCGGACGGGCGCTCATTATTGCACCCTTGCAGAGACGCTGACCTGCTGATCGGCCTGATCAGAGGTTGCCCATTGCACCGCTACGGTATAAGCAATACTGCCACCGCTGACGACCCTCGTGACCGACCCGCGAGCATTCGGCAATTGATCGTAATCGGTGGCTGTTAAGCCGTAACTTGTATTACAAATCGCATTTTCCGAGCCTAAACGACATCGCCATGACACCAAATCATAGGCCGCGAGCTCAGTTGAGGAGCACGACTCGATCAAGCAATTAACCGCAGCATCTGCTGTCACTGGATCTGAGGACTCCCAAGCGTAAACTGCTTCCTGATTGATGCGAATTCGATCGATTAAGTCATTGGCTGCCTGCAACGCCATCATTTTTTGTCCCGCATCCCTGGCCTGCTTCAAACTCAAAGCCTGTATCCCGGCAACCCCCAAAACACCGATGGCAATAATCACCATCGCCACCAACAATTCAATTAAAGTAACGCCTTGAACCCATTGATCACCGCCTTTCATAGCGGGCAGCTCGCCAGCGAAGTTAGCTTCGGTCTGCCCATCAAGGACACGGTGACTCTGCGATGAAGCTCATTGTCTCGACAAATGTCGAATACAACCGCTTGACTGGACGTAAGGCCGCCTAAGCCATCAAATCCGACACTGGCCGACGCACCCGAGACCGTCAAAGTGACTTCTGAGCCCAGCGCCTCCCATTGTCTGACAGCTCCTGAACAATTGCCCGGATCGCCAACAACAATACAATAGCCTGCGGCAAAATCCTTGGTCTGGTTGGTTGACTGCAGAGAGACAATGGCGTCTCGTTTGACCGATTCACTTCGGGTTAAGTTAATCGCAGCGATAAGATCATTTGCGCTTGTCGTGAGTTCCGTGCTCGCCACAAAGGATTGATAAGATGGCACCGCAACAGTCAGTAAAATGACAGCAATCGTGAGGGTTACCATCAACTCGATCAGGGTGAAACCGTGTCCCTTCTTTGCTTGGGTTGGGTAAGCCCTCTGATTATCGATACTGGATAAGTCTACCGGACAGGCGAGTTGAGGCACGAAGCCGAAAGACACTCGGCGACATCCGGTGGGGCCTTTAATAAATCGTTTGCGAGCCATCTTGAGTCAGCCGAATACAATTGTCCGCGCAAGTGCCAGAATTGGGTTCTGCTTCAATCGTGAACGTGGTTTGAGCTGCGCTAACGGTCAAACTATAGCGGCCGGTTCCACTGGTGGGTGACGTGAGGTTGCAGATGCTACTGTAATCTCCATCGTCGACCACATAGGTGAAATCTTCGCTGAAGTACCGTTCCATCGCTAACGCGCAGACCTTTACATCGGCAGCAGCCTGATTGCGATAACTCTCTGTGATGTAGCTCTGGTAGCCGGGGATCGCGATCGCAGAAATAATGGCGATAATCGCAACGGCGATCATTAATTCAACTAAGGTAAATCCGCCTGCGCTCAGCACCTTACTCATTCTGCTATCCGATCTTAAAAATGAATTAATTCATCGTAACGCTTTCGGTAGGGAAAACTCCACCCGTTCGACCGTGGTGGGGGCACTTTTAATAAAACGCCCGCCTTCTGCCTCTAAAAACGCAACAACCTCCTGCACCAAGATTTCAGGCGCTGAGGCACCTGATGTCACGCCAACACAACCTTTACCCCTTAGCCATTCAACCTCGATATCTGAGCTGTGGTCTATCAGGTAGGCTTCAACCCCCAATCGCTCGCCGAGCTCTCGCAACCGATTCGAGTTTGAGCTATTTTTTGAACCAACGACAATCAGTAAATCCGCCTCCTCAGCCAGCGCCTTAACCGCATCTTGACGATTTTGAGTCGCGTAGCATATATCATCCTTACGAGGACCTTGAATCGTTGGGAACCGTCGCCGCAATGCTTCGATTATTGCCTCGGTATCGTCGACGGATAAGGTTGTCTGGGTGACATAACTTAAACGCATTGGATCCTGCACCATCAGCTTTTCTACATCTTCGACGGTTTCCACCAGATACCGATCACCCTCACGATCTGAGGCAATTTGTCCTAGAGTGCCTTCGACTTCGGGGTGGCCTTTGTGGCCCACCAAGACGACCCCCAGCCCTTCTTTTGCCGACTTAGTCACCTCGAGATGAACTTTGGTCACCAGCGGACAGGTCGCATCGAACACCTTTAAAGCCCGCATTTGCGCTTCTTTTCGAACCGCTTGAGAAACTCCGTGGGCACTAAAGATACACAATGCTCCCTCTGGAACATCCTCGACGTCCTCCACAAAAATTGCACCCCGTTCGGTCAAGTCCTGAACAACGTGCTTGTTATGAACCACTTCATGCCGGACATAAACCGGCGTGCCAAACTGATGCAAGGCTCGGTTAACAATTTCAATCGCTCGGTCAACACCAGCGCAAAAACCCCGGGGTGAGGCGAGCTTGATCTCGAACTGCATCATTGATTAGCCTCGTGCGATTTCTTGGGACACTTGGCTGACCTTGAGTATATTCACCTCAAAAAGAAGATCCTTACCGGCCAACGGATGGTTAAAGTCAACTTCTACGGCTTCGTCAAAAACCTGCTTAACCACACCTGGCAATTCGCCTTGCTGCTGTTGATCAGCAAAGGAGACGACCAGTCCAGGCTCTAGCAACAACTCACGAGCGAACTCTGATTTTTTAAGGACATGGATATTCTCAGGATTGACCGGTCCAAACCCTTGCTCAGCATCGATCACCAAAATCTGTTCTGCGCCTTCCGTTAACCCTAGCATCGCCGACTCAAAACCCGGTAACAGATTGCCATCGCCGTACTCAAATTCCGCGGGTCGGTCTCCTGTGGAATCAATCACCTCACCATCAGCGAGTTTTAAGGTAAACGTCAATGACACTTTTGTGCCCGGACCAATCGGCGTAGAAGTCATGATTTAGTCTCCTTTGTGAGAAACATATCCAGCAGCAAGCCGCAAGCGCCTAGAGAAATGGCAGCATCTGCAACGTTAAACGCCGGAAAATAATACGGATCGTAATACAGTACGAGGAAATCGATGACATGGCCGAACAAGGCTCGATCAATCAAGTTGCCCAAAGCCCCTCCCAGAATCAGTGCTAGGGACCACCGCAATATCCGTTGCTCTGATGTCAATCGAAGCAGCCAAATACAAATCCCAATACTCACAGTCAGCGAAACTCCACTCAGCACCCACCGCTGCCAACCGCCTGCGTCAGCCAAAAAACTGAACGCAGCCCCTTCGTTGTACAGCACCACCAACTGAAAGAAAGGGAGGATGTGTTGCCGTTCGCAGGCATAGGGCTGGCATAGGCCCAACCAACCATCCATCACCTGTTTCGTGATCTGATCTAGAAGCACAATGACGAGGCTGACACCCAGCATTCTCATTGTTGCCGCTCGGATAGCAGCCGAACCGCCGCAATATCTTGCTCGATGGCTGCCTTTAACGCTGTAAGACCATCGAATTTTTGCTCGTCTCTAATCTTATCCAGAAAAGTTACCACCACCTGTTGGCCATACAAATCTCCCGAGTAGTCAAGCAAGTGAACCTCCAACAAGGGGGTAGCCGCGCCTTTCTCTACCGTTGGTCTCACCCCCACATTAGCGACCCCAGCATACACCTGTGCATCCAATTGCAATTCGACATGATAGACCCCTGAGATGGGTGCTCGATAACGGTGCAGTTGAATATTTGCTGTCGGCACGCCGATGGTACGACCCAGCTGCCGACCAAACACCACCTTGCCCATGATTGAGTAGGGACGGCCTAGAAGTAGTGCTGCTTCATCAAACCTTCCCTCCTCCAAACAATGCCGAATCAAAGTACTCGAAATGCGTTCGCGACCTTGGGTGACCGTTGAAAATTTCTCAACTGCGAACCCAAACTCGCGACCCGCAGCGCTTAACGCTGAAAAGTCCCCTGCTCGATCGACTCCAAACCTAAAATCGTCTCCGACAAATAGCGCCTTGACCTTGAGTTCATCAACCAACATCTGTACGAAATCCGCCACTGCCATATTGCGAGTGGCTTCATTGAACTGCATACACAGCAGCCGATCGATACCCGCTTTACTGAGCTGTGTCACTTTCTCCCTGAAACGAGTCAGCCGGGCTGGCGCTTGGTATCGTTCAAAAAATTCTTTCGGTTGTGGCTCAAAGCAAATGAGCAAAGCTTCACAGCTTTCAGCTTCTGCCAGCCTCTTAACGTGCTGGAGAATGGCTTGATGCCCTCGGTGAACGCCATCGAAATTACCAATGGTCACCACACAACCTTGGTCTCGGTCCGAAATGTTATGGCGGCCTCTAATAATTCGCATTGTTAACTGTCTCTGAAATCGCTAAACCTTAAACCTGTCATAAAGAGCACCAAAAAGTACAACAGACTGCCCCCCAGACACAGACCGCTCATCCAACCAATCTGCAACCAAACCGTCATCGTTCGCCATGCTGCGGAGTCAGGTACCACTATATTCAAGAACACTGCCATCACCATTAACGCTAACCCAAGTCTCACAAGAAATAGGGCCCAATATTGAGCAAACCAGTAGACCTTGGCTTGTAATAAGCCTCGCCATAACAAAAACGCATTCAAAAAAGCCGAAAGCGAGGTCGCTAAGGCGAGTCCTATGTGGCCTAACCATTGAATCAAAATTAAATTAAAGACCATGTTACAAATCAAGCTGATAATCCCGATACGAACCGGCGTTTTCATATCTTGACGGGCGAAATAGCCCGGCGCGAGCACCTTGACCAACATATGCCCGACAAGGCCTGCACCATAAGCCTTTAGGCTGAGCGCCGCCATCGAAACATCAAACGTCGTCATCTGACCATGATAAAAAAGCGTTGCCAATAACGGTTCTGCCAGCAGCACGAGGGCAAGAGAGGCCGGCAAGCCAAACAACAAAACCAACCGAAGGCTCCAATCGATTTTACGGGCAAAACTCGTGGCTTCATTTTCTGAGTAATCCTGAGATAACGCGGGCAATATGACCGTTGCAATCGCAATACCAAATAGCGCCAACGGCAATTCCAGCAAACGGTCGCTGTAGTAAAGCCAAGAAATACTCCCAATCGGCAAAAACGTAGCGAGCACTGTGTCTAACAACAGATTGATTTGACTGACCGACACGCCCAGCAGCGCGGGCAACATTAGGACGCCGACTCGCATTACCCCTGGGTGTCGGAAGCCAAGCTTAAACTTTGGCACGAGACCAAGGCGAGCCAAGGCAGGCCACTGAAATAGCAACTGTAACCACCCAGCGATAAATACGCCCCATGCCAGTGCGAAAACCGGAACATCAAAGAAGGGTCTCAACCAGATAGCGCTCGCAATTAAGCTCACGTTTAACAAAACCGGAGTGAAGGAGGGCACAGCAAATCGCCCAAAAGTGTTGAGTATTGATCCCGCAAATGCGGTTAAGGACACAAGCCCTAGATAAGGGAAGGTTATCGCCAGTAAGGATCCCGCAAGCTCTAGTTGAGCTGTCTCTCCTTTGATCAAATATCCGAGAGCAAACAAGGATATGACGCCGCCAGAAAATAACACCCCGATGCCCACAAAAATCGCTAAGGCAATACTGAGAACTCCAGCGATATTATCGATCAAGTCCTTGAGTGCTTGGGGCGATTCCTGGCTTTTATATTGAGAAAGGACAGGGACGAAGGCCTGAGAAAATGCGCCCTCAGCAAATAGTCGTCTGAAGAAGTTGGGTATTTTGAAGGCTAGGAAAAAAGCATCGGCAGCGGCGCTGGATCCAAAAAAGAAGGCAACTACGATGTCTCTTGCCAGTCCTAACACTCGCGACATTAGCGTCATCGAAGCGACCACGACTCCGGATCGAAGCAATCTAAACTGAATCGAAGGTTTAGCCGTCAACTGAGTAGTCTCCTGGAGAATCAATTTTGTTGCTTTGGCGCATTATCCCCCTCTATTGTCCACGCAAATCGGGGTTTGACAAAAAGACGCTTACTCGGCATAGTACGCCGCTCATTTTCCTACCAATTTTGGGACTTTTAACTTGGCCAATACAGCACAATCTAAAAAACGCGCAAAACAATCTGAACGCCGTCGGCGTCACAATGCGAGCCAACGCTCCGCAATGAGAACTGCGATCAAAAAAACCGTCTCTGCTATTTCCGGCGGTGATGCCGCTGCCGCCAGTGCTGCTTATGCTGCGGCCGCTCCAGCGCTCGATCGGGCAGTTTCTAAGGGCATTATTCACAAGAACAAAGCCGCCCGGCACAAAGCGCGATTGAACACTAAAATCAAAGCGCTGCAGGCCTAGGATACCAACCACATATCATCGCAGTGGATGACTTCTTCATCCACTGCGAATCCCAGCTCTGATTCAATAGCTTGAGTATTTTTGCCTCTTATCTTCAACAACTCGTTACTGGCATAATTCGTTAATCCCCGACAAATCTCCTGTCCCGTCGGACCCTTACACGATACCAAAGCACCCTGACCGAATTCCCCCTCGATTGCCGTAATGCCGACGGCCAAGAGGCTCTTCCCGCCACCCAGCAGCGCTTTGGCCGCACCGGCATCAACCCGCAAAACGCCCGATGACGTTAAACTTGACAGCCATTGCTTACGAGCACCGATAATGGGTTTGTCAGCATGGATCAAGGTTCCGGGCGTTTCCCCATCCATTATAGCGTTCAGGATATTGGGCTCGGTGCCACTGCAGATCGATGTTTGACAACCACTGCGGGCGGCAATTCGAGCGGCCTGAACTTTACTAATCATACCGCCTCGACCCCATTTGCCACCCTCGCCAGCAACGCTATCTAACAACGTGTCACTCGCCGCAATCATCGGAATGATCTGCGCTGTTGAATTCACTCGGGGATCTTGCTCGAAGAGCCCGGGTTGATCCGTCATCAACACCAATCTTGTTGCATCAAGTAAATTCGCTACTCGTGCTGCTAAACGGTCATTGTCCCCGAAACGTATTTCATCGGTCACCACCGTGTCGTTTTCGTTAACAATCGGGACAACGCCTAGCGCTAAGAGATTAATCAGGGTGTTTCTTGCATTCAGATACCGATCTCGTGCACTCAAATCCGAATCGGTGAGCAGGACTTGGGCGGTCTTTACCTTATGCTGATCAAAACTGGTCTGGTAGTGTTGAATTAGCCCCATTTGGCCTACCGCCGCCGCCGCTTGCAGCTGGGCAATGGACTTAGGTCTTTCCATCAATCCCAGTCGAGCCATGCCCTCAGCAACTGCGCCCGATGAGACTAGCACCACTCGGATACCTCGGGAGAGCAATTTGACGATATCTCCGACCCAGCGGTCAATCAGTGTGTCATTAAGACCTTGGCCCTCGGCTGTAACCAATGAACTGCCGACTTTTACCACCCAAATTTCTGATCCTTGCACCGTACTACTCATGGTTCGTAATGGACGATAACTTCATCCAAATCCCCGTCCTTATCCTCATCCTCATCTTCGATCGTGAGGGACTCCGACAATCCTAGACGCTGCTTTCTTTTTGCTTCACGGAGCGCGATTGAGTACTCATGAGCCTCCTGCCCTGCCGCACGATCCAACCTTTCTGCGGCAGCTCGTTCTTCCTCATCCAACGATTCAAGGTAGGTAGCAAGCGCTTGCAATAATGATGCTACCCCGTCGCCAGTCACGGCCGACAAACAATGGATGAATAC
This sequence comes from Gammaproteobacteria bacterium, assembly GCA_002689445.1. GTDB lineage: Bacteria > Pseudomonadota > Gammaproteobacteria > Pseudomonadales > Azotimanducaceae > UBA9926. The sequence continues at coordinate 9,557 of NZGC01000062.1, forward strand.
TGGGCCGGCAGCCACCTGTAGCCGATCTTTCAGCAGACTCAGTGCCTCGCTCGAGAGCAGATCGGTCTTAGTCAGCAAAAGCCACTGCGGCTTTTGGGCTATTGCTGCGCTGTAGCGTGATACCTCTTCAGCAATGGTTTGAAAATTATCAATGGGGTCAGAGCCATCTATCGGTAGGGTGTCGATCAAATGCAACAGTACGCGCGTGCGGGATAGATGCTTCAAAAATTGCACCCCCAATCCCGCACCACCTGCAGCGCCCTCGATCAAACCAGGAACATCGGCGATAACGAAGCTCTGGCTATGCCCCATTCGAACCACACCCAGATTCGGCACCAAAGTTGTGAAAGGATAATCAGCGATCTTAGGTTTTGCTTCTGAAACCACGCTTATGAGCGTTGACTTACCCGCATTTGGCAAACCCAAAAGACCAACATCTGCGATCAATCTCAACTCAAGCCTTAAGCTGTATCGTTGCCCAGC
>NZGC01000063.1 GCA_002689445.1 Gammaproteobacteria bacterium
ATCCTTCTTTTTTGTTATCTTTGTCCATGCAGTTTTAATGATGGGTTTTGCTAGAGAAACAATGTGTTTGAAAACTGCAGTAGCTGTAAGGGTGGCCGCAACTGACACAGTGGCAGTACTTACGGCAGTGACCAGAATTTCCTGACTAGGTATTGGTACCTCTTTATCAATAATAGGTACCGTTACATAGTCAACTTCCGGTGCTTTAGGTGGAGTAGTTGGGGTATTTGGTTTTGTAGTTGGTTGTTTCCCATCTAAGGGCTTCCCTTTGATCCCAGGAGGCGCTCTAAGGGCGCTAGGAGGCACCACAATGGGCTTGTAACTAGGTACATGAGCATCTGGTACCTCCAGTATTGGAACCGGCAAATTAAGCGGTTCTGGGAGGGACATATAGGGAAGCTTTGGCGGCTCCCCTAAGTCCATTAGAACTTCTTAGGAAAGAGGCCGTTGGCAACAAACTCAACGGCTTTATCATCAATTTCGTTATCGGTAGACTCAGCTAGTTTGGTGAGCATATCGATAATCAGAATTTTTACTTTGTCAGAGTTCAGAAAAGAGAACAGGACTGGACGGATAAGGGCGATCATAATTATGAAGATGGTTTAGTAGGCCAGGTAGGGTTTTTAGGATCAGAAGTATTAGCGGGAAGATCACGCAATGCTTGACGGTATGCACGCATCTCATCACTAAGGGTGCGATCGGCAAGTGCGTAAACATCAGTTTCGGTAAGCAAGCGATCCCTTTGACCACGAAGAAGAGGCAAAGCGTTAGCGTTTGCGGTAGCTTCATCAGCTGCAATTTCTTCAGCTGTATATGAAACTTCAGTGATTTCGCCGGTTACAGCGTTATGTGTGATGTGTTTTAATGTCATTATTCAGAGTATACGTTTATTGTGTAGAAACCGTTGTCCATACTTCCGCTGTTTGGAGTGAACTGAAGGCGATCAAGAGTGCCACCTAAATCAACCCATCCAATAGAATTAAATGCGTAAGTGACAGTACCTGTTTCCCAAGCTATACCTGTGCCAAACCACATATTATTATGGTACTTATTAAATGTCACTTTACCAGTGTAAAAGTAGCTGGCACTATTCCATGAATGGATAACTTGGAAATTATTGGTATAATTCGCCCCAGCAGCTGAACCACCAAAATAGAAGGTCTGCACATTATAGTTACTTGTCACAATGCCAGCGCTTGTACCTAACCGCATACCCCAGACAGTGCTGCTGTCAACCGAGACCAGATCGAACAAAACATCAATCTTGACAGCATTGCTAGGAATGCCGGTGATAGTTACGGTTGAACCACTCATAGTAGTACCGCCTTTATTGGTTGCAAACAAGCCATCATTGCCTGTCGAAGACGGAGGAATATTACCCCAAAAACTTTGAACCGGGGTACCAGTACCAGCTGTTAGGACCTGACCAGTTGAAGGGTTGTTATTAGGTAGTATGAGTGAGAGGTTCTGACTGAGAGTATTTGTTGTCAAAGTATGGGTAAAGTTACCACTTTGATCGTCAAGAACCAGTGAATCTTCCGCAGGTGCAGCACCCCAAGAAGGGCACAGCGCCATATCTACAACACGGATACGGACATTACGGCCGCTGGAGTTGTGGTCACGGATATAAACATCATCCGGTGTAGTGGAATCAGGTTGGAAGTTCAGAGTACCTGAACCGTTAGTCACGTTTGCGTTAGCAGAACCAGCGTGGTCAGTACCAAGCAGGTTGGTAGCTTCACCACTTGCATCAGTGTGCAGGTTGTAGTTACGAGTAGAACTATCAACTTCAACAGTGATCGTATAGGTCAGACCACGAGTACAGAAGATGACACCGTTGTTATCAGTAGAACCGAAAGTAGTCGATGCATCAGCCTGGTCATTCTGGTCACGAGCCCTGCCGTGATTGTTGCTAGGTTCGTCATAACGAATAGCACGGCTAGGAATAGATTCACGCGGATCTTGCTGAACGGTCAGTCCGGCACCTTGTGCGCCAACAGCAAGGCGAGCATTGGCACCAGTATTATCGCGATAAAGAAGATCACCGATAGTAGTAAGAACATTGTTCTCAGGTGCGGGTACGATCTCATCCCAAGAGGAATTCAAGGGTGAGGTGTTTGGCTCATTACCTGAAGCTGGGTCGTTGTCGGAAGTAGCCAAGAAAACAGCGCTGTCATGGGTAACAACGTCGTTTTCAAAATAGTCAGCAGTGTCACTAAAGTCACCACGGAAGTTAAGGCCAGAAGCCATAACAGCGAAGCTAGCGCTTGACTCAGGGCGAGTAGTGTTAGTAGCAGCGACAGCTGTAGTAACGATCCAAGTAGTACCGTTGTCGAAAACTACATCGTCAACTGCATAAGCGGTTTCGGTTACCCAATTACCCCGCCAGTTGAATTTAAGTTTGCCTAAATTAAGAGTTGCCATTAGATATCGTAGATAAGGTTACCGTTGTTAAACGAGAAGCGGGGTAAGTTAGATCCCTGGTCGATTGCACCAGCTGGGAAGAATCCCCAGTGGTAATCACCTTTAATTATGTAATCATCGACGTTGTACTCCGTAGAGCCATCATCGCCAGTTTCTTTATCGATATCACTTGCAGTAGTAGCAGGTGTGTAGTCGATAAGTAAGTCGCCATTGCTTTCTACGCGAAAGCCCATGAATACCGTGTCCCGTAGAACACCGCTATCATTGTCTTGAATCCAGTCACGTTGCGCTTGTGCCTCTTGGGCATAGAAACGTGCACCGCGAAGGCTGCTGGCGACAACATCAAGGCTAGTAGCCCAGTTTTGTGCTGTAGTTGCAGCAGTTTCTGCTTCAGTTACTTTTGCATCAATGTCAGTTTCCAAGGCATCAAGCTGACCCTTGTTAACTGCATCATTGGTGTTAGTACCGTTAGCAACATTGATAACCTTGTTACTGTTTGCGTCTAGGACTTGGCTGAATGTAGCGCCGTCCTCTTGCACGTAGTTGCTTTCAATTTCTTGAGTTGCATCAAAGATCAGAGAGAAGTTCTCATTCAGTTGAGCAGCTGAAAGCGCACTACCAGCAGTGAAAGTAATAGGGATATCATCGAGATCTGTATCCCTATAGACACGGACAGTACCAGTTCCCGAAGGAAACTGGGTATCCGTCATTGAAATAGTGTTGGTGGAAGAATCAATAGTCCAGGCATAGATGGGATCGCCGGTCTCCCATCCTGTCATTTTGCCTGTCTTCGGGATATCGTCGAAAGTCCCATTGCTATTCTTCAAACCTACCTTGACATAATCAAGATCAATGGCGTTGAAAGAATAAGTGTAAGTTTCTGCGGCGCCATTTTTTAGTTCAGGAGCGTATGCAGCCATAATTATCTATAAGGTAGGGGTATCACTCCAGCGCGGGCGTCTTCTTGCTGTCTCACAGCATTAGATTCCCAAGCGCGGATTTGATCTTTGAAGGTAGCGTTTTCTTCCGCACGGTTTTTAGCCGAACGCATTGCAGATTCAACTTCCCAGTAAAGACGCTCGAATTCGCCTTTATCCATGAACTCTTGATCTGCTCGCTTTTGTTCGTTCGGTAAACCTTTACGCCGTGCTTCTCTAAGGCGCTCAACCCATTTGGTATAAGCTGCTTTCTTCAGTGCAGCATCAATTGCACGTTGCCAAGTTGGGTCGTTACCCATAGCTTTGTACAATTCTTCTTTCATTTGAGGTGTGTACTTAAAGCCACCATCAGACTTATTCATGATGGGGCGCACATCAAATTGAATATCAATTAGGAATTGTTCGCGAGCGGAGGGAGCGTCATACTGCTTAAACGGCAGTGTTGCGTTAAGGATGCGGGTCAGGAGGTTATCGGAATAGCCAACCTTGTCACCTTCAACCCAGCCAAAACGACGTGGTAAGGCGCCTTCTGGATTAACACCATCAAGCCATGCGTTGCGGTTGCGGAGCTGGGACATGAGGTTGTCCTCTACTTCCCGCAGACCGGGATACATGATCTGTCCAATCTCACGGCGAACGCCGCTGAACGGGAGCAGACCACTGATGGACGTTGCACCCCATCGAGCCATAGCTGCAGGGTTGCCTTGCATGACATCAAGCATCGGCTCAAGCGCACCCATCCAGGATTTCTGGGTTACGGATGCAGCCATGACAAATGCAAGCTTGTATTGGAGTTCCTCTTGCTTTGCCGTACCAAGCTCATCGAAGTTGTCCATGACGTTGGCAGTCAGAGCAAGCCAGTCGGACAGGGGACCCATACCGTCGTAGGAGTACCACTTGCCGTCCCATCCCTTGTAGGTACGGGGTTGCCAATTGGCTTCACGGCGGACTTTCTGGACTTCTTTCTTCCAGTGACCATCGCCACGCAGGCGGTCCTGCATGAACAGGTAGCTGGCACCTAAGCCAAAGGTCATACCCATAGCCTTGCGGCCAAGGATCTCTTTCTTCAGTGTCTTAAATTTGGCAATCACGTCTCCCTCAGTGGAGATGCCACGAGAGGACAGGATGCGTTCGATCTCAGGACCGTTAAAAGATTTGGTAGGGCGGTAAGCCAGTTCGTTGATGTCCTTAGCAAAGGCAGACAACGGCAGCGACTGGTTAAAGACGCCAACAGCGTTAGCTGCAGTACGTGGGAACAGCAGGAAGCCTTTCAGAAGGGGGAAGTGTTTAATCATCTTGTTGAGAGCATCCACACCCCGGTTATCCAGACTCAGAGCCACTTCACGAGATGAGTAATCCACGGCATCATCCGTGATCATCCCAGTGTCATCAAAGAGTTTGGCGTACTCAACTTCAGTAGCTTCTTTAAGTGTTTTCTCAGTTACATCTACGCCAGCTGCACGCAGTCGATCAAAAGCACGGATACGCGCTTCAGATGAACCGATCATTGCACGGGTAAATCCGTCAAATGCGGTCATTGCGTTAGCACCGAAGCGAAGCCATGGGTGCTCAGCAAGGTCGTTAATTTCCTCAAGCATTGTGACCAATGCCAAAGGACCATCGTTACCTGCATCAGCAGCAGCTTCAGCGTATGCTTTATTCAGCATCAGGTTGTCCTTGTTAACCTTCACAAGGTCATCCCTCATGATGTAGCTAACACTGTTCGGATCTTCAGCAGCCATACTGAAGACCTTTGCCATGTGCTCAAAGCCACGGCTAAGGGATTCACCAAATGCAGAGTATTGAATCCAGCCACGCTGCAGTGTCTTACCATCTAAGGTGACAGCACTGCCAAGGAATAGGTTGAGAGGCTTCAATGCCATCTGTACCAAGTTACCTAAACCTGCCTTAGCAGGAGTAGAGATACTGGTCAGAAGTGAGTTGTAGTAGTTACTCATCAAAGCATCAACAACCATTGACGGAATCTCAGGAGCTCCATCAACAAACGCTTTACTGATTGTCCCCATGTTGTTCTTAACAATGTTGTTAAGTTGATCCATGGTGTGGATCTTGCCGTTTGTTAGCTCGTAAGCCAACATCATCGGTCCAAGGAACTCAGGACGTTCTTTGTTAATACCCCGGAGGGTTTCTAGAGTCTGCTTAGCATCACCATATTTCTTTTTGATGAGCTCAGCCATTTCGATCTCACCGTTCTGGACACCAGCAATGACTTGGTTCGCATTTTTCATGCGCTTCCAACGGTTTGCCATGTTCAGTCCACGGCCTTTGATATAAGAAGCAACACCCTTCTCAGCCATCAAGTACTCCAAACGAGTCATGATCATTTCCTGAGCACGGGCTACTGCTTCAGTACCACTCATGTGGCGTACTGTTTCAGCAACGTCAGAGACTTGTCCTGCTAAGGAGTGATTGAGAATGGCAGCTGCTTTGATTTCATCCATCTCAAGGTACTGCCGGAAATACCCTTTAGTTGCCTTGATAGCTGCGTCATAAGCTTGATCGTCAAGGTATTGCACACCTTCATAGGTGTTGGTTTTCCAAGCATCAAGTTTCTCTTTTAGCTCTTTAGCTGTCATCGATGGGTCTAGCCACTGTGCAGCTAGCTCATCACCTGCTTCACTGATCTGCTTACTAGAGAGATAGAAATCAGGTCCCTTGTAATCAATACCGTCATAAGCACGGAGTTGTTGGGCTGCTTTCTTGTAGATCTTGCGGAGTTGTTGGGTGCTCAGCTGCAGACCATTCTCCAAAGCTGGCTCTGTATAGACACTTCCAAGCCGTCCCTTACGGGTTCCATGGTTTCCATTAATACGTGCCTGGTCAGTTTGGGCTCCGTAGATACCCATGTTGTCCCTAGTAACACCGCCTTGCTCGCGGTGGGTAAACATATCGTGGTTACCGAGTTGTGGCTCAGTTGGGTTGGGATCAGCTTCTTTACGTACATCACCAAGACCATCGAGCATCTCATCACGCTTGATCTGTGCACGTGTGACGTGTGCCTCAGCAATCTCTTGCGGTGTGTCAAAAACGCTTTCAATCAGACCACGATCGCGCATGCTTTGCACGTACTGATCTTTCTCATCTTTGCTTAGATCACTCCACTTGAAAGGGCTACCAGTGGTTTCAGCATTAGTGGTGTAGTACTTCTCTGCTTGCTGCAGCGAAGACATGTTTTTAACATCAATGATGTTCTCTTCACCTTCTAACTGCAGATAAGCTGTTTGACGTTCGTTCTCAGGAACCCATCCGTAAGCGTTATAGCTCTTCTTTTTAGCTCCGATAAGCTTAGCGAAGCCTTCAAACATACCAAGTGCAAGACCCAAATAAGCGCCTTCTTGGACTCGCTTTTTGTGCTTAATGTCAGCGTTATCGCTGTCCAAAGTAGCCCAACTATCGGGAATCCAACCCCAGGTTTTTGGCCATGCTTTCTTGAGTGTTCCAGTTGCGTTGTGTCCATCTTCATCAGGGTCGAAGGAATCAGCAATAGCGCCGGTTCCAACATCAATACCAATTAACGAGATTGCCTTGAAAAGCTTGTCGTTACCTAAACTCCATTGAAGACGGCTATGAGCAGCAGCACCGCCTTTGACGGCGTATTGCTTCATATAGATAGCAGGCATAACAATCGAGGCAATATCTCTCATGCCTTGCAAGCTTTGATTCTCGTATTGAGGAATCTCTGGAATCTTGAATGGAGTGAGTTTGTCTAGTACACGCTGGCCAAAGTCCCCCATACCAAGAGCAAGGGGTTTCAATGGATCCCTCATTGCTTGCTTGAGGGGGTGATTCATGATGTTTTCAGGGATGCCTACCGCATTCCCGGCAGCATCCACAACGTCCATAGCTGTATCCCGGATTTGTTGTCCAGGGATAAAGTTGGCACCTAATCGTCCAGCTTGCGATTCATCTAGACTTTCAATAGTCATGCCTTCTTTAGGTTCCCCTTCAGGCTCTTGGGGTTCAGCAGCTTCCTCAGTAACCGTAGTTTCCTGAGCAGTTTGTGCTGGTTGTTCTTGTTGTACAGGTTGCTCTTCTGCCGTAGCAGGTACGGGAGCTGCCTGATCAGGTTGAGTTAATTGCTTAAGCTGTTCACGCTTGGCATTCTCTTCCTCTTCCAGTTCACGTAATCGATCGTTGTACTGGTCATCAGACAACCCCGATGCGGGTTGTTGCATAGTTATTCAGGTAACACTACTCGTTGCCAATCCAAGGGTATGACTGACGGCGGTGGATCAAATCTGGAGTATTGGTTTTTATAGTGTGCATAGTTCCCTCTTTCACCGAATTGAACATCGGATGACGAACGGTTGCCATACATTGAAGTACCTTTGAAATCAGTCCTACCTCGTAGGATCTGCAAAGCACGGATGATTTTTCTTTGACCTTCTTCAGAACTGATTAGGTCATATATACTGCGATGCTTGTTATTGACCCGGATGTTCTGGATGCCGTATTTATGAGCCTCGTATTGACCCGGTTGATTGCCTACATCACGAATACTGGTAGCTTGTTCATAGCCTTGAGTATGGCGATTGATAAGCGTTGCAGCAACTAAGAAGATATCATCATTAGAAAGGTTAGCTTCTCCAACAATGATCTTAGCCATATCCATGTAATCAGTAGGCTGATAAGTCAATCGACCACTAGACACTGGAGTTAGCTTGTGCATCATGAATCCATCAGATGCAGCAATCAGGTCGCCTTCCTGGACGTAACCAGTACTGGCGTCACTAACACCACCAAAGAATGGGTCGTAGTTTGTACGTCGAATTTGTGTTGTCCTTAAAGCTTCTGTATTGCCAGTTTCTCGTGCATAGATGCCACCATATTGACGCAATCTAGTTTGCATATCAGATAGGCTCATATCCATTATTCCTGCAGGACCGGTACCAGTGCTTAAGGCCAACACCGCAAATGCGGTAGATGGGTTCAAGCCGTTATCTCCTATCGCTTTGTCGATAATTGGGTGTAAGGATTCGTAGTCGTTATATGCAGTAGTAAGACTCACTACTTGCTGCATTAACTCAGGAATCGTGGCATCGTTGTAGACTTTTACAGCGTTACCTTCCTCTTTCATACGCCTGTAATACTGAAGGAATGCGCTTGCATCCGCCTCATCCATAGTGGGGAGAGTAGCGACAGTTTGTTGGATCAAGCCGTATTCAGGACGTTGGGTATAAGTAGGAACTTGTTGCCGTGCTGAGGTGTTGTAAAGCAGACGGTTACTAGTCTCACCAGTAGAGTTAGAGGTGTTAAGGATTTGATCCATTTGAGCGGATTCTTCCGGCGTCATACCTTCAATAAGAGGTATGTTTTGGAATTTATCCAGCACAGGATCTTGTCCTGCAGCTCTAATCATCTCGTTAAAGATCTCTAGCTTTGGCTTACTAGGATGGAGCTTATGGATAGCATTAACTTCAGCAGGCCAGTCGTAGGCTTCAGGGGGTGTTGAGTTGTATTTCTCTACCCAGTTACGGGCCACACCGCCGTCTACATAACCAGGCTTACGGTATGAATCAGGGTCACGCTTAAGCATATCCCTGCGGACATTCTGTTGGTGCTGCCAAGCAGCTTCTACTTCAGAGCGGGTACCGCCAAAGGACTTCTTAAAGTAATGCGGGAAACCAGAACCATCAATATAGTATTTACTTTGAGGATCTCTAAACTCACCACCAGCACCATTCTTACCAATGTACTTTTCTTTAACAAACTCTTGAGCAAGCCTGCGCTTGGTTGCATCATCAGGAGCATCAGAGGTCTCGATGTAAGTCAGGTAGTCCTGGTACATCTCTTGAACAATGAATGCGCCATCGCCTTCAAGATCAATGTTCTTGTCAGTAATACCAAGTTTGTCTTTAACAATGTCTTGGAACTGACCCATAGCCTGGTCATGACCGCCAGCTTGACGAGCACGCCATACCTGAATATCGTTCTGCAGAAGTTGCTGTGCTTTGTGGGAGAGAGCGTTAGCGTTAGCTTCAGTAAAGACACCAGTAGCAATACGCTTCCTAGCTTGCTCTACTTCAACTGCTGCTCCCATATCGGTTTGGTTAAACCGGTTAATGACTAGATCAATCGCAGGGCTAGTAGTCTTCCAACGAGAAAAGAACTTAGCTTGAGCTTTAATAGCTTTCTCTTTACTACCACCAATAAGGTTTAGGAGTTGATCTTCATCAGCTTTCTTCTCTAGTGCATCTGCTTCATCATCTGCATCAGACATAGATTTCTCAGCTTTACGCAGAGTTTCTACTAACTTGTCATAACGCTTTTTATGCCAGGTTTTATAGGTGTGTCCTTCTTTATAAGGTAGTTCAGAATTCTCAAGTTCACTGAGGATTTGAGCCTTGGACTTAGCGCCGTTTTGCAGCTGACCTACATAGATCTGTTCTAGTGCTGTATGAGCTGAATCAAACGTCATATTTTTGACGCCTGATTTATCAGGTGTACCAGTCCATTGGGTAATGAACAATCCAGGATTCCCTTTCATGTACAAGGTGTGTTCAGCTTGCTGACGTGATTCCTGTGCACGTACTTGAATACCTGCTTTGTTCAGTTGCTTAAGAGTTTCTTGCTCACCTTTCACACCTTCAGGCATGAAGTACTTATTAACTACATCCCTGTCCAATCCACTCATACCAGAGGCAGTGAAGTACTGCGGGCGTAGAGCGGCAGCCATAGCTGCTTGGATATGAGGATCGTGTGATTGACCAGCCTCCATAGGCGTCATTTCAACGATGCCTTGTGGAGTCCTTAGCTTGAAAGTTTGTCGATCATTAGAACGGAACTGTTCTCCAAGCCACGGTTGATAGGACTGACCATGAAGCTTGGCAATCTCTGAGATATAAACCTGCTTACCTGAATGACTAGCGCCACGGATGTTTGCAGCGTAGTTAGGCATACCGGCGTTGATAGCTTCACGAGCTGTGCTCGCAGCGGCTATTTCCCCGGCCTCTAAGGCGCCTTCTTTCATCTCCAGCATGGATGTATCAGGAGGCGTCATTTGATAGTCCTCCATGGCCTTTGCAAGCCACATCGCCTTATCGTTTTCGTCAGCTTGTTTAGCGAAGTAGTTACCAAGTTTCTGAGCAGTACCAGACCACTCCTGAATACCTGCAAAGAAGTCAGCAGAATCTTCTACTACTGACTTACCCCACTGAACTAGTTCTGATTGACGTGCCTTAAGTTCTTGCTCTGTACGCAGCGCTTGTTGCTGCATATACTTATTCTGTTGTGCACTATGCGCCTGCTGCCGTTGGTCATCCCTAAGCTGTTCTTGAGCTTGCTGCCTCATGGCATTGCTTAAGTCAGGAACGCTTACAGGACTGGGTGCATTATTGGTAGAGGAGGCTTGATAAAGTCGTCTTTTCATTTAGTTCAAAGGAAGAAGTTCTGTAAACCACCAGGAACACCAGCAATAGACAAAGCAGCTTTACCACCAGCTTTCGCCCAATCAGTCCAGTTAGAACCGTCAACTCGTGCAGCCCGCATCGGTGAAGTAGAAGGACCACGTGCAAGGAAGGGTTCAGCAAGCATTGTTGGTTGAATTGGCGGTAAACCAAGTGCAGCCCAAGCGTTGTTAAGACCGCTGGTAAGTCGAATATTTGTATCGTCGTAGGTATCTTCCAGGTTCTTCATCGCATCGCGACGCATCAGCAACGAGTCTCTTGTGTTGAGAGCTTGGGTAACATCGTCATTCCACATACGGCGTGCAGCCGAGCCACCTGTTTGTTCGTTGAAACGGGTGCCAATTGCAGAAAGATATTCACGCATTGAAGCTTCATCAGCTAGACCAGCTTGATCTTGCTGACGTTGGAAGTTGGTATAGGAACGCTTATAGGCAGAATCAGCTGCCGCCATAAGGTTCTCGTTTGTTCGGTCAAAGACGTTCTTACGAAAGTCGTATGCATCAACTTGAGCGTTCCAGTTCTTACGGAGAGAGATATTCTTGTTAGCCCAGTCATCAATCTGCCAAAGGCTTTGCCTCAGGCTTTCATCGTTCCTGAACTTCCAAGTTTGTAGGTTGGATTGATGCTGAAGTTTTGCTTGGTAGTTAGCAGCATTAGCTTGAGCGTCTTGAGAAAAGATGCCAGCAATATCACCAGCTAAACCAAATGCTGTACCGACAGCGGTTAAAGCACCAGCGTTGGACATACCAAAGATGCCACCGCTTTTAGCTGTTCCTGCGCCTGCAGATTGTATTCCCGTATTTAAGCCGCCACCGAAAGCAATTTGCGTGGGAGTTTGTCCTCCCGTAGCTTGTGCAAGGTATGAAAGAGTACTAGTTGGTCCTGCCATTAATCTTACAGAATTCAATAAAGGTTAGTTTGTTGGGGCCATGCTCAAATTCTTGTAAGAACTTAAAGCCCAGAAAGCGGAGTAGTTTGATGTGAACAACATTACGCTTATCCACAGCATTCCACAGAAGGGGTTCATTTCTGCTGTCTACAAAGCGTTTAGCTTCTCTAGCAAAAGTGACAGGGTATTCAGCAATGGCTGGAGTACATAACATCCAGATCATTCCGTTTTCTTCTACACCTGCCATACCGGCAGCCTTGCCGTTAGGCACGGTGAAATAAACAGTTCCTTCTGCCCAAACACTTTCAGCCAGCAGCTGAAGAGGATCTTCACCATGACCCTCTTCAATTTCACTGCGGTCTTCGGGGCGGAGATTGTTAGCAACTTCAATAGCTGCTTCTAAGGTGGGTGGGTGGATGTAATTAGGCACGTTCGTAGAATCGTCTAGAGAAGTCGCCCTCCCAAGACATTCCATATAGCGAAGCGGGGGAAGGATGTTGTGAAATAAGTTCCAACGTGCAGTTAGTGTTGCGGTCATACACTGGGATAGACATTTGCTTAGTCATTGCAACCTGCAAGTCACCCAGTTCGTATGCACCCAACACTGCTACGTTGTATGTTTTGGTGTAATCAACTCTACCCTTACGCCGTAGCGTGGTTTTAAACACACCAACAGGGCCAAAGTCCAGCTTCATTCTGTGTACCACCAGTGAGGCATGAACATCCGCACGGAATGATTCATCCTGTTGTGTCTGATAGTAGATAGTAGGCAGCATGACATTCATGGTGTACTCGAAGCCTACTGTCAGATCAGTATCGGACCAGTCACCATCAACCACAAGATTAGAGCCGTCCACTGTTGGGTAAGTGGCGTTACCTGTATTGTTCCCATCTTCCAAGGTATAGACAACGTAAGTTCCATAAGCAGGAATTGGGGTAGTAAAGGTAGATTTCTTAGTAGCTGAGTTGTAGGTGATATCTTCAGCCAAGACAGTTACACGATGATCAAGGAAGATTCTGATTTCTTTATTTTCACCTTGAATAGATAACTCCTTATCTCGTTCTTGAAGGTTTAGCTTATGCAAGGTATAAGCATAAGTAGATCCTCCAGGTACTTGGTTCCTGATAACAAAGAAGATGTTATCTTTAAGGATGCATTGATGGACAATATCACCACTCATCGTCCACCTAAACCAGGCAGACTGAACACGTTGATCTCCACGGTTGAAGTACTTATAACCCCATAGCTCAGGAGAAAGAGTTTTAGAACCAAATAGCACAAGACTATTCTCTCTAGAGTCAGCGATAGTCCGCAGACCAGCAGGGAACTTAGTAGAGATAATCTTGCTTTGCTCCAACACTTCAGGCTCGCCTTCACGAGCAATCCGTGTCATTTCAAACAAACGGCTATGAGTGATGGAGTCATTAACAAAAGCAATAGTAGTGCCAATGTTAATTGGTCTGGTATTTTCATCGTAGTTATATTGACTGAGTACGTTGATCTTCGCAGTGTCTGCTGTCAAGGTATCAGCATCAGTAACCAGCATGAATTGCTGAGTTCTGGAGAATAGAATCAGACCGGTATTAACTTCAATACCGTCGTAAAGAACAGCAGGTGTAGTAGAGGAACAGGACAGGTCAATAGGATCGACCCCAGATGTAGTAAATGCTGTCTTAGACCAGAAGTTAAAGAAGTCACCTGGTCTGGACATAACGATGTTTTCATCGCTGAGGATGGCAAGCCTGTTCCTGAAGAACAGCATCTTGTTGATCTTTTTACCAGTACCTTCTGCGCCAGTGTCATGATTATAAGGAGGGAGGAATGAAGCTCTAGGTGAAGTAGTTTCGTCACCTACATCACGCTGTCCCCAATCAACTGCAGACACCTTAAAGGTTGAGTCAGCCTGTCGTACAAGCTGATAAGGCATCGTAGTGTTATCAATAGTAGTTCTAGTTTCTGGTTGGATTGTTTCTTCCCAGACACCTTCACCATCAATATCATTGTTACCCTTAAATCGGACGTAGTAGTCGTCCAAGTCAGCACTGCTATTAACAATCTTAGCTACATAGCCATGCCTACACTGGTAAGGAAGACGGCTAACTAGTTCTACTTCAGAAGTAAAGACGTTAACTAGCTGAGCTTCAGGAGTATCAAGAGAGAATACTTGAGAGGCATGAGTAATGTAAAGGCCGTTACCAATAACAGTGGAACTGAAATTACTACCACCGTGTGATGTACCGTCTACAGCTGTCTTAAATTGACTTAGGATATCACTAGCTTTAACTTCACCAGCCGTAGTGTCAGCAGGAGTTTTAGAACTGTTAATTGTAGCAATAACACCACCAGAACTATTAAGTAAGCGGAACGTGTAAGTTTTGTTGTATGCAATCTGGAGAATATCTACATAGGCTTCATTAGGGCGAGCAGTAGAAGTAGCAGCAGCCATTGCTGTTGGGATGCTTCTATTGGTAATGAAGGTGTAATCGTTAACAGTAAGAGTTTGAATGTCGTCTGGATCTGTGTGAACCAAATAAGGAAAGCTAGAGCCACCACCTTCATAGGAAACGTCTACCTCTTCACCAGCAGCGTTGTCGTAGTCAATCTTGATTTGTACACCGCCATAGCCAGTGATACCTAAAATGTCATTACGGGAGTAACCAACACCATTTGTGTTGATACTTACAGCAGTGACTGAGTTACCTGAAGCGGTGTAATCAACCGTCATTCCAGAACCAGTACCACCAGTTACAGCAACATTGGTGAAGCTACCGTTAGGAATACCAGAGCTACCGTTTTGAATGGAGAGGATATAAACGTAGCTATAGTCAACTAAACGCCAGACCTTAACTGATCCAGTCGTGGTTACTTGACACATGTATTGCTCATATTGATCACGGTAAATATCAAACCACTTACCATCATCAACTGCATTAGTCATTGCAGACAGCAGTTTAGTTCCCGGACGCTTAACTAGACCAGAGGTAACGTCAGGGTAAGCATTATTCAAATCAGTTACTTGACCCGGCAGTTTTAGCTGATCAGGTTGTTCAGATATCCCTAGGATGTAGTTAGGAATCGTCTGGGAAATACTAGGCATAACGGTTCAAAGCCATTGAAGGTTGATAAGACTGATATTTAGTGCCTTCAGGGTGACCCATTACTGAGTAATCACCTTGATTACATTCATATTCCATGCATGAAGCACGAGCAAATGCCTCCTGTTGTGCAAGCATTTGGGTCAGCTCAGGGCTGGAAACGAGTTGTGATGCGGCTCGGGTAGACGCTCTAAGGGTGATATAGCGTTGGAAAACACTGGGTAGATCTCTGAATTCAAAGAGCCAAACAATGTCTAGGTGTTGATCTTTAGTGAACTTGTAGCTGTGCTCTACTTTGTCGTAGAGTTTACCTCCACGTTTCACAACATTAGTCACTCGGTTGTTTTGACCATCGGTAACATCCATCCGTAGAATGTTAGAAGGTAGTGCAATTTGGTTGTTAGCGTCAGGGCTCAGTGTGTAATGATGCTCTGTATTAAAAATCCAACCTTCATCTTGGATGTCCCTATTAACGTCTTTAAGGATGTTATAAATAAAACTTATCTCTGGATTAGAAAAGTCCAGCTCGTTAATAGGCGATTGGCCGATAGCTCCCAGGATGGAATTAACAGCGGAGAGTTCGGTCACGTCATCAATTGTCGTGGGAGTTGATGTCATATCTATCGGGATAAAAAAAAGGGGACCCGAAGATCCCCCGTGAAAAATTTTTTACTAAAAGATCAGGCAGTACGATTGGTATCGCTGCTGCTTTCATCAATAGCGGGAGAGTCGCAATCTTGACCAATACCTGCGCCGCCGCCATAAGCCATGCGGAGGTTCAGAGTTTCGGAATAGACTTCAGAACGATTACCAGTGGTATCGTTGCTGCCGTCCCAAGAAGTACCACCCTGCGTTTGAGCTACCGAGTGGCGAATAGCTGTACCTTTTTGGTTAGCTGTCGCGTGAGTAGCATAACGGTCACCACCTTCGAGAGTACCGGTAACCGTGGCAAGCGGGAGTTGAGGCGTGGCAGGCGTAGGGCTAGTAGGACCCGAAACGCCACCATCTCCGGCTGCTGCAGAGAAATTTGCCATAGTTAATAATTAATTAGAGACCACCAAGGTCAGTTTGATTGGAGCCAGTTCCGCCCCAGCAACCAACGGTGCTGGAAGACCCGTCAGCATCATCACCACTAACCCGTCCATACTCTTGGGGAGTAGGGGGGTTCATGGTGGTGCTGTCGAGTCCGCCAATACCGTTAGTCACTGAGTCGCGACGCAATACACCAGGAATAAGAGACATTTAATAGTCCTCCTTATCAGCTACGGGCGGATTGCAGTTCGATAGCAGCAGCGGGGTTCAGAGTACCAGCGCCCATTGCAACCTTACCGACGATCAGATCGCCTTGGTACATGGTGCGGATGTCAGAGCCAGTGGTTTCAACAGAGGGACCAACGGCTTGGACAACACCAGCAGCATCGCGGGCGTAGATCAGTCCGCAAGAAGTGCGGAAGTCACCGGTGTAATCGTTGTTCTCACCATTAACTGAAGCAACGCTGTTGCTGTCAGAACCGGTAACCAGGAAAGGCAGGTTGTTGGAACGACGGATAGAGATACCGGCGATCTCATACAGACCTTCACCAGAGTTCAGGTTGCCTTGTGAGGAACCGAAGTCACGGTTGAGGATGTTGGAAGAAGTCTGGGAAACCAGTGCGTAGTACTGACGCGGGGACAGCACAGCGGTACGGCCTTCCTTAGGCACATTCTTTTCATCCAAAATAGCTGCGGCTTCAAAGAAACCATCAACCAGGGATTGAGCGTTGTACTCATTGTTGGCACCCAGTTGAATGATCGAACCACCGGGCTCAGGGCCAGGAGCTGCGGTCACAGGGTGTGCACTACGAGCAGCACGAGCAATAGTACGGAAGACTTTCTTGTCATAAGCTTCTGCGAGAGCGTGTCCAATCTTCTTGGAGATCTCAGAACGCAGATCGTAGTGAGCAAGAGTCTCATCGAGGGAGTAGACGAAAGCGCTGGAGATGAGCAAGTCATCCATCAGGATCGTCTTTTCTGCCAAAGGCGGATTGTTTTCACCCAGGATCGGGTCGCCAGGGGTGTGATACCCAGCTTCCATACGACCGGTGAAGATGAACTGCAGACTCTTACCAGAAGTCAGAGTGCGGTTCTGAACAGTATCTTTAGCGATACAGGCGCTTTCATACGCCTTGAACATCTCACCACTAAACAGCTTCAGATAAGTGTCGTACTTAGTATTGTAAGCAGTGGTAAGTTCTAGAGGAGTAGTCCCGGTATTATTCTGTGTACCAAGACTAGTTACTAGCATATCAGACATGATTAGTCCTTAAAAGTAGAAAATAGTATGTACGTTTCTACCAAGCTTGATAAATTAAATTGTGGTCTATCCCACCGTCTAGACGGCAAAGGGTATCCGCGTACGGGCCAATGCCAATAAGCAGGGGAGGAATTGCACCTCCCCGTTAGGTCTACCTACTTAGTTTTTAGAAGGTAAGCAACGCCGCGATACTTCAGCTTCGCTGCTTTGACAGCAGCCACTTGCTCTTTAACGCGAGCTTGCAGTTCAACATTAGGCATGTTAAATCTCCATGAAGTACCACACCCCCGTTCCATGGTGTGAGAGTTATGCGTCCAGCATGAATGTTTCTTCTAGGAGGATACGCTTTAAGCTATCTCTCAGAATTACATAATACTCTTGCTCAGTTGGGTCTCCGCCTGGCCATTGGTCAAGGGCGAAGCAAACGGCTTTGTATAGCATTCTTATAGAGGTGGCAGTAAACTGTATTTCGTAGATGTTGTCTTCCATGTAGGATGAACGTACGTTACTTAGACGCGTCGAGCGTAATTGTTTTGAACCTTTTTCGTCTTCATCGAAGATGATTTGGGTTTCTCAACTGACTTAGGCTTCGACGCTTTCTTTTTCTTAGGGGATGAACCCGGTTTAAGTGAGTTGTATAGAGACATTAGAACTTGTACTTGAAGCCAGTCTTTGCACCAACGCCGAGACCTTCCAGTTCAAGACCTTCAGGAGTGATGGCAGCCAGCTCACCGTAGACGGAAAGCTTCTTAGTCACATCGACACCGATGCCGACTTTGCCAGAGGCAGCGCCGACTTGCTCAGCGTCATCGGGGAAAGACACGGCAGGACCGCCTTGGATGTACCAGCTAGCGCTGTCACCCAAAGCATTTTCATAGCCCACGTGAGTCTCCAGCAGAGCACCTTGATAGTCCTCACCGGACCAGCCTTGGTTAGCTTCGACGTTCACATAAACACCTGCAGCAGCAGGCAGTGCGAAAGCAGACACCGCGAGGGTAGAAAGAGCAATTTTGTTAAACATTAAATTAAATAGTTTGTATAGTTAGTTTTTAGAGTCCGTAAGTTGCGGTAAGTTCAGTTCCATGAGGACTGAGAAGTTGTGCTTGGACGGCTTGTTGAGCAACACCGCCATCACCAGCACTGTCTCCCCGACCGCAATAGCAGGGAAAGAGATAGTCGTTATTTGCGGCTGAAGTCATGTACTGAACAGTAATGTCAGCAGATTCGCCGCGATATGCCATAGACATAGGAATTATCCAATAGAAGGAGCTGTATGGGTGGCTAGATCGAGTGGGAAGTTATGAGCATTCCGCTCATGCATTACTTCCATTCCAAGTCCTTGACGGTTCAGAATGTCAGCCCAAGTAGGAATGACACGATTGCTACTGTCAAGGATAGATTGGTTAAAGTTAAATCCATTTAGGTTGAATGCCATCGTAGACACACCAAGGCTGGTAAACCAAATGCCAAC
>NZGC01000008.1 GCA_002689445.1 Gammaproteobacteria bacterium
CTAATCAAACCTTTGTGCTGGCTCCAGAGGGTGTTATTGCCATCGATACCGGAGAGTGTCACGAGGAAATGGCAGCGGCGATTGCAGAGTTGCGTAATCACACCGACGCTCCGATTGTTGCGTGTATTTATAGTCATTTTCACTACGTTGCTGGCACCTCGGCCATCGTAGCGGACCGAGGGGATGATCAGTTCCCGATCTACGGCCATGCAGGAATCACCGCAAATTTAGAGCGATTCGGCGGAGAAGTAGGGCCTCGCGGCTCACGGGGTATGGTGCATCAGTTTGCGATGCAGTTGCCAGAGTCTGGGCCCGATGGTTTGGTCAATATTGGATTAGGGCTACATTATCGGAATCCAAGCCATGCACCGTATACCCCAGGACATTTGCCCGTCACCCATGCTTTTGACGCTCAGTTTAAAACGGATATTGCAGGCCTCCCGGTCGAATTTTATCTCGCTCCGTCTGATGCCACAGACTCTGTGACCATCTATTTCCCAAGCCTCGATCTTGCGGTGAATAACATTTTTTGGCCGGTATTGTTTAATGTGTTTGCAATCCGTGGGGAGGAGTATCGAGACCCGAGGGTGCTCCTCAACGGATTGGATGATTTAGCGAATCTAGAAGTTGAACACCAAATTTGTGCCCATGGCCCACCGATGTCGGGGAGAGCGGCCATTCACCAAGCTATCGAGCGTTACCGGGATAGTATTCAATTTATCTGGGATCAAACCGTGCGTCATGCAAATCAGGGATATTCGCTAGATGAAATGATTCATAAGATTACCTTACCGGCAGTTTACGAAGAGGATTTCCATACGCAACAGCTGTACGGTGTTGTCGAGCATCATATTCGCCAAGTGTATACCGGGCTTTTTGGTTGGTTTGATGAAGACGCGGCCAAGCTTTTTCCAGAGGAGCCATCGAGTAGGAGTCTCAAGTTGATCGATGCGATGGGCGGATTGGAGTCGGTGCGGACCCTGGTCGATAAGGCCATCGGAGCAGGGGATTTGAGGTGGGGCCTAGAATTGGCGGAGGCATTGGTTCGCTATCCCTCATCAGAGTCTACCTCAGAGGACCAGGCCCGCTTGGCAGATTTGCTTCGAAAACTTGCCCACTGCTCGCCATCGGCCAATGTTAGGAATTGGTGTCTGACAAGAGCGTTAGAGCTGGGAGGGCAAATCGACCTGTCCCGCTTTCGGATACATCGATTTCGCGAGGCTGAAGTCTTGAGCACTTCAGGGGCGCGGTGGGTTGCGATATTACGAGTGTTGCTCAATGCTGAATTAGCGGGTGAAACCCGAGGCAGTATTGGTTTTGTGTTTGACGATGGTACCGACGCGGGACTGATCATTCGTCACGGTGTGGCTGTGCCCGTGTCGTCAGACCGTTGCCAGATTGTACTCAACGTATCGAAGCCAGATTGGGCAAAATTATTGGCCGGAAAGCTCGATCTGTCAGCGGTGCTAGCCCAGCAGAGTCGCTTCCCGGAAAGGCATCGAGATGAGGCTCGGCAATTGTTGAAATTATTCGATCTAGCGAGTTTTCAGCGTTGATAAAACCTGAGGTCGTGGATAGGCAGATGGTGGGTAGCCCTGTCTTGGGCAGACATAAGGATGCGGGATGAAAAAAATACCAATACCGTCGAAGGCGTTTGCTGGCAGGATCCAACGGCTTTATCAGGATGCGGAACCCGCGCCGATGACGCTATCGAACCCGGCCAGAGGCAAACCAAATATTATGGTGGTAATGCTTGATGATGTCGGTTTTGGAAGTGTTGAAAACTTCGGTGGTCCGATTCCAACGCCTGGTGTTGATCGAATCGCAAATCGAGGGCTGCGTTTTAACCAATTTCATACCACAGCCCTCTGCTCTCCAACCCGGGCTACGCTGTTAACGGGAAGGAATCATCATAGCGTCCACATGGGAGGGATAACTGAGATAGCCAATAGTTTTCCGGCCTATGACAGCGCGATTCCAAAAGAAAGTGCGACGGTCGCTGAAATCCTCAAGCAGCATGGTTACTCAACAGGCTGCTTCGGTAAATGGCACCTAACACCCAGCTGGGAGCAGAATCCCGCAGGTCCTTTCGATCGCTGGCCGACTGGGATGGGATTTGAACGGTTTTACGGAATCCTAGGTGCTGAAGCCAGTCATTGGGAACCCCCGGTTTATGATCAAACCACCCCCATTGAGCCGCACCTCGACAAGCCGGGATATCATCTCACCGAAGATCTTGCCGATCAGACAATAGCCTGGATTCAACGTCAAAAAGCTGCTGCGCCGGACAAACCGTTCTTTTGTTACTTTGCGCCAGCGGCGGTGCATGCACCGCATCACGTCGATGAAAAATGGATAGCGCCATTTAAGGGGAGGTTTGACCAAGGTTGGGATGCGTTGAGGCAAGAAATTTTTGATCGTCAGATGGCTCGCGGCGTGATCCCAGCTGGCACGACGTTAACGGATCGGCCCGAGGAAGTACCCAGTTGGAAGGAGTACCCAGATCGATACAAACCTGTAGCGAGCCGATTGATGGAAGTTTTCGCCGGATTCTTAGCTCATACAGACGCCCAGGTCGACCGAGTATTTCAAACCCTTGAGGCGCTGGGTGAGTTTGACGATACCTTGGTGATTTATTTGACGGGTGACAACGGCGCCTCTGCGGAAGGAACGATTCACGGTGCCTGGAGCGCGCCGTCTTTTCAAAACGGGGTGCACGAGGATCCGGAGTGGTTGTTAGCGCATATGGACGACTTCGGTTCTGACCGTTGCGAAAATCACTTTAACGTGGGTTGGGCTTGGGCTTTAGATGCGCCTTTTCAATGGATGAAGCAAGTTGCTTCGCACTTTGGCGGAACGCGCAATGCGCTCGCCGTGTCGTGGCCGAAAGGCTTGGCAGGGGTTGAGGGAGAGCTAAGGACACAGTTTCATCACGTGGTCGATCTCATGCCCACGATTCTTGATGCCGCGGGTATCGAACCACCGGATCAGGTCAATGGGATCGACCAAATGCCAGTTCATGGCGTCAGTATGTTGTATTGTTGTCGAGACGCTACCGCTGAGAGTCATCGGTCAACGCAATATTTTGAGATTCTGGGTAATCGCGCCATCTATCACGAGGGTTGGATTGCCTCCTGCTTCCATGGCCGTTTGCCTTGGATAAGGTTTGCTGGATACGAATTCGACGGTCCAGACGAGGTCTGGGAGCTCTACCACATCGAAGACGATTTTAGTCAAGCCAATGATTTAGCAGCGCAGTATCCGGAACGTCTGCAAGCGTTAAAGGACCTTTTTGACGCTGAGGCTGAGCGAATGGCGGTTTACCCATTAAGGGATGCATCGGCTCGGCGCGGTGGAGATTATGCGGTGCCTCATGCATTAGAGGGGCATGATGAAATGGTGTACAACCGCTTTCATGTGCGCATGCCTGAACATGCGGTGATCAATTTAAAGAACGTGTCCTATGAGATTGAGGCACACTTCAAGTTGACAGAAGAAAGGGGGCAAGGGGTGCTTGCGTGTCAAGGCGGTAATATGGCGGGCTGGAGTCTGTACCTTGATCCAAGTGGCTGTCCAACCTATCTCTACAATTGGTTCGGTCACGAATTGACCTTTGCTCGTGCAAAGGTCCCACTTAGCTCTGGGAATCATCGTATCAAAGTTGCCTATGAGCATGAGGGAGGATTTGGTGCTGGGGGACAGGTAACGCTTTACGTCAATGGCGTCATCGCCGCAAGCGAACATATTCCCAAAACGGTACCTGTAATCTTCTCGATGAGCGGAGAGACATTTGATGTGGGGCGTGACACGGGCTCACCTGTCGGACCTTACCCGCATAATTTTGCCTTTACTGGGGATATTGACACCCTCACACTGAGGCGCATCAGTGATGTTGACCCTGCTACGCGCCGGGCAGAGCGCAAAGGCCGTTTTCACGCCAGCTTGAGCAGCCAGTAGGGTGCTCTTGCCCTCCTCTGGGGCGGTGGTGAGGCAGAACCGGAATGGGGTTGCGGTCCTGAGGCTTCACTGAGCGTCATTCCGCATTGTCGTGCTGTCTTCAATAGGGCCTCGCAGGAGGAACACAAAGGTGCTGACTCTAGCGGGTCAAGGATGTCTAGGGTAAGGTCGTCGACGCCCGAGGACGGGTAGGAAAGAGGGTGGTTAAATGAGATCCGAGAGCAGGGGTTTTGCATTTGGGATTGTGCTGGCGACGGCGCTCATTGACTCGATTGGGTTTGGCATTATCTTACCTGTGACACCCGATCTGTTGATGGAGGTTTCCGGTGAAACCTTGTCCTCCGCAGCTGTTTACGGCGGCACGTTGATGTTTGTATTCGCGGGCATTCAGTTTTTTGCCATGCCAGTACTGGGTAATTTGTCAGACGCCTATGGGAGAAAACCCGTGCTGATGGTGAGTTTGGCGGTGCTCGCCAGTAATTACATTTTAATGGGTTTGGCAGAGTCACTGGTTTTGCTTTTTGTGGGCCGTCTGCTCTCTGGTATTGGCTCGGCAACGTTCAGCACTTGCAACGCCTATATTGCTGACCGAACTACCCCAGCAGAGCGCGCCCAGTATTTCGGTTTGATGGGAGCCGCCTTTGGTTTGGGATTTGTCATCGGTCCTGTGTTGGGTGGGTTTTTAGGTGAGTTTGGCTCTCGAGTGCCCTTTTTTGTCACAGCGGGTTTGATCATTCTCAACCTAGGACTGGGATTGATCTTCTTGCCTGAATCGTTGGCGGGCCCACTGCGGCGTCCCTTTGATTGGCGGCGCGCCAATCCCTTGGCCTCATTACGATCGATGCAATCGTTTAAGGTGGCTTATGCCATGATCGGGGTGATGTTTCTTTACAATCTTGGGCATCACGTGTTGCCGGCGGTATGGAATTTTTGGGGGATTGAGCGTTTTAACTGGACGCCAAAGCAGGTGGGCTACTCACTCGGTTATGTTGGGCTGCTCATGATTTTGAGTCAGGGGTTGCTCATTCGCTGGGCGATACCAAAATTGGGTTATGTGCGCTCAGGATTGATCGGTCTCGGTTGTAACCTCGTGGCTTTTGTGGGGTACGCCTTTGCGTCCTCAGAAGCGGCGGTTTATCTGTTCTTAACCGTGGGTGCATTGGGTGGCTTGGCCGGTCCAGCGATGAATGGATTGGCCTCCATTGCGGTGGACCAACGACAGCAAGGTGAACTGCAAGGTGCAATGGGGAGCATGATGGCGTTGACGGCGATCGTTAGCCCGCTGATGATGACCATCACCTTTGACTATTTTTCTCGTGATCCTGGATCATTTTACTTCCCAGGTGCCCCTTTTATTCTCGCCGCTTCGCTTACCGGCGTGAGTCTTTTATTATTTCTATGGGCGACTCGATCGGTGGGCAGTGCAGGGACGGCCAATGACTCAAAGAGCTGAATCGGGCGCTGACAACTTGGTGCGGGCCGCTCTCGAAAGGATAGCAAGGATGACGCCAATACCTTAGCGATAGGCTACGCCATTAAGCCAGGCAACGCCTCACTGAGCTATTCTCACCGCTGGCCACGAGGCGCTGCTGATCGACAGTGCTTGAAAAAGTGTTGTAAATCGTCGGCAAGTAAGTCGGGCACTTCAAGGGCAGCAAAGTGGCCCCCATGCGGCATGATGCTCCAGTGTTGAATGTTATATTGCCGCTCCGCCCAGGCTCTTGGCGGTAGGTACAATTCACCCGGAAAAACCGCGTGGCCTGTGGGTGTTTCGATTCGACCTGCTAAAAATAAGTTCGCTTCGCTGTGGGCGGCCTCGTAGTAGAGACGAGTCGATGCTGTGATATTGCCACTCAGCCAGTAGATCATGATATTGGTGAGTAGTTGGTCTCGGTCAACTGAGGCGGTTAACGACTTGCTGGGGTCGGTCCAGTGTTGAAATTTTTCGATGATCCAAGCCGCTAGGCCTACCGGTGAGTCCATCAAGCCATACCCTAGAGTCTGAGGCTTAGAACCCTGAATAGCTTGATATCCGGTCCCATCAACCATGCGAAGCCGACTCTTAGCAAGTCGAGCTCTCTCCGCATCGGAGACTCCCTCCAAGGGGTCGGCGACGTCTTTGGGCTGGGGAGCGAAGATGAGGTTAAGGTGAAGACCCGCCACCGCATCGGGTGCAAGTTTCGCATGCCAGCTGCTGATCGCGGAGCCCCAGTCACCCCCTTGCAGTCCATATCGCTGATACCCGAGTTGTTGCATGAGCAGAATGTGATCTTGCGCAACAGAACGGGGATCGAAGCCGGGTTGGTCGGGCGCGTCGGAAAATCCGTAGCCGGGAATCGATGGGCAGATAACGTGGAACGCATCGGTACTGTCCCCTCCAAAGGTTTCGGGGTGAGTCAGTCGAGGAATGATTGCCTCAAATTCCGCAAAGGATCCGGGCCAACCATGAGTCATAACCAGTGGCAGGGCATCAGCATGGGGGCTTTTCGCATGGACGAAATGCAGTTTTCGACCATCGATATCCAGGGTGTACTGGTCAAGTTGATTTAGTCGGTTGAGGGCCGCTTCGGTATCGTATTCCGTCAACCAGTAGCTGACCAGTGACTTTAGGAAGGCCAGGTCGCTACCATAGACCCAAGGCTCACCAATACTGTCTGGCCATCGGGTGCGCTCTAATCGGTCTTGCAGGTCATTGAGCGTGGCTTGAGAAGCTTCAATTGAGAAAGAATTGATGTCGTGTTGACCGCTGCGTGGCATAGTAATCCATCAATGAATGGGAGGAACGAGGATACCAGTATGAAACGGTTTGTCTCAATGCTCACTGCTGGACTTGCCATCCTGAGCATGAATTTGTCCATCTCGGCGGAAATTAGCCAAGAGCCGCTGAAGCCCGGTGATATCTTTGATCTTGAATTTGCGAGCTATCCCCAAGTCTCGCCAGATGGGCAAAAAATACTTTACATGCGTCGCAGTTTCGATGTGATGCGTGATGCCACTCGGGTCTCTCTCTGGCTTTTTGATTTGACAACGGACCGACATCGACCATTGATCGCAGATTTTGGAAGTTACGGTTGGCCCACGTGGAATCACCAAGGAACGGCTATCGCTTTTGTGACTCGGGAGCGACGCCGACATCAGATTCAAATATTAGAGTTAACCTCGACTCGAACTGCCTTGGTGGTCGATCTTGCGACAGCGCCGAGTTGGTTGGCATGGTCCCCGGACGATCGTCAGATTGCCTTTATTCGTGCAGAGGCAGGCAGCGATAGCAGCACCTTGTATCAAGCGCCTAAAAAGCCCAAAGGGGCAAAGTGGGCGTCGCCTGCCAAGGTGATTGACTCGGTGCGCTACCAGTTTGACGGTCGGGGCATTGTGGCACCAGATTTTCGTCATGTTTTCGTGGTTCCCTCGGAGGGGGGTACGCCCACTCAGTTGACGCAGGGTGATTTTCAACATCAAGGCCCCTTGGTCTGGAATACTAACGCGGGGTTAATTTTTTCAGCGAATCGAAGCGAAAACTGGGCGCTTGAAACCTTTGCCGAAGACTTATGGCAGGTCTCGGTCAATGATGGGACGATGGTATCGCTAACGAATGACGCAGGCAGTGAGTTTGCACCGGCCTTATCGGCTGGCGGGGACCCCCTTTTGTTTTTGAGTGCCAGCGGCGAGCAAGCCACCTATCGACCTACCACTCTTTGGCTGCTTGATAGGGTCAGTGGAGAGCGCTTCCAATTGGGTGCTGATCTCGATGTGTCGATCGAGAGTGCAGTCTTCACTCGGCGCGATCGTTCGGTGGCTGTGATGTTTGATCAAAGAGGCAAGCGAGTACTCGCTGAAATCAGTCTCAGCGATAAGGTGTCGACCTTGGCTGATAATATTGGGGGGACCAATGTTGGTCGACCCTACACCAGCGGCAGCTTTGATTATGCCAACGGTACCTATGCCTTTACGCTTGGGCGAGCGGATCGTCCCGCTGAGCTTGCGGTTCTTGAAAAAGGTCAATTGCGGCAGCTTACGGCGCTCAATGAGGATGTTTTGGGGCGTCGAGCGCTGGGGCAGGTTGAAGATTTTGTCTATTTGTCGCAGTTTGATCAAACGCCGATTCATGGCTTTTATGTGCTGCCGCCCGATTTCGATCCGTCGCAAAAGTACCCTTTAATTCTCGAGATTCATGGCGGTCCCCATCTGGCGTACGGCAAGCATTTTTCCGCCGAGCTGCAGTTGATGGCTGCCGCTGGATATGTAGTGTTTTATGACAATTACCGCGGTAGCACCTCCTACGGTGAAGGCTTTGCCTTGCGTCTAAAAGATCGATACGCCAGTGAGGAAGACTTTGCGGATCACATGTCGGGTATAGACCATATGATTCAGCAAGGTTTCATCGATGAGCGCAATTTATTTATCGCAGGTGGTTCGGCAGGAGGTATTGGTACTGCGTATGCTGTGGGGCTAACGAATCGGTTTAATGCCGCGGTGGCGGTCAAACCCGTGGTCAATTGGATCAGTAAGACGCTAACGGCAGATTCTTATATTTTTCAAATCAATCATCAATTTCCTGGGCCACCCTGGGAAGAGTTCGAGGCTTACTGGAAACGCTCGCCGTTGTCGTTGGTGGGGCAAATGACCACACCGATCATGTTGATTACCGGTGAGCAAGATCGTCGGACTCCGATCTCTGAGACTGAACAGCTGTATCAGGCACTAAAATTTAAAGGTGTTGAGTCGGTCATGGTGCGGTTGCCGGGGAGTGCCCACGGCATCTCAGGAAGGCCCTCTCGATTGTTGAGCAAAGTGGGGCATACCTTGGCCTGGTTCGAGCGATTTCGAGTTTCGTCTAAGGGTGCGGATTCAGAAGGGACTCCGGCGCAACCGAAATAGAGTGCCTAATGACTGATGCTCAAGGGGCCAACCCATCGTGATGACGAGGGTATGCCAGCGCGCCGGGCCAAGGCTTAGAGTAACCAGTCGGCATTAAAGCCGACCCTAGACTTGTCCGTAGGAACCCTTGCCGATGTGCGAGTATTAAGACGACATGTCTGTTGTCGGGTGATACAAGGCTTGCTCTTATGGGGTCACCGTTCCGATAGGGGATTCAAGGGCCCTCGCATTTAGCCTTGGGGTAGAGATTTGAAGGCCTGGCGAAGGTCGCCCGCCTCGCTACTTCCGATCAGACAGCGCGGTGGGTCGAAGAGACTGGGCAGATCCAGCAGCCTCTGGCACACTGAGATCAAAACGATGTAGGAGAAGAGGCATGGTGGTATTTCACAATCCGGCAGGTGAGCGCAGTGTTGCGGCGACTCCCTACAGTCTCGGGCTCAACAATGACCAGTTGGAAACGGCAAGATTGGGCCTGCTCGCCAATGGTTTTCCCGACTCGGTGGCATTTCTAGATGCCGTGGAAGAGAGCATCGCTCTGCAAGCGCCCAAGATTGCGATTCGACGATATGATAAAGGCAATGCCTCCACGTTGGCCTCCGATGCGATGGTTGCTGAGATTGTCGAGGACTGCGATGCCTTAATCACCGCCTACGGTCATTGAGGCAGCTGCACCACCGGCACCGTGCGTGACGGCATTGCAATAGCAACAAAAGGTTTACCCGCTGTCGCCTTAGTCACCGAAGCCTTTTGGCCTCAGGGCGACTTCGTGGCGGAATCCTTTGGCATGCCAGATATTCCGCGATTGAAGCTTCCGCACCCCGTAGCGGGAACCGGACAGCAAAAAATGCGGGAGATCGCCGATGCGTTGGTCAAGCAGATGCTCGGAGCGCTAGTGCGATGAGCGATTACCTAACGGCTGAGTCGGAAATAGAGGCCTTAGAATGGTTGCACGATCAGGGCCTGACCGATGGTTTACCTGTGGTCATCCCTACACCCGAGCGAGTTGATCGATTGGTGCTTGCCACCGGCCAGCCCGCGGATCTGACACTCGGTACCATGGGGCCCGCAGGTGGAGCTGCAACGATAGAGAAAGTCGCCGTTGCTGCGGTGATGGCAGGGTGTCTGCCAGATCACATGCCGGTAATTGTCGCCGCGGTCCAGGCGATTTTGGATGACCGGTTTGATTTGACTGAAATGCAGGCAACCACCCATTGCACCGCACCGTTGATGATTGTCAATGGTCCTGCTCGAGTCGACTGTGGTGGGATCGCTGCAAGCTTCGGCGCTTTAGGGCCAGGGTTTCGAGCAAATGCCAGTATTGGCCGGGCGCTACGGCTGACAATGATGAATATCGGTGGCGCTCGACCCGGCGTCTCAGATATGGCCCTGCTCGGTCATCCAGGGAAGTTTAGTTATTGTTTGGCGGAAGACGAAGAGGTGAGTCCGTTTCCTCCCCTGCACGTTGCGTTGGGTTTTGATCAATTTGACAGTGTGGTGACGGTGGTTGGAGCCGAGGCGCCTCATTCAGTGATGTATTCGGGCGACGCAGATGCCGAGGATAATCACGAGGGCTTACTGAGGGTATTAGCGATTGGCTTAGGTAATTTAGCGACCAATAACGCGATTTTAACCTCCGGGACTGCAACCGTCGTGCTGAACCCTGAGCATGCTCAAATACTGGCTGAGGCTGGCTTGAGTCGAGAGGATATTTGTCAAGCGCTGTATGAACGCTGTCGTCACTCCGAAGAAGATATTGCCGCCGTTAATCCCGGGTTTGCACGTGGGGAGAGCACACGAACCCATCGATCCTGCTTTACCAGTCCAGACCAAATCTTGCTGATGGTCGCAGGCGGAGCGGGACTATATTCGATGGTCATGCCCTCATGGTGTGCTGGGCATCATCGCAATAGTGCGGTGAGTCGAGTGATCGAGTTAGATGCATTCTGTGAGATCCCGGTGTGAGACTTCAGTCCCATTGGGTGTTGTGGCG
The DNA here is from genome assembly GCA_002689445.1 of Gammaproteobacteria bacterium. Lineage (GTDB taxonomy): Bacteria > Pseudomonadota > Gammaproteobacteria > Pseudomonadales > Azotimanducaceae > UBA9926. Next base: position 10,826 of record NZGC01000008.1, read on the forward strand.
AGTTTCCCTTGCCAACCAATGGGGTTTCGAGGCGTCAAAAAGCTGCGGATAGGCTCACTCATTTCAGGGGTAAGGATAAATCGACAACAGCCCGTTTAGCGGATCGCAGTACAGAGTTTTGAGGTACTGCGGCGAGTAGAGATGTTGTCTCCGCCGATTGTTCTAGGCGACTCATTTGGCATGAGGTGGGATTCAAAGTGCTGGGATTGAAAGCGCTTGGATTGCAAGCGCTAGGGTTTAGAAGATAGGAAGTTTAAAACATAGCGGAAGAAAGATAGCGATTGAAAGATAGGGGTTAGAGATAGCGGTTAAAAATTGGGGTTTTAAAAAACAAAGGTAATAAAAACAGTCAAGGCCTACGAGCGCGCTTTCCGCTTGGTTAGCCTGCCAAACCCTTGATTCAGCTGGTAAGGCGGTCATGCCTTGCGACTGAGGCCAGCCGTTTTAGCTGGAGCGTCGCCAGCGATATGAGACAACCGATGCCCGTGATTAAACCCAAGCCCCAACCGAAGTGCCCTGAAAAATCGTACAGCACACCAAGAGCGACTGGCCCCATGACGCCACCAAATTCGGCCGCAGTAAAGAACAGGCCGCTGGCCATCCCAGCATATTTATCGCCAATTCCCGGTAGTTCAACCAAGGTGAGGATGAGCACCGTCATTAAGCTCGATCTTGCAATGCCCTGTAGAATGAGACCCACGGTTTGGGCACCGGGATTGGTAAATTGCAATAGGACTGAGGCGAGGGCTGCGGCCATACCTAGACCAAAAAGAATATGGAATCGCCGACCCGGGGTCGCTAATCTGGGTATGGTGAGAGACCCCAAAATGCCGATGATGGTAGGAATCGCCGCCCAATAACCTGCCTCAATTAGGGTCATGCCTCCACTCGCTAAGATCTCAGGTAACCAATTGTTCAATCCGTGATTCATCATGAAAACGCCAACGCTCATCACCAGCACAAGTTGAACTGCGGGCTGCCGCACCAGCGTCATCATCAGCAAAGGCTCTGAATGACGGTCTGCTCGGGTTTGTTGTTCGGCGCGCCTTAGGGTTGCGCGACTGGCGATAACAAACCAGAGCCCTGCCACCAATAGAGCAACTCCCGCATTGAGGAACATCAAGTTCCGCCAAGAACCCAGAAGAGGTAATAAAAATGAATGGGTCAGCGTTAATGAGATCACGCCGCCAACAGCAGGCCCGGTCATGTAAATCCCCATTGCGAGACCGCGAGAGGAGCCTTCGAACCATTGAGTGATGATTTTGGGTGCGCCGGCGGACACAATGGGGCCGCCGACGCCGAATAGCATAACGGCCAAGAGCATGGATGTGTAATGATCGCTGAATCCGCGCAACAAAGCGGAGCAAGCAATGATAAGGACGCCGCTTGATAGGGCAACTCGCGAGCCTACCTTGTCTAATAAGAGTCCCCCCGGTAGTGCGAAGGCGATATAGGTCAGCTGCCAGGCCCCCATAATCGTACCCATGGCCGTATGAGAAACGCCTAAATCGGCTTCAATGAGAGGAACGAGTGGTGCCAGGCTGGTGGCTGTTAGGCCAAAAGCGGCATAACAGCTCCAGACGCCGAGTAGAATAATCCAACGGTAAATAACGAGGCCCTCGCGAAAGCGGCGCTCAGGGTACCACAAACTTTAGATCGATGCCGATGCCTAGGCTTGTGCTAGAGTCGTGAAAAGGGTGAGGTTGAAGCAAGATGTTCTACGGATGGCGTTTGGTCGCTGGGTTATTTGTTATTTTGTCGCTCAGCTCTGGACTCGGGTTTTATAATCATGCGGTGTTGATTCAAGCCTTGGCTGAATCGGGACGCTTTTCAATTGAGACGGCATCATCCGGTGTGTCTCTGTTTTTCTTTGTCAGTGGTATTGCCGGGATTGGACTTGCGCCGATGCTTGAACGTTTTGATGTGCGATGGATTGTTTGTTCAGGTGCTTGCCTGTCGGCGCTTGGTTTGTGGTGGATAGGCGACATCACGACCAACGCCGAGCTGTACTTAGTTTACGCATTATTTGGGCTCGGTTTTTGTGGGTCAGGTTTGTTGCCAGCGACAACCCTCATTGCCCGCTGGTTTATTCTGCATCGAGCTCGAGCTTTATCGATTGCTTCGACGGGTCTGTCGGTAGGAGGCATGCTCGTCACCCCAGTGTCGGCCTATTGGATCCAGACCCTCGGATTGACCGAAGCTGTGAGTCGACAAGCTTTTCTCTATGTGCTGGTCGTCGTGCCAGTAACCTTATGGTTACTTCGGTCAGCGCCCGCTGATGTAGGCCTAGTGCCAGATGGGTATGCCCAACAAGCGCCGACGGAATCTCTGTCCGGTCGCAGTTTCGAAGAGGGCATTAGAGATCCGTTTTTCTGGTGGTTGAATATCGCCTATTTGGTGCTAATGCTGGCCCAGGTCGGAGCAATCGCGCACCAATATGGCTTACTGACAGAAAGGTTGCCGAGTCACTTGTTGGCAGCGGCCTTAATGATCTTGCCGTTGAGCAGCGTAGTGGGCCGCCTCATCGGGGGATTTGCGCTGGATCGAATATCCATGTTTGGATTTACGTTATTGATGATGTTGGGACAAGCGTTATCGCTATTGATTTTAGCGTTTGCACAGCCGGTTTGGCTCATCGCGCTGGGATTGGCAGCGCTCGGATTTACGGTGGGTAATCTATTGATGTTGCAACCGTTGATCATGGCAGATCGCTACGGCTTAAAGTCCTACAGTCGGCTTTTTTCGTGGGCGAATTTTTTGAGTGTGTTGGGCGTTGCCAGTGGCCCCGGACTGATGGGTTGGCTGTTTGCGCTAAGTGGGGGTTATCAATGGCCTTTTTTATTGGCATCTGCTGCGGGTGGCTTGGCGGCTTTACTGTTTTTAGGGTGTCGGGTGAGTGCTCGTCCGAACCGCTCAGCAGAGGGCTTCGCAAATTGATGGATCCAATACGGATTGCAGTATGAGAAGGGGTGGTTAGGGACCCGCGGCCGGGAGTCCCAGGGTTGCGCAGAGCTGCGAGTAGCATAAAGAAGGCGCAGGGTAACGCGGTCGGATTTGAGTGGGTTAGGGGAGTGACGAGACGAGCAGGACACAGGCGCTATCATGCGACGGCAGACGGTGCGTTGAGGGCGATGCAAGAGTTTAGAGGAATCAATAAATTTACCAGCGTTAATGGCTTAAGGAGATAACGATGTCAGGACAATTTCAAGACAAGGTGGTGCTCATTACCGGCGGTAGCCGCGGGCTGGGTCGCGCAATGGCCGAGGGATTTGCAAAAGAGGGCGCCAAGTTGGCAATTGTCAGTCGTAAGCTAGAGGCTTGTGATGAAA
>NZGC01000009.1 GCA_002689445.1 Gammaproteobacteria bacterium
CTACTTCGCGCCATTCTGACATCAGCGCCTCTCGCGCGGCAGCGGCCAAACCATCTAAATCAAGTCTCACTATCTACTCCGTACATCATCTCGCACTGAGCAGAGCCCGACGGTATTCGGGCACAGCTACACACAGGCTTGCGGAGCAAGAGAAGTCCAGTGGAAAGAGCAAGGAGGGTTGGATGTTTGGGCTGGTTAGTCTGGGAGAGCCCTGACGAAGATTGCATGATGAGAAAATTAAGTGCAACCAATCGTTTCATAACGCTTTGAGGATCAATCCCTAAAAACTGGCAAGCAAAGTGCCGACAGCAATTATTCACTATCGGCACGGGTTGACGCTTATTTAGGCTTTTCTGGTGCGGCTGCTAAGAAGTAATTAGTTTTCGTACTTTGTTACTTCAGTGCTTTCTAGGATATGTCCTGACGCTGTTATATCTTCCGCAGCGTTCTTCATAAATTCATCGACGACTTCAAAGGAACTAGCCGTCATCAAAACAGCAACCGATGAAGGGTCATCTGCTTGTTTAGCATGAAATAACTCTAAAATACCTGCATCCCTTGCCATGGGCTGGTTTGAATAGAATGACTGTTCCCAGTCATAAAAGTCATTATTAATTTTGAATTTAGCGAATACATATTTAGCCATTGTCTTTCTCCTTGTGCTGAATGAATGGGCACTAACACATTTCTAATGTCAGCGCCTTGGGGATAGATTTGACGATTTGATTGCTATTGATCCGGATCATATTTTGGGGGTTCACCAAGCCAAACGCGTTGCAAAAGTTTAGTCAGCGCACCGCGGTTCATTTTTCGAGGATTCCAGTAAGGAGTATTCATGATCTGATCAACAATCACTTCAATACCACTCTCAGGCATGCCTAAGTCCTTAAGACTAGTGTAAACTCCAATCTCTAAATTAAAGTTGTATAAGCCTAAAGCTGCGTTTTGATTTCCTATAGAATTTGCAATTGTTTCTACTGCAGCAACTGCTGCCTTTGAATTGTAAGCAATTGCATGTGGCAGTACGTTCGCATGAATGTCTGCATGCGGCAAATTAAAAGAACCACCGAGGGCATGGCAAATCTTGTGATGCAATGCCATTGAAACCTGCCCCTGAACAATCGAACAGAGCCATGCGCCATAAAGAGCATCAAACCTTCCTTCTCGATCTTCTGGATTAGCCACAACCTTTGGAAGCGCTTCGTGCAGCATGGATATTCCTTCTGCAGCCATGAGATTAACTACGGGATTTGTATTTTTTGCATAAAGGGCTTCGGCAGAATGGGCGATGGCGTTTACACCGGAAGCCGCAGCAAAGCGAGGGGGGAGAGTATGTGTCAATGCAACGTCGTAGACAACTGTTTCAGGTAGAACCTTTCTTGACGAGATTGTGGTCTTAACACCATGTTCTGTTTGACCCAGATACGGAGACATCTCGGATCCAGCATAGGTTGTCGGTATGACCAATTGTGGACAATCTGTCCTCAGGGCTATCGCCTTTCCCAAACCAATTGTTGACCCGCCACCGATGGCAACAGTCCCGTCTGCTTTTCGCGCTTGAAAAAATTCCATTGCATCTTCCGTAACCGCAACAGGCGTGTGCATTTTAGCACATGGATAGACACCAGCGCTGATTGAGCCCAAAAGGTCAGCTATTTGTTTTCCCTTATCCTCAAATTCTGGAGTTGTCAGAACAATAGCCCGTTTTACACCAAGCTTTTCAACCTCGGCGCGAACGGAATCCAATGTATTATAGCCAAAAATCACATGGGCGGGGAGGCCGTTATATTCAAATGTACGTTTCATCGGTGTCTGCCACTTAAAAGAACTATCCTGTTATGCATCCCTCAGTATCACGAACTTTATTTCTTTATTTAGCTGGGCTGTATGCTTCGCGATAAGCTGATTCACATCTTGAACTATCTGATCATATAATGATAATACGGTATTATCAATAACGATTTAAGATTCTTTAAATGGAGAAAAATAGTGAATGACATTTCAATTCCTGTCTCTGGAGCCTCAATGCGGTCTTCACTCTTCACGCCAAAAATGACGCCTGCTCCTGGTGTTGTAATCCTTCAGGAAATTTTCGGTGTAAACAACTTCGTAAAATGGATTGCAGCCAAGTTGGCTGGAGACGGATTTACTGTGATCGCTCCAGATCTGTATCATCGTATCGAACCTGGTATCAGTCTGGGATATGATGAGGCCAGTTTGAAAAAAGCGTTGGAGTATTATAAATTCTTAGATCAGCAAGCAGCTCAAGCTGATGCAGAAGCTGCTGTTGATGCGTTGCGGTCTCACGAGCTTTGCACAGGTAAAGTCAGCGCGGTTGGTTTTTGCCTTGGTGGAAAAATAGTTCTGAAGGCTGCTGCGAAAGGTTTGTTGGATGCCGGAGGAGCCTTCTACCCTGTAGAGGTGCCGACATACAAGGAAAAACTAGGCGAGATTGATTGCCCAGTTCAGGTTCATTTGGGAAGCGAAGACCCTCACGCGTCTGAAAACACACGTGATATTCTAAGTACTGCGATGGATGTGCTCGACGGTGGCGAATATTATCTTCATGCAGGTGGACAGCACGGATTTTTCAACCCGATCAGGGAAACCGCCTACCACCCAGAGGCGACCGAGCGGGCTTATTTGGATTTGCTGAGGTTCTTGCGGGAAAATTTGTAACTCAATACTTGGTTATCAATAATAGGAAAAAAAATGACTGAAAAAGCTTTTGAAAATGGGCTCAAGATTCGAAGGGAGGTCATGGGAGATTATTATGTTGATCGAGCTCTGGACAATCTTTCCGACTTCAATCGAGATCTCCAAGACTTTGTGACACGCCACTGCTGGAATGATGTTTGGGGTCGCCCTGGTCTTGAGAAAAAAACAAGAAGCCTTTTAAACATTGTAATGTTGACTGCTTTGAACAGGTCTCACGAGCTTGAAGCTCACGTAATTGGCGCAGTCAACAATGGATGCACCACCGAGGAGATATCCGAAGCCTTACTGCAGGCGACGGTTTATTGCGGCTTCCCTGCTGGTATTGACGCATTTCGAACCGCTAAGGGCGTTTTGGAAAAGAATGGGCTGCTCGCAGGAACTAATGAGGCTACTTAATTCATGATGCGAATTGGTTTTGTAGGGCTTGGGATGATGGGCAAGCCGATGGCTTCATGTCTTGTATCATCAGGGAAGTACAGGGTTATCGGATATGACATATCAAATGAGAATATGGAGGCGGTGGCAGAATTGGGTGTGGATAAGCATTCGGGGTCTCTGCGTGAATTAGCTGAGACTACGGACCTTATAATACTGATGCTTCCAAATGGAGATATTGTTAAAAATGTTGTTCTAGGCGGTGACCAGGAAGGTCTTATCAACGGCTTGAAAAGGGGTAGCACAATTCTGGATATGTCCTCGGTCTCTCCGTTCCAAACTCAAGAGCTCTCCAAAATACTTGCAGGTGATGGAGTCAGGCTTGTCGATGCACCAGTTTCCGGTAATGTCACTAGGGCTCGCAGCGGACAACTTGCCGTTATGGTAGGGGGTGATGCTGAAGCGATTGAATTTGTACGTGGACCACTCAGCGCAATGTCGCGTCAAATAACTCATGTCGGGCCTGTCGGATCCGGACACGCGATTAAGTCTCTGAATAACCTTTTGTCAGCATCAGGATTGATTGCTGCGGGTGAGGTGTTGCTAATCGGCAAAAAGTTTGGGTTGGATAGTCAAATTATGTTGGATGTTCTGAACGCCTCGACCGGACGAAACAATTCAACTGAAAACAAGATTGGGCAATTTGTTCTTTCGCGCAAATTCGACAGTGGCTTTGCATTAAACCTTATGGCTAAGGATTTGGCGATAGCGCTTGATGTGGCTAACAGGTGCGGCGTTCCTAGTAGGCATAGTGTCCTAACTCGAGAAATGGTGGATGCTGCCAACTCAGAAGAGGGAGCAGGCTCTGACCACACAGCGCTGATACGATGGCTGGAGAGCCTCTCTGGCCTAGAATTGGATTGATATCCGATCAGGTTGACTTGGCTTTCCGCTTCATTGGCTTTACCATTGGCTGCTCTAAGCGCTGCCGCTTGAGTTCTTCCCGCGCAACTAACGCAACCGATTCAATATGTTCAATAAATGCACGCTCCGCAGCAGTGGCATCCTGTTTCTTGATGGCCTCAAAAACTTTGGAAAGCTCACTTACAGCGTTTGGCAGTCGCCCCGGCGCAGATAGAGTTGTCAGCCGCATAATTGCCACCCTTGTGTGAATGCGGTCCAACATCCCACGTAAAGGTTCATTGTTGATTGTATCAAGGACTGTATTGTGGAAATCAGAAACCCCTGATAACACCGCTCTGACATCCTCCTCAATTGCTGAGGCTTTTATGCGTTCAAAAATCCTGAGCACTCTTGAAATATCTCGCTGTGATGCAATCTCTACAAATTTTCTTGTCGCTAGGCCTGCTAAAATGCCTCTAATTTCGTAAATTTGAACAGCTTCCTCAGGGGATAAAACCGCTACAACGGGCCCGATGTGTGGGATATTCTCAACCAGCCCTTCCGATTCAAATTCCCGAAGAACCTCCCGGATAATGGTGCGGCTCACCTCGTATCGCTCACAAAGTTCACGTTCAATCAGTCGGCTACCCGGCGAGAATGACAGATTTGCCAAATCAGTTTTCAATTCCTGTGCGATCTCCTGACGGAGGGGAGCCGCAACTTTGGGTCTTCTCATATTTGCTCTTTCTTTTAACCAAATAGTTTCAGGATGGCACAAGCAATATTATCATAATGTCGAATTCAGAAAACATTTGTCAAATATCTACTCTAAATTTTCCACTGGAACGACAATTTAAGGTCATAAATACCGCATTTTGTTACCTAAACAACCTATATATTTATAAGATATTGCGTAATACCGTAATATGGTTGTATAACTGAGTCGAACATTATTCTATTTGAAGGGGGAAACTTTCATGTTCAAATCTACTTTCCGGGCCTGTGCCTTTATATTTACCGGTGCCTTTTTTGCACCTGTTGCATCGATAGCAGAAGTTGAAGGACCAAAAGTAAATTGGGACCTCAATGCACATGGTGGCTCACGAGCACTAACCCGCGGGATCGAAGCCATGTCTGAATACATTTCAGAACAAACTGGCGGTAATTTTTCTATCAAGATACATTATGGTGGCGCTCTTGGCAGACCCCAGGATAATATCGATAGTATCAAACTCGGCGCATTTGAGATGGGTCTTTGGAGTTCTGCTTGGTCACCTGCAAAAGCCCCGGCTCTTTCGGCCCTCACGCTTCCCTTCTTGCCTCTTGAAAGTATTGACGAGGTTGCACGAGTCCACCAATCTTATCTGAATCATCCAGTTTTAGTTGAAGAGGCTGCTAAATGGGGAGCTATTTATTTAACAACACAACTCATTCCCGAAAGTAGTGTCATGGCTAAGGGTGATACGCCCAAGAGCCTGGATGATCTCAAAGGATTGCGGATTCGCATTATTGGAAATGGCGCACGTGTCGCTGAGTTACTTGGTGCGACGCCGGTGTCAATTCCAGGCTTTGAGACTTATCCAAGCATGCAGCGCGGAACAATGGACGGGGTATCTTTTCCAAGTTATGGCTATTCAGCATTTAAGGTTGACGAACTGTCCGATTGGTATTCCGATGATATCAAGTTTGGTCGCCTTGTCACAGTTTCGCTAGTGAGCAAGCAGGCTTTTGAAGAGCTTCCTGTGCAATATCAGCAGCTTCTCATAAATTCTATTCCAGTTGCACAGGGTGCATTAAAGGATGCATATGGAGGTATCGAAGAAGTGAATTTCCCCAAGTGGAAAGAGATGGGTATAGACAGGGTTAGCTTTGATCCCGCTGCAATCGAAACAATGGAAATAGAAAATTCAGAGGCTATTTACGCTGACTGGATCGCATCTGCAAATGAGCGTGGCGTTCCAGCTAAGAAATTGCTTGATTTCCTTCTGAGCGAGGCATCTGACAACTAGTCGATTTCCAAATAACCAAATGTTGGGGCGATATCTTAAGTGATTTCGCCTCTGCTACCCAGCACCGTCGGGTGTAAATAACAAAGGTGGCGGAAATGCCAAACGATCAAAATAAGCTGACAAGTGGACTCGCGGTTGTTGATCTCAGCCTTCAAAAAGTTGAGTTTTGCACAGCATCTATAGGAGCAATTGTCGTTTTTTTCATGATGCTAGCAGGAGCAGCTGAAATTTTTCTTCGCTCCCTGTTTAATTCGCCCATCCCAGGCTATCTTGAAGCTGTGGAAATAAGCATCGTTGCCTTTGCCGTTTTGCCAATTTCCTATTGTTATCAGAGAGATGGCCACCTGAAAATGGATTTGATAGTACGTCGCTCTTCGGGCCGCCGTATGTGGATTTACAAAACGTTTGCCACCGCTACTGCCCTAGCCTTTATCCTTTTTATTCTACCTTACGTATTCGACTTCTACCGCAATTCACTTGTGCTAGGGGACTCAACAATGAACATGGAATGGCCAATCTGGCCGTCCAAACTTGCCGCGGTGGTGGGTCTCAGCGTATTTGCTATGCGTCTGGCGATTGACCTCGTCGCCAGCCTGCGCATGCTCGCCGTTCCAAACGCCACAGAAATAGCACTGCCAAAACAGGCAGACCCTCTCAAAGAAGCAATCGACTGAGGCAGCATAATCATGGATAATATCACCGTTGGCTATTTGGGCTTTGTTGTTCTCATCCTGCTAATTTTTCTGGGTGTGCGTATTTTCATTGCGGCCGGTCTAGTTGGCTTTCTAGGCCTGCTTTACATGAAAAATTGGAAGGTTGCTGCTGGGGTTGCCGGTATGGCACCCCATTCAGAGGTTTCAAATTTCACGCTATCGGTACTGCCAATGTTTATCCTGATTGGCTTCTTTGCCCACCATGGTGGGATGGTGAAGGGTGCCTACCGCTTTGCAAAGGCCTGGCTTGGCTGGCTACCCGGCGGTTTGGCTATTGGTACTGTATTTGCCACCGCCTCCTTCGGAGCGGTCTCCGGGGCTAGCAGCGCTACAGCAGCAGTCTTTTCTCATATCGCTATCCCTGAGATGCTTAAGAGTAAGTATCAACCGGCCATCTCTGCTGCTGTAGTCGCTGCGGGTGGCACGCTTGCCTCGCTGATCCCACCCTCAGCGATACTTGTAATCTATGGTATAATAGTCGAAGAATCAGTCGGAGATCTGCTGTTGGCAGGCTTTATCCCCGGTGTAATTACAGCTCTTATCTACATTTTGCTGTTGGTCGGCATGTTCAAGGTTAAACCTGAGCTTGGTCCATCAGTCAAAGGCATTTCTTGGGGTGAACGTTTTGCCTCCATCGGAGGCGTGTTGCCGATCGTCGTTGTGATTTCCGTGATCATGGGCGGTATGTATACCGGTTGGGCTACCCCGACCGAGGTTGGGGCTCTCGGGGCTTTTATTGTCTTCGTACTTGCATTGTTACGCGGCAGACTGAATTTCTCCAACCTATCTCAGTCGCTTATAGAAACAGTCAAGCTGTCAGCAATGATTTTCTCAGTCATCTGGGGCATCGTTACTTTCGTGCGATTTCTTGGCTTTGCAGGCCTCCCCTCTGCGGCAGCAGAATGGGTTTCAAGCCTCCCAATCTCGCCCTTTGCCACACTTCTCGTAATACTGCTGATGTATCTGTTTCTCGGTATGTTTATGAATGCAATCGGCATGTTGCTTTTGACTCTTCCAGTTATCCACCCAGTTATTATTAGCCTAGGCTTTGACCCTATTTGGTTCGGTATCATTCTTGTTAAGATGGTTGAAATTGGTCTCGTGACCCCACCAATTGGCCTGAACTGCTATGTAGTTTCTGGAGTCAGACCCGATATACCTATTGAAAAAATCTTCCGGGCAGTTTTGCCGTTCGTTTTGGCGGATATTGCTGCCGTCGCCCTGTTTGTTATGTTCCCTGAAATCGTGACCTTCCTACCAGACTTGGTCAAAGGGCGCTGAAAAATGCGGATTGCTGAGCTTTCAACACTGGTGGTTAGACAACCTGTAAAAAGAGGGGCCATAACCTTTAAGTTTGGGGCTGTAAAAGTCGTGGAAAGCCTTATTATAAAGCTCTCGACCGAAGAAGGAGAAGATGGTTTTGGTGTCATTGAGGCTACGCCACCACTCGGACTGCCTGTCACATCGGTTCTCCCCATTCTTGGTATTTTCAGGGAAGTCGTCGTTGGCAGGGAGGTCGTGGATCATCTCCGAATCCTAGCGGAAATCCGGCATAAGCTCTTTAGCCTAAACTATTCATTCAATCCGATCCTAGCGGCGATTGACTCAGCTTTGCATGACCTGGCAGCGCGCTTAGCGGGTGTTTCTTTATGCAGATATTTGGGCTGTGTTTCAAACGGGGGAAGTGTTGAAACTCTTGATGTAATCCCCTTGAGTTCCAGGGAGCAGATGCAAGTTGACATAGAAGAATGTCTTTCAAAAGGAACAAATGCCGTAAAGTTAAAACTCACTGGAAATGGCGAAGACGATATTTCAAAGGTTCGCCATGTTCGGGAAGTTTTTGGCAATGGCCTTCAAATATATTGTGACGCAAACGGGTCTTACGAATATGACAGTGCACAAGATGCTGCTGCTCTGCTTGCTGCGTTAGGTGTTGTAAGTTTCGAACAACCTGTGACCGGCGATGATCTGGTTGCAATGGCTGCACTTACGGCATCCCGCAACGTTGCGATTGAGGCTGACGAGTCCGTTTGTTCAAAGAGAGATGCACATGCTATAATCAACCATTGTGCGGCAGACATAATGAGTTTGCGAATTTCACGCTTTGGCAGCCTCCAACAAACGATTCATATTGCACGAAGTTGCATCGAGAACGACATGGGGTTTCGGTTTGGTGCGATGTTTACGCCTAGCCTGCAAAATGCAATTAGTGCCCATATTGCTCTGGCTTTGCCGAAACAGCGCTACGCCCATGATTTATCCATGCATGAGATGTTTTTAAATGATCCGTTCGAGGGACTTGTGCGTCGCGGCGGAAAAATAGTCATCGATCCAACAAAATTGGGGATAGGACTGAAAATCAGGTCTGACTTCGGTAAATTTTGTCCCGTTCCCTTAACAAGCCGGTAACAGAAGATAGAGGCTCGAGCCATGAAAAAAAATGAAACGATACGCACCGACATCGCCTGGAGCAATGAAGACCGAATTCTGGTTCATGCGCTAGATTTGCCCACGGAAATTATTGGCAAATTTAGTCTTGGTGATTTTGCCTTTCTCGAGTTGACAGGCCGGAAGCCAAACGAAGATGAGTCAATTGTCTTTAACGCGCTTGCAGTAACCTTAGTTGAGCATGGTTTGACGCCCAGCGTTTTATCGACGCGCTTGACCTATCTCGGCGCGCCAGAATCGCTTCAAGGTGCTGTTGCGGCGGGCCTCCTAGGCCTTGGCAATACCTTCGCAGGAACCATGGAAGGAGCGGCCCGGATTCTACAGGTCCATCTAAATAAAGCTCCCGATAACATCGATTTGGACGCTGTGGCGCTATCTATTGTCAGGGAGCATCAAGCTAGCAAAAGAATAATCCCTGGGATTGGACATAACCTTCACAAAAATGGTGATCCGAGAACTCCAGTCCTTTTTGATCTGGCCGCGCAGCATAATTTGTCAGGGCGCTATGTTGATCTCATGAAGCGTATTGAAATGGCTGCTGAAAGAGAATTTGGCAAGCGGCTTCCAATCAATGCAACTGGGGCTATCGGAGCTATCGGAAGTGAGCTTGGTTTGCCTTGGAATATAATGCGGGGGATTGCGGTGATGGCTAGATCAATAGGTCTTGTCGCTCATCTTTTGGAGGAGGCTAAAAACCCAATGGCCAAGCTCATCTGGGATCAGATAGAAGAACAAGCCACGAAACACATGCGTGAGTATTAAGCGAACTATGGAAAGCAAAAAATATTCCCGCGCTGCTTTTGTTTCGCACAGGTATAACTGCAGCAATTTGCTGGAAAGCCGACGGGCCAAACTGGGTGACAAAACAGCAATTGTATTTGAGGACAGGGCCTGGACCTGGAACAGATTTTCTGAAGCAGTGGAAAGGTTTGCCCTTTATTTCCAAAGCAAAGGAATTTCGCGCGGTGATCGCGTAGCATTGATTGCGACTAATTCTGATACTTATGCCATTTCTTTCCTCGCGATTGCACGGCTTAGCGCAGCGGCTGTCACAATAAACTGTGAGCTATCCTCTAGGGAAATCTTAGCGATTCTAAACAAAGTCAGACCCAAACTCATACTTTGCTCTCAGGACCGACTAGACAAACTTAACCGGTCCGAAGCTATTTTAATGGACAGTAGCGACAGCAAAATTCCTGATTTGTGGAAGCTTTCAGAGCAAGTAACTGGGAACTTGCCTGCCGAGCCCGATCCAGAATCCACCTGCTTGATAATGTTTACCTCCGGAACAACCGGGTTCCCGAAAGGCGTCATGCATTCGCAACGAAATTTTGTGCTCTCAGGTGAAGGCTTTATTCAGCGCATGGACTTGTCCCAAAAGGAGAGGATGCTTTGCGTTTTACCACTGTTTCATATAAATGCGCTTTTCTATTCGTTCGCAGGCGCACTCGTGTCTGGTGCTACAATAATTTTTGAGCGGCGCTTTAGTGCATCGCGCTTCTGGGAGACCGTTGCAAAAACACGTGCTTCGCAGGTAAATTTGATTGCGGCTGCAGGCAATATTTTGCTCCGTCGAAACCGATCTGAGTTCGTCGCTTCGCACGCGCTTTCGAAAATATACCTCTCTCCCCTTACCCCTGCACTCCATGCTGGTTTTCAAGCTGAGTTCAAGGTGCCATGCCTGCGCGAAGGCTATGGTTTGACAGAAGCTCCGGGAGTCATCAATCAGCCAATTGATGAACCGCCTAAAATTGGAAGTATTGGGCGCATTTCGCTACATCCTGATGATATGCAGCCCCTTGCTGAACTGAAAATTGTGGACAATGCAGGTGAACCGGTTGCCAATGGTGATGCCGGAGAGTTACTGGTGCGTTCTCCAATTCTGATGCAGGGCTATTTTGAGGATCAAGATGCAACCGAGGCCGTAATGCAGAATGGATGGTTTCGTACTGGAGATCTTGCACGAAGGAATGACCAGGGTGATTTCTTTTTCATAGAAAGGATCAAGGATATTATCCGCAGGAGAGGTGAGAACATATCCGGCGCAGAACTAGATGTTGTGATTTCCGGACATCCCAATATCTCGCAGGTCGCAGTCGTTGCGACACCTTCCGCACTTGGCGAGGATGAAATTTTGGCTGCAATCGTGCTGAGTGGCGAGCTTTCTGCACTTGACTTTAAGGAATGGTGCATTTCAGCCCTGCCTGCAAACAAGCGCCCCCGATTTGTCGCCTTCTGCCATGACCTGCCACGCACACCAAGCGAAAAGATCGAAAAATATAAGATTCGACGTAACCCTGATATTCATAAAAAAGCCATCGATCTTTTGACAATATAAAATTATCCGGCTGGGTTTTGTTAGAATAACCCTCCTTGCCCTTATTAGTCTTTGCAATTAGCTGTGCGGCTATTCTTAACCCAGTTTAATCCCGCTACGTCAAAACCAGCCATAAAACCCTAACACCTATTTATTAAGAAACTGCTGATGCCTAAGCTCGCGGGACTACCAGCACCCAGGCGGGGGCTGAATCTTCAAGCGAGATCAGCAAACTAATGAACTGTCCCGGCTCTATGCTGGACTGGGGTATGTTCATGCTAGAAAGAGATCTAGGCGACTGATTAGAAGTGTTCTATAGCTTTGATGAAAGTACTGTTTATATAACTGACTGTGTTCTAGTCTGGACTGCCCAACAACAGCTTAAAGAGCTTAATGATGACTAATCGTTAGCTTACTATCAAAGTTCCCAAGCCATCTGCAACGGACCTAAGCAAACGCTTCTAAGTAAATGGTATCTTTACCGATGCGGTTCTGTTCAGTTAAGGTTTTGACAAATATAAACGAGGTTTATCAATGTCACTAGTAACGACGGTCACACGCTTTAAAGCCAAAGAGGGTTGCGAGGATCAACTGGTTGAGGCTCTGCGTTCCTTTGATAATTCTAATTCGGTTTCGTGGCAAATTTTGTCGCTAGAGGCAAACGAGATTGTATCGATACATACTTACGACACAATCGAAGAAAGGGCCGACGATATTGTTACAGGCTTGGATTGGTTGGATAGTGTTACCCCGTTACTCGAATTCTATGGC
>NZGC01000010.1 GCA_002689445.1 Gammaproteobacteria bacterium
CGTTAGATCTTGATGCTCTGCGGAGTCGGCTACTCGAACGACTCGGATGTTTCGTAACCCTGAGCGATGTTCGCCATGGCCCGCGGGATTACGGATAACCGTCTTTTGTAAAGCGTTTGGAGCGCCGTCATGCGTGAGCTTGTGAGTTGCAGGTGTTTCGATGACGGTTTCCGCATCTACCTCGAGGGTCGGCGCAGGCTCTAATGCGAGAGCATTCAGCCCCCAAAGGCAGGTGCTTGTTAGCACAAAGTTTTGCAGCGACAGCGAATGCTGATTAACGGGTTTGAGTTGGTCGAGCATTCTCATAGCAATCTCCTCTTTCTGTGGATCAAAGCTGAACTGCAGGTGTTAGATGAGTATAACCTGAATTTGGAAAGCCCGATCATAAGCGTTCGGGGGTCACGAAGGGTGGCGGCAGGCCTAAGAGCTGGCTCTGGGGAGCCCCCGCGCGCGAACGGGTTTTGCCCGTGCAATGAGCGAATCACGATCAGTGAGGTTGTGGTCGGCCAGATTAGCAACCTCCCGGAGGTCAGCATCGTGTCGTGAGGAAAAATTGGCAAGACATGGTTGCCAAGACACGGTGAAAGCATCACCAAAACACCGTTCAATGGCTTCCCGCAAGCCAGGCGCCTCGGTACCAGGACAAAAAACAGTAGGGTAGTACCAACTGCAGGGTTCGAGCAGCACTTGTTGACTGTACAAAATTCGGCCAACGAGGTCGCCTGAGAGCTCTTCGCAAAAAATATTGCCCTCAGGTACGTCTCGACTGATCAGCAAATCACGTAGGCATTGAGCCTCGGTTCTGCCCGGAAACAGGTCAAGACTGTGATGACAACAACCGGTGGTGATCACGCTCGGAGCCACTTGTCGATGAAAAGTCGAGGCGACTTGATCAGCAAGTAGGGCGAGGGGCTCTGATGACGCATCTGGATCGCCGGCCAGCACTAAAATGACATCAAAGGCTCCAAGCAAGGTTTTCTCCTGTGAAATAGAGCGCTGATCAGATCGTCGCTCACGAGCGGGCTATTGAATCGTAAAACCACGATAGTCGGTTTGCTGGACCTGATCACAGATTTCGACGTAGGTTGGAAAGCCGCCGACAAAAGGCATAAAAATGCGAGGTTTGCCGGGGACATTAGCGCCCAAATACCAAGAATTGCAGGTTGGAAATAAGGTCCCGTCTGCAATCGTGTTACCCAGCTCAACCCAGTCGCTTTCCGCCTCTTGGGTCGCCTCGATGGTCTGAGCACCGGAGGCCGACAAGTGTTCCAAACAATCCATGATCCAATTTATGTGTTGTTCGATGGTCACAATCATATTTGAGAGTACCGATGGACTGCCTGGGCCCGAGACCGTGAAAAAATTTGGGAAGCCAGCAATGGCAAGACCTAAGTAGGTTTTTGGGCCTTCCGCCCACTTCTCCTGAAGGCAGAGGCCATCTTGGCCGCGAATATCGATTTTCAAAAGCGTGCCCGTCATCGCATCGAAGCCGGTTGCAAAGACGAGCATATCGAAGTTGTATTCCTGACCACCGGTGATCAGTCCGGAGGGGGTGATGGTCTCAATGGGTTGATCTTTGACGTTAACCAGAGACACATTGGATCGGTTAAAGGTAGCGTAATAGTTTGTATCCACGCAGACTCGCTTGCAGCCAATCACTTGATCGGGACACAGCAGTTCAGCGGTGACTGGGTCATCGACTGTCGAGCGAATTTTGTTGCGCACAAATTCTGCTGCAATCTGATTGGCTGTCAGATCGCTACCGGTGTCGTTAAAACTACTACTGAATCCGAGGCCTCCTTCCTGCCAGCGAGTTTCGAATCGTGCTTGTCGGGTCTCCTCATCCGCATCAAAAACCGAGTCGTCCCAACGAGTCTGATGCGCACCAAAGCCTGCAAACATCGCTTTGTTCTGGGTTCTGAAGTGATCGTAGTCTGCTTTGATGCTCGCAGCATAAGCTTCATCAATAGGTCCGTTGTGGGCAGGAATTGAGTAGTTCGCTGTTCGTTGGAAAATGGTCAGATGCTTGCACTGTTCAGCAATAATTGGAATCGACTGAATGGCTGAAGAACCGGTTCCGATGATGCCGACATTCTTGCCGGCAAAATCGACGGGTTCATGTGGCCACTGACCAGTGTGGTAGGCCTCACCCTGGAAACTGGAGAGGCCGTCGAAATCGGGCAGGTTGGTAGAAGATAAACAGCCGGTTGCCATGACGCAAAACCGGCTGAGGTATCGATCACCATTTGTCGTTTGGGTTTCCCACAGCTTTTGATCTTCAAGATAAACCATTTGGGTGACAGTGGTTTCGAATTGAATGTGCGGGCGAAGGCCAAATCGGTCTGCAACGTGATTGGCGTAATCGAGAATTTCGGGCTGACCCGCGTAGCGTTCATTCCATGACCAAGATTGTTGAAGCTCAGCATCAAAAGAGTAGGAATACTCCATGCTCTGGATATCACAGCGCGCGCCGGGGTAACGGTTCCAAAACCATGTTCCACCAACCCCGTTGCCTCGCTCGATCGCAATGGCTCGACGGTTGCTGGTTAAGGCTCTGTGCAGGGCGTACATACCCGCGAATCCAGCGCCCACAATGAGCACATCAAGTGGCTCGGAAGGCGCAGATGAAAGATAAGAATTTGTCATAGGTTGCGGATCTTTGAATCAGGGAAGATTGAAGCACGCTAAATCGATTTACTCAAATGGTCCAGCGAGGTAATGTCGGTAAGCGGCATCCCCCTGGAAATTCGATAACTAGGCTAAAAAACAATGAACCGCACCCTGTGGATTTTGACTTTGGCCGCTTGCATGGCTCAGACCGGTGGTCCTGTGGTCGTACTGTTGGGTGGTATCGTTGGGGCAGAAATGGCGCCAAGCCCGGGTCTTGCGACATTACCCGTCGCCTTTATGATCATAGGCACTGCAACATCCACTGTACCCGCTTCGCTTTTGATGAGACGGTTCGGGCGCAGACGGGGATTTTTGTGGGCATCGGGCTATGCCGCCCTTGGGGGGGTGTTAGCGGCGTCAGCGATCGCGCTGCAATCTTTCTGGGTTTTTTGCTTAGCAACCGCAGTGATTGGTAGTCACAATGCGTTTGTCCAGCAGTATCGGTTTGCCGTGGCGGAGTCGGTGACCCAGGCTCAAACCGGGCGAGCACTGGCGACGCTAATGTTAGCGGGGGTGGTCGCCGCATTTTTGGGCCCCAAGATTGCTACCAGTTTTCAAAGTGCTGTGGCAGATGCCCTTTATGCTGGATCTTTTGTGGGTCTATCGGTGTTGATGATAGGCGCGATGCTGGTGCTTACGCGTTACCGATCGTCGTCGGTTGAACAAGCCGCGGTTTCGAAAGGCGGAAGAGCATTGCGGGAGATCATCCTGCAGCCGAATTTTAAGCTTGCTTTGGTTGCTTCAGCGGCAGCATGGAGTGTGATGAGTCTATTGATGACAGCAACACCGGTCGCCATGCATCGGATCGATGCCTTTGATTTGGGCGATACTGCTTGGGTCATCCAAAGCCACATTATGGCGATGTACTTGCCTTCGCTGGTCAGCGGAAGGTTGGTTGATCGGTTTGGCGCCTTGCGAATTATTGTGGTGGGAACCTGCTTGCTGATGGTGTGTTTATTCGTGGCTATCGCAGGACGAGCCTTGATGCACTATTGGTGGGCCTTGGTGCTGCTGGGTGTTGGTTGGAATTTCCTTTACTTGGGAGGGACATCGTTGCTGACAACGACTTACCAACCCAATGAACAATTTAAAGTACAAGCCTGTAATGATTTTGTTGTTTTTGGGTTTCAAGCGATTGCTGCGCTGTCGTCGGGCTATGTACTGTTGACATGGGGTTGGGATGTGTTGGTCTATGCCAGTGCCTTAATCCTGTTAGGGTTGATTGGTTTGCTGACACAGCACTGGGTCGACCTAGGGCGCCTCCGAGGGGCCGCTGTCTCCGAGCGCTAGCTAAGGGCTTGCGCCAATTTAGGATAAAAAGCTGCGATTTCTTGGCTCAGTAAGGCAAATTGGGCGTCCAGTTCAGCAAGTGCTCGAATTTCGGGTTCAAGATCTTCTGCCGCATCTGTCTCTGTCGCGTCCGTTAAAGCATCGTATTTGAGTTGTCGGATGATGAGGTCTTTGTCAATCGTAAAGGACAGCTCTTGAGCCCACGTCAGACGAATTTGAGCGCACAATTTGCCAGCATCGAGATGGGTTAGAATTTCAGAGTTCCTGAGAGAGACTTTTCTGCAGGTGACGCTGGCATTGGTTTCGGGATCGATCAAATTGCAGGCATCTGCCAAATCGAAACCCTCCGGCGCTTTGCCTCGTCGGACCCACTGGGTGTAAAGATGAACAACAGAATGCCCGCCATCGGCACGACGAATTTCGAGGCTGCCAAGGGTCATGCGCAAATAATTCACGAAACGCTCGACATCTGTCGCTGCACCGCTGTTGATGACCAATAACCCGGCCTGAGGATCAATATAGGCAAGTATTTTTCGATGCTTGCACAGCGCCCGAGGTAAAAGTTCGTCCAGGGCGGCTTCTTTAAATTGTTGTTTTTGCTTCGTCGAGGGTCGATTGCCTTCCAAACGGGTGAATTGGGTGGTTTTTTCGCTGACCAGGTCCTTAATCGCCGTGGGTGGTATCACTTTGTCTTCAACTTTGGCACAGAACAGCACGCGTTGCCCAAAAGCCCGAGTGAAATCGTCAAACCCCTCCGGCAAGGGTGAGATCCAACCGAAACTGCTTGGGTTAAATGCAGTACAAGGTTCAAAGGCCTGTCCGGCGAGTAAATCCTCAAAATTATCGGGTAAAGCAGTGGCTAGTTGGAAAATCGTGGCATGAGAAAAAAGCATTTGGGTGACTCAAAGGTTAAAAGAGCGCCAGTATACGCTAGTCCAAGCAGATTAACCGATCCTAATCAGTCTTCAGTAGGCGTATACTAAACAGGTTTGAGGAAAGGGCGAGACCCGTCATGTTGCGCAGTGAATCACTCAGTTGTTTTCGACAAGGACGATGGTTATTCGAAGACCTTGATTTTGAGGTGCAATCCGGAGAAGTGCTACAGATTATCGGCGACAACGGTGTGGGAAAGAGTACATTGTTCCGTATCTTGGCCGGTTTACTCGAGGATTACGACGGAAAGGTCGAGATTGCTGCACGATCGTGTTTATTTCTTGGGCATCGTTATGGCTTGAATCCGAGGCTCACTGTGCTCGAAAACGTCCAGTTTTTGATGGCTCTACAGGGCGAAGTTCCAAGCGAAGACACCTTGTTAACGGCCCTAGCCAAGCTAGGACTCTTGGATGAGACTCAGCAGCGATGTGGCGAGCTCTCTGAAGGCCAGCGGAAGCGGGTTGCGTTAACGAGATTTTTACTCTCAAACGCTGAGCTCTGGCTGTTGGATGAAGCCTTTAGCGCCCTCGATCATCATGGCAGACAGACGCTCCTGACCCTGTGTCAGTCCCACGTCGATCGGGGAGGAGGTTTGGTGTTCAGCAGTCACCAAGCGCTCGACCCTTTGATGGTTGATAAGACGTTAAGGCTTGGGCCTGCTTGATGGGCCTCTTGAAGCGAGAGCTCCGTTTGTTGCTTCGATCACCCGCAGAGGTGGTGCAGTCATTATTATTTGGCGTTTTGGTGGTTGCGCTTTTCCCTTTGGCCATTACACCGGATCCTGATGTGTTAAGGCAATTATCCGTTGGATTGATTTGGGTGGTGACCTTACTCACCAGCTTATTAGCAGCGGATCGAAGTTTGCTGTCGGATTTTGAGGATGGCAGCCTAGAGCAAATGGTTCTGGGGGTTGCACCACTGTGGTGGGTCTGTTTGGTTAAAAGTGTGGGGCATTGGTTGACCGCACTATTGCCGCTGATCGTGATCACTCCGTTGCTGGGTATGATGCTGGCGATGACGTCAGAGACTATGCTTTGGTTAATGGCTTCATTACTGGTTGGCACACCGGTTTTGAGTCTTTTTTGCGTCCTCGGAGCGATGATGACGTTAGGCCTGAACCGGGGCGGGGCCCTGTTGCTGGTGATTTTGATGCCGTTTCTGGTGCCACCTTTGGTACTTGGAACACAGTGGGCTATGACGTTAGGACAACCCTTTTACGGGTATTTATTGGCGGGGTTGTTGTGCGTATCTTTGATGACTCTGCCCTTCGCCACTGCCTCGGTCGCAAGGATCGCGGTGGGTCGTTAAACTACGTCTAATCGCCCTGCTATGGCGTATACATGATAGAATTTTAGGCGCTTGGAGAGAGGGTTTCGTATAGTGTGGCGCTGGTTTCACGAATGGGGTAGCCCGAGATATTTCTACGCTCGGTCCGGCCGGCTACTGCCGTATTTGGCGGGGCTAACACTCCTGTTGATTCCGACCGGGATCGTTTGGGGCTTGTTGTATGCGCCGGCTGATTATCAGCAAGGGCACAGTTACCGGATTATGTATGTTCACGTGCCAGCGGCAATACTCGCGCAATCGAGCTACGCCATGATGGCAGCGGCCGGGATGGTTTCGCTGATCTGGCGGTTAAAATTGGCCGACGCCGCAATGCAAACAGCGGCACCCATTGGGGCTTGGGTGACTGCCATTGCCCTCATTACGGGGGCACTCTGGGGTAAGCCGATGTGGGGGACCTATTGGGTTTGGGATGCTCGTTTGACATCGACCCTCATCTTGTTGTTCCTCTTTGCCGGTGTATTGGCGCTGCGGCAAGCCGCGGGACCGAGTCAGTCCGGGGGCCGTGCAGCGGCAGTTTTAGCGGTGGTTGGGCTGATCAATTTACCTATCATCAAATTCAGTGTGGATTGGTGGTTCACGCTCCACCAACCTGCGAGTTTTTCAGTGACTGAGAAACCAGCAATGCCGATAGAAATGTGGGCGCCGCTATTGGCCATGGTCATCGGCGTTTATGGCTGGTTTTTCTGGGTTTGGTTGCTGCGACTGAGACAAGAAATCAGGGAAAGAGAAGTCCGGTCTGAATGGATTCGGCAGAGGTACCAAAATGAGTTTTGAATCTTGGGGCGATTTTGTGGCGATGGGCGGCTATGCGGCTTATGTCTTTGGCGCTTATGGCCTTACAGTTGCGGTAGGCGTGGGCCTGGTTGCACAGGTTTGGGTTAGAAAAAGGCGTTGGGAGCAAGATCTGCGAGTCCAACTGCGTGCGCAGGAAAAACAACCATGAAATTCGGTCCCATGAAAGCCCATCGGCGCACAATACTCGTGCAAATCGCGTTGCTTGTTGCGTTAGCGGGCTTGGCACTGACGTTCGTGCTTCAGGCTCTCGATAGCAACATCAATTTATTTTTCAGTCCGATTCAAGTGGTTGCGGGAGAAGCGCCGCATGGGGAGCGGATTCGGGTGGGCGGAATGGTAGAAGAAGGCTCCATTGAGCGCTCTGATCGGTCACTGCAGGTGGAATTTGACGTGACGGATATGGCGGGATCGACATTTAGAGTGCGCTATACAGGGATCCTGCCTGATCTATTCCGGGCAGGTCAGGGGGTTGTTGCTACTGGCGTACTGACCGAGGATCGATTATTCGAAGCGGAAGAGATTCTAGCCAAGCACGACGAGAAATATATGCCGCCTGAGGTAGCCTTGGCGCTTGAAGCCGGAGGCAAGGCAGCAGGAGACGGGTCATGATTGTCGAGCTCGGTCACTTTTGCTTGGTTATTGCGTGTTTGCTGGCAGTACTGCAGGTGGCAATGCCATCGATCGGGTTATCTCGAGGTAATCTATTGCTGGTTGAGTCCGCTCGGTCGCTGGCCGCTGGGGTGTTTGTCTTCACATTGTTCAGTTTTGGCGCGTTGACCCTCGCTTTTTTAGAAGACGATTTTTCAGTGGCTTATGTCGCGCGAAATTCGAACACGTTGTTGCCTTGGCCTTATAAGGTGTCAGCAGTTTGGGGAGCACACGAGGGTTCTTTTTTGTTGTGGACGTTGGTGATGTCGGTGTGGACGTTGCTGGTAGCGAGTTTTTCAAAACCTCTTGAGCAACTGTTTCGAGCGAGAGTCTTGGTGGTAATGGCGGCACTGGGTGTTGGCTTTTATCTGTTTTTATTGTTGACGTCGAACCCTTTTGAGCGATCCCTACCCTTTTTTCCGAGCGAAGGCAGTGACCTGAATCCTTTGCTACAAGATTTTGGGTTAATCGTGCACCCACCTCTTTTATACATGGGATATGTTGGCTTATCCGTGCCTTTTGCGTTTGCAATCGCGAGCCTCTGGTCAAGCCAATTGGATGTCAGCTGGGCAAGGTGGTCGAGACCTTGGACCAATGCCGCTTGGGCATTTTTGACGCTGGGAATCACGCTTGGCAGTTGGTGGGCCTACTACGAATTGGGTTGGGGAGGCTGGTGGTTTTGGGATGCGGTCGAAAATGCCTCTTTTATGCCCTGGCTGATTGCCACAGCACTCATTCATTCGTTAGCAGCGACGGAAAAGCGCGGCGTATTCAAATCATGGACGGTATTACTGGCCGTGTTCGGGTTTTCGTTCAGTCTGCTCGGCGCCTTTCTGGTTCGGTCGGGTATTTTAACTTCGGTGCACGCTTTTGCGGTTGATCCAGACAGAGGTCAGGTAATCCTCGCCTTTCTAATCGTGGTGATTGGGGGCTCGTTGTTGCTCTACAGTGTGCGCGCTTGGAATTTGAAAAGCGTCGTGAGTTTTGACCGCACAGGTAGAGAGAACTTTATATTGGCCAATAATGTGTTGTTAACGATCAGTGCGACGGTGATATTGCTGGGCACGCTCTACCCGCTGGCATACGAAGCCTTAACCGGAGGCGACAAAATATCGGTCGGTCCGCCCTATTTTAATGCAGTCTTCGTGCCGTTGATGCTGCCGATGATGGTACTGATGGCCTTCAGTCAACGCAGTCGTTGGTGGTCAACAGATAGCAGTGTCTTGCTTAAATCGCAGTGGCCAATGCTGGGAGCGTCCGGTGCCTTAGGGGCTTTCGTTTCGTGGCTGCTCGGAGGCTTGGACCTTTGGGTGGCTGGCGTAGGGACGCTAGCATTCTGGTTGGTACTCAATCTCATTGGAGAACTGCGCCGACGCGTAAAAGGTAGGTCGTCCCCTTGGCAGCGCCTGTTGAAACAACCACTCTCCGTTTGGAGTATGGTTTTAGGCCACTTTGGCATCGCGGTGGTTGCTTTGGGGGTTGTGGCTGCGGTGATGGTCAGCGAAGAAACTGATCTAAGAATGGCACCTGGGGATGTCGAGACCATGGGTCAGTTGAAGATCAGCTTTTTTGGCACGCAAGCGGTTGAGGGGCCAAACTATGTGGCTGATCAAGGTCGATTTGAAATTCGTGAGGGAGATGAACTGCTAGCGGTGTTAAAGCCTGAAAAGCGCCGTTATTTGGCGAGTCAGTCAGTGATGACCGAGGCCGATATCTTGGTGCGTTTCGGCGGGGACATTTATGTCGCTTTGGGAGAACCCTTGTCTGAGGGGGCTTGGGCGGTCCGGATCCACATCAAGCCTTTGGTGAGATTCATCTGGATCGGCGGTGTGCTCATCGCGCTCAGTGGTTTCCTTTCTCTATTGGATAAGCGATATCGAGCCCGTCGAGCGACCAACGATGCTAAGGCCGTGACAGAAACGCAAAAAGAGACGGTTTATGGCTAAACAGAGTGTCCTGGTTCCGGTATTGGTGTTCGCAGGTTTGGTGATATTGCTTGGCTTTGGTTTTAGGCTTTCGGATCCCTCTTACTTACCCTCCCAAAAACTCGGGGAGCCACTACCCGAGTTTCGGCTGCCTAACTTGCTGGATGAAAGCCAGTGGCTGACCGAAGCTGACTTTCTCGGAGAACCATTTTTGCTGAATGTATGGGCAACTTGGTGCCCAAGTTGTCTGGCTGAACACGATGCGTTAACGTCGATTCGGCAGCAACATGGGGTGCGGATTATGGGGATTAATTATAGCGATGATCCCATCAAGGCGAGGCGTTGGCTTCAAGACCTAGGCGATCCTTACGACTATCATGTCATCGATGCGAAGGGCACCTTAGCGGTTGATCTCGGCGTGTACGGCGCCCCCGAAACGTTCGTCGTCGGGGCCGACGGAACGATTTTATATCGTCATGTCGGTGTAGTGACCGAGGCCGTGTTTGAGGAAACGCTAGCAAATCGCCTGTTATCGGCAGCAGATCAGTTATGAATAAGTGGATGCTATCGTTTACATTGCTGCTGGCGTTGCCAAGCGCAGCAACGCCGCTTTCGCCGGTTGAATTTTCCGACGATAAGCTGAAAGCGCGCTATTACGGTTTGATTGCTGAATTGCGGTGCCCCCAGTGTTTGAATACAAACCTCGCTGGTTCAGATGCCATGATCGCTCAGAACCTTCGAGAGACCGTCCGACGATTATTGCTAGAAGGCAAAAGCGATGCCGAAGTGCGAGCATTTCTATTTGAACGCTATGGGGACTTTATTCTTTACCAGCCCCGATGGACCGCGAGAACTTACCTCTTGTGGACAGCTCCGGGCCTATTAGTTGTCTTCGGGCTTTGGATCTTGCTACGGAAAAATCGTCTTCGACAGCGATCGCCAGCAGTGCTTAATCCAGCGGAGGAAGCCAGGCTAAAACGGCTTTTGGACAAAATTTGATGCAGTTTTGGATCTATGCGGCGGTGCTGTTGGCGATATCGGTGACGTTTGTGTTTCTGCCGATGTTCCGAGGGCGTTCACAGGCGCGTAACGAGCTCACCCAAGAAGAAATGAATCTCAGGCTACACGGCGAGCGTCTGGAGGATCTCAGAGCAGCTTTTGCTGCCGGAGAAATGACCAAGACGGCTTACGAAGTACAGTTGGCCGAATCACACCGATTGCTCTTATCAGAATCCGGTGCTGAAGGCTTTGACTCATCCACAGCCCCTGAGCGCGATCACAGTCGAAGTGCATTGGATCAGCGGTTTGCGCGAGCCACCGTTGTCGCGAGTAGTGGTCTGCTGCTGGCCTTGTGCGTGGTCTGGTACGCTGATTTTGGGGCCTCACAAGGGGCGTTGGCGGAATGGAATCTGACGCAAGAAATCGCGGATTTTGATCAACGGCCCCGAACAGAAGCGGGTATGAAAGCGCTCGCAACGGCGATGGCAGAGGTGCTTGAGATTAGCCCAGAACATGAGCAGGTCGCGTACTATTTGGCGCAATTACGACTGCAACTCGGCGAATTTGAAGCCGCAGTGCTCTTGTTGCGAAGCTTGAGTCAGCGCTATCCAGAAGATGGCGACTTACTGGCCTCATTGGCTGAAGCAAGGTATCTGGCCGCAGGTCGAGTGATGGCCGGGGACTTAAACACCTTGTTCGATCAGGCATTGGCACGTGCGCCAGCCAATGTGACCTTGTTGGAAATTTTAGGCATGGAGGCTTTTAAGGCCGGCAATTTAGATGAAGCCAAGCGCAAATTTAGCACTGCATTGGCACACGCCAATGGTGATCGTGCCGCAGTCATCGCCAATGTGCTCGCTAATATTGCACCCGGTGAGCCGGCAAGTTCAGTGCCGGCGACTCCGCAAGAACCTTCTGGTTCAAGGCGAATTAAGGTAAGAGTCGAAGCAGACCCGGGTTTGAGGGTGCCCCCACAGGCCGTTCTCTTTGTGTTTGCAAGAGCTGTCAATGGTCCACCGATGCCGTTGGCCGTGAGTCGAACCACGGCTGCTGCATTACCGTTGGACGTGGTGCTCGACAGTACCATGGCAATGATGCCTGAGTTAAGTTTAGCGGACTTCGACGAGGTCGAGGTGGTGGCGCGAGTCAGTGCCTCAGGCTCTGCTACAGCGACTGACGGCGACTATGAAGCTCGATCGCAAGTGATAAGTTTCTCCAAACCCGAGGTTCAGCTTACGTTGGTATTAAAACCTTAAGGCGACCCTTGGTCTTGTGAAGCCGATCGCTCCTTGTCCTGTTTGCGTTCCTGCGCGAGGGGGCGAATAACCAGTAGGTACAGTCCAGTGCCCATCATTAGGCCGACGGCGACGCCGAAAATGATCAGTTCCATGAGTCGCTGCTCCTGTGAGGAAAGATTGTGTCGATGATAAGGCAAAATCAAACATCACGCATGACCGCACTCGGTGGGTCAGGATGTCGATCAATCCTCGGATTGGCGCGCATTGTCGCCTACAAAGCGCTATGTGTTTTAGGACTGATCACGGTCTGCCAAGTTTCGGCTCGGCCCGTCTCTTTGAGTGCCATCCAAGCGTTCGAGAATGAGGTCGCAGCAGTGGCGAGCGATTTGCCAGGTGCGGCCGCCGTGTTGGTGGTCGCTGGCGAACCTAGGCCCTTGATGCTTCACGGATTTCAGTCACTCGAAGATATTACGCCTGTGGGGCCGAAAACAACCTTTCAACTAGCGAGTCTTTCAAAGTCGATGGCAGCGGCAGCCTTGGCGCTTGCGGTCGAAGACAATCAGATAACCTGGGGAACGCCCGTGAATGAATTGCTACCAGATGTCATCTGGGGCAATCGTGAGCGCGCAAAAAAAATGCGATTACTGCATTTGGTGAGTCAATCATCCGGCCTTTGGCCTCACGCTTATACCAATCTTATCGAAGAGCGTATGACTTACCCGGCGATTAAATCTCGGCTCAACAAAGTCGGTTTTATTTGCGATCCAGGAAGTTGCTATTCTTACCAGAATGTCGCCTTCAGCCTGATCGGTGACATGTTAGAAAAATCGACAGGTGAACCCTTTACTCAGTACGTTCAGGCACGGCTTTTTGCGCCCCTTGGAATGCGACAGGCGACGGTGGGTGCTGATGCGCTGTCGGCCGATACCATGGCCCGAGCTCATGTGGGGTCAAGAGCATTAGGGTGGCGACCGATTGATCACAGTGTTCGGTATTACAAAGTCGCCCCAGCGGCGGGTGTCAATGCCAGTATTTCTGATATGCGGCAGTGGTTACTCGCCCAATTTGGCTTAATCGAAGGCCTTTCCGAGGCCGTTAGAGAGAGATTGCATAACCGTTACGTCATCGCGAGTCGGGAAGCCAGTCACTATCCCGAAGACCGTCGTATTTTGTCAGTAGGGTATGGGCTTGGTTGGCGGACCTTCTCGTTTGGTGGTATCGAGGGGTTTTTTCATCATGGGGGTTATGTCCAAGGTATGCGCAGCGAAATGATTTTTCATCCTGCTTCAGCGTCGGGTTTGGTGTTTTTGACGAATTCCGAACCTGCTCGATTAAACCGACTGAGCTTGCGCTTTGCAGAGTGGTGGACCGAGAACGGTCACTTAAGCGATCGAAGCCACTAGAGCGTGAGGAGAAGGGATGAAGCATCCGCCTTCGAGTAAACCTTGTGGGCTTCGGGTAATGATTTGAGGTAACGCAAAGAAATTGGGGGAAACATCATTAGGTCGAATGCGAGTAGATGCAAAGGCGCGCTCCAAGGCTTCGATGGTCGATTGAGGTAAATTGTCCATGAGAGTAACGAGGTCCGTACCTGAGACATCAATTCTACCCTGATGAATGGCGTCCTCCAGCGACAGCCCATAATCTGTGAGAAAGATGATGAGTTGAAAAATGCTCGGGAAAATTTTTCGACCACCGCAGGCACCAACGGCGAACCAACTCCCGTCGGGAGACCTTCCAAGGGTCGGGCACATGTTGCACAAAGGGCGGCGTCCTCCAACCACACTGTTGGGACCGTCTGGACGAGGATCGAACCACATCATTCCGTTGTTCATGAGAAAACCAGTGGTAGGCAGGTGAATCCTGGCTCCGAAGGCAGACATAATGGTTTGGGTAAAGGAGACCACATTGCCGTGCCGGTCAGCCGTGCAAATGTGGGTGGTACTGCCATCTGTTGCGCCTTCACCGAGATTCTCTAAGCGGTTTTGATAGGTGGTTTGTAAGGCTTTCGCCATCGCCACATAGGATGTGTTGTTGGACGCTTCGGGGATCGCGGTCTGACCATAGTGGGTGAGCGCTTCTAGCAAGCTTGGACCCGCCGTCAAAGGTCCCGCTGTATAGAGTTGATGCTCCCTGAAACGACCCGATAACGGTGAACTGACGATTGCTTCATATTGCTCTAAGTCGGTGGCTGAGATTTTACTCCCCGCCGCTTGCAGTTCTTGAACAATGCTTTGAGTGAGACTGCCACGATAAATGCCATCGGCGCCTTCTTGTTGAACAGTGGCTAAAGTCTCAGCCAGTCCCGGTAGGGGCAGATAGGTGATCAGACCCTCCGAATCAGCCGCCGGAGGTAAACCATCTTGAAGGTAGAGGTTGCGGGTAGCCTCGTACGTTCTTAGTCCTCGGGCAAATTGGGAGATTTTCTGACAGGCGAACCAATCGAGAGGGAGACCGAGTTGGGCTTGTCGCTTTGCCGGTTCAATCAGCTCAGCCAAGCTTTGAGTCCCGAAACGTTCGAGTGCTAGCTCGATGCCGCGTAGATAGCCCGGGACCGCGATCGCCAATGGGCCGTGGACGTTTCGGTCGTGCTCGACTTTTGGCCAATTGAAGGCATCACTGGCGGATATTTGCCCAGGCGCCAAAGGGTAGTCAGTCGGCATTGCCGCCTGAGGTGCTTGCATCCCAAATTCGATTTGGAAAACTTCATCTCGTGCCGCGGAATAGATGAGCATGTAGCCACCACCGCCCAAACCGCTCATCCAGGGTTCGACAACGCTCAGCATCAACCCGGTGCTGATTGCCGCATCGATGGCATTGCCGCCGGCGGCAAGCACGGCTTGGCCTGCCTGACTCGCCAAATAATGTTGACTGGCGACCATGCCGTCGGTGCCTGTTACCGTCGGTTTGCGAATTTTCCAATGGGCTTTAACAGCGGGCGCGTCGCTCATAAAAATACTCCAAACGAAAAGGCAAGGTTAATCCTACCTTAACGACTTTAGAGGCACGGCGACACTGTTTGAAGTTGGATCGAAAAAACTGCATGAGGTTGCCTCACCGCAGCTGTTGGCGATGTCATCGCTTCAGGCAATTTTTTCGGCGCTTGGGTTCAGCCCGAGCTATACTTGGGAGAAGCGAACAGGGGCAGTGGTCGCCCAATCCAAGATCCCAACCTCGAGAAAGTTTGATAGGAGTGGAGCCTGATATGATGATTGAAAACGATGGAGCGGCAGAATTTGAAGTAGTGGTTTGGGGTGCGAGTGGATTTACCGGAAAAATTGTCGTCAGTTATTTGCTCGAGACCTACGGTTGTGATCCCGAAAAGTTACGTTGGGCAATAGCCGGGCGTGATGAAACAAAACTTAAAAGCGTTCAACGCGAATTGGGTGCAGAGGCGGTTCCGTTGCTGCTCGCTGACAGTCGAGATCGAAGCGCTCTTGATCAACTTGTTAGCCAAACTGATGTGATACTCAGTACCGTTGGTCCCTATGCCTTATACGGGAGTGAGCTTGTCGCCGCCTGCGCCGAGGCAGGCGTCCACTATTGTGATCTGACGGGTGAAGTTCAGTGGATGCGTTTGATGATCGATGCGCATCATGAAACAGCGCAACAATCGGGTGCGAAGATTGTTCATACTTGCGGATTCGACAGTATCCCATCGGATATGGGCGTTTTCTACCTGCAGCAACAGAGCATGGCGGCCTTTAACCAGTACATGCCGACGGTGCGTTACCGACTTGCCGCCGCCGCCGGTGGTGTCAGTGGAGGGACCATCGCAAGTATGCTGAATATGATGGATGAAGTGGCTCAGGATTCCAGCATTGCAGAGGTGTTAAGTGATCCTTATGCCTTGAATCCAGTGAATACCGTGACTGGACGTGATACCAACGAAAGTGCTGCGCCGATCTATGATGAAGTTTTGGGTCAGTGGGCAGGGCCTTTTGTCATGGCGGCGATCAATACACGAGTGGTGCGACGCAGTCATGCTTTGGCGGGCATGCCCTACGGGCCAGGGTTCTCCTACGGCGAGGCCAGTCTTGTAGGGGAAGGAGTAAGGGGCTACCTGAAAGCCTTAATGGCGGGGATCACGACCGGGCTGGGTACGGCTTTAGCGGCCTTGCCACCCATTCGCAAATTGCTCGCGCGTTTGCTGCCCAAACCGGGTGAAGGACCTTCGCCTGAAAAGCAGGCGGCAGGTTTCTTTGAAGTACGGCTACATGGCACCAGTGATGAAGGTGACCAACGACAAATCCAAGTCCGGGTCACAGGTGATCGCGACCCTGGTTATGGTGGTACTGCGAAAATGATTGCTGAGTCTGCCGTGTGCCTGGCAAAGGAAGCAAAATTTGGTCCGGGCGGGGTTTTAACGCCGTCAGTGGCGATGGGCGATCTTCTAATCCAACGGTTGGTAGCCAATGCAGGCCTGAGTTTTGAAGTCGTCAAAGCTGATTAGGAGAGTGCTTAGGTGGTTGTTTTTGGTCTCGTGAGTTCTCGTATATGATCAATATCCGTGTTCCATCGATGGTGCATTGCGCATGAATCAACCCTTTGTTCATCTTCGCATTCATTCAGAATATGCGCTTGTAGATGGCACGGTGCGACTCAAGCCCTTAGTGCAGGCGACGAAAGAAGCTCGCATGCCCGCGGTGGCCATCACTGATCCTGCGAACCTCTTCGGTTTGGTCAAGTTTTTTAAGTCGGCGGTGGCCGAGGGGATAAAGCCGATCGTTGGGACTGATGTTTGGGTTGAGGACAAAGATCCGACAGCAGAGCCCGGTCTTTTGGTACTGTTAGCCATACGGCAAGAGGGTTATCGAACCTTGAGTCGGATATTGTCAAGAGGGCATGCCGAAGCGCGTCAAACCGATGGCAAAATCGTGCTGCCAAGACAATGGTTGGAGGCAGATGCCGGCGGACTCATTGCTCTCTCGGGAGCGGCTGATGGGGATGTTGGCCGAGCAATTCTGAATGACCAAGCCGAGGAAGCGAGGGTACGAGCTGGCTATTGGCAGACAGTCTTCCCCGAAGGCTTTTATTTGGAGGTGCAGAGGCTCGGACGAGCCTTTGACGAGGCACACGTTGCTGGCGCTGTAGCACTGTCACAGCAGGCGAATATTCCCTTGGTTGCGACCAATGACGT
Source organism: Gammaproteobacteria bacterium (assembly GCA_002689445.1). Classification (GTDB taxonomy): domain Bacteria; phylum Pseudomonadota; class Gammaproteobacteria; order Pseudomonadales; family Azotimanducaceae; genus UBA9926. The sequence goes on from NZGC01000010.1 coordinate 16,986, forward strand.
ACGCTTTCTTGATCAGGATGGCTTCGAGGCCCATGAGGTGCGAGTCTGTATACAGCAGGGGCGTACGCTAGATGATCCTCGTCGAGTGAAGCAGTATTCTGAAGACCAATGGTTCAAACCAGCTGAAGCGATGGTCGAACTGTTTAAAGATCTCCCTCAGGCGGTGAGTAACTCGGTCAAGATCGCCGAGCGTTGCTCAGTGATTTTGGGTTTGGGGCAGTCCTATCTGCCAGAATACCCGGTCCCTGAAGGCCAAACCATGGCGAACTATCTCGCTGTTGTTACCCGAGAAGGGTTGGCGGAACGGTTTCAGCGATTTCCTGAGACCAAAATGCAGCCCGCAGACAATTGGCAACAGCCTTATTTTGATCGTCTGGATTTTGAGTTGGAAATCATTAATGGAATGGGGTTTCCGGGTTATTTCCTGATTGTGATGGAGTTCATTCAATGGTCGAAAGCGCAAGGCATTCCGGTTGGACCGGGGCGAGGCTCTGGCGCAGGGTCCTTAGTCGCTTATGCACTTAAGATTACCGATGTTGATCCACTGGAGTATGACCTGCTGTTCGAGCGATTTTTGAACCCTGAGCGTGTATCTCTGCCTGACTTTGACATTGACTTTTGCATGGACGGCCGGGATCGAGTGATCCAGCATGTCACCGAGCGTTATGGCGCTGAAGCCGTCTCACAAATCATTACCTTTGGTACCATGGCTGCTAAGGCGGTTGTTCGGGATGTTGCAAGGGTACAAGGTAAGTCCTATGGCTTGGCAGATAAGCTCTCTAAGCTCATTCCCTTTGAACCGGGAATGACCTTGACCCGGGCCTTGGCAGAAGAACCGCAGCTGTCTGAATTTGTGAATACCTCAGAGGAAGCCGAGGAAATCATTGAGATGGCGCTAAAGCTCGAGGGCATAGCACGAAATGTCGGGCGTCATGCAGGTGGCGTTGTCATCGCTCCGACAAAACTCACGGATTTTACGCCGACCTATAGTGATGATTCGGGTGGCGGGTTGATGACCCAATTCGACATGAACGATGTTGAGCAAGCTGGGCTGGTCAAGTTCGATTTTCTGGGATTGAGGACGCTGACGATCATCGATAACGCTGTCAAGAGCATCAATCAGCGACAATCAGCAGCCCAGGCGGCAGTCATCGATCTCGAAGAGCTTGATCTTGAGCAAGCTGAGATTTACCAAGATCTTCAAGCGGCTAAAACGACCGCGGTTTTTCAGCTCGAATCTCGGGGTATGAAAGACTTAATGAAGCGGGTAAAACCCAGTCGCTTTGCTGACATCGTGGCATTGGTGGCGCTTTTCAGACCCGGACCGCTGCAGTTGGCAGATGATTTTATTCGGCGAAAACATGGTTTGGATGAAGTCGATTACCTGCATCCGAGTTTGCAGCACGTGTTGCAAGACACCTACGGAGTCATGCTCTATCAAGAACAAGTGATGCAAATTGCGCAAATCTTAGCAGGTTACTCGTTGGCTGATGCGGATCTGTTGCGTCGGGCGATGGGTAAGAAAAAACCTGAGGAGATGGCGAAACAGCGTCAGACCTTTGTGGCCGGGGCCATGAAAAACGAGGTGTCGTCAGAACAGGCGGGGCATATTTTTGACCTCATGGAGAAATTCGCGGGTTACGGCTTTAACAAACCTCACTCGGTTTGCTATGCCTTGGTCGCTTATCAGACCGCCTGGTTGAAGCATTTTTATCCAGCAGATTTTATGGCGGCAGTGATGTCGGCGGATATGCAAAATACCGACAAAATAGTGATCAATGTCGAGGAGTGCCGAGAAATCGGACTGGTGTTGGATCCGCCGGACGTGAATGTCGGTGACTTTAGGTTTGTTGCGACGGCGAAGGATCAATTGGTTTATGGTCTAGGGGCGATAAAAGGGCTGGGAGAAGGACCGGTTGAGGCTTTAGTACAAGCCAGACAAGCAGGTCCCTTCATTGATTTGTATGACTTCTGTCGACGGGTGGATGGTAAACGACTCAATCGCCGCGCCCTAGAAGCGCTGATCGCAGCCGGTGCCCTCGATAAGCTGATGCCGCACAGTCTTGGCGAGGGTTTGTCGATTGACCAACGACGCGGGTGGTTGCTTGCCCATCAAGAAGAGGCCGTGTTGATTGCTGAGCAGTCGGCACGCAACGAAGAGGGAGGTCTAACGGATTTGTTCGGTGAATTAGAGCCAACCCCCGCCGGTCCCAAAGATGAAGCCAAAGCCGAGTCAGTATTGCCCCTCACCATGGCCAATCGTCTGGCTCGAGAGAAAGAAGCTTTAGGCCTATACCTCACGGGACATCCCATTGATGTTTATCGATCGGAGCTCAAACATTTCGCCAGCGGTCGCATCGCCGATTTAAGAGCGAGTCAAAGTGAGCAAATGTTTGCCGGTTGGGTCGTGGGTTTAAGGAGTATGAAAACTCAGCGTGGGCCTATCGTTTTTGTGGCATTGGACGATCGTTCAGCTCGGATCGAGGTGGGAGTTTTTGCTGATTTATTGGAATCTGTTCGGGATAAAATCAGTAAGGATACGCTGCTGGTGGTCAAAGGCTCCGTTAGCCAAGATGATTTTTCCGGGGGTTTACGGGTCAGAGCAACTGAAGTGCTTTCCCTGGTAGAAGCGAGACAACGGGCAGTTCGAGGGCTTACCCTGCGCGTGTCGAGCGGTGGCGTTGATGCTCAATTCCCCAAAACGTTGGCCGATTTGCTGAAGACTTATCAAGAGCCAAAGCAATCTGGCTGTCCGGTCATCATCGACTATTGCACGGAAGGCGCGAGTGCTGAGTTGCAACTCAGCGATGAGTGGCGGGTAACCCCGAGTGATGAAATGCTCGATGGTTTACGACATCAATTTGGTATGGAACAGGTTCAGCTGACCTATCCCTTAGCGCAAGGCGGTTCTTCGTCTTGATGACACTTTTACCACCCGAGGCAATCCAGCGTTTGTCTCAGCATCATCAGGGAAGACTGGTTGTAGCATTCAGTGGAGGAATGGACTCGACTGCTTTGTTGCACGCGCTTGTCAGAGCGGGGTTGAATTCGAGGATTGAGGCCGTTCATGTCAATCATGGTTTACAGGCTCAAGCCTTCAGTTGGCAGGCGCATTGTGCTGCGGTGTGTCGCCTGCTTGAGGTGCCGCTCCAAATCGCAGAGGTTGAAGTCTCAAGTCGCGGCAGTCTTGAGGCTGCCGCTCGTCGAGCGCGTTATCAGGCTTTTGAGAAGATCCTCTGCCCCGCTGATCTGTTGTTAATGGCCCATCATCGCGAGGATCATATTGAAACGGCTATCCTCACCTTGCTTCGAGGTTATGCGGGGATGGGGCTGAGCGGGATGCCAGCGTCTCGAGGGTTGGGCGAGGCTGAAATTTATCGACCGCTACTCACCGTATCCCAATCAACCATTGTTGAATATGCCTTGCAACATAAGCTCGAGTTTATTGAGGATCCAAGTAATCAAGATACTCGTCACGATCGCAATTATCTTCGTCACAATGTGATGCCTCGATTGGAAGGCAGATTTCCCGATTGGGCGTCTCGCCTTGAGTCTCGATTGGATCTCGACCAACAGGCTCGAGCTTTATTGACGACTTATGGGGCTCAAGATGTTAAGACGCTACGCGCTCCCCAAGGTTTTTCAGTCGTCAAGCTGAAGGCGCTCGAGCGTTTTCGAGGTCTGCATGTGCTCAATACTCTCATCGCACAATGTGCTGTTATCATCCCGAGTCGCCGGCAGTTAACCGCTGCCTACGAAATGCTGGTGGCTGATGGTCAGGTTGAGCCTCGGGTAATGCTGATCGCAGGTTTTGAATTGCACCGCCATGGTCAATGGTTTGATCTTTTGCCTCCCGTGGCAGGCAATACAGCGTCTGATGAGGTGGAGATCAAGGCCGGAACCGAAATCGAACTGGGTGGCTTTGAATTAAAAGCTTGGGTGGCGCCCGGTGGAATAAAAGTTCCAGCAGGAGCCAAGTGGTTAAGGGGCGGCAGAGGGCAGCTGAAACTAGAAGGTAGCCACAAACGCCTATCGGAGTTGCTGCGAGAGCAGGGGATTCCCTTCTGGGTACGACAGCGGCTGCCTGTTTTAACCGAGAGGAATCGATTGCTGGCAATCCCTGAATTGCCGGACTGGGCGGTAACAGCCCAATTTAACGAGGCAGTCGGTCTTGATCAAGCATCGCAGGGTTTACATGTTGCGCTGATTCGAAGCGCTGTTTGACGCCGATTGTTATTGAGCAGAATGAGGATCGGTGCTAATCTGCAAAGCCATCTCGGGTGCATCCTTTCGCCTGATAAAAAGAGATGGAATTTCTATGAGCCGTTTAATTTTCGTCACCGGCGGAGTGGTATCCTCGTTGGGCAAAGGCCTAACAGCAGCTTCCCTCGGAGCCGTCTTAGTCGCCCGCGGTTTAAAGGTGACGCTCCAAAAACTCGACCCTTATATCAACGTTGATCCAGGCACAATGAGCCCCCTGCAGCATGGCGAAGTGTTTGTGACCGCCGATGGCACTGAGACCGATTTGGATTTGGGTCATTATGAGCGCTTTGTTCATACTCGCATGTCTCGCAAAAACAATTTCACCACGGGTCGTGTTTATGCTGATGTAATCGCGCGCGAGCGAAAAGGAGAGTATCTCGGAGCCACTATTCAGGTGATTCCACATATCACCGACGAAATTAAGTCGCGGATCTTACAGGTTGCAGAAGGATTCGACGTTGCGTTGATCGAAATTGGTGGTACGGTCGGCGATATTGAGAGTCAGCCTTTTCTTGAGGCGGCAAGACAATTGCGGTTTGAACTAGGTTCCAGTCGAGCGCTACTGATGCATCTGACCTTGGTACCCTATATCGCCACCGCCGGTGAAACCAAAACCAAGCCAACCCAGCATTCGGTTAAGGAGTTGCGGTCAGTCGGTATGCAGCCGGATATTCTCATTGTTCGCTCGGATCACGAAATTCCAAAACCGGCACGGGATAAAATTGCCTTGTTCACTAACGTCGAGCCTGACGCGGTGATACCGCTATTGGACGCTTCGAGTATTTACGAAATTCCGGCATTACTTGCCGCTGAACAACTCGATGAAATCGTGGTTAAAAAATTGGGTTTTGAGGTGCCAGCGGCGGATCTGTCGGATTGGGACCATGTTTTACAACTGCAGAATAATCCAAAGCACCATATCCGCCTGAAAATGGTAGGGAAGTATATGGATTTGCTGGACGCCTATAAGTCGCTGAGCGAAGCCATAACCCATGCTGGAATACATTCGGAAACAGAGGTGCAGGTCGATTTCGTTAGCTCTGAACGTGTCGAAACCGAAGGTGTCGAGATCTTAGCGGACGCTGATGCGATTTTAGTCCCTGGCGGGTTTGGTGACCGGGGGTTTGAAGGTAAAATTCGTGCAGCAGGGTATGCGCGAAAGCAAAACATCCCCTACTTGGGCATTTGTTATGGGCTCCATGCAGCCATCATAGACTTTGCTCGCGATGTGGCAGGGTTAACCGGTGCCAATAGCTCCGAGGTCGATCAAGATACGCCTCACCCGATCATTGGTTTGATCACCGAATGGGTAACGGAAGCGGGAACCACCGTGACACGCGATGCTGATTCTGATTTAGGCGGCACGATGCGAATGGGCGAGCAAGAGTGTGTGCTGAACCAAGGTTCGATTGCCAGAGAGGTCTATGGCCAGGAGCGCATCAAAGAACGCCATCGCCATCGCTACGAAGTCAATCCAACCTACCTCGAGACCCTCGAGGCCGCAGGTTTACGGATAGCCGGCGTATCCAAAGATCAATCGTTGGTAGAAATCATTGAAGTCGAAAATCATCCTTGGTTTGTTGCCTGTCAATTTCACCCTGAATTTACCTCTACGCCCAGAGGCGGACACCCCTTGTTTTTAAATTTCGTGAAGGCGGCGCTAACGGAAAAGACGAAACGAGCAAAAGCTGAAAGTCCGTAGCTTGAAGGAGCGAGCCGATGAATCTTTGTGGGTATGAAGTCAATGAACACAGCCGATTTTTTCTGATCGCTGGGACCTGTGTGGTCGAGTCTGAGCAAATGGCAATGGATACTGCGGGCATGCTCAAAGAAATTTGTGCTGAGCTTGATATTTTTCTCATCTATAAGAGCTCTTTCGACAAGGCGAATCGCTCATCGATCGACAGCTTTCGTGGTCCGGGAATCGAGGCCGGATTGAAGGTCTTGCAAGTGGTTCGAGATGCCTTAAGCATTCCCGTACTCACCGATGTCCATGAGGATACGCCGCTTGACGAGGTTTGTGACGTGGTTTCAGTATTGCAAACCCCGGCCTTTTTGTGTCGACAAACGAATTATATTCAGAGGGTTGCGGCAACCGGCTTGCCTGTGAATATCAAAAAAGGTCAATTTCTTGCGCCCTGGGACATGACACATGTCGTTGCAAAGGCGAAGGCCACGGGTAACGAGCAGATTATGGTTTGCGAGCGAGGTACCAGTTTTGGATATAACAACTTGGTGTCTGATATGCGAGCGCTGCCAGTGCTTGCTGCAACCGAGTGCCCGGTCGTGTTTGATGCGACACACAGCGTGCAGCTCCCTGGTGGTCAGGGGGCAACCTCGGGAGGACAGCGTGAAATGGTGCCGGTTCTCGCCCGCGCAGCAACCGCAGTTGGGATCAATGGGCTTTTTATGGAAACGCATCCGACGCCCGATAAAGCGTTGAGTGATGGTCCCAATTCTTGGCCGTTAGGAGCAATGTCTGAATTGTTGGAACAGTTAGTCGCTATTGATCGCGTTGTTAAAGGGTAGGGTTGTCATCGAAGGTCCGGCGAGATAAGCCGGCGGTTTCGGTTAACTCACCGAGGTTCAGTTCAGCCCTCACTCGGCTGACGATTGAAAGCAAGAGCAAGAGCAAGAGCAAGAGCAACGGCAAGAGCAAGGGCAAGAGAGTAAAATCAACGTAAGAAGAGTTCACTGAATATTGATCGATGAATTTCGATCAACGAAAAGGATAGGTAAACGGTGGTATGACTGAGATAGCAGACATCAGGGCAAGAGAAATACTGGACTCCAGAGGCAACCCAACGCTTGAGGCAGAGGTGACGTTGTCAGACGGAAGTTTTGGAGCGGCAGCTGTGCCCTCAGGGGCTTCGACGGGATCGCGAGAAGCATTGGAGCTAAGAGATCAAGATCCTAAGCGGTACGGCGGCAAAGGGGTCTTGTCAGCGGTAGGACACGTTAACACGCGCATACGTGAAGCGTTACTGAGTCACCCCGCCAGTGATCAAGCGGCAATTGATACCTTGATGTGTGAGCTTGATGGCACGGACAACAAAGGCTCATTAGGAGCGAACGCGATGCTGGGTGTGTCGCTGGCAGTAGCACATGCCGCGGCACAGTCAAAAGGGGTTGCTCTGTATGAGCATTTGGCAGACCTCGACAATACCGGGGGGCGTTACAGTATGCCTGTGCCGATGATGAATATCTTAAATGGTGGAGAGCATGCCGATAACAACGTAGATATTCAGGAATTTATGATACAGCCTGTGGGGGCTGAATCATTTGCTGAAGCCTTGAGAATGGGAACTGAAATCTTCCACGCGTTAAAAGCGGTACTGCAACAAGCAGGCCTTGCGACGTCGGTCGGAGATGAAGGAGGCTTTGCCCCCAATCTGGCCAGCAATCAAGCAGCCTTAGATGCGATTATGACTGCGATCAAACAAGTAGGTTTTGAACCGGGTCGTGACATCTATTTGGCGTTGGATTGTGCTGCGAGTGAGTTCTACGAGGCGGGTCAATATCACTTGAAGGGCGAGGGCCGAGTCTTCAACAGTGAACAGTTTACCGACTACCTTGCTGCTCTCGTGGCGGATTATCCGATCTTATCCATCGAGGATGGGCTGGATGAAAGTGATTGGGAGGGTTGGCAGTATTTAACCCAGCAATTGGGACAGCGATGCCAGTTGGTGGGTGACGATTTGTTTGTCACAAATCCTGCAATATTGGCACGCGGGATAGAGCAAGAGGTTGCGAACGCGATCCTGATAAAAGTCAATCAAATTGGTACGTTGACCGAGACGTTGAGTGCGATTCAAATGGCTAGAAAAGCGGGTTATGCATCAGTGATCTCACATCGATCGGGGGAAACAGAGGACACAACGATCGCAGATTTGGCGGTTGCAACGTCTGCCGGTCAAATCAAAACAGGCTCGCTCTGCCGTTCCGACCGAGTAGCAAAATACAACCGGTTGCTCCGGATTGAGGATCACTGTAGGGCAGTCTACAAAGGGGTAGACGAATTTAAGACGCTAATGGGGGGGTGATCTTGAACGGTGCAAAAGTCTTATTTGCCGCCTTGTTGCTGGTAGGCTTTTTTCTGCAGTTTCGGCTTTGGACCGGGGAAGGCTCCTACGCCCATGTCTCTGCGTTGCAGCAGCAGCTTGACGAAAAAGTTGCTGATAACGAGGCTAAAACAATGAGAAACCGACTTTTGCGGGCTGAAATAATGGATTTGCGTCAAGGGCTCGAGGCAGTTGAGGAGCGCGCAAGAACAGAATTTGGTCTGATTAAAAAAGATGAAACCTTCATCCTCTTGCTTGACGATTAAATGGTAAGTTCGTCGCCTGCTTTGCAGGATTTTTCAATTATCGTTCCCGCTGCTGGAGTCGGATCTCGAATGGGGGCGGATAGGCCGAAGCAATATTTGACCTTGGGTGGAAAAACCATTCTTGCTCGAACGCTCGATAAGCTACAGCAATTGAATCCTGCTCGTTTAGTGGTCGCAATCAGTCCAGAAGATCCTTACTTTGATGCCACCCTGTACCCCGACGTTGAGCGGGTAGACGGCGGAAATACGCGGGTTGATTCGGTGCTCGCGGGACTCGAAAGGCTGGACCTCCGCGAGCAAGATTGGGTGATGGTTCACGACGCTGTCCGTCCTTGTGTATCGATTGCCGATGTCAGGCGGTTGCTGGAAGGTATTGCAGATGACCCCATAGGGGGACTTTTGGCGGTGCCTGTGATGGATACATTGAAACGGGTTCAAAAAGGTCGAGTAAGAGAAACTCTGGACCGTTCAGAGCTCTGGCTCGCTCAGACACCGCAAGTGTTTCGATTCGGTCCACTGGTAGAAGCATTACAATCGCTGCCAGGAGCAACCGACGAAGCCAGTGCGATCGAGGCTATGGGGCATAAACCACACATTGTCCTAGGGCGTTCGGATAATTTGAAGATTACCGTCCATGAGGACCTGGCGTTAGCAGCATTTATTTTGGCGAGGGAAGGCACGTGATGCGCATTGGTCTTGGGATAGATGCCCATATTTTTACGCCGGTCGGTGAGGCTGATTCGTTCGTGCTTGGTGGCGTTGAGATCCCTTATGATCGGGGCGTGATCGCACATTCAGACGGTGACGTCTTATTGCATGCCCTAATGGACGCAATTTTAGGGGCACTGGGTTTGGAGGACATCGGACATCAATTTCCGGATTCTGATCCAAAATATCAAAATGCCGACTCAAAGGAGATGACGCGAGGGGTGGTAGCTATGATGCAGCGGGAAGGCTATTCCCTGGTGAACGTCGATGCCACTTTGTTGCTTGAGGCTCCGAAAATGAAACCTCATCGTCAAGCGATGATTGCGAGCGTTGCCGAGGTCTTGGCCTGCAAGACCTCTCAAGTATCTATCAAGGCAACCACAGTTGAAAAAATGGGTGCGATTGGCAGAGGTGAAGGATTGGCAGCACAGGTGGTTGTGTTATTGCAGGCGATATGAAGTTCGAATGGGACCGGTTGGCGCACCTCTATGGTAGGCCAACAATATCCGGGGTAATTAGAGCCCGAAGTGACGATTTTAGTGTGGTCGAGCAATCGTTTACCCCAACAGGCGCTGGCGAGCACGGCTACTTGGTGATAAAAAAAATAGATACCAATACGCATTGGGTGGCCCAGCAACTGGCAGAATTTGCCGGGATAACCCTAAAAGACGTGGGCTTTGCAGGAAGAAAGGATCGATATGCGGTGACCGAGCAGGCCTTTACCTGCTACCTGCCAGGTCGCCGCGATCCAGATTGGCAAGGCCTGAATGACGCGCAAGTGCAGGTTCTCAGCTCGACCAGGACCTCGCGAAAATTGCGTAAAGGTGACCTATGGGGTAACCGGTTTCAAATACGGTTGTCGAGGGTATCAAACAATTTAGAAGAGGCCTTGACGCGCCTAATGGATCAGCCTGTGCCTAACTACTTTGGCGAGCAACGCTTCGGTTTTGAGGGCCGCAATTTAGCGCTTGCTGAGCAATTGATCGCTAATCCGTTCAAACGGCTGCACCAGCGCGATATGATTTTATCGTCGATGCGAAGTTACTTGTTTAACAGGTATTTGTCGGCAGTGGTAAAGCGAGATCAGTGTGCTATCGACGCCGAGGAAACAGGACCACTTTATGGTCGGAGTCGGGATCCGCAACCTGGCGAGGCGACGCTGCCTGAGTCCTTGAAATCCTGGATGGGGGTATTGGCAAAAAATCGAATCAAGGTGGGTGAAAGAAAACTCTGGCTGCAGCCTCTTGAGTTCACTTGGCAACGCGAAGACAATGATTATAGGGTCAGTTTTACATTGCCCCCTGGATGTTACGCAACCAGTGTTTTGCGAGAAATTCTAAACTACGAGGATGGGTCAGTTGGCCGTTAAATTAGATGTAAGCGGTGTAGGTATGACGTCGCAAAGGACCCGCAATCGGCTAACTGATCGTCTGCGTGAACAAGGTATTATCGACGAGTCAGTCCTACATGCGATGGGTTCAACACCTCGACACCTGTTTGTTGACGAAGCCTTGGCGCATCGTGCCTATGAAGATACGGCGCTTCCGATCGGCCATGGCCAGACAATATCGCAGCCTTATATCGTCGCTAGGATGACTGAACTGTTACTAGAAGCGGGCGATCTTAATTCTGTGTTAGAAGTGGGTACAGGGTCGGGTTACCAGACAGCGATATTGGCTCAGTTGGTTGGCCAAGTTGCGACGGTGGAGCGTATCTCTGCGTTGCTCGATCGAACTTTGGTGCGATTTCGGCAGTTAGGATTACATCAAATTAAGGCCAAATATGATGATGGTCAATTGGGTTGGCCGGAGCGCGGACCTTTTGATGGCATCGTGGTAACGGCCTCACCTAGAGTTGTGCCAGAGGCACTTTTGGCGCAACTGGCTCCTGGGGGTAGGTTAGTCATACCGCTGGGTGATCTTGAAACCCAGACCCTGACCGTTTTCGAGCGTCAAGAATCGGACATTATCCGCACAGAGGTTGAGCAGGTGAGGTTTGTGCCTCTATTAGGCGGTCGATCATGAGTCTAGAGTCCGTGAGTTTCATTCGATGATCAGTTCACCCAAGATGGCGTTACGTATCGTTTTAACGGGTTGTCTCATGGGCATCGCTGAAGTAGTCCCGGGCGTATCCGGCGGTACAATTGCGTTTATCTCGGGATTTTACCAGCGCTTGCTAGCGGCGGTGAGTCGACTCCATTTTGGTTTATTGCATCGCCTGTTTCGCGATGGTTTGGCAAGTAGCTGGCGGCAAATGGACGGCAATTTTTTGTGTCTATTGTTTGGTGGCATGATGGTAACGCTGATTCTCAGCGCCAGTGTTGTTAAGGGCGCTTTAGCAGATTATCCGATTCCGATGTGGTCTTTTTTCTTTGGTTTAGTGTTGGCTTCTGCTGGATCCATGCTTCGACAAATTCAACTGCGCTCCATTCCAGTATTACTGACCCTTTTTCTGGGCATGATTCTGGGCGTGGCCCTGCAGCGCGTGTTGCCCACAGTGTCCGACCCCAGTCCTTTGCTGTTATTTTTCGGTGGAGCGATTGCAGTTTGCGCCTGGATCTTGCCCGGCGTATCAGGTAGCTTTCTGCTGTTGCTGCTGGGGCTTTACGGGGGCGTGATCGATGCGGTTGCCCGGGTGGATATTATTGCCTTACTGCCCTTCGCTCTCGGTGCGGGGATTGGCCTTGTGTTGTTTGCTAATCTGCTGCGTTGGTTATTTGATCGATTGAGATCCTACATATTGGCGTTTCTCATAGGTTTGATGATGGGCACCTTGACTCGGCTCTGGCCTTGGCAGCAGGTTGTGCAGTATCAGTTACACGCTGATGGTTTGGGAAAGACAACGCTGATGCAAGAGCCAATTTCGCCGATCGCTTATCAAGCCCTGACCGGTGAGTCAGCAGAGCTGCTTCAAGCCGTTGTCGGAGTTGTTTTAGGGGCCTTGCTGATTCTGTTATTTGAAGCCTTTGCCAGGAGTCGAGCCAGTGAACGCTAAGCTCGGATTAGGTCTTGGGCTGAGGCTAGGGATCTTGCTCGCTCTGTTGGTGCTGCAGGGTTGTCAGATGGGGGGCGCCCCAGCCCCGGTGGGTAATATTGGTGAGCGTGGCAATTCTCACCAGGTTCAAAAGGGCGAAACGCTCTATTCGATTGCATGGCGGTATGGACTGGACTACCAACACTTGGCGCGCATTAATCGCATTCGTAAGCCATACACTATTTATCAGGGGCAGCGCATTCGGCTAAGTGGGGTGGCAAGTCGGCTTAAATCGGATCAGCGAAGTAAATCCCAGTCAGTCAGCAAAGCCCCAGCCGCTAAACCTAAAACCGTCTATAGCAGTAAGCCAACGGCACCACCGAAAGCCGTGTACACGGCCTCAAAGTTGAATTGGCGATGGCCGGTGACGGGGCAAGTTTTGAGTCAATTTTCTTTGAAGGGGGCCGTAAACAAGGGGATCGATATTGCCGCCAGAGTGGGCACAGAGGTCAAGGCTGCAGAGGCGGGCCGTGTGGTATATGCCGGGGGTAATTTAAGAGGCTATGGAAAGCTAGTGATTCTAAAGCACGATGACGCTTTCTTGAGTGCCTACGGTAATAATGAATCCCTGCTGGTTAAGGAAGGCGACCAAGTGTCGATAGGGCAGGCAATTGCGAAAGTCGGTGCAAATGATCAGAAGGTTGAGATGCTGCATTTCGAAATTCGTAAACAGGGCCAACCCCAAGATCCCCTTCGCCATCTTCCCAAGCGGTGACGGAGAAGGGGAAGGCGCTTAGCGTTCTAGGTGATCGATCTTGCCTTTGACGTCTGCCCAAGACTCAGCATCGTCTAAGGGATCTTTCTTCTCGGTAATATTGGGCCAAATTTCACAAAGTTCGGCATTAATTTCCAGGAAGGCCTGCTCAGCTTCAGGAAGTTCGTCCTCCGAAAAAATAGCATCGACCGGGCACTCGGGCTCACACAGGGCGCAATCGATGCATTCATCAGGATTGATCACAAGGAAATTAGGGCCTTCATAGAAACAATCAACGGGGCACACCTCGACACAATCTGTATGTTTACATTCAATGCAAGCGTCACTGACTACAAACGTCATAAAACCAATCCTTATCGTTAAGGTTAAACCCCCAAGGCCCGCCGGTGTAGCCGAGCCAGCCTTAGGCATACAAAAAAATCTGAACGCATTCTATCAGCTTTTGCCGGTCAGACAACTGACCTTAGGCAAGGTCCTACAAGAGGTCTTTGAGGGTATTTAACATCTGCCAAGCAGCGCGAGGACTCATGTCATCGAGATCGGCGTCGTCGAGTAAAGCTTGGATTCGAGACAATGGGGTGTCTTTTGGAAATAGGTCGGATTGAGCGGGGGGCTGGTTACCAACCGCCGAGGCACTTGGCTCCAGATCTTGTTGCTCGAGGCGGGACAGTTTGTCCTGCGCAGCGCTGATAACCTCAGAGGGTAGGCCTGCTAACTTGGCCACCTGGATGCCGTAACTTTGGTTGGCAGGCCCCTCTTGCACGGCGTAAAGAAAGATAATGCGATCGTCAAATTCTCGGGCGGTTAAATGCAGATTCCGGGCCGTCTCGAAGCGCTCCGGAAGCGCCGTCATTTCGAAGTAATGTGTGGCAAACAAGGTCATCGCTTGCAGGCGTTCGGAAATATAACAACCCGTAGCCCAGGCGAGCGAGAGGCCGTCAAACGTCGAGGTGCCACGTCCAATCTCGTCGAGCAGCACCAGCGATTTGGCGGTGGCGTTGTTGAGGATGAGCGCAGTTTCTGACATTTCCACCATAAACGTTGATCGACCGCTTGCGAGGTCATCAGAGGAGCCGATCCGAGTAAAAATTCGATCGATATCACCAATGACAGCTTGATCGGCCGGCACCGGGCAACCGGTTCGCCCGAGAACCGCGATGATGGCGGTTTGCCGCATAAACGTTGATTTACCACCCATATTGGGGCCGGTGACGATAAATTGACGATGGTCAGCATCAAATCGAATGCTATTGGGCACGAAGGGGCTCGACATCAGGGATTCGACCACAGGGTGTCGACCCTGGTCGATAATCAATTCGTTTTGGTCAGACAATAATGGCGTAGTCAAACCCAAGGCGATGCCGCGCTCCGCGAAGTTGGCTAGGACATCGAGCGTTGCAAGACCCTCTGCCAAGGCTTTGAGCGATTCAATATCATCAACCAACAAGGCGATGAGGTCGTCATAGAGTTGTTTTTCGCGAGCAAGGGCTCGGCTTTTGCTGCTCAGCGCCTTATCCTCAAAAGTTTTGAGTTCGGGCGTAATAAATCGCTCAGCATTTTTGAGCGTTTGGCGCCGAATGTAGGTCACAGGGGCATCCGCTGCCTGGCCTTTGCTCAGCTCGATGTAGTAACCATGCACCCTATTGTAGCCGACCTTCAAGGAGCTAAGCCCTGTTCGCTTTCTTTCCTCGAGTTCGAGCTTGATCAAAAAATCAGCAGCGTTCTCACTGATGGCTTTCAGCTCATCAAGGGCCGCGTCGTAGCCGGGTTTAATGACGCCTCCGTCTCTGATGACCACAGGCGGTGAATCAACCACAGCACGACTCAGTAAATCAGCGAGTTCAGGTTTGGGCTGGTTCATCTGATGAAGGTTTTCCAGCAAATCGGATGATGGCCTGGCCTTCAGCGAAGCGAGGTCGGGCAACAGGTTCAGCGTGTCTCTCAGTCGAGCGAGATCCCGAGGTCTTGCGGTCGTTAGTGCAATTCGAGCCACGATCCGCTCGATGTCGCCAGCTTGCCCCAATAAGGAGCGTAGCCCTTCATGCTGTTGTTGGAATTGGAGGGCCTCAACCGCATCAAGCCGAGCTAGAATGTGTTGAGCGTTTCGCAATGGACGGGTAAGCCAGCGTGACAGCAGTCGAGCGCCCATCGGGGTTTTGGTGTCGTCAATGACGGCCAAGAGCGTGTTCTCGCGTCCTCCTTGAAGGTTCGTCACGAGCTCCAAGTTTCGGCGTGATACTGGATCAATGATGATGGTGTCTTCATTGCGGATACGACGCATGGGCTGCAGGTGCGGAAGTCCGCGGCGCTGAGTGGATTTGACATAAGCCAAGACACAACCTGCAGCGCAGATAGCACTGGGTTGATCCGAGCAATCGAATCCGGAGAGATCTTGCATACCAAATTGCTGCAGAAGATCACCTTCTGCTTGATCGTGGTCAAACTCCCAGAGCGGCCGCAACTTGATGGCCGAGGATTGATCCAGGGTATCGCGCATCGGATGTCCGTCGGGAACGAGCAGTTCCGCAGGCGCAAGGCGCGCCAGTTCGCTCTTGAAAATGGTCTCGTCGCGACTTTCGAAGACTTCAAAGCGACCACTGCTTACTTCGATGACCGCAAGACCAAAACGTTGGTCGACCTCATAGACGGCGCCGATCAGACTCTCATGGTGAGCGTCAAGCAAAGCCTCCTCGGTCAGCGTGCCTGGTGTCACGATTCTGACCACTTGCCTTTCTACGGGCCCCTTACTGGTCGCTGGATCTCCTATTTGCTCACAGATCGCGACAGAGACGCCTGCTTGAACAAGGCGACTGAGATAGCCGTCCGCCGCATGATAAGGGACACCGCACATCGGTATCGGTTGCCCGCCAGAATGACCGCGACTGGTCAACGTAATATCTAGCAGTTGCGCTGCTCGTTTCGCATCGTCATAGAATAACTCATAGAAATCACCCATGCGGTAGAACAAAAGTTCTCCAGCGTGTTGTGCCTTGATGCTTAAAAATTGCTGCATCATCGGGGTGTGAGTATCGGTAACCACGAGGATTGTCTGCTTGGCGTTTGCAGCCAAGAGTAACAAACGCGTGAAGCTAACGCATCTGATTTGCGGTGTCGCATCTGGGATAAAACCGAGGTAAAAATAATACTGTACGTTTAACCAGTATATTTGCTATGCTTCATGGGCAGTTGAGTCACTAGGAGCCTAGTGGTGGCTCAGTCAATCAGTCATTTCGTACACCCCAATAAGACGGGAAAGGATTAAAAACGACGTTAGTTTTGCTAAAGTCAGAGGAATTAACAGGAGAACATCATGGACACCACATCAACTCAGGATGCCAACAAAAATAAAGCACTCGATGCAGCTTTGGTTCAAATTGAGCGGCAGTTTGGTAAAGGTGCCATGATGAGACTCGGCGATACGCCTCAGGTCCGGATTCCCTCCATTTCCACAGGTTCGCTCGGACTCGACGTTGCCCTCGGTATTGGTGGCCTTCCTCGAGGGCGAATTGTTGAAATCTACGGACCTGAGTCCTCAGGGAAGACCACCCTAACCTTACAGGTGATTGCCGAGGCACAAAAAGCGGGTGGTACCTGTGCATTTATCGATGCGGAGCATGCGCTTGACCCCATTTACGCCCAGAACTTAGGGGTGGATATCGAGGGTTTATTGGTGTCGCAGCCCGACACGGGAGAGCAGGCTTTAGAGATTTGCGACATGGTGGTCCGTTCTGGTGCGGTTGATGTGGTGATTGTTGATTCTGTTGCCGCGCTAACCCCAAAAGCCGAGATTGAGGGTGACATGGGGGACCACCATGTTGGTCTCCAAGCACGATTGATGAGCCAGGCCTTGCGAAAAATGGCAGGTAATATCAAGAACTCAAATACGCTGGTGATCTTCATTAATCAGATTAGGATGAAAATCGGAGTCATGTTCGGCAGCCCCGAAACCACAACCGGGGGTAACGCGCTGAAGTTCTATTCTTCCGTGAGATTGGACATCAGGAGAATTGGCAGTATCAAAGAAGGCGACGAAGTCGTCGGTAATGAAACTCGAGTTAAAGTCATAAAAAATAAAGTTGCGCCTCCGTTTAAACAAACCGAGTTTCAGATTATGTACGGCAAGGGCATTTATCGATTGGGTGAGGTCGTTGATCTGGGTGTGCAGTTGGGGCTGGTGGATAAAGCAGGTGCCTGGTATAGCTATAAAGGCGATAAAATTGGTCAGGGTAAGAAGAATGCCTGCGAGTACCTAGCGGAAAATGCCAGCTTGGGTGAAGAGATCGAAGGGCTGATTCGAGCGAAGTTATTGGATCAACCCGATGCGGAAAATTCCGAAGCGGAAGAAGTCGCAGAGTTATCCTAAAGGCCAATTGGATGGCTTCCAAACCATCGATAGAAGCGTTACGACAGCAAATTCGCGCACTTGAGTCCGGTGGGGCCGAGGGTTTGAACGGAGCAGTGGCTGCGGAGACCTCGGCCGAACCGGGGTTCCTATCCAAAGATGTGACACCCCAGAATAAATCGGGGTCTGCCTCACGTCGACGAAAAAAGTCAAAGAGACCACTGCCTTCACCTGGCTGCGTGGGTGCAGCCCATCGGGTGGAAGAATCCGGTTCAGGCTGGGTAGAGGACGGCGCCTTGAAAAATGATGGCGCCTTGAAAAATGACACGGTCTTGACAGATGGCGAGGTTTTGACTGCAAGCGAGGACAATAACCTCGCTGGATCAGCGTCAAAGCCGGCGCCATCGGCAGCAACGGTGCGTTACAAAGCCATGGATTTGTTGGCGCGGCGAGAACAGTCAGCCGTTGAACTGACGCGTAAACTGAGCGCACGAATTGAGATTGAAGCCGAGGTCATCGAAGCGGTGATTGATCAATTGCAGGCAGAGGGTTTGCAGTCGGATTCCCGTATGGCTGAGGCCTATGTTCGCTATAGAAGTCAGCGAGGACATGGCCCTAAAAAAATTCGTAGCGAACTTTTGCAAAAAGGAGTGGCTGGCAGCGTGGTAAGCGAAGCGCTAGCGTCCACGGACACCGATTGGACCCAATTGGCACGATCACAATTAGAGAAGCGTTTTGGTGCCTGGGGTGAAGCTCGCAACCTAGATGCGCGCTCAAAGGCTCAGCGAAGTCGATTTTTGCAACAGCGCGGATTTGACTATGAACATATCTCAGCTGCCTTATAATGGAGCTCCCGTGATTGCCCGAGGCTCGGCAATTGGGGTGAACTTTAACGGCCGCTTGGAGATAGCGAATGAACAGTCAACAAATCAGAGAGGCGTATCTCAAGTTTTTTGAGTCAAAGGGACATACCATCGTCGACTCAGCCTCTTTGGTGCCTGACAACGACCCGACGCTCCTGTTCACCAATGCTGGAATGGTCCAGTTCAAAGACGCTTTTGCGATGCTCGAAAACCGCGGCTATACCAGAGCGGTCAGTTGCCAACGCTGCGTAAGAGCAGGGGGTAAGCACAACGATCTCGATAACGTAGGCTACACCGCCAGACATCACACCTTTTTCGAAATGTTAGGTAATTTCAGTTTCGGCGACTATTTTAAGGCGGAAGCCATTGAGTTTGCCTGGACCTTTCTGACCGAAGTGATTGAATTGCCCAAGGAGCGACTGTGGGTAACCATTCATGAGGGAGACGATGAAGCCTATGCTATTTGGGTTGATGAAATTGGCTTTGATCCCGAACGTATTTCTCGCCTGGGTGATGAAGATAATTTTTGGACCATGGGGGATACTGGTCCATGTGGTCCATCCTCTGAAATTTTTTACGATCACGGACCTGATATTCCAGGGGGGCCTCCTGGTTCCGAAGAAGGTGATTTGGACCGGTTTATTGAAATCTGGAACTTGGTGTTTACGCAGTACGACAGAAGTGCCGATGGTACCCTGACGCCGCTGCCGAGTCCTTGTGTTGATACCGGGATGGGATTAGAGCGGGTCGCCGCCGTCCTTCAAGGGGTGCACAACAATTACGATACGGATTTGTTTCAACCCCTTATCCGTAAAGCCGCTGAACTTTTAGCGGTTGATGACTTGAATCATCCTTCGCTAAAGGTAATTGCTGATCATTTGCGATCCTCGGTATTTTTAATCAGCGATGGTGTTTTGCCATCCAATGAAGGTCGTGGATATGTCATGCGCCGGATAATGCGGCGAGCGTTACGACATGGTCATGCTTTGGGTGCTGAATCAGCGTTTCTGCATCAACTGGTGGCTGTGCTGGTGGCCGAAATGGGTGCAGCCTATCCCATGCTGGTAGCCACCGAGTCTCAAATCGAACGCGTGGTGTTGAAAGAAGAAACGCAATTTGCATTGACCTTAGATCAAGGAATGCGGCTTCTGGATGATGCCATAGCGGGATTAACCGACAAGACCATCCCAGGGGCTGTGATCTTCAAACTGTACGACACCTATGGATTTCCAGCAGATTTGACCGGGGATATCGCTCGGGAGCGAGGACTGAATTTTGATCAGGCTGGATTCGATGCCGAAATGGCCGCACAGAGGAGCCGTGCTAGAGCGTCGAGTAAATTTAAGGACGACCTGACCAATGATTTCAATATTGAATCAATCACTCACTTTGTAGGTTACGAAACTTTGGAGTCGACCGCATCGATTGTTGCCATTCACCACAATGGCGAATTTGTGGATGCTTGGTCCGGTGAGGGTGAGGTTAATCTCATTTTAGATGAGTCTCCGTTCTATGCAGAGAGCGGAGGGCAGGTGGGGGATCGAGGACAACTTTGGAATGATCATGGACTACGTGCAGAGGTGCTAGATACCACCAAGTCAGACGACACGTTTGTGCACCGTTGTCAGGTTGGTGCGGGATCGGTTGCAGTGGGGGATGAGGTGTCAACTAAGGTTAATCAGATCGCTCGCCAGAATACGGCTCGCCATCATTCGGCGACGCATTTGCTGCATGCGGCACTTCGACAAGTGCTCGGAGAGCACGTTAATCAGAGAGGCTCGCAAGTCACCGCTGATCGCCTTAGATTCGATTTTTCACACTTTGAGGCAGTCTCAAGCGATGAGTTGATGGCCATCGAGCAGCTGTGTAACCAGGAAATCCTAAAGAATTCTGTGATTCAAACGGAAGTCATGTCGATCGATGCTGCCAAGGACAAAGGTGCGATGGCATTGTTTGGCGAAAAGTATTCAGAGTCCGTTCGCGTCCTTACGATGGGAGATGGCTTTTCGGTCGAATTGTGTGGTGGCACCCATGCGCAACGAACAGGTGATTTGGGTCAATTGAAAGTTATCTCCGAACAGGGCGTTGCCTCAGGCGTTAGAAGAATTGAGGCCGTTGTTGGAGAGCAAGCGCTGGCGGTTGTTGCTGAGGTCGAGGCCTTCGCGGCATCGATTACGGCCGCGTTGAAAACCGAGCGTAGTCTTGGTGTCGCAAGGCTTGAGCAATTGATAGAAGCGAATAAGCGGCTTGAAAAGGAAATATCAGCATTGAACATGAAATTGATATCGGGCGAAGCCGCTGAAGCCTCAGATGCTGCGATAGAGGTCAACGGTGTCCCGCTGTTGGTTAACCTCATAGAGGGCGCTGATCCCAAGTCATTGCCCGATGCCCTCGACCGGCTAAAAAACAAGTTGGGGTCTGGTGTGGTCGTGCTGGCTGCCGTTCAAGATGGGAAGGTTGCTCTGATCGCGGGGGTAACCAAGGACCTGACGGATAAGGTGCAAGCGGGTCCTTTGGTTAATTTTGTTGCTCAGCAGGTTGGAGGTAAGGGCGGTGGCCGACCGGACATGGCAAGAGCAGGAGGCACGGATGCAGAAGCCTTGCCCGCCGCCTTGGCCTCGGTTGAAGGGTATCTTATTGATCAGCTGAGTTAGCTGGCGGGAAGACTCAGTGCCACGTACGTGAAGCGGAGGCACCGAGAGGATCGATGTTGATCAAAAATCAGGGAAATAAATCAGAACTTAGAGCCGTTTGCGAGCCACCAGTGCTTGGCGCAACCATGGTAAGTGAGCGAGCGGGCTAGGAAGCAGCAGTTAACTCACCAGAGCCCGTGTTCGTTGACGATAAAAAAGATCCATTAGACTCAAAAAAGCGTCTCTAAATCCGAATCTTTGAAAGTAGCTGCTAAACTAGCGGGAATTGAAAGGGC
>NZGC01000011.1 GCA_002689445.1 Gammaproteobacteria bacterium
AGATAGATATTTGCTGGTATAGGCCTCGGGTTTTGCTGACATTGTTTACTCCTGTGTCGCACTGGGACTCTGCATCCCGGTGGGTGTTGGTTATCGCTCGCTTTCAAGCCAAAACCTGCGCTGCCGTCCCGCCTCGCATCGATCAACGAAGCCCTCTTGATGCTGCATCATCACAGGAACCTCCGGTTTCTGCTGACGATCAACCCGAGGACATTTGATCCGGCTTTGATCCAAAAATGGTCTCGCTACGTGTCTGAGCATGCCTGAAAAAATGGGTTACGTCGATTGATCTAGATTCGAGCTGCCTGGAGTTCAAACAAGCGCTCCGTCGACCCTGCCTAAGACAACCTTCAGGGATTGGACAACCCGCGCAAGCAGCGCCATTAAAATCGGCGAGTTTTTCAACCGTTTGGGTTGCGTTGAGGTTGCAGCACTGAAAGAACCCCATGGTATGCCACTCGACATGGTCCGTTCAGCAGGCGTTTCGGCGCTCTCACGAAAACTCCTCGTCACGCTTCTAACCGTCCTCGATTGCTTTTGAACTGTTGAAGAACCCAAGAACCCTATCACTGGGGTCTCATCTAGAAACGATCAACTCGATAAGCATCGATCGGCAGAGCAGGCGACTGGCCCGAAATGCATGCGGCGACCAAGGTTGCAGTCACTGGCGCCAAGGTCAAACCTATGTGCCCGTGGCCAAAGGCATAAACCACTTGTCGCCCAAGCCTCGACGGAGAGATTACCGGCCGACTATCCGGCATTGAGGGTCGAAAACCCATCCAAACACGACTGGGAGACTGAAGGTCCGGAAACAACGCCGCGACTCTGCGCGACAGCGATGCTACCCGAGCTTCAGAGACGGGTGCTGCAAGGCCTCCTAATTCTACGGTGCCTGCTGCTCGTAGCCGTCCCAACATCGGCGAGCAATAAAAGCCGTCTGCTGCACTGCATACTGGACGCGAGACCCGAGCCTCGGCACCATCATATTCGAGATGATAACCACGCTCTGTATCCAGCGGTACAGCATCGCCGACTTGATCCGCGAACTTTTTTGAGTGAGCACCGGCCGCGACGACCACTTGCTTGGCTTGTAAGCGCTTACCGCTCGATAAGTTCAGCACCACCGCACCGCGTTGCGGCGACACTTCTTGCACTTCAGCTGTCATCAATTCCACACCCTCTTTGACCACTGCCTCTGTCAGTTCTTGCATCAGTTTGCCAGGATCCAATACCGACTGGGCTGCTGGAAAAAGAACCCCTCCACCCTCGACTTGCGGCCAATGAGGTTCGAGCACGGCTAAGTCAGCGGGGCTTAACCACTGCATTGGTACTCCGAGTGCCGCTCGACGAGCTAGGTCTTGCTTTGCTAACAAGAAACTCGCCTTGGACTCATAGACGTAAATACAGCCCTTCGAGTGCAGTAAATGGTCGGCGTTAATTGAGGTCGCCAGCGCCTGCCACCGACTGCCCGCATCTAATGTCAGTGCGGCAATTGCTTGCATATTCTTTCTTGCATTCGACCCCAGTGACTGCCACACAAATTGTCCGAGCCATGGCATCAGCGACATCAGAGCACCTGATCGAATACTGAACGGGCCATCTTGCTGGAGAAGGATCTCTGGCAACTGCTTGAGCAAAGCCGGAGAACCGATCGGAGCCACCGCAAAATCGGCGATCGTGCCTGCGTTTCCCATCGACGCACCTGATCCCGGACGTTGACGATCAACCAGCAACACCGACCGACCTCTCCGTTTGAGCTCAAGCGCACTGACAAGCCCGATAACGCCCGCGCCTATAATCACGACATCTTGGTCAGCCACTGACTCTCCTGCCACCTAACCTCATGTTAAATTGTCCTTCGAAGGGAATAATCGAGTATCCGTCACCGAACTCCTGATGTCACAGGGATCTCTATCATGCGACATCGAGCCTTACTCTCTCATCCATTGCGCGAATGCGGTTACTCATTGTAGACCACTCTGAGGCTAGGGTTCTCCTGCCGCAAAGGCATACTAAGGACTCCCTAAACTTCAATGTTTTGTGAGTTGTTTACGATATTGGATTGGATGAACTCCTCAGGAGCGGCTTCTTGCCATCAGTTTCTAATCCGAGCTTTTTATCTCAGCGCCCCCTGACCCGATCTTCACGACGACTGCTTGATATTGGCTGCTGAACACGGATTGCTTGACAGCGGCTTCTCAAGTACCGCTTCTTAGCATCGGCTTCATAAGGCCGGCTGCGTCGCTAAAGCGCATCTCTAGCGCAATTTCAATAGCTTGCAACACGAAGGCTCGCTTGATGCCCGAGCAGTGCGCACCAATTTGATGCCTTTAAAAACCCTACAAAAACGGTCCCTATAGGACGCTTAACGTCTTTTCTTATGTCGCTTTTTGGACCAAGGGCTAGCCCGGCCGGGACAGCCGACTGCCTCAGCAACATCGCTGGCACAGTCCCTCTTTCACTTAACCCACCCAACAAGAGGGATAGGCCTACATTCGGCCTCTAGATCTTGGGCCAACATCTGGTTACTCTTTCCTAAACCTTTTGAGTAGACCTTTATGACTTACGCACCCGCTGACCGACAGTTCTTTGATGCCGACAGCCACATCATGGAGCTCCCTGATTTCCTAAAAGCCTATGCTGACCCCAGTATTCGTGACGCCATACCCGAGGTCAGTTACAGCGCGTCCTTGGTTACCGATGAAGAAGTTGCCACTATTATGGAGCAAGGGGGTCGACACAGCGAAGCGCACATCGCTGCTCAAATCGCTATGGGGGATGAGCTCATTGCTCATTCAAAGGAAATACAAGCTCTTGGCGCTTTTAACAAAGCCGATCGGAGTCAAGCGCTCGACCTACTGGGCTTTGAAAAACAGCTCGTCTTTGCCACTCATAGCGTCGCCTTTCCTTTTCACCCCAGTCAAAAGAAGGATCCGGTTCTTCGTTATGGCGCTACTCGGGCCCATAACCGTCATATGGCCGACTTCTGTAGTGATGACCCAAGATTGATGGGAATTGGCATTATCCCCTTAGATGAACCCCAACTCGCGATGCAGGAATTAGAGTTTGCACTTTCGCAAGGTCTGCAAGCGATTTGGGTACCGCATCGAGCCCCAGGCGAACGATCTCCCGGACATGTGGATCTAGAACCTTTTTGGGAACTGCTGGCGGATAGCGGTACGCCCTTTGTACTCCACGTTGGTGGCGCGCCGCTTCAAGCACTCAAATCTTGGAGTAATAATGGCAGAGCGCCCGTGAAAGATTGGATGGGCGGCGGTGAAAATGTTCGGACTAAAGATGCTGCGCTTATGCACCAGCCTCCAGAGACTTTTTTATCTATGCTGATTTTAGATGGCGTTTTAGACAGGCATCCGAAACTTCGTGGTGCAGCGGTCGAGCTGGGTGCAGGGTGGGTACCCGAAATGGTTCGTCGCCTTGACTGGGTCGCAAAAATTTATGGCAGGGTTGATGAGTCGGTTCGATTTGAACGACCTCCCAGTCAACAAATTAGCGAGCAGCTCGCTTTTACGCCTTTTCCGCACGAGAACGTCCATCACTTGATTCAGGAATCCAATGAGGATTTATATCTGTTTTCGAGTGATTATCCCCACGTGGAAGGTGGCAGGAATCCTATTGGAAAATTCGAGTCCCATCTAACCAATGCGCCCGAATCAGCCAAGCAAAAGTTTTATACCGATAACTTTTTGCGACTGTGGCCTGGCGCGGCCGCATAACCAGGACCCGCCGACCGAAATCGCAGCTTAAGAGTTGATCCAATGAGAAAGCATCTCTCGATTCGAGCCAGCAGCTGCGATTTCGTTGAAGCCTTGGACCATGCTTAAGCTCGAAAACTTTTCATCGGCTGATTTTTTGCGCGAGCATTGGCAGCAATCGCCCTGCCTGATCACCGGCGCGTTACCCGATTGGGGTTCCGCACTTACCGGATCAGAGCTTGCCGGACTCGCTATGGAGGAGGATGTTGAATCGCGGTTGGTTCTCTATGATCGACGCAACAGCGATTGGCAAGTTGAACACGGCCCCTTTGAAGCGGAGACCTTCCAATCACTGCCGGACACGGATTGGACCCTACTGGTCCAAGCTGTTGACCTTTGGAGTCACGATGTTGATGCCATCAAATCGCTCTTTGACTTCCTACCCAACTGGCGGCTGGATGACATCATGGTCAGCTACGCCGTAGCAGGCGGCACAGTCGGACCTCATTTTGATCACTATGATGTATTTTTACTGCAAGCAGAGGGCCAAAGGTGCTGGCAAATTGGATCTCAATGTGATGCATCAACCCCAATGGTCGCGAATGCCCCGCTTAAATTACTGAGTGAATTTACACCCGAGGAAGAATATCTACTGAATCCGGGGGACATGCTCTATCTTCCTCCAGGCTATGCCCACTATGGGGTTGCAAAGGATAGTTGCCAGACCTATTCGATCGGCTTTCGATCCCCTACCCTCGGTGACTTGTTGGCAGATCTTGCCAGTGAGACATTAAGCAAACCGACCGACTCCGTGTATCGTGATCCGCCATCAAGCAACTGGCAGGGTGAAAGGATTACCGAGGCTCATATTGATCAAATCCAGACCATGCTCAAAACGCTTGCCCACGACAGGCAGAGCCTAGCCCATTGGTTTGCTCGCTTTGTGACGCAGCCACGCTATGAGCCTGGTACGACTCCGCTGATCGAGCAGCGTACCGCGATCGTTGGCAATCAGGAATTTGTTAATGGTCGAAAGGCGCCTAAGCCGGGTACACGAGCGTAGTCCTCCCTCCTTTATTTGGCGTGCAATCGTACGGGTAACTCAGCAATACCGCGGACAAAATTGGAGGCCACTCTAACCGGCTCGCCCACCACCTCGATGCGATGAAATCGAGTAAGAATTTCTTCCCACAATACTCGAAGCTGCATCTCTGCCAGTCGGTTGCCCATACAACGATGGATGCCAAAGCCGAAGGATAAGTGATGACGCGGATTCGCTCGATCGATACAAAACCGCTCGGGATCAGTGATCGCACTTTCGTCTCGATTGCCGGAGAGATACCACATGACAACCTTATCGCCCTTTTTGATCGTCTTACCATGGAATTCCACGTCATTGCTGGCAATACGACGCATGTGAGTGAGCGGAGTTTGCCAGCGAATAATTTCTGGAATCATGCTCGGAATGAGCCCGGGGTTCGCCCGCAACTTATCAAATTCCTGAGGGTACAGGTTGAGCCCCAACACACCACCAGAAATCGAGTTTCGCGTCGTGTCGTTGCCGCCGACAATCAACAAAATCAAGTTGCCCAAATACTCCATAGGGTCCATGTCACGGGTTGCTGGGTTATGCGCCATAAGCGTAATCAGATCATTGTGTTCGGCAGGGTCCCAATTGAGCCGTTCATGCCATAACTCAGTAAATTCGCTGAGACATTGCATCAACCCTTCTCTCCGATCTTCATCCGGCAAAGTGCCGCCGGTTGCAACACTCGAAGTTGCGAGGTCAGACCAAGCGGTTAACTTATGGCGCTGTTCAAACGGAAAATCAAAGATGGTGGCTAGCATTTGCGTCGTCAGTTCGATTGAGACAGCATCCACCCAGTTAAAATCTTCTCCGACCGGCAGACGATCTAAAATTTCAGCAGCACGAGAGCGAATGACCGGCTCAAGCTTAGCCAAATTGATGGGTGCCACTACGCCCGTTACCGCTTTACGTTGCTCATCGTGCTTGGGAGGATCCATGGAAATAAAATTCGGTGCTTGGAAATCGTCACTGCGATTTCCAATACTCACTCCACCTTGCGATGAAAAATCTTGGTGATTTTTGTCTACTGCCATAATGTCGTGGAATCGAGTGATCGACCAATAGGGGCCAAAAGCGCTTTCTCGACAATAATGCACCGGCGCTTCATCGCGTAACCGTTTAAACACCGTCCTAAAAGCGTCTTGCTGAAACATAAGCGGGTTGGATACATCAATGCTCTCTAGATCACCGGAAAAGTCTACCTTCTCGTTTATCTCGCTCATCTTCTCACTCCCTTAAGGCAATAATGGGTGCTAGTGCAACCCTCAGCGCATTTCCTTTACTGTGACAAGGAATGGAAAGCGGCGCAATCCCTGAAAGAAATTCTCAATCATTCCGAATTGACAACCCTTCAAGAGCACAGTTGAATGACTCTGAGCCAACCAAGGAAAACACTGTGACTTCATCTTCTACCTCGACCCTGCCCAGCGGGATGGACCTCCCCGCACGGCTATCTGATATTAACGCCGATTTTATGACTCGCTTACTCCGTGCCCGTGGACTGCTCGCTGATCACAATGAAATCATTCGCATTGACGAATCTGGTGTTGGTATGACCGCAGGCTATTTTTCAGACATCAAAAAATTACACTGTCATTTCAAAGAGCCGACTGAATGCCCGAGTCATTTCGTGGCCAAGGCTTGGCCGGACTTTGAGATGCTACCGGGCGAAACCATTAGCGATATGTTTGTAAAGGACATCAAGGGCTACATGTTGCCTGCTGAGCATTTTTTCCCAAGACCAGAGGTCTTTCTTGCCGACTTCGATCAAACCAGCAACCACTACGGGCTAATCATGGCCGACGTTGATCAATTTGGTACCCAGAAGGTTCATGAACAGGAGCTCACCTTCGATGAGGTCATGCAAATGATACCTGGTCTCGTTGATTGTGCCGTCAGCTGGGAGGGATGCGACACCGGCCCGGCGGCTTCGACCCTGACTGAGTTTGGTGTCGCCCATTGGAGCTCGCCGGAGAATCTTGCACTGTACAAAGAAATCATGCCGGCGGGTGCAAAACTGTTTGATAAAGTGCTGTCGATGCCAGAGTCAGACTTAACAGGCGGAGCATCCTGGCAAGCTCAGTTTGGCACCGGCGTTGCAGAACTCTTTACTCAGAAGTTAGATGCACATTTCGCTCAAATTGACCCCTCTACCGGAGCCACTTGTACGCTCAGCCACGGTGACTTACGCGGCGATAACCTATTCTTCTGTCCTAAGAGCGATGCCAACCCTGAAGGCTGGCTTACCATCGATTTTCAGCTCATGTTCAAGGGGCCCGTTCCTTCTGATCTGGCGTACCTGATGAGCAGCGGTAGTGTTTTACCGGAGGTATATTCTGCTGCCAATAGAGACCAAATTCTGAAGACATTTTACGATCAGTTTATGGGCAAAACGCGTCGTTACCCCGACTACACTTTCCAACAATTTCAAGCAGAATTTGCGGCCATGTGTACCGTCATGTTTATTTACTATGTCGGCATGGGAGGCGCGATTTGGCGAGCGGCAGCTTTCGAGAATGAGCAGCCAGGGCGTATCGAGCTGGGTAGCGAGCCTTTCACTGTGGATGACTTGGCACCTGACGAACTCAGGAAGCGCATGTGGTGGCGGAAAACCATTGCCAACAATCGAGTCCTCATGGCAGATCTTGATTTGGTGGGTCTCTGGCAAACCATGCCTGACAATACCGACGGAATGGGAGACTGGGTCAATCTACCACCCCATCTCTCTGAGTGAGGCTGCCGACAAAAGCCCAGGTCCCCGGCCGCTTGCAGGGCCACGTGCCGAGAGAGCCTGTGGCTCTCTCGATCTCGACCCCATCGACCTAATCGCCAACAGGATCCAGTTAGCGGAGACTTTCTTTGCAGACTGAGTCGCGTACTGTCTAACTGCCACCGTTGATGGTGATCGTTTGCCCCGTCATCCAACTCGATGCCTCAGACGCGAGATAAACGACCGCTGGCGAGATATCTTCTGGAGCCCCAATTCGTCCTAGTGGAATATTTAAGCGCTGCCCCATTTCAGGTAAATCTTCTTCCTTGAGATCTAAAAACTCCATAAACACTTCGGTTGGAATAGGCCCAGGTGACACGCCATTGACCCGGATATTGTACCGCGCGAGCTCTACCGCCATGGTTTGGGTTAAGTTGTTGACGCCGCTTTTTGCAACCGCATAAGGCCCGTTAAACGGTGAGGCCTTATTGGCCGCTTGGCTAGAGATGTTAATGATGGTACCACCACCCTGGTCTTTCATGATGGATGCCGCCGCTTGAGCGCCCGTCCAGACCGCTTTTAAATTCAGATCCATCTGGAAATCCCATTGCCGTTCTGGCATCTCGAGCAGCGTTCTTGCCACACGATCGTCAGCGCCACCCGCGTTGCTTACCCAACAATTGAGGCCTCCGAGTTCTTCAACGGCCCTTTGGGCAAGGGATTTGATCTGTTCAATATCCATAACATCACAGGTAACGGCCAGTGCGCGTCGACCTTTTGCTCTTACTTTTTCAGCGACTTGCTCGACCTCTGCAGTGCGGCGGGCCGCGACGACCACATCGGCACCGGCTTCGGCTAATCCCAAGGCAATAGCCTCGCCAATTCCACGCCCACCCCCGGTTACCACCGCTACCTGCCCTTCCAATCCAAATCGATCCAAAATCGCCATCGTGCTCTCCAATTGCTTAAACCCAGATCATACCCTTGGCGTCCTGACAAAGAGAACCCCATCAGTCGAATAACCTGCAAGGTCTTTACGCTTACGCTTTGATTGGCTTTCATACCCTATCGGGTCATAGCTGCATCGATGCAACAAGCACTGGATGGCCTCGGTACCAGGACTTCCCTCTTGATCAGGCCATCCACTGACCTGGCATCGCTTAGATCAAGAGGGGATCGGGTTTTGCTGCAAAAAAGCACGGACCCGATGTTGGGTGAACACCGGATCTTCCTTCCAACTTTCGATTAAGGTCGCCTGAGGTGCTTCAGCTATCTGCCTTGAAATCGTTTCGGGGTGATACAAATCTTGGCCCATCAGCACCAACAAAGGATGCTGGCAAGCAGCAACTTCGGTCGCCGTTGCACTGAAGACAAAATCGCTATCGTAGAGATTCGATCGAAACTGATCTAGGGACTGATCGGTAAGCTCGGGGTTGTTTGCCTTTTGATCGACCGCCCAACCATCAAACATGTCATAAAATGCCTGACGGTTATTGTCCAAGCCAATGGACTGCTGGATTACTGCGGATCTCACTCGATCTGGAGCCTGCTTGATTAGATTGAAAGCAAACGCGCCGCCGATACAACCCCCTAAGATATGACATACCGGAATCTCTAGGTGATCAAGAAGTGCCAAATGATCCGCTGTGTAGGTATCCCAACTATCTGTTGCTGAAATCGGGGCGCTGGATGACCCTGCGTTACGTTGGTCCATAGCAATAACCGTAAAATCATCGGCTAGGGCGGCGATGGGATTCCAGGACCCCTGCGTCCAAAAGGGTATCGCAGATCGCATTCCACCGGGTGCAAACAACAGCAAAGGGGGGCCTTCGCCGGTCACCTGATAGTGAAGTTTTAGATTACCTGACTCAAAGATACTCATACTGCCTCCCTAATTGACTGTTAGCTTTACGTGGTTGGAACTGATCTCTGACACGCGGAATCGGAGGACAGTGCGTTAACGCCCTTCAGCAACCTTCCAATTCTCTGGTCCCTGCTCCGATTACACGGCCTTTATCACGCTATCATCCCCAGAGCGAAAGATAGCATTCTGAGAAATTTCGTTCCATGAAGCGCCTGTCAGATCTACCATGCCAACATTTCAGCGCAACTCGGAGCGAACCCCATTGACTCTGACCTCAGTCCCTATTTTATCGTCCCTGACCAGTGCAATAGCAGACCAATCATCCGTTTTTCCCACCCAAACCGTTTGATCCCAAAAAATGGGTCTACGAAAGTAAATATCTACGTCAAGTGCTTTATACCCCTCGTC
>NZGC01000012.1 GCA_002689445.1 Gammaproteobacteria bacterium
ACCCTTAATCAACGCAACCCTTAACAACTGATAACTCTTAACAACTGATAACCCTTAACCACTGACGATCCTTAACAACCAATGACGTTTAACAGCCGGCGACGTTTAGCAGCCGGCGTCCTGAGACACCCCTGGCCTCACCCGACTGGGCAATAACCTCTCTTGGTAGCTTCTCTCAGTAAGGTCTCACTCAGAATTCTAGGCGTTTACCGAGCATCCATCGTAGCCCCTTGATAGCTTGCTTTAGGACAGCCTTTGCGTTGATTCCTCCGAATTCTCTTGATTGATCTCAATATCATCAAACATTGCTCTGACCATTACCTTGAGCAATTCGACTAACTCTTGCGCGTTCGTCCCGGTGGCGGGTACATCCATCGCCTGAGCATTGAATGCAATGCCTTCTAGGAAGAACCGAGTGATCGCCGTTGCTGCTCCGTACTGCTTCGACAACGCGAGATCTGGAAAAATCCGCTCCGACTTGACTCGCCAGGCCTTTTGGAAATCTTTGACCGCTGGCGCCATCGTTGCTCGCAATTCCTCGTCGGTCCTGGCCGCCACCAGCAGCTCACAATAGATCGCGAACAGCGGCGACTGCAATTGCTGCCAAAAGGCATCAATCCCCTCTTCAACTAGCGTGTATTCAGAATCTTCATTAACGCTGGACAAGGTCTCCTCAAACGCTTCTAACCGCTTTCTATGCAAGTGCCAAACCGATGCTTGAATCAGATCCGACCGTTGAGGAAAGTGATGCAACATAGCCCCACGAGAGACGTTCGCTTGCTTCGCGATTTTTTCGGTCGTGGTCTGATTAAATCCAAGGGTGTAAAAACACGACAATGCCGCATCTAGGACGGCCGTCCGAGTCTGCTCACTTTTTGTTTGCTGCCATGTTCTCGACGTTTGACTCTCATTGACTGGGGAATCCAAACAACACCCTCTTTACTCGGACGCAATTCATTCAGATACTACTTCAATACTCTTCATCCGTCACGACGACCATGAGCAAATCTGACATTTTACTGATCACCAAGGGCCACCCCTTTGAGAGAGGCCCTTTTTTTTCGCTCTTTGATCAACTGAATGTCAATTACACGCATATTGAACAACCCCTTGCTAGCCAGGTGATGTCCCTAGAAATCGCTCAGCAATACGACTGCCTCGTGTTTTTTGATATGCCAGGTATCGAATTTCTACCGGGTGGGCCAATCGTGAGCGATCCGCCAGATTCCTTCAGAGCAGAATTTCAATTAATGCTCGAGGCGGGTATCGGCATGGTGTTTTTGCATCACGCGATCGCAGGTTGGCCTCATTGGCGCGAATATCATCAAACCATTGGTGGACAGTTCTTATATACCCAGCAAACCACAGAAACTGGGAACCTCATGGACAGCGGTTATCGCCACGGGGTCGACCACCAAATCACGGTAGCCAACACAGCTCATCCGGTGGCCTTCAACGTGCCCCCCCACTTTTCAATGACTGATGAACTTTACTTGTACGAAGTCTATGAGCATGACCTTGAGCCTCTACTCGTCAGTGATTACAGCTTTGACCAAACTCAATTTTTTTCGGCGGCGGCCGTCGTGGAACGGGGCGAGATGTTCAGCAATGACGGATGGTCACATCCGCCCGGTAGCGCTTTGGTGGGTTGGACAAGAAAGCAGAACAACAGTCGAATTTGCTATTTGCAAGGTGGCGACAATGCCTCAGCTTGGGATAATCCGCATTATAGGACGCTACTGGATAACGCCATTCGATGGACCAGCGGCTCGCTTTAATCGGTCGAAATAAGCCATCACCCCTTGCGTTCTACTCGGTGCCTTTGCCGCCGAAAACAAAAAACAATCTTGACTGACTCTTTTACCTTACTTAGTCTTGAGACCCTCTTTACTCATTCATCATCTGTTAAGGAATTGTATGCCGACCAACCACCTTGGGCTCTGTGCCATTGTTACCGGTGGCAACAGCGGTATCGGCAAAGCAACGACCGAGCGCCTTTTGGCAGAGGGCGCTCAAGTCATGATTGTGGATCTTCAAGCTGATGCCAGTTTTAGGGATGAGGGCTTGCACTACCTACAGGCGGATGTCGCCGCCTCAGGCAGTGCCAAAATGATCGTCGCCACCGCACTTGACCTTATGGGAGACGTCGATTTTTTGATCAATAATGCTGGCATGGTGGGCGGTACGGATGTAGCCGATATGACCACCGAGATTTGGCATCGGATCATTTCCGTTAATCTGGATGCCGTGTTTCAACTATCTCAAGCGGCAATCCCTGCGCTCAAGGCGAGCAGCCGTGGCCGGATCATCAATATTGGGTCGATCATGTCTGATCTTGCAGGCCCGGGCATGGGCGCATATACCACCTCAAAGCATGGCATAGCAGGCCTGACTAAGACGCTCGCGCTAGAACTTGGCCCCTTTGGCATTACCGCCAACTACATCCAGCCAGGCGCGATTCAAACTGGCATTACTCAACCCGCGATTGACAACGACCCCGGGTTTAGCCATTTCTGGACCGAAAAGTCAGCGCTCGGCAGGCTGGGTCAGCCTAAAGATATTGCCAACGCGATTAATTTCCTGCTTACTGAGGATGCGGGTTTCATCACAGCACATGGTCTGGTGGTCGATGGCGGCGTTATGGTTACCCCTTAAATCAATCAATACACAAACAACCCCACTTTAGGAGCGGACAATGGATTTAAAATTAAGCGGACACAACGTCATTATCACCGGCGGCACCAAAGGCATTGGTAGAGCTATCGCAGAGACCCTGGCCAGCGAAGGCTGTAATGTTGGTATTTGCGCTCGCAGCGAAGACGACGTCACCAGCGCCGTTGCAGCTTTATCCGAGAAAGGGGTCAAAGTTACTGGCAAAGCGCTTGATGTGGCTGATGGCGACGCTTTTGCGGCATGGATTCAGGAAGCTGGCGAAGCTCTAGGCGGCATTGACGCCTTTGTATCAAATGTTGCAGGTAGTAATGCACCTGGCGATGAAGGTTGGATTTCGCAATTCAATTACAACATTTTGTCGGCCGTTCATGGTGTTGAAGCCTGCAAACCGTTCTTTAAAGAATCAACCAACCCGAGCGTTGTGATGATCTCTACTACCGCGGCGCTTGAGCATTTCATGAACGCTGGCCCTTACAACGCCATGAAAGCCGGCCTTCTCAATTATTCAGGCGCACTTTCACAGGAACTGGGCGCCAAGGGGATTCGAGTCAATGCCATCAGCCCAGGACCGATCTTCATCGAGGGTGGCTCATGGGACAAGATCAAGCAAGGGATGGCGCCTTTCTATGAGTCAACTTTGGCCACCATTCCTCTCGGTCGAATGGGAACCGCTGAAGAAGTGGCCGCACAAGCAGCACTTCTCATCAGCCCTCTGGGCGGCTTTACAACCGGTACCAACGTCGTTATCGACGGCGGTATGACGAAGCGTATCCAATACTAAGCTGGAGAAGTTTATGTCTGAACCTGCTATCAAAGCCCACTTGGTCGCCTCTGGCGACTTTCACGACATTGACTATGCGCGGCTGGAGTTACTGAAACTCTTGGCCGAGCATCCTGTCATCCGGACTACCGTTGCCAGTGACTACAGCGATATTGAAGGCATTAAAAACAGTGACTTTCTTATCTCGTACACCTGCAATCTCATCCCCAGTGAAGCAGAGCAAATAGCACTCAGAGACTTCGTTGACGCGGGGGGCAAATGGTTTGCCCTCCACGGCACCAACTCTATCCTAGAGTTCACTGATAATGGTGTCGCTTGCCCTGAGCGTGCGCCCATTTTTATGGAAACACTCGGTTCACAGTTTATGGCGCATCCGCCGATTCAACCGTTTGCCGTGCAGATTTCCCAGCCCGATCATCCGCTGGTTGCTGGAATTGAGTCTTTCGAAACAGACGATGAGCTCTATTTGTGCAAGCAACTCGCGGAGCATGAAATGCTATTGCACACCGAGTTTACCGGGGAGGCGAGCGGGTTTTTACATACTGATTGGCCAGACAATGAGCCACGACCCGTTTATTACATCCGATCACTCGGAACCGGCGAGGTGTTGTATCTCAATCTCGGTCATTGTCGCGGTCACTATGATATGCAGCCTATGGTGCCTTTTTACCCCAACATCGAATTAGGCTCATGGGACAAACCTGAATATTACGAGTTGCTGCGACGAGGCATTCGTTATTGCTCAGGCTTGTAGGCCATGACGAGACCTTTTCGGTTTGGCGTTCAAAGTTTTCACGCAAACTCGGGTAAAGCGTGGGCCGAGCAAGCAGTCACCGCTGAGCGCCTAGGCTACTCTACATTTCATCTTGCCGATCACATTATTGGGGCGGGCCCAGCCCTCGAACGAACCAATCATCCTTTGCAGAATCTCGCTGCAGTGCCGGCTATGGCTTACGCTGCGGCAGTCACCTCGCAAATCAAAATTGGTTGTCGTGTTTTTTGTATTGACTACCACCTGCCCGTGGTTTTGATTAAAGAAGCCATGACCATTGACCTCTTATCTGACGGGCGACTTGAGCTCGGACTTGGCGCCGGCTGGTTGGCGGACGAATACGAGGCCATCGGCCTCTCCATGGATTCCCCTGGCCAGCGCATTGACCGTTTGAGGCACGTGGTCGAAGCCACTAAAGCTTATGCTGGCCCTGACCAATTAGCGATCGACAACGCGGATATTCAATGGCGAGAGTTTGAAGGGACACCCAACGCTTTTGCCAGCCGCACACCGCCAATCATGATCGGAGGTGGGTCACCTAAAGTCCTCAGACTCGCCGGAGAAGTCGCCGACATTGTTAGTCTAAATTTTAATAACCGAAAAGGGGTTATTGGACCGGATGGCGTGCAAAAATCGACCGCCGAGGAAACTGCCAAAAAGTTGCGATGGATCAAAGAAGGCGCTGGCGACCGATTCGACCAACTTGAACTCGAAATCGGCGCCTATTTCACCTTTGTGACCGAAGATAAGGCACCCATCGTCGCAGGTTTTGCACAGAATTTTGGCACCTCGCCTGAGGCCATGCTAGAACACCCTCACGCCTTGTTTGGCTCCGTCGACGAAATTTGTGAGACGTTGGAGCATCGGCGGGAACAATACGGAATCTCTTACGTTACCGTTGGGCATGCGAGCATGGAAAGTTTTGCCCCAGTGGTAGCCCGTCTAACGGGCAAATAACGCCGGGTCTTCCATCATTTGTAGGCCGACCGTTGTAGATTAACCCAATCTTTTCAAAGGCCGTTATCGGCGTAGCAATGCTAACGACCGCAAATTTAACTGAAAACCATGACCTGAGAAAGAGGAAACACTATGACCCTTAAAGGAAAGACAGCGGTGGTTGTCGGCGCATCTGGACAGCACAACTTCGGTGTCGCGACCGCTCGCCGGTTAGCCGAGCAAGGAGCTACCGTCGTAGTATCCGGCCGTCGTGAGGCTCCGCTAAAAGCCTTGGCGAAGGAAATCGATGGCCTTGCCATCACCTGTGACATGAATGATGAAGCCTCGATTGAATCACTGTTTAACGACGCAAAAACCGCCACCGGCAGAGTAGATATTGCGGTCAATAGCGCCGGGGCGCTGGCGGCAGCGCCCATCGCGACCCTCACTCGGGAACAGATTCAACCCACTCTCGACGTCAGTTTCATTGGTGCCTTGTTGTTGTTCCGTTACGCGAGTGCTGTGATGGAACATGGCGGTTCCATCATTACCATTTCGAGCTTGACCGCCCGGCTTCCAGGCCCCGCGCTGGCGGTCTATGCCGCAGCACGAGCCGGAATCGATTATGCCGTAAAAGTCGCTGCACTTGAGTACGGCCCACAAAAGATTCGTTTCAACAGCATCGCGGCCGGCTTAATACAGACAGATATGACAGATGCCATGTTTACCGGCGGCGACTCTGAGGCTCGGTTCATCCCGCATATTCCGGCAGGACGCATGGGCACCATCGAAGACATCGCTCAGACCGCAGTTTGGTTAGCTGACGACGAAAAATCAGGCTTCATCAATGGACAACTGATCGATGTTTCCGGCGGTCAACAAAATGGCAAGCTACCTTAGAGGTGGCTGACCTTTAACAGTTCAAAGCAGGAGGAGGGTAACCATGACAACGCTATTGGCGCACATTAAAATCAAACCCGGTCGCGAGGCACAGTTTGAGGCCATTATGAAAGATATGGTCGCTAAAACTCTGGGTCTTGAACCTGGAGTTTTACGCTACGAATACTACAAAGCCCAGGCTGAGAATACTTATTACTGCTTACTGGCATTCAAAGACAAATGGGCATTCTATCATCACCAGAACTCTGACCATCATGAGGGACATGATTTTGGTGCCGTATTAGAGTCGATCACGCTTGAGTACCTAGATCCGGTGGAAGACGCTAACGCCTTGCCTAAAACGGTAGATTTGCCTCTGACTGCAGAGCACGACGCTGACATGGCACGTGCCGCAAAAGCCTACCCTTTGAGCATTGCCGATTGGTGGGCAGCGCGCGCCTAAATCGTAACCTTTCAACAGCTCTTTGATTCCAAATAACACCCAGGAGACGAATATGACCCCTACAGAAATTGTTGAACAGTTTATTGACGCTTGGAACCGGATGGATTGGGATTTAGTCATGGACTTGCTCACCGATGACGTGGTTTATCACAACATTCCCATGGAAAAGCTAGAAGGAAAAGAGGCCGCTGAGGCTTTCATTCGCGGGATGCAGGCAGATGCAGTCGATTGGATCACGCTCAACATAGCGGCTAACGGCAATGTCGTGCTGACTGAACGATTGGATAAATTTAAAATGAGCCATGGCAAAGATGTTGCAGTACCAGTCATGGGCACCTTTGAGATCAGTGACGGAAAGATATCAGCCTGGCGGGATTATTTTGATCTCGCAACCTTCGCTTCTCAAATGTCCTAAAGGTCAAATTTCGACATCTGATTGTTTCGCCAGACTTTGACAGCCACCCCAGGCCTTCAGACGTCGCCCAAAGTCCAATTTCTGCATCTTGACTTCCCCCCCAGCCTTCGATTAAAAGGAAGGACGGGGGTGCGTTCCATTGCGCTAACGCACCGAAAAAAAGGGGGGAAAAATGAACCATACTCGACTCATCACAATCTTAGCGACCCTAGCCGGGTCGATCTCACTCGCACCACTCGTGACTGCTGAGCAGTCTAACCGAACCATGGAAGAGGTCGTTGTCACCTCGCGTCGTCAAGAGGAGTCCGTTCAGGACGTTCCGCTCTCTGTGACCGCGTTTGGCGAAGAAGCGATCGAACAAATTAAGCCCAATACGCTCCGTGACTTTGACGGCTTGGTTCCAAATGTTTACATCGGCATGAATACCGCAGGTCCTGGCGCCTCAGCACTTTACATTCGCGGTGTTGGATACGCGGACATTGAAAAGACCCAAAGTCCACAAGTGGGCGTCATTCTTGATGGGATCCAGATGGGTTCGAGCACCGGCCAATTAATCGATGTCTTCGATGTCGAATCAATCGAAGTCAACCGAGGCCCACAAGGGGTGTTGTTCGGTAAAAACACCATTGGGGGCAATATCGTTGTTAACCGAGTTAAACCCAAATTTAATGAATTTGGAGTTAAAGCCAGTGCTGAAATGGGCAACTACAACTCCAAAACTTGGAAAGGCCGAATCAATATTCCGCTCATTGACGACAAGCTCGCGTTTAAGTTTGGCGCTATTAATCGAGGTCGAGATGGCTTTTACGACAACATTAATTTAGGCACCACCGCCGGAGACATCGATTTTTCATCGACTACGGCTGCGTTAGCCTGGGCTCCGAGCGACACGGTCGAAGTTAACCTCACCTTTGACCACATCAATGATCAATCCCAAACTATGCCTCAAGATCCAAGGTTTGATGGCGATAACCGGTTCGTCAACATGGCCGACAAGGCTGAGCCCACGAGCTACATCGTTGACCAGATTGGACTCCGGGTTGACTGGGATATTTCTGACAGTATGACGCTGCACTATGTTGGTGGTTCTTCTGATGCCCATGACGTGGTTAATCAGGACTTTGATGGCGGTGATATTAACGGTGCAGCCATTCCCTTTGCTCAGTTACACACGCTTCGTGATCAAAAATATGATATCAAATCCCATGAATTGCGGCTCGATATCGACATCAATGATCAACTCTCAGCCATGGTCGGCTACTACGATTTCGCGTCAGATCTCGAGTTCAGACAAGACACCAATAACATTTTGCAACTACCCAACGTTGCGATCTTTGGTGCCAACGTACCTTGCGCGGCTGCTGGGTTTAGAAACAACGCGACCCCAGGCCTTGAGACGTTCTGCCAGTTCCCGAATGCGCGGAGCACACAACTTGCAGGGGAAACTGTGGACTCGCGCGCCTGGTTCGGCTCTTTTACCTTTAGAGCCACTGAGGATTTCGAAATCACCCTAGGCGCTCGTTCCATCGACGAAAGCAAGTCTGCCTATAATGGTTACACCGACTTCAGCTTTAATGCCGCCGATGGCAGGATCGCCAACCCTATTTACGACGACGTCTCAGCGGCGGGTTACAACGAGCACGACTTTAGAGGTTTAGCGAGCATCCCTGGCGCATCCTACGAAACACCTGAAAAGTCATGGTCCGAGACCATCGTTACGGCATCGGCTAGCTATCGAATTTCGGATCAATCGTTGGCCTACGCCAGTTACTCGGAGGGCTTTCGAAGCGGGGGATTTAGTATTCGAAATGCCTCCGGTCCTGACCGCGCTGGCTATGATCCAGAAACTGCCGACCAATTTGAAATCGGGGTCAAAAACGACTTTTTAGATAACCGGCTCAGATTGAATGTCGCTTACTATGTGCTCAATCGCGAAGGCGGTCAGTTCTCCTCGATCATCACCCTGCCACCAGGATCAATTCCCGGCACCACAACCTACATTAACAATGGCGGTGAAAGTGAGTCCAAGGGTATCGAGATTGAGGGCCAGTGGTTCATCAACGACAATCTCCGCATGGTATTCAATTACGGCACCATTGATGTCGAAAATAGCGCCTTCACTCTAGCTTGCGAATTGGTCGACGGCTGTGTCACCGCCGAGGTGGGTGTTTTAGACCCACTTGGTACCCTGAGAAATTTAGGCGGCGGCTCTGATTCTCGTCAGCCTGAGGATAGCCTGTCGGTAAGCTTTGCTTACGACCAGGAAATGGGTGGCGGCTTATTTGGTGCCAACATCGGCTATAAAACAGTTGGTGACTTCCTTCTGGTCAACACAGGCGGTGGCGCGGATCAACGACTGTATGAAGGCGGCTACTCACAAATGGACGCTCGAATCAGCTACAGCTTTGAAACCAACGGTGGAGATCAGTGGGCGATTACCGCTTTTGGTAAGAACCTGACTGACGAAGAGTTTAAAGAGCACGCGCTGTTTCTAGGCGGCCCAACCACAGGCTTTCAAGGCTGGGGAGCACCTCGAACCTACGCCATTGAGGTGGTTTGGACACGCTAGAAGCGTCACCAAACGGTTAAAAAAAACAGGCTTCGGCCTGTTTTTTTTTGACTAAAATGAATGCGGTTCGATCCGTTCCAACCCTTTCAAGCGTTCGAAAAAGGCCCTCGAAAAATACCGAAAGAACTAAAAAAATCATCATTGACTGTTTTCAGCTATATTCGATACTCTTGATGATCACAGTTGATCGCAGGACCTCATTATTGCGATTACGTTGTAACCGATTGACAAGCCATAGCCGGTTCAGGAGCTAGCATGAGCATCACAACCCATAAGACCTTTTGTCGATTCTGCCACGCTTATTGCGCCATTGAAGTAGATGTTCAAGATGAGCGGCCTGTCGCCGTCCGGGGCGATACCTCAGATCCCGTCTATGGTGGTTATACTTGCATAAAAGGACGTCAACTACCGGAACAATTCGCTACCCCTAAGCGGGTCAAACGAACGCTCAAGCAAACTTCTACCGGTGACTTTGAGCCGATCCCAGCAGACCAAGCGATGGATGAGATTGCTGACAAAATTCAGCAACTGATACGCGATTATGGCCCTCGGAGTGTCGCGACCTACGTTGGCTCTTATGGTTATCAGAACTCAGCGGCTTTACACGTGGCCAAAGCTTGGCATCAAAGTGTCGGCTCGCCCTCTTACTACACTTCCGTCACAATTGATCAGCCACACCGCCGAATCGCGCAGTCGCAATTTGGGACCTGGGGCGGGGGTACCCACCCTTTCACCGGATCCGACGTGTGCATGATGATCGGCAACAATCCAGTGGTCTCGCAATACACGCCCTTCGGGGGTCCGCCACCCTTTAGCCCTTATGCCCGTATCCGGGATGAGATGAAACGTGGCATGAAACTCATCGTTGTTGCCCCAAGGCGCACAGAAGTCGCGAATCGAGCCACTTTGCATTTACAAGTTAATCCGGCTGAGGATCCAACTTTTCTCTCAGCGGTGATCAGAATCATTCTTAAAGAAGCACTTCATGACGTGGAATTTTGCGACCGTCATGTCGACGATCTTCCTGCCCTTGCAGCCTTGGTTGAACCCTTTACACCCGATTACGCTGCCGCGCGTTGTGGGATCAAAGAGGAAGATTTGGTCTCAGCGGCAAGGATCTTCGGCAGTGCAAAAAGCGGCGTTACCGTCAGTGGCACGGGACCCAATATGTCTCCTCGACCCATTCTCACTGAACATCTCATTTGTTGCCTCAATATTTTGTGTGGAAGAGTCAACAAAACCGGAGCCAGGGTGCCAAACCCTGGCGTATTACAACCCAGCCGGCCACGTAGGGCCGACGTCATCGCTGCCGAGCCCGCCTATGGAACCGGTCCTCGATCCCGGGTCAGAGGGCTTGGTCAAATTATTGGTGAAATGCCAACCGCCACCCTCAACGATGAAATATTAATGCCAGGTGAGGGGCAAATTAAGGCGCTCATCTGTTTGGGTGGCAACCCCGTTGTCGCATTTCCTGATCAAGACAAAACCGTTAAAGCGATGAAAGCGCTTGAATTGTTGGTTTGCGTCGATCTTTACGAATCTGCGACGGCGAAGTTGGCAGACTACATTGTGGCACCCACTTTAAGTCTTGAACGCGATGACGTGACGATGCTGACAGATACTTGGTACGACCAACCTTACAGTCACTATACCAAAGCCATCTTGCCGAGAAACCCGGAAAGTCGAGAAGAATGGGAAATTTACTGGGAACTTTCACACCGCAGCAACCTAGCCTTACACCTCCCTGGTGGCGAACTTGATCCGGCTCATCGACCCACTAAGTTTGAAGTGCTCAAACTGTTGACGCCTGATGCTCCAGTTCCATTAGAGGAGAT
Organism: Gammaproteobacteria bacterium; assembly: GCA_002689445.1. Taxonomy (GTDB): domain Bacteria; phylum Pseudomonadota; class Gammaproteobacteria; order Pseudomonadales; family Azotimanducaceae; genus UBA9926. The sequence continues at coordinate 11,324 of NZGC01000012.1, forward strand.
TGCCGCAGTCGGCCATGGTCAAATTTTTGAGGATGTCCAAGTAACCGTTGAACCCGGTCAATCTGAGTCGACCAGTCAGTTTCAGCTGCTGCCCGCCGATATCTCTGATCAACTCACTGAGGTCGCTGCTGAAACTTACTGGCAAGACGTTGGCACAGAAGATGACGGCAAAACTTTCTCCCACCTGCTCATCAGTCGTCGCTTAAAACACGTCTTTAATTCTTCAGGACAACAATTGGATAGTCTTCGGAAGAAAGGCACCACCAACCCCGCCTACATGCACCCGGACGATCTCGCCCTATTGGGTCTTGTTAGCGGTGGCTTGATCGAAATCGAGTCTGCAGCGGGCACTTTAACTGGGGTCGTTGAAGCGGCCGATGACATCAAACCTGGTGTTATTTCTATGGCCCACGCCTGGGGGGATTTACCCGACAATGGGGGTGAGGTGCGGACCAAAGGAGCCAGCACGAACCGATTGGTTGATGACGATAGAACATACAACAAAATCACTGGCATGCCGCGTATGAGCGCTATTCCAGTTAACGTCCGCGCGATTCAGGAGGCAGTGGCTTAATATGGTTCAATTTGCAAAAAACATGGCCGCAGAGCGTCCTGACGAAATCGCCCTGCGAGACCCCCGTGCAGCGCTGAGTTGGGAGGCCGTTGATGACATTCTGAACAGAGCAGCCAATGCTATTCGCACCAGTGATACTGGTCCCGACCATCGCATCGCCGTGTTTGCTGAAAATGGTGTTGAAACTGCCTTGGCCAACCTTGGCGGCCTCATCGGTGGCGCTTCGGTGGTGCCGGTAAACTTTCATCTGACTGCAGATGAGGTCGCCTATATTTTGAGCGACTCGGGGGCACAAATACTATTCGTCGGCCCAGAAACGGCCGAGCGAGGGTGTGACGCGGCAGCTCAAGCGGGTGTCCAAACCGTTATCGGCTGGCGCTGTGAGCATACCGATCTTGAAGATTGGGATGCATGGCTCAAGGCCAGCTCAGGAGAGGAACCTGACACCTCGATTGCACCACGACCTAACTTACTCTATACCTCAGGCACGACAGGAAGACCCAAGGGTACTCATCTACCACCGACCATGTTCGCTGGCGGAGACACCGTCGAGGCGCATTTAGAGAACTTGAAGCAAAACCCCCTCGCAACCTTAGGCGCTCATCTTGTGGTTGGCCCGATGTACCATACCGGGCCTTTAAGCGGTGCCCGACTGCTCGCGGCCGGCGCGCCCTCTGTGATACTCACCAAGTTCGACGCCGAGAACACGTTAAAGACGATCGAAGAGTATCAAACCACGTCCACCATTATGGTACCGACACATTTTGTCCGACTTCTCGCCCTGGATGAGGAGACCAAAGCACGGTATGACGTATCGAGCATGACAAGAGTGAGTCACACCGGCGCCAAATGCCCCGTGGATATCAAGCGAGCCATGATTGAGTGGTGGGGACCTGTGTTTACCGACGCCTACGGGGCCAGCGAAGTCGGCACCACCTGTATGATCACGTCAGAGGAATGGCTTTTACATCCGGGATCCGTCGGTCGCAGCGTACCCCCTTTTACCGCCAAAATTCTCGACGACGACAACAACGAGTGTGGACCCAATGTTGAAGGACGTCTGTATTTTGAAGATGCAACAGGTCGCGGTGTCGTCTATCACAATGATCCCGAAAAATCTGCCGCCGCCCATATTGCCCCAGGCGTGTTCACCTTGGGTGAAATCGCTTATATGGATGAGGAAGGATACGTCTACATCACAGATCGCTTCAGCGATATGATCGTGTCAGGTGGGGTAAATATCTATCCTGCTGAAGCTGAGCAAGTACTCATTGACCATCCTCAGGTGCTCGATGTTGCTTGTATTGGCATCCCACATCCGGAAATGGGCGAGGAACTCAAAGCCTTAGTTATTCCACATCCAGACGCGGAAAATCCCAACGCTGCTGAGATAATCGGTTTCTGTCGAGAGCGACTATCGCACTATAAGTGCCCAAGAACGCTAGACTTTGTTGACGATCTAGGCAGAAACACCATGGGCAAGATCAATAAACGCAAACTCCGGGCGCCTTTTTGGGAGGGCCACGCAGATTGAACGAACAACGCTTTTTATTCATCCGTCACGGTGAAACCATCGCCAACGAACAGCAATTGGCTTATGGGCTGACCGAGTCACCCCTTAATGCCAAAGGCAAAGCCCAGGCTCATGCCACAGGGCTACGCCTCCAAGGTTGGTCGAGCCCTTATGATCGAATGCTCACTAGCCCGCTGGGGCGTGCTCAGGAAACGGCTGCCATCGTCAACCAGTACCTCAATCTACCTTTGGAAATTGACCCCGGCTTGGTTGAATCTAACTTGGGAGATTGGGAAGGCATTACCTACGCAGAAATGCTCTCCAACGGTTATGCCACCAAATCGATCCGTGACGATCACTTCTCCGAGCATGGCGGCGAGAGTCCACAAGCGGTCTCTGACCGCGTTAGTCAATGTCTCACCGCAGCCAGGCATCGTTATCCCAATGAAAATCTTATTTTCGTAAGCCATGGTAGCGCGATTGCGCACGGCATGGCGGTCATCATGGATACGCAACCCAAATTTGGATACCAGTATCTCATGCACAATGGAGCGATTACGGAGGTGTCTCTGCAAGCAACACCGACCTTGCTTCACCTGAATAATTATGATCATTTGGCTGAGGAATTAACCACGCCTAAAGATCGCCCTGACAATGTCCAACGTGTCTAAATTTCCTCACACCCTCGACGCCCTCGATACTCGCTGGTTAAACGAGGCTTTACGTTTGCAGACGACTGATTTGAATATTACGGATTTCGAAGCCGAGGTGATTGGCGTCGGCCAAGGCTTTATGGCCGACCTTGCTCGACTACGTCTGAAACATTCAAATCCAGATCTACCCGATCAAATCATCATTAAGTTTGCATCCCATTTCGAGGCAACTCGATTACTGGCGGCACGCATGAATTATTATGGCCGAGAACTCGGCTTTTACGAGGATTGTGCTGCAGATGCTGGGGTTCGGGTACCTAAAATCTTTTATCAAGCCTTTGAACCCGAGACACAGCACTTTGTCGTGCTCATGGAGGACTTGCATCCTGCTGAGCCAACCGATCAGATCGTTGGCAACAGCTTTGAAGAATCGAAGGCTGTCATGTTGGCTTTCGCAGACCTACATGCAACTTGGTGGAATCATCCTCGGCTTGAAGCGCTCTCCTGGACCGCACCCATCACCCATGTACAACCTATCGGCGACAGCCTTGCCCTGCTCAAAGAAAGCATCGCCGAAGCAGAAGTGAGTGGTCGATTCGACCGATACCCTTGCATAAAAAAACTACAGTCTTTACTCCCACCTCTTTTTGCAATGGAACCACCCCCGCCCTCACCCTTTACTTTAGTCCACGGTGACCTGCGTTCTGACAACATATTTTTTCCTCAATCCTTGCAAGAAGGCCCGTCGCCGAGCCCGGTGATTATTGACTGGCAGACAACAGGTATAGGCCAACCCATGACCGACATCACTCGATGGCTGACCCAAAGTATCACCATCGAAACCCGGCAGGCTCACGAGCAGACCTTGTTGAAAATTTATCATGAGCGTCTTGTTGAGCGCGGCGTCAGCAATTACAGTTTCAAGCAGATGTGCCAAGAATATCGGCTGAATCTGATTGTCACCCTATTGATGTTTTCGATGAGCATGGATGAAATCGACCAAAGCTCAGAGCGAGCTGACGCGCTGTTTCATGCCATGTACAGCCGCCTCGATTCAGCCCTAGCCGACTGGCGAGCTGAAAAGACATTAAAGATATTGCCGTTCATGATTCCCTTCATGAAAATCGGTGTTTGGTTTAAATCACAGTTTAAGAGATCTCCCTTATGACAGATCAAGCCCTCAGCGACATCAATCCACTCGACCCCACCATCCTAGCGTGTCCCCATGCGTTTAATCAGAGATTGAGGGAAGAGGCTCCTGTTTACCTCTGCCCTCAGACCGGCGTTTATTTCGTCTCCGACTACCCCCTCGTCGTGGATATTGCTAAGAACGAGAAACGCTTTTCAAACGAGTTTTCCATGATTCAGGCTGGTGATGCGCCACCTCGGGACCCCGAGATGGAGGCCATCATGAAAAAAGGCTATCGACCCGTGAACACAATGTTGACCGCAGATCCACCTCGGCAACGACGATATCGGGCGCTGTGCCAAAAACCTTTCTCAGCGAGTAGTGTGTCTAAGTTACGACCTTACATCGAGAATCTTGCCAATGAACTGATCGACGATATTATCGATGAGGGGCAATGCAATTGGATGGATGCATTCGCAGTCCCCATGCCGGTACGTATGATCGCCTATATTTTGGGTGTGCCTCTCTCAGATATGGCTTTGTTCAAAGAATGGTCTGATGCCAACGTTTATGCTTTTTCTGCTGGCCAAACTCGCGAGGGGGCCCTCAATGCCGCCAGACTCGTGGTTGATTTTCAACACTACTTCGCAGAAAAAATCGAAGCCAGAAAGCGCCAACCCACTGATGATGTGCTGTCAGACATCGTCAATTCATCGGCTGATGGCGAGCAACCCATGGATCTGGAAGAGTGTCTCTCAGTCATCTCGCAACTGCTTGTTGCCGGCAACGAAACCACCACCAGTACCTTTGCTGAGGGTATGCATTTGCTGGCCACCCATCCCGAACAGGTACAATTGGTACAGCAAGACCCCTCTCTTGTGCCAAACATGGTCGAGGAAATGCTTCGATTATCCACACCGACGGCTCAAATGTGGCGGATTTGCAAAGAGGATACACAAGTTGGCGATGTGCTGATTCCCGCCGGTGCCACGATGATGATTAAATTTGCCTCCGCCAATCGCGATGCCAATCAATTTCCTCAGCCAGACCGTTTTGATGTCACCCGTGACAACCTGAAAACCCAAATAGCCTTTGGCCAAGGAGTACATCACTGTCTTGGCGCACCCCTGGCTAGGCAAGAGCTAACGGTGGGCTTCGAAGTCATACTCAAGCGCATGACCAATTTTAGATTACCGGGCGGCGAGGAAGAGTTGAAGTTTTTACCCAGCCTCTTGTTGCATCCCCCGGCTGATCTTAATTTACTTTTCGACGCTCGTTAGCGTTCTTTGTCAATGCCCAATCAATCAACCCCAATCTTTCGGATCAAATTGAAAGCCCTGACGCCCTCACACCCAGGGAAACCTTGCTAGGAGAAACACTATGAAAGCAGCCGTATTTCATCGACCAGGAGAACCTTTGACGATCGAAGAAGTTGCGCCACCGAGTATCGGTAGCCGCGAGATGCTGGTTAAGGTCAGTCATTGTGGTATCTGTGGCACAGACATCCATGCGTCTAAAGAAGGGCCTTTCATGGCCCCGCCAGAGACGATTTTCGGGCACGAATTCACCGGCGAGATCATAGAGATTGGCGAGGAGCTCACGGCCGGCGAATTCAGTCTTGGCGATCGAGTCACGTCTTTGCCCTTTATCGATGACAAAACCATCGGCTTGGGCGCAATCACTGGAGCCTATAGCGAGTATGTCAAAGTTGGCTACGACCTTGTCGTTAAACTCCCTCCGGAGATAAACAATCGCGATGGAGCCCTGGTTGAACCGCTAGCGGTTGGTTTGCATTCGGTCAAGATGGCGGGAAGCGTGGCTGGCAAAACCGTGCTTATTATCGGTGCCGGCCCCATTGGTTTGACCTGCGCGATCTGGTGCCGTTTTTTTGGGGCCGCTAAAGTGGTGATCAGCGAAATGTCCGAGGCTCGACTGGCCATGGCTCGGACATTCGGGTTCCACGACTTTGTTGACCCCACTGGAGATGTCAATGCGCAGTGCATCGCTTTGCTGAGCGAACCCCCTGCTATCCAATTCGAATGCGTGGGTAAGCCTGGCCTAATGCAAGAGTGTGTCGCCCGAGCACCTAAGCGGGGACTGATCATGGGTATTGGGGTTTGTGACCATCCCGATACCATCGTGCCACTCATGGCCTTTGGTAAGGAGCTCTGCATCCAGTGGGCTGTTGGTTATGACAAAGAGGATTTTGAATTCACCATCGACATGATGTTGCAAGGCAGGATCTCAGCGACTGAGATGATCACGGATATTGTGCCCCTTGGCGATGTGCCCACAATCTTTGAAGCCTTGAAACAACCCAGCACCCAGTGCAAGGTGCTGATCGACTTGGATCAATCCTAGCCATGCAGCTCGCCTTGAGTGTTTGAGCCGTTAGGCTCCAGCATCCGGGACGCAGAGCGGAGCGCTTTCATAGCTCGGCCTAGCACTTTGGGCGGGTTGGCCTTAATCAGACCGCCCCGCCCGCGCATGATCTGTTCTTGACTAAGGTGCGACCAACAACTTGCCCATATGCCCCCCAGAGAACAGCAGGGTTAATGCCCTAGGGAATTGATCAATACCGTTCTCAACTTGCTCCGGTAATTTGAGCTTTCCTGATAGCACCCAATCCGTGATCCCTGATTGAATCTCAGGATATTGCTCTGCAAATCGCATCACGGTGAATCCCAGCATGCTGGCATTTTTTTCGGGGATCTTCAGATAGTTACTCGGTCCACGGACGTCACCCGTTCGCTCGTACTGCGACACCGCACCACAAATGACCACCCGTGCTCGTTCGTTGATATGCAGCAATAACGTGTCGAGAATCTCGCCTCCTACGTTATCAAAAAACACATCGACGCCGTCCGGCGCGGCAGCTGACAATTGTCCCTCGAGATCGCCCGCCTTGTAATCAATGGCTGCGTCACAACCAATTTCGTTCACCAAATAGTCTACCTTGGCTGGACCCCCTGCAATCCCTATCACGCGAGCCCCAAGATTTTTGGCAACCTGACAGGCGCAAGAACCCACTGCACCTGCCGCAGCGGACACCACCACTGTATCGCCCTCGCTCACCTCTGCCACCCAAGTCATACCGGCATAAGCCGTCATACCTGTTGCCAAACCGAGCACACCTAGGAAACTGCGCGCAGGTAATTCGGATTCATCCAGTTTCTGCAACATGGCCCCTGGGAGCTTGGCATGGGTCTGCGCGCCCATTGGCCCAAAGACGGCATCACCCTGATTTAGGCCATCGAATCGGCTATCAACCACTCGAGCAGTGCCTAACGCCATTATCGGTTGACCCAGATCCGCCGTTCCGTGAAAAGCCCCTTCATCGAAAGTCGTTCTGATAAAAGCATCCACAGAGAGGTGTTCAACTTCTAGCAACACTTCTCCGTCCTCAAGGGCCGGGAGTGTCTCTTCAACCAACACCATGTCGCTTTCTTTGAGCGCGCCCTCAGGACGCTGATTCAAGACTACCTTGGTATTTTTCATTAGGGTCCCCCTGAGACTCGGATATTTTGACCAGTGATCCACGCAGATGCGGGCGCCAAAAGAAATAAGGCCGCCGCACCTAAATCGGTTGGTGTTCCTAGTCGACCCGCAGGTAACTTCAACATTTTTTCAAGATCCGGCAGATCATCGTCTTTAAGCTTCAACGCTTGCATCATGATTTCAGTGGGGACTGCGCCGGGCATAATGCAGTTGACCCTTACCCGGGGGCCCAATTCCTGAGCAAAGGTTCGAGTTAACATATTTACTCCCGCCTTCGCCGCCGAATAATGCCCGCTCCCCATGATGACATCCTCGGCCGCCAAGGAAGATATGTTGAGAATGCGTCCTGTTTCCATCGTTGCCGCTGCAACTCGTGTGCATTCCCAAACGGCCGTTAAGTTCAAAGACAATGTTCTATCCCATTCGTCTCTATCCAACTTGTGCAAGGCTCGCTGCACACTCGAGCCGCCGGCGTTGTTGACCCACATGTGTAAACCGCCAAAGGTGCTTACGGCAAAATCAGCCAGCGCCTGAACAGCGGCATTATCGGTAACATCCGTCGCTAACGCCGCAGCACTACCACCTGCTGCATTGATCTCACCAGCGACTCGATCAATTTCCTCTTGTCGACGAGCAGCGCAGACCACATGTGCCCCCGCACTGGCCAGCACTTTGGCAATGCCCTCGCCAATGCCTCGGCCTGCCCCAGTGACCACCGCGGTCTCTCCACTCAAATCAAATAAGTTATCTATCATCGACTCATCGCTCCCCTCAATAATCGTCTTTTCGTTCGCTTGAAAACCGTCAAGGTTGCCGGTTTAATGGCTCAACAGTCAAGTGTTTATGCAATTCGTACCTATCAAATTGGATTAAAACCTTATGTCTAAAGATCAACTTATTGCTGTAGCCAAAGCCAATCTTGCCCATGCGGAGGCAGGAACCATTCAGCAAACAGCCGACTTTTATCAAGTTCCAGCAGAGCACTACTTTGATCAAGATCGCTGGCATCAAGAAATGCACAAAATATTCAGACGTGTGCCTCTGCTACTCGCGACAACGGCAGAGATGCCGAAGCCAGGAGATTACAAGGCCATGAATGCCGCGGGCGTACCGGTGCTGCTCAGCCGAACCGACGATGGCGAAGTTCAAGCTTTCTTCAATATGTGCAGCCATCGAGGCGCGCAGATTATGGCTGAAGGCGTGGGCAATACGCACCGCTTTACTTGTCCCTACCATGCTTGGACCTACAATTTGCAAGGCGATCTCACTGCGATCTATGCCAATAAAGACTTCGGCGATCTCGATAAGCAGTGCCACAGCCTTACTCCCCTCCCCTGCCTCGAGCGCGCTGGGCTGATCTGGGTAACGCTCAATAAAGACAGCACGCTACCGATCGACACATTCTTATCCGGTTACGACGCGTTACTCTCACATTTCGGTTTTGAGGATTGGCATCACTTCGCTAGCCAGGACGTAGCGGGGCCCAATTGGAAAATTGCGTACGACGGATACATGGATCTTTACCATTTACCGATTTTGCATAAAGACACCTTTGGTCCGGATTACCCTAACCGGGCGAATTACTATAACTGGGGTCCGCATCAGCGTGTGGCAGGCCCCGACCCTAGGCTCGCCGAGTTTAAAGATGCATCACCGGAAGACTGGCCCGAGGCACCTCTGCTTGCTGGCGTGTGGACCATATTCCCTCATATTTCGATCGCCAGCTTCGAGGGTGGTGGTCGCGCCGTCATGCTTTCACAGCTGTTTCCAGGCGATACTCCTGGAACATCGGTGACCACGCAACATTACTTAATGGAAACTGCTCCCGATGAAGCCGCTGCTGAAGCAGCCACAGAACAATTCAAATTCTTGAAATACGTCGTTCAAGAAGAGGATTACGCCACCGGTCTTAGGCAGCAAAAAGCCCTTGAATCGGGCGGGAAGAGTCATGTGATATTTGGTAAAAATGAAGCAGGTGGTCACCATTTTCATGCTTGGGTTGATTTGCTTCTTAACACCAATGACGAAGACCTTACCGCTGCTTTCGAGCAGTACCGTTCCACTCACTTTGGCCTTAACGCAGGAGCATAAAAACATGGAAAAAGCAGAAAATCATGAAGTGGTCTCTGTCTATCGACTCGATCCTGAAGACCAGGAAGCCCTCCTGTTGGAGCAAAAAGAGTGTGTCCTCAATTGGTGTACCCGGGACGAATGGCCAATGGGCGTCATCCATTCCTACATCTATCGCAAAGGCAGCATTTGGATAACCGCCGGCGCCCACAGGCACCGAGTCTCCGCTCTACGACGTAACCCAAAGACATCGGTCGTTATAACCTCGAAAGGCACTTCATTGGAAGCAGGCAAATCCATTACGATTAAAGGTCGCAGTGTCATCCACGAGAGCCCGGAGCTGAAAGCCTGGTTTTATCCCGAGTTGGCTGGGGCACTCCGATCAACCCCTGAGGAGGTCGCTGCTTTCGAGGTCATGCTTGACTCCCCTTTACGGATCGTTATCGAGGTCATCCCTGAAAAGTGGATCACTTACGACGGCGCCAAAATGCGGGAACACGCGCAAGGGACGCTCGACCCAGCACGACTCTCTAAACCTTTAGAGTCGGACTCAGTTCGTCTTCAAAAAGAGAAACAACGCAGGAACTTATCACATGACTGATTTTCAACACATTTTGGTTGATGAGCCTTTACCCTTTGTCTCTCGCATCACTTTAAACCGACCTGAGTCCCGCAATGCCCTGAACAATGTCCTTCGCGGCGAACTCTACGGTCAACTTGAAGCTAACGACAACAACCCGGCAGTGAAAGTCACGATTATTCGAGGTGCTGGCAAGGCCTTTTGCGCCGGTTATGATCTGAAGGCAAATAACGGAAAGCATCAACCGTTTCACACCGCGCCGGGAGATGGCAATTGGGCCCGACACGTGGTTGATGGTTTTTTTCGAGTTTGGGATCTTGCCAAACCGGTCATAGCACAGGTCCATGGCTATTGTCTTGCTGGCGGTACCGAACTTGCGACCTCCTGTGATCTTGTCTACGTGGCCGAGGATGCACAGATTGGTTACCCAGTTGTTCGTTCAATGAGCCCACCTGATAATCAATTTTTCCCACACTTGCTCGGCTTGCGCAACGCGATGGAAATGATGCTCACTGGTGATGCCCTAACCGGGGTCGAAGCCGCAGAACAGGGCTTTGCCAATCGCGCTTTTAAGATCGATGAACTTGAAGCCAATGTGCTCAATATCGCCACCCGAATTGCGAAAGTCCCAACCGACCTTCAACAGATGAATAAGCGGGCTGTGCACCGGCAAATGGAACTCATGGGCGTACGAGCTGCGATTCGCTCTGGCACCGAAATCCAAGCGCTCGCCTTCCACACCGAGAGTACCCAAGCCCACTTTAAAGAACTCGCAGCTGGTCTTACTGATGCGCTGACGTCACGAGATCAAAAGTTCGGAGACTATCGAACTCAGGACGACTCATGAGTGGCCCTCTGTCAGGCATTACTATCCTTGATTTAACCAGCGTCATTTCCGGCCCAATGGCAACCGCGGTACTGGCTGACCAAGGCGCGCGCGTGATAAAAATTGAAAACCCACGGGGCGATAGCATGCGGATGGGTGGAGCCGTACATAAAGGCGTCTCGAGCTTATTTAACGCGCTCAATCGCAACAAAGAGGCTATTGTTTTAGATCTACAAACGCCTGAGGGCGTCACTGCTTTAAAGACCCTCGCTGAACAAGCCGATATCCTCGTGCAAAATTATCGACCCGGCGTGATGGATCGCTTGGGAATTGGCTATGCCGATCTCAAACAAGTTAACCCGTCCCTTGTCTATGGCTCAATCAGCGGTGTGGGCGCGCACGGCCCTTATGCCGACCGAAGAGTCTATGATCCCGTTATTCAAGCCTTTGCAGGCTACACTCATGCTCAGGCGGTGGACGGGGAGCCAAATCTCATCAAAATGATGGTGTGTGACAAAATCACAGCACTGACAGCGGCCCAGGCCCTATCGGCCGCATACATCGACCGTTTAAAAACCGGAGTAGGCCAGCATGTCGAAATTTCGATGCTGGAAGCCTGTTTGTATTTTATTTGGCCCGACCGGTTCTTTGCTGAGAGTTTTGTTGAGCCGCCGGAATTCCCCGGCATCGATATCACGACGATGTATCGAACCTTGGCAACCCAAGACGGCCACATCACACTCATTTGCGTGCAACTCGACGAATTTCAGGGACTTACCCGAGCTTTAAACCGCACCGATTGGTTGGAGGATCCCCGGTTTGCCGACTTGCCCTCCATGTATATGAATTTTTCAGCGTTGGTGGACGACATCGCCCAAGAGGTCAAAAAGTGGCCGACAGCAGACCTCAGTCAACGCTTGGTTACCGAAGACGTCCCACACGGGATTGTGTTGTCTGAAGCCGATATTCTTAAGGACCCTCAGGTTAACGCAGCCGACGTGATCGAGACGATAGAACACCCTGAGGCAGGGCAAATGCGCATCGTAGGCCGGAACGCACGATTCAGTGAACATTCACCCGAACCCGCTCGAGCAGCCAAGTCTCTTGGCGCAGATAATTTGAGCATATTGGAGTCTTTCGGCCATCTCTAGAAAAAGGAATTGCGCGAGCCCTCAGTGAGCCGTTCAGTTCTGCTGCTAACCTAGAGGGGTTACCTGGTGCAGATGCTATCCGGCGTTAAGCCGAGGTCAGGTCAGCTTGTCACGAGTCAGGCGAAAAGGCCGCTGTCCTTGCAATGCGACCCTCGTGAATCACGGGTTGATTCACTTTTAGCCGACTAGACCTCACTGCGTGACACATTTACAGTAGCTACTTTCGCTATTAAACCAACCCTTTGCACGCGAGTCTTTCATGACAACAGCAACCATTCCTGACAAGCATACGACACCCGAAAACACCGGCTTTGGTTCTAAACGATATCGAACCTATGTGCTCTCCGCCCTGACGCTGATCTACATCATGAACTTCGTCGATAGAGGTCTGCTCGCGGTTGTCGGTCCCGACCTTGTACCAGAGCTCGGTATTTCTGATACCCAATTCGGCTTGCTAACAGGGTTTGGGTTTGCGTTGCTGTACACCATCGTAGGAATTCCTCTGGCGCGGTACGCCGACACCGGCCACCGCGTCTGGATCATGAGTATTTGCGTGGCGCTTTGGTCTCTAATGACGGTGCTATGTGGACTTGCCACCGAAGTCACCGTCGGCTCGATCACCATCGGCGCCTTCTGGATTTTATTGATGTGTCGCGTTGGTGTTGGGATCGGCGAGGCCGGCTGCACCCCTCCCGCTAATTCGTTGATTGCAGACTACTACGCCCCACGCGAGAGGTCCCAGGCCCTTGGAGTCTACGCTATGGGGGTTACCCTCGGCACCATGTTTGCGAATCTAATCGGCGGGTGGGTGACTGACGCCTTCGACTGGCGAACCGCATTTTTCGTTGTCGGTCTACCCGGCCTGGTGATTGCAGCGATTTTCAAATTCACTGTCAAAGAACCGCCTCGAGGATATACGGATCCTAAACAACAAAAAGTCCAAGAGCGGGTAGAATTGCGTGAAGCGATTCGAGAGCTAACGACCAAGCCGGCTTTCTGGCTAATGACTGGCGGCGCCACCGTGGCGGCATTCTGCGGCTACGGCATTTCATCGTTCCAATCAATATTTCTTGTACGTACCCACGAGATCACTACCGGAGAGGCCGCTATTTGGATCAACACCCCAGTATCCCTTGCTGCGGCCATTGGCACCTTTGCCACGGGCTGGCTGGCCACTAAGCTCTATCAAAAGCATCCGGGTGCAATCGCCTGGGTTCCTGCCCTGGGCTTGGCGCTGTCGATCCCCTTCTACGTATTTGCTTTCACCACCGAGAATCTACTGTTTGCCGCGATCGGCCTAATTATCGGTGGATTCGTCAAATACGGGTACATTGCTGCTCAATACACGATCGGCCAAGGCGTCGTGAGTATGCGAGTCAGAGCCATGGCAACCGCCGTCCTATTATTTGTGGTGAATTTAATTGGTTACGGTTTCGGACCTTTGTTTATCGGCTTTATATCCGACATTTTTTTCGCCAACGGTGCCCTAGAACTTGGGTTTGCGGCCGAGGAACTCACGCGTAACCAATGCCATCCTGGAAAGATCGGCCTATTGAGCGAAGACTTACAAACCGTGTGCAGTACCGTTTATGCCCAAAGTCTGCAATCTGCGATGGTGATTATGGCGGTCTTGTACGGTGCGAGTTCTTTGTTCTTTTTGTTGACCTGGCGTCGACTCGGCACTGACATGGTAGACAGGAACCCAAATACAGCCCCATAGTCCTCCAATGTGACCCCTAATATCTCAAATGCTGAGAGCAGGTGTGATAACGAACGGCATGACGTCAACCTTTAATAACTCAATCCAAACCACAGGTGCTGAGTCTGCGCCAATTCCGCTTCCGTTAATTATCACCCTCGAGGAGTGGCATTGACCGCTGCACGAACAACTGACGCCTAAGCGCTTTACGCGCGGATGACGCCCTTCGGGGCGCTCTGTCGCACCTTGAATCTGACATCCAAGCGCTGCAAGAGCACAACCCCGCCCCGTGCTTTCGGCGGGTCAGCGGCGCGACAATCTTTGCGCTGCTAGCCCTTACTTTTTTTGGCTTGGTTTTTAATAATCTCAGCACCCTTGGGATCAACCGCCATACCATGCACCTGCTGATTATTTGCATGACCTAACTGCTGTAGCGACATCGCAGATTGCAAAGCAGCCCAAAGACCTTGACTATCTTGCATCTGATTGACCGATTGCTTGGCCAGTTTTAAACCAAAGCTTGGACGCTCTGCAATATGTTCTGCCATATCGGTTGTAAACGCGGTTAACTCAGCGCGAGGAACCACGTGGTTAACCATGCCTAACTGCTTGGCTTCCTCAGCCGAAACTGCTTCACCCGTAAACAGCATTTCTTTTGCCTTGCGCACCCCCACTTCCCAAGGATGTGCAAAGTATTCGACGCCATTGACCCCAAAGGCAACCACAGGATCTGAGAAGCTCGCGTCATCACTGGCGATGATCAGGTCTGCGACCCAAATCAACATTAGCCCCCCTGCAATGACTTTGCCTTGCACTTCAGCGATCACCGGTTTGGGGATATTTCTCCAGCGCCAGCACATGCCCAAATAGATTTCTTCCTCAACCGCCATCGAACCTTCTGAACCTGGCAAATCAAAACCGCCCCAGGTCCCTACCGTCTCAAACTCTGAGAGTTTGGCTCGGTCTCGGAGGTCATGACCGGAAGAAAAGTGCTTACCATCCGCAGCAAGCACGATGACATTAACCTCATTGTCTTGTGCTGCAAGATCGAAAGCTGTATTCAATTCATAGGTCATCTCGCGATTTTGCGCATTTCTCGCTTCGTCTCGACTGATGACAATCCGAGCAACGCCATTTTTTACGGGCTCGTAACGGATGGTGTTAAATTCGTGACTCATATACTCCCCTTTCATCAATATTCGGTCGCCGCCTTCTGTGACTTCGTCACCCGCGCCGACCTCGGCTTACCTTTCATCCTAATCATCAATAGCGCCGTACACAATGCTCTTTAACTGACCTCGAAAATTAAAGGTTGATGACGGCATCAATTGCGTGAGAAAAATAATGATCAAGTCCTCGTGAGGATCTACTGAAAATATCGTTGAGGCGGCGCCGCCCCAGTAGTAGTCATCCCGGCCAATTTGTCCAGAAGCAACCTCATCAGTATTTACAGCAAAACCGAGGCCAAACCCAATCCCCTCATAGGCTGTTTCTGAAAAACTGCCGATGGCCAACTGGGTCAGATCGCGTCCTTTCCCCAAGTGATTCTGGCGCATTAACGCCAGGGTCCGCCTGCTAATCACCCGTTCCTCGTTCAGCACCCCGTTTTGAACCAACATTTGACAAAATCTAAGATAATCTTGAGCCGTACTGACTAAACCTCCGCCACCCGACTCAAACAAGGGCTTTTGAAGATACATTGAAGATTCCGATGGATCGAGCAAATGGAGCGATTTATCGACCCCACGACCATAGTTCGAGGCCAACCTGGCAGCCTTGTTTGCCGGCACATAAAAGTCGGTATCGGTCATACCCAACGGCTCAAAGATAAAAGTTTTGACATAGTCGCTAAACGGCATTCCCGAAAGGGCTTCCACTAGGTATCCACAAACATCCGTTGCGAGCGAATATAGCCAGGCTTCGCCGGGATGGTAACAAAGCGGCATGGTCCCCAGCAGCTCCACAAAAGAGGCCAGCGTTTGTTCCCGCCGCTCGGTCAGACCCGCTGCTCGATACGCTTGGTCCACCGGGTGCTCACCGTTGCCGTACGACAAACCCGAGGTGTGATTAAGTATTTGTCGGAAGGTAATCTCCGAAACGGCTGGCACCAACATCAATTCCCCGGAGGAGGCAGTCCCCATACAGACGTTGGGGCTGCGAAAGGCAGGAATCACACGTGAAATCGGATCATTGAGTTGGAACAGGCCTCTTTCATACAACTGCATCAGTGCAATTGACGTCACAGGCTTAGTCATCGAGTAGATTCTAAATATTGTATCTTCCTGAATCGGTGTCTTAGCCGCGAGATCGGCATACCCCAAGGATTCAAAGTAAGCCACGTTTCCCTTACGAGCCACTAAAGTCTGGCATCCAGCAATCTTTTGAGGGTCAATAAAACGATCTTGCAGGTGCCTGGTAAGATGTTGCAGTCGTTTAGCCGACATCCCGGCTGCTACTGGATCGATATTCATCATCAAATTTCTTCGGCAATTTTTCCTAGTACCCTAACATGCCAACGAACCCAGGCCCTACTATCAACAAACGCTCCCTCCCCACGGACTTGGGTCTCGGCCCCAATTTTAGGTAAACTACACGGCCCTACACCGTTGAGATCTAGAAGCCTGCCATGAGCCGAACTTCGTTCAAGAGAGGATTAACCTAGATGCCTACCCCGGCAAGCGAAAAACAATTCGGTAATTCCTCCGAAATCCTCATCAGCAAGACCTATCTAAGTCGAGCCGTTAGGCCCTTCATTGAGGAGGATCTTGAATCGTTACTGGTCAACTGTCGTGAGAACAATGCCAAAGTCAACGTGACTGGCGCACTACTACATCATAATGACTATTTTATGCAGCTATTGGAGGGTACGTCGGTGGAGGTAGAAGCGGTATACGCGAGGATTGCAGCTGATCCTCGACATGAAGTGATGAGCATCTTATTCGAGGATGAGATCAGCGCTCGCTTTTTCCCAGACTGGTCTATGGGCTACCGAGCCGCCAATATGATTCCTTCCAAGGCGCTAAATCAAGTCTATGAGTCTGCAAAATTTGATTCGAAGCGCTTCCCAATCAACGATTTTCTTATGATGTTCAGCGACGACAAGTGACCGCTTAACCCTTCCTTTCTTAATATCAAGCGACACGACCCCACGTCATCAAACCCTCGCGACCTAACGTTTTCTTCCCTAATTTGGCATTCGGAATGCGACTGTAACCCGCTTCTGGTCAAGCTAACTTCACTCGCCTCAGCTAACTACCCCATCGATACCGCAACTTGATGACCAGACTATTGACCACAGGATCTTGAAAAGCTTGACTGAATAAATCGCCAAAAGCGTCCTCTGATCCCGCCGGTAATTGATTACCTCGGTTGTAGACCACATAAAAGTCTGTGAGCGGTGCTATCTCCCATCGATATCGGACTTGAGCCGTCAACAGGCTCACCGTAAAGTCGCGGTGGGCACTGGATTCCTCACGCATCAACGTCCCCGCCGTCTCAGGCACAAGAAAGCTCTCCCGCTCGTAAGCCTTTACCCCGGCCCATTGCAAACTCACTTTCAATTGGTGATTGGCTGCTAAAAACCAATTCAAATCGATGCTCGGTTGCAGGTCTGTCGCATCAAACGCACCGAAAGAGCGCCCTCCTTGATAAACCAGCCAGCCACGACGTTTTTTTGCACTGACGTCCAGATCAAAATACAACCGGTCCGAGATTCTGGCAGTCATCCCCAGCGTGGCCTTGAGCGTCCAATCTCCCAAGTCCTCTTGCAATCCGCCGACGCTACTTGAGAAGCTCAATGATCGACTGGCATCAGTTGCCCAAAGCAAGTCGATCCAAGCCCTATCTTCAGACTCGTAAGACCCGTTTCCCCGGCTGTTACGATCTTCAAAGCGGCGCGGTAACCAGCCCAAGGCTGTTCGGACGGTATTACGTCCTTTCAGGACCAACGTGTTACGCCAAAACACACCTCGGTCTATCACCTGTTTGTCACTAAGATTCTCCTGATGCTGGAAAATGAGCGTACCGCGAGTGGATTCATACCAACTACCGGGAGTCGGATCGGCATAACTTAAAATATAACGACCGCCTTGATAATTATTACGCCGCAGAAACCCAAGATCATTGATGTTGACGGCATCATCAAAGTACTCGAACTCCAATTTGTGTTGAAAAGCTGAGCTGGGAGCGTACCGCAGATCTAGAACTGTTCCTTGCCCCTTCACGCCTGCTCGAGAGCTTTCAATCCATTGTACATCTGCCCCAAACAGACCACTGCCCAGCCCATAGTGCATATCAACCCCCTGCACTGTCGCGTCATATTGCGGGCCTTTGACGTCTGTTCCTAGCAGCCCGAGACCCAATCGTTGATCTCCAGATTTTTCATACAGCAATCTGATCACACTGAAATCTCGGCCCGGGGATACAATCGATTGTGATTGTCCGGCGTCATCATTTGCGCGCCAAACCACCTCATCCTCTTGAGCAGATAATAGCCCGTACCGAAACCCAACGGCCCCTCCTGTCAATTTCATAGCACCAAGCAGATTGGTCGGGAGATCCCGTTCGCCACGAGCCACCGTCAACCCATCTGGAACGTCCACTTGAGTCGCCGTTCCGCCAATTCGACGGGTGTTTAACAAGCTAATGGGGGCGGGCATAAAGTCCGTGACGAAAACCCGGCGTGAGGTGGTCGCAAAATTCTCATTGGTGGTTTCTCGAAGCGCATTGCCGGAATTTGCCCGGGGTGTCGTTTCGAACACTTCACTACCTTCCAAAAAAAATAAACGTTTTTCCGGGAAAAAGGTCTCTAGGGCAGTGAGGTTTAACACCACATCATCGGCTTCAACCGCACCAAAGTCAGGATTCAAGGTCGCGTTAACCGCTAGCAAAGCACTGTGCTGCCAGGTCATATCGGCGCCTATTCGAGCCTCCCGCTCGTCCCTTGCGTCATCGGCAGTGGCTGAAAAGAAGGGTATAAAGCTCCACTCGCGTCGAGGTTTGATACCTTTGACCTTAAAAGCATTCAGCGCTGTCACAAACTGCGGCGAAGAGTAGGCATGTCCTGGCCATTGATATCGCTCGTTCGAACCCGACACTTGCCGGCTTGCGGCAAAACCGAGAGTTCTAACATCCCCCGCTTTTGGGAGGTTCATCATCGACCAGGGCAGAAACATTTCTACGCTCCAACCATCGGCAAGTGCCTTTGATTTGCCCAGCCAAGGTCCATCCCAATCATTGGTGTACCGACGCTCTGGCAGCACCTTGCCGTCCATGACGGGATCTCCAAGGGCTACGATAAACCAGTAAGCAAATAGCCCCTGCCCGGTGGTGTCGAGGGTAAAGCCAAAGGTATCTCGGTCGATGAACTGATCACGTGGCGTTAAACGCTGGACCAACGTCGCTTTGGGTTGTTTCATCACCGCCGATACAAAAAACCCTTTTTCCGTTGCGAACATTCTCATCTGAGTCGGATATTTCGCAGGCAGCCCGGTGCCAGGCACGGCGACTATCATATTGTCGTAAACTGGCAAATCCGACCAAATTGCTTCATCGACGGCACCATCGATACGTACCCCAACTCTTGCATGATCGCGAGTCTCGAGGGCCAATTCATGCATTGGAATACCATCTAGGTAACCTTTGATGCTTTGAGGTCCCTCTGCCATCAAGATCAGCGGCACGCTGCTCGTCGCCCATACCAAGATCTGCAGCCAGGCATTAGCAACCATTTTTTTAGTCATAATAAAGCCCCCCTCCCTTCGATCATCATCGGCTTTTACGAAATTCTCGGCAAGCCATCGAACCCAAAAACACCTTTCAAGTCATCCGGGCCAGCGATGCATTTCCCAGATGCAATGAAACGTGGTTGAATCCGATAAAGGGGGATTTATGACGTTAATCGAGTGGTCTTGGGTATTTCTGGTTTTATACATCGCAGCCATGGTGGGTATCGGACTCTACGCTCAGCGACGTATCAAGCATGCCGACGACTTCGCGACAGCAAGGGGCGCTTATGGCCCGTTTTTCTTGGCCTTGGCGTTTGCGGCATCCACGGCCAGCGGGGCGACGTTCCTGGGGAGTCCTGCCCTCAGCTACGAATGGGGACTTGCCGCCAATTGGGGAAACTTCCTCTACCCCATCGGCGTCTACGTCGGAATCTTAATCTCGATGCGATTGATTGCTACATCAGGCAATCGCTTCGGAAATCGTTCGATACCTGAGTATCTGGGTGATCGCTATCAATCCGAATTTATGCGCCTGGCGGTTTCGATTTTGTCCCTCGTGCTGTTTTTCTACCTTGCTGGGCAGCTCGTATCAGGGGTGGTGATGTTCGAGATCATGCTGGGGTTGGATGCGGACTGGGCTTTGATTATTACCACGCTGGTCCTACTGATTTACGTTGTTCTCGGTGGTGCTCATGCCGATATCTTAACGGATGGGGCGCAAGGGGCTTTGATGCTGGTTCTTGCGGTCGTTGTCATTGTGCTCACTCTGGTGGGTTACGGAGTCGAGGGTGGATTTTCGGGCATGATCGATAATCTATCGGCACAGGATCCCACCCTCGTGACACCGCTCAATCCCAACACGCCGTTGTACCACTCTTGGTGGTCAATTTTTGTCATTGCATTTGCCCATATGCCCCTTGGACTACTGCCTCACCTGGGTAACAAGTTATGGGCCCTCGACTCGAGTCAAGACCGATTTCAGTTCGTCAAATTGGCAGCGATCTTTGGCCTAACCTTGGGCATGCTGGGCCTAGGCGGCCTCCTTGCACGAGCGTACTTTGGCGATGCACTCTATGCCTCAGGCGCGAACCCTAATCAGTCTTTGCCCCTGGTTTTTGTAGAAATTTTCCCGACATGGCTTGCAGCCCTAGTGGGCGTTGGCGTGCTCTCTGCGGTCATGAGCACTGCCGATGGGCTGGTGGTGTCTTCGTCGCAAATTATCGCCAACGATCTGTATAGGAGAACGCTTGCTCCCAAGTTGCATCCAAACATGGATCCCGATCGATTGGATCGAAGAATTTTGCTGATCTCGAGAATCTCAACGGTTGCTGTACTCATCATCTGCATGAGCATGGCCTGGTTTCTCATGGATATTAACGTTTCTCTCATCGTTTGGATCGGTGTTGGCGGTATGATGGCGGCCTTTGCTGGCCCGCTGGTGGTCGGCGCTCTCTGGCGCGGCGTCACATTTTCCGGGGCCGTGTCGGGACTGCTGATTGGGTTTTCGGTTTTCATTGTCGCCCACGCCCAACTCATCGATCCGTCGCTCTTTTCAAATCCCATCTTACGGTCAGCTGCAGAATGGCTCTATCGAGAGGGCCCGAACCCCTATTCCTGCGCTGTCATCGGCGAAATCGCTTCGGTCATCGCGACGGTCATCGTATCCAAATGCACTCAACCCCTACCCGAGGCACACCTCGATGAGATGTTTGGCAAAGCAAATGCCCATCAATCGCCTTGAGCTTTCTTCGAAGATATCGTCGATTGCCGGTCTTTTCATCATCGTTTAAGCACTACCGGGTTGATCGTTGGTTAGGATGATTAACAGGCCTGAAAAAAGCTCACAGTTGATCAACCCTCTTGAACACGGCATCATCATTCTCTCGTCCTGCACGGTACTTTTTTATGTCAAACCGCCTTGAAACGACCAACGAAAGCTTGATGCAGGCCTATCGTGCTGCAGGGACTCTCCGAGCAAAGTCCTTGGGTAACCGGGGGCCTCTGCGCTTTGACCCAGACGGTCAACTAGACCTCGAGTTTCTTGAGTCCTATCGGACCCACGGATTCTATGTTTTCGAAAATGTCCTCGATCAACAGGAGCTTAAGGAGCTAGAAGCGGATGTCCATAGGCTGCAGACTCGAGCACCCAGCAGCCCTAAAGCAGACACCGATACCTCTGGCGCGCCAGCCTTAGGACAACACCTCAAGGGAAAAAATTTCGGTTGGGTGGCGCCTCTGAGTGACCCGGTAGGCGGCACCCTAAGAAACGACGGTCGACACCCCGTTAAAATGCATGAACCCGCCGCCCCGAAAGATGCCCCAGCCCACGTCTTACAAATCGTGCTGGGTTCACTGCAATTTTCGGACGCCTGTCTGCGGCTTTATGGACATCCTCAGCTACTGGCGGTTGCAGCGGCCATCAATGGCGATGATTTCGCACCGTTTAATGAAGCCGTCTGGATCAAACAACCCCGTTTAGGCGGTTCTGTTGCATGGCACCAAGATGGAACGACACAATGGGATCGACCCGACTTCGATCAAGACACCCACGGTTTTAATTTTATGGCCCAGCTCTACGGATCGGATGCCGATAACGGTCTTTGGGTTTTGCCAGGGTCGCACAGAGCACGAGCGGATATCCCAGCGCTGGTTGAAGAATCCGGTTCGGACCGACTCGAGGCGGCGGTGCCTTTAATCTGTCAACCGGGCGATGTCGCCATCTGTAACCGTCAAGCCGTTCATGGCAGCTTTGCGAATACTTCGGATAAATTGCGAGTCACGCTGAACTTTGGATTCCATCGGCGCGAATCTGTGCTTGGTGCGCAAGGCAATGGTATCCACAGTCAATCAGTCGCCTATGACTCGGCAAGAATATTGAAACGGTCCGAGATGATTGGCTACGCGATATCGGCGAGAGCCCAGCACAGACCCGAGGAGCAGTCTTTTTCTTATCAGCCTCTGGCATCTCATAATTTTCGGTGGTCTGAAAACGTGCGAGACAACATTCAAGACTATAATTTGCTGGATTTAGGCATCTAGCCAAGGGTGTTGTCACCCCTTGGGTACGAGCAAAGATTCTGCGGGTTTCTTTGGCCGAGCCCTGGTGCCTTGGGGATTGTGCTACCATCGGATCGATTCATGACCAAAGAGCCCTAAGTCCCATGACGACTAAGATGCTGCAATTAACCCCCTTGACGGCGCCGGCTTTTCAGCCTTTTGGCGACGTGATTAGTGTTGAGACCAGTCAATCTGTTGAACTCATTAATCGCGGTCATACCCAGCGCTTTAATCAGCCAACCGAGCTTGCGCTGACCCAGCCTGGGTTTGTGCCTGCACTCAGCATTTTTCGCAGTGAAGGCTGGCAACTCCCGGTTCCAATTACGGCACTAGAGCGGCACCCTCACAGCAGTCAAAGCTTTATCCCTCTGGGAAACACACCCTTCATTATCGTTGTTGCACCTCCTGGGGAGCTTGTAGAAAGCGAGATCAGAGCCTTCATGTCCTCCCCTGGACAGGGCATCAATTATCGTCCGGGCACTTGGCATCACTTCCATATGGCCCACCAACAACAGGCTGATTTTCTTGTCATTGATGTGGTGGGCGAGCCAGCAAACTGTGACGAAGCCCAACTGCTGGACCCTATTACCTTATGCCATTAACCCGACTTGACACGTTTTTAATTGGGTACAGCGATTCTGCCTTCACCAATCCTCACGAAGTGGCTCAACCCGATCTGCCTGAAGACAGAGCGGGACGCTTCACCCACATGGGGGCCCAGTATTGGGGGTTTGAAACGCGACGCCATATCGGCACACAGATTCAAATCGCCGAGCATTCCTTTCGATTCGACCCTGAAGCTCACCACCACTTCACGCTGGGTCTTCATTCAAGAAGTGAGGTCAGCAAAATCGATGTTGACACCACTTGGTTCACTGGAAATCAAGTCCCTGAAATCAGCATTTTTCTTGAGGATGGGGCTCAAAGTACGGAAGTCGTACCCAGAACCTCGCTCGCACCCAACCAGCAACACAGTTTCGCGATAACACCGACTTTTGCATCTCGATGTCTCGTTTTGTGCCACCAAGAAGGTGGCATCGCCAGGGTCCAACTGTTTGGTCAGGCACAATCCAGGCCTCGGGAACGCAATCTACTCGAAGAAGCGACTATTTCATTCGTTTCGAACGCACATTATGGTCATCCTAAAGACGCTGTGTTGGGTCGCAGAATCGAAAGCCATATGAAAGGCTGGGAGTCCGCCAGAACAGGCTTTGGTGAGCAAGCGGTATTCACGTTCAAGGCCGCTGTACGTCTGCAACGTTTTGTAGTCGATACTTACTTGCATCGTCTGAATGCTCCTTTGTCCTGCCATTTATTCGGCTTGGTCGAATCAGAGGATCTTGACCATGGTATGGCCGTAAAACCCCGTTGGGCGGTCAGATTTGACGATAATTCGCTCGAGATGCCTGAGGACTTTCAGGACTACATGAACCATCAACGCTATCGGACTAACGGCAAAGCATCGCAACCGATGACCATCAGTCTGCATAATCCGGCGCCGGAGACGTGGGTGCCTTTGCTCCCATTTGCGCCGCTGCGGCCTGATCATTACCACGAATTTGAACAGTTTGATAACAGCCCACCCGTGAAACACCTGCTTTTTATGTATTATCCCAATGGCGGGATTCACGGCCTAAAAGCCTATGGTGTTTACCAGACTTGATCCACCAACCGCTCTTTATGATCAGGTGGCAGAAAGCTGCTCCGAATCGCGTTGTCTAATAACTGTCGTAGCTGCTGCTCGTCGAAGCTTAAGGCTTCATACGCCGCCAGAAAGTTTTCCGTCAAGTAGCCTCCGAAGTAAGCAGGATCGTCTGAATTGACGGTAACATTCAGTCCTTCCTTCAAAAGCATCAACAGAGGGTGGCTCTCCATATCAGGAAAAACTCGAAGCTTAACGTTGGATAACGGGCAAACTGTTAACGGTATTTTTCGCCTTGCCAAGTCTCGTCGTAGCTCGTCGTCCTGAATACACTGGACGCCATGATCGATCCGCTCTACTTTGAGCTGTTCCAGCGCTTCTTTGATCATTTCAGGACCACCTTCCTCACCTGCATGGGCAACACAGCGATAACCTGACTGGGCCCCCTGGGCAAAGGCGTTTTTAAACTTGCTGGGGGGGTGACCAATTTCAGCGCTGTCCAACCCGATTGCTTTAATATGACGCTGAAAAGGTTGCGCCAGCCTTAGGGCCTCTAGTGCTGAATCTTCAGACATATCCCTCAAGAAACACAGAATAAGATAGGTCGTCACACCGAATAGACGTTCCGCTTCCGCGATGGCTTTGACAAATCCAGGCATAAATATTTCGAAACCAATACCCCGAAGGAGATGGGTCTGAGGGTCAAACATCACCTCGCAATGCACAATATTTTCGGCTGCGGCGCGTCTCAGGTAAGACAACATGAGCGTATAGAAATCGTCCTCTGTCACGAGTACACCAGCGCCGAGATAATAAAGATCTAAAAAACTCTGGAGATCAGTAAACTGATAAGCCGCTTGGACCTCTTTGAGATTTTGGTAAGGCAGTTGAATCTGATTACGCTCAGCTAACTCTAGCATCAAGCTGGGCTCTAGCGTGCCCTCTATGTGCAGGTGCAGCTCTACTTTGGGTAACCGCTCGATCAAAGCTTTCATTGCGCAACCCCATTGGATGGCCTCGGCAGCGCCTGCTCGTATTGCTCCCAATTGGCAATCAACTCATCAACCACGGCAGAACCGACTTGATAGGCAGATTCAACCGCCAGACTAAGGCCAGAATAGCCTTTATTTTCCGCGAGTAAATTGTCCGCCGCGCTCACACCGGGTGGAGGCATCGTATAGTTGCTGGCAGTTCTCAGCACCAGTAACCTCGATACATCCACCCGTCCGATGCGATCTAGCCAGCTCAACGACAGATAAGTCCCCGTGTCTTCCATCGCCGAAGACACAAACTCACCCTGACCTTCAGACCAATAATCGACCCACTGATTTGCCCAATCGTTCAGCAATGCGCCATGCCAGAAAGTGTAGGCAGCCAAATGGTCACCTTTCAATACAAATGGCGGTAATTGGGCCTTGGGATGCTTTGTGTATAGAGCCCTATGCGCCTTGGCATGGGTATCCTCATCCGCAAGCACCATATCCTTGGTCAGTTCAAATGCCCAATCCACCAATCCTTTGTCTAAACGATACATTTCACCCGTTGGCGCAGGCTTATCAACATCGAAAGGACGCTTCGTGTAACGCGCAAAATATCCAAACGGCCAATCAGCAGGGATTTCTCTAGCATCTATTTCATGGGACAGATCACCATCTACTAAATACTCAGCCCAAGCCGCCGACCCAATGGATGCATCTGCAGGATCGAAGCCGGCGATACCCGCCACCAACCAATAACTTTTCTTCAAATCAAATCGCGGATCCATACCTAAGGCCATAATTGCTGCAGCCGATCTTGCGGTGCCTATACCCGTAACCAGCACCAACAATTCAGACTCAGGGTCATAATGCAAATCTCGATAACCCAGAAAAGGGAATGTTTGAGTCAAATTTCGCCGCGTTTTCCAAAGTTGAAACTCACCGGCGCGGTCCCCTTCATCCGCGCCGACTTCGAACATCGTCACCACAACCACTTTTACTGGAAGCACCGATGCAGCGCTCAACATACATGGCATCAGTACCCCCATTAAGACGGCAATGCGAATCCCCAGGTTCAATCTATTCGCTGTCATCATTGAGCTCCTTTAAGCATCAGACAAATTCACGTTACCGCGCTCAGAACAAGAGGCTACTCTACCCTCTACTCGCGTGTGTCTATTACGGACAAAAATTTCGACCAATTTCTGGCAAAAAAAAGGGGCGCTCTGCGCCCCTTTTTATATCCCACTCAAACTAGAACTTGTAGGACAATTTTGCCTGATAATGACGTGGAAGCTCTGGCAACACAACTGTGGTGCCAAACAGATCTGGGAAGTTAGCCCGGAAGTAACGCTCGTCGGTCACGTTCTTGGCTGCAACAATCAAAGACCAGTCATCCGCTTCGTAACTGATACTCAAATTCACTAGCGTGTACGCCGGTAATGTGACAGCAAACGATTGCCCGGAGGCGACCGAATCAACATCGACAACACTACCGCTCACTGCCATGCCGTTACCAAAGTCGTAGGTGCCGGTCACAGACATAATATTTTCAGGCATACCCGCTCGAACACCTTTACTGGGCTCTACCGGAATTAAGCCACCAACTTGACCACCCCACAACAGCGCTGGATCAATCAAGGGTAGGTCTTCTGCACCCAGGAATGAGAACTCACTACCCGCCGCTAGCGTTGCCAACATCAGCGCTTCGACATTGCTGTAGCCAAACGTCATTAAGAATTGATCATTCACAACCCAACGCAATTCGAA
Source organism: Gammaproteobacteria bacterium (assembly GCA_002689445.1). Lineage (GTDB taxonomy): Bacteria > Pseudomonadota > Gammaproteobacteria > Pseudomonadales > Azotimanducaceae > UBA9926. The sequence goes on from NZGC01000012.1 coordinate 38,189, forward strand.
CTCGGTGCCTTCGGTCTTGACCGCTTGGTTTACCGTGATGGACTGGGCGTTAAAATCAACCCGCTCCATCTCGTAAGTCGATAGTGCGAAGTACAAACGGTTGTCTAATAAGCTACCCTTGACGCCATATTCCAACAGTTCTGAGCTGTCGAAAGCAGCATTGGTGAACACGTTACCCACTTGCAGCTCAGACCCCTGCCCGGCGATTACAGTGCTTTGCTCAGAGGCCGTAACGTAAGGCACCAACCCAACAGGCGTTGACCAACTCAAGCTTGCCGACCATGAGACACCATTGGGATCATCCGATGCACTATTGACTGGCACATCAATACCCCCTTCGGATGAGGTAAAGGCGGCATCAGACTGGGTCTTACCTGCAGGCGTCTCCACTTCCATATCAATCGTGTCATAACGCGCGCCCAACAACAGCGACAGTCCCGACTGATGCGAGAAATCCAGCATCACACCAAAGCCTAGGTCGGTGTACTCACCTACATAGTACTCACTGTACTCTGCGTCAATTCGAGTCGAGAGCACCCGACGATCCAGGGCGGTGGATGGTCCAGTCAAATCTCTACGCGAAAAGTATTCATTGAAGTAATCATCGCCATGCTTAAAGGTGGTTTTACGTATCGACGGAGAGATTTGGATACTGGTGGTCATCGAGTCACCTTCAAATACCCGCGCCAAAATCAACTGATCCTCAACAACCCACGTATCGTGGAATTGCGAAAATCCATAAGCGTTTTCGTTGAGATTTTCATACGTCTCGTAAAACAGCTTATTCGTCAATGTCCACTCGTTACCCAGATCCACATCAATATCGAAATACAAGGTGGTAACCTGATTCTCTAACGTATCGTCCGCAGCAATCAAAGTCGATGACATGGGCAATATCGTCGTACCCACATTTTGAAGCGGCAAGTTGGAATTTTCGTAGTCAAAACCAAAAGAAGCCGCGCTCAAGGTATCAAGATCCATGTCCTTTTGACCGAAAAACGCGTAGAGGGCAAAAGGATTAATGTTCCCCGCGTAATATTCGTCGTGAGAGATAAACCCATCGCCTGACGTATCCAGAGGAATCGGCGTTCCTGTGATATAAGTCCCGTTATCGATCAAATCCTGGGTCAGCCGATTCCATCCCGCGTTTTGCGAACCCTTGTAGTCATGCCACATGCCACCAAACTGCAGTCGCACCGTGTCGCTCATATCCATATCAAAGCTTGCTTGAATCAAGGACTGGTCAACACCCGGAGCATTGGTGTAGAAGCTTCCAGAGTGCTCGACCTCACCATAGAGATAGTAGCCTAGCGGTTTACCACCAAACTCCGCAGGTCCGCCAACCTCAGCCGTCAGTACACTTCGATCCCAGCTACCTCCTGAGTAGGAAAGTTCCCCAGTACGCTCTTCGATGTAACTTCCTGTTTCTTCGATTCTCGCAGACTTCGGGTTGAAATTAAGATAGCCACCAATTTTTGAGGGTCCATAAATCGGCGAAGCCGGCCCTCTCACAATATCGACCCGGTCAGACGCCCCAATGGGGGTCGGGTAGTTGCCTGGGTTATCCAGTCGTCGAACCCCCCGAAAGTACGTTTCGCCCGCGGTACCACGAACATCCAACGAACCCGCCACGCCGAAGAAAGATTGAGTAAAGGTGCCAGGCGCTAGCGCGACCAATTCATCAATATCCTGCATATTGAATCGGTCCATCATCTCCTCGCTCACTGTCGAAGCGGATCGAGGTGTTTCAAGGATGGACTTTTCGAGACCAAAAACCGAATCCACTCTTTCCCCAGGTAAGCTACCCAAGTCACCTTTTACCACGATCTCTTCCATATCTGACTCGCCCATTGCTGGATGCATCACCAACAAGCCAGCAGCCAGTAGGGTTAGACCTCTTAGCTTCTTATCTACCGATCCCATAAGGACTCCCATTGTGTTTTATGAATTAAAAAGTACCTCTGCCATATGGCTTTTTTTGATGCCGCTACTGCTCTCTTACCACTGCTTACTGCTCTCTTACCGCCGATTGCTGCGCTTTTCGAGCTGCCGCGCGCTCTCGCTTTTGTTCAATGCAAAAAACGCACCAAATATCCAATGAACTTGAACCTTGAATTTTGGGACTTCGAACTCAACAGACGCATAACTATGCACTATAACGGTGCGATCCAGTCACTGCTCAAACCGCATTTCCTGCTGTACGCTCCGTTTTACAACCCCATTTTGATCGCAAAGCTCTACCCTAAATATTGTTACAGATTTCCTGAAAAAGTGCACTAATCTCCTGCACAAAGTTGGTATTTACGACAAACGAAGCCTCGTTTGGGGCTTTTAACCCGAGAGAGAGCCTCTTCGGCGCCTACGTCCATAAAACGAGCCTCGAAGGCCTGACTCCGTAACGCTAGGTTATTCAGCAATTGCGCTTTTTCCTTATCGGGCAGGAAAGCGTATTGCAGAGAATTACGGACCAATCGCTGTATTTCAGACCAACTCAAATCAAAGTGCCTAACAGCCACGAAAAATTCATCGGTCATTGTCGAGTCCCACATCCCGCGATCATCGGTCGAGAGCGCAACAGGGATGCCGGTTCTCAGAAATTCAGGAAAAGGATGCTGCCGGTAGTTTTCAACGTACTCCAAAAGCAGATTACTGATGAGGTTGATTTCGATGAGATAGGGCCCCTGTCGCATCTGGACCAGCGTCGTTGGGTCAGACATCAGATTGAGGCCATGCCCAATTCGTTCCGCACCCAGCAATAATGTATCTCTGATATGAAAATTCGGTTCATCAACCTCACCCGCGTGAATCGACAACCGGACATCCGCATGGGTTTGCCGCAGTTGCCGCAGGGTCTCCAAGAAACGTAAGGGATATCCACGATCGTCGTCCTCTCTGCCCACTAGGTTCACCCCGACCCACAAAGGTTGACTGGCCACTATGGCGAAGGCTTGAACAAGATCAGTTTCGGCCGATGGTACGAATCGCAATATTGCTTGCTGAAACCGCAGGGTCATACCAACCTCTCTTAAATCGGGTTGGGCTAGCCGACGAGTAATGACGTCCGCTACCACGGAAGGCGGGATGGCCTCTCCCTTCGTATCCCGATAACCGAGCAAAGTGAGTTGCGGTTCCAAATAAACCAGGCCTTCATCAGCGAAGGCCTTAATATTCAGGGCTAACGCCTCGGCACGTATCCACGGGTTCGCGGTCAGATCACCTAGGCGCTGCCAATGCTTCTCAAAAAATTCGTCCCTGCCTTCATGAGCCTTGTCCAAGCGGATACTGTTCATCCAAGCTTCCTGCTCTTGCTGGGTCAGGTCAGCCAGGCGTCGAAACTTCGCTTGCTCGCAAGCAGACAACCGTTGATAACGATAGGCCGCGATGGTCTGAAACATTAAATTGGTATCACCCGCTCTCGTGATGTCTTCAAGCGGTTGACAGAGGCCAATATTCAATCGAGTGTAGAAGACATCCCCATGTTCAGTTTCATTCAGCGCAAGTTGCCACCACCACTCGACAAAGACCGAGCCTGACAAATGCTGGTGAAGGTCTCCGCCTTTGGGCATGGCGTACAGAAATGCGTGCAACTCTGCGTCCGTTGCAGTTTTTTTGAAGTTCTCAAACCAAACAGAGAACCCATTGTCGGCCATCACCGACGGTGGGCCCAGCAACAGCCCTAAAAGAAGGCAGATTGTTGCAACCTTGTGCATAGTTCCGATCTCTCCGTTGGAAGCCGATTGCGAATAACTATTGTAGTCTCGGAGCCAATCCATAGCTACAATCTATTGAACAAGATGCCTCACACATTCAGCGCTGACAGGAAATCCTATGCGTGACTTTACCGGGTATGGTGCACAGCCGCCGCATGCAGCCTGGCCCCATCAAGCCAAAATCGCCGTCCAGTTTGTACTCAATTATGAAGAGGGAGCAGAACGTAGCGTGTTAGAGGGCGATGCCCATGCGGAAACGTTTTTGTCCGAAATTATCGGCGCGCCAGCAATCGAAGGCAGACATCTATCGATGGAGTCTCTGTATGAATACGGTAGTCGCGCCGGGTTTTGGAGGCTGCATCGATTGTTTCAAGCCTACCAGTTACCCCTGACCGTTTTCGGCGTCGCGGTTGCTTTGGAGCGGAACAGACCGGCGGTGGACGCCATGCTGCGCGCAGACTGGGAAATTGCCTGTCATGGTTATCGTTGGCTGGACTATCAGCACATTCCCGAGGCTGTCGAGCGTGACCATATTCATCGCGCGATTGCCCTACACGAGGCGATCGTTGGCAGTAAACCGAGCGGTTGGTATACGGGCCGTGATAGCCCTAACACCCGTCGTCTGATCCTTGAGCACGAGCATTTTGTTTATGACAGTGATTCCTATGCCGATGATCTTCCCTACTGGATTTCGACTCCCTCAAAACCGCACTTGATCGTCCCTTACACGCTGGACGTCAATGATATGCGTTTCAACGTTGCTCAAGGCTTTAATTCTGGGGATCAGTTTTTTACTTATCTCAAAGACGCTTTCACCACGCTCTATCAAGAAGGGGAGAACCGCCCGAAAATGATGTCAATCGGTTTGCATCCACGCATTATCGGTAAGCCAGGCAGGATCCAAGCGCTACAACGATTTTTAGATTTTTTGGTTCAACAAGATCGTGTGTGGGTCGCCAGACGCATCGATATCGCCGAGCACTGGCAGCGACAGCATCCGCCACCCTCGGTACCATCAAGCTAATTTTGGTCAACAAATTTCAATGGTCGCGACGCCCAGGAAGCACTAGCTCGAGCATCATCCCAATCAAAGCACCCATAGAAACGGGGAACGACAAAAACTGCACTAAAGCAACCGGCAATGAGTCCCAACCCCCTGCAAGGTTAGCGATAACGCACCCGCCAACCACACCACCGGCAAAAACCACGTAATCGCGCGGCTGTTCGGCCTTGCTAAAAAACAGTTGCAACCCGGCCAAAGCCACCAATGCGAACAGAACAATCGTCACGGTACTTACAACCTGCTCGGGAATCATCTGCACTAATGCTGTAAAGACGGGTGTTAGACCAAGCGCTATCAACCCCATCGCTGCGTATAAACCCACCGTTGGTCGAGAGACTCCGGTCAAACGAATAAGACCATTATTTTGACTGAAAGTCGTATTCGGAAAAGTTGCAAACAAACTTGCGATCACCGAATTCATCGCATCGCCCATCAACCCGCCACGGATACGCGTCCAATAAGGCGCATCCCCATGAGCGTAACCCGATAGCGTATTGGTTGCCGTTAAATCTCCCACGCTTTCAATCGATGACACCAAAAATATAGGGAACAAAATCACCACTGTGGTCCAATCAATACCCAGACCAAAGGGCATTAAGGTCGGGTAAAACAGCGTCCAATTGACTTCAACCTCAGCCCAGCTGAGCCAGTCAAAATACTCAGCAAGCAGGGTTCCAACGATCAGGCTGGCAATAATTGACAGGAGTCTCGCGTATTTTATTGGCAGTAGCGTCATCACCAACAGCGTCGCTAGGGTTGCGCCAGAGACGAGTAAATTCTGAATAGGCACCTCAACATCTTCGTAGGCCGACCAGAGGTTTTGGGTGGTCGTCAGGACCAAAGATGCGCCGATTAACAAAAGCGTCAGACTCGCGACATTACTGGTCACTATTCGTCGTAGTTGCCGAACAAAAGGCGTAATCAACACCATACCCAAGGCACACACCAAGGCGGATCCAAAAATGATGCCCAGCACGGTGCCGGGTGGTTCAGTCGCAGACAGATTGTGAAATACAACAATTAACGGACCCACGAAGGCAAAACTGGTTCCTTGAATACTCAACAAACCCGAGCCGAATGGTCCGATTTTGATGATTTGCAAAATGGTCGCTAACCCGGACACCATGAGTGATGCGCCGATAATATATCGGGTATCAGCTGCCGAAAGCCCCATGCCCATTGCAATAATTAATGGGGCAGCAATAATGCCTCCGACTGCGGCCAGTGCATGCTGCAAGCCCGCCAAGAAGGACCCACCGGAAAGCGTTACCTGATCGTCCATCGAGTGCTCTCTGCGAGTCACAGCAAGATAAACTTCATGAGAAAAATCGCCGCAATCACATAGCTGGCGATATCCGCGGGTTTAAATTCCCACGTGCCAATCCGAATCAGAGCGTAGCTAACGAAGGCTAAGCCAATACCATCAGCAATCGAAAAAGACAGTGGCATGGCAATCGCCCCAATCACCGCTGGCACGTACTCAGGTACCGACGTCCAATCGATATCTTTTAGACTACTGACCATTAAGCAAGCCACAAACAAAAGGGCCGATGACGTTGCGTAAGCCGGCACACTCTCCGCCAGCGGCGCGAAAAACAACACCCCCAAAAATAAGCCTGCTACGACTACTGCTGTGAGTCCCGTTCGTCCACCGGCTTCGACGCCTGAGGCACTTTCAATGAAACTGGTTGTCGAAGAAGTACCCAAGACAGCGCCTATCGCTGTTGCTCCCGAATCAGCCAGTAGCGCTGGTCTCAAGTTAGGTAACTTCCCCTCGGCATCCAGCATTCCAGCGCGATGCGAAACCCCAACCATGGTGCCTGCAGTGTCAAAAACGTCGACCAACAGCAACGATAAAATGATGGGGACCATGGTCATCGTTAATGCACTGGCTAAATCAAATTGCCAAAACACGGGCGCAATCGACGGCGGCGCGGATGCCAGCCCCTTAAACTCAGTCACGCCAAACAACCAGCCAATGCCCGAAACCAACGCAATACCGATCATAATTGCACCAACGGTTCCTCGCGCACTGAGCACCGCGATGGTAACAAAACCCAACAGGCAAAGGCCCGCCTCAGGGTTGGTCAAGGATCCAAGCCCGACAAGCGTTGCCGGATTGTCGACAATAATTCCTGCATTTTTTAGGGCGATAAATCCGATGAATAAGCCAATACCCGCGGAGATACCATACTTAATGTTCATCGGTATGGCGTTAAACAACCACTCGCGAACGGGTAAGATGCTCAAAACGACAAAGAGAGCACCTGATACCAATACCGCTCCAAGAGCCGTTTGCCAAGGCAATCCCATCCCCAGAACAATGACGTAACTAAAGAAAGCGTTTTGGCCCATGCCAGGAGCCAGCGCAATGGGATATCGACCCAATACTCCCATTAGAAAGCTACCTACCGCGGCCGCGAGACAAGTCGCCACAAACGCCGCACCAAAATCCATCCCAGCGTCGGCCAAAATGGAAGGATTGACCACGGTAATGTAGGCCATCGCTAGAAAGGTCGTTCCACCGGCCAAAAGCTCTGTTTTAGGTGACTGCCCGGTTGTGTTGTAGCCCAAAAGCCTCAAAAAACGCGACACATCAGATTCTCTTCTCATGAATTGTTGCTAACATATCAGTCTTTTTAGCGTTGGCCTAATCGAGCCTCGCGGAACACTTTAGCCAATACTAAGGAACCCCATGGACAAGCATTTTATTTCTGCAGCAGACTTGTTGCGTGATTCGTTTTTACTCGCAGAACAAATATTTGCCAGCGGGTTTCGACCCAACTTTATCGTTGGCGTGTGGCGAGGCGGCGCACCCGTCGGAATCGCAGTGCAGGAATATCTTGAATACAAAGGGTTAGAAAGCGATCACATTGCGATCAGAACCAGTTCCTACTATGGCATTGACCAGCAAAGCCGAGATATTCGCGTACACGGGTTGCAATATATTATTGACCGCGCCAATCACAATGACCACTTACTGATTGTGGATGATGTCTACGACTCGGGACGCAGCATCGATGCGGTACTGCGTGAACTCCGTGAAAAGTCCCGTCGCAACCTCCCCGAAACAATCCGCATTGCTTGTCCTTGGTTTAAACCCTCGAAAAATCAAACCGATGTTGTGCCCGACTACTTTGTTCACGAAACCGATCAATGGCTTGTATTTCCCCACGAAATCAATGGTTTGTCAGAGGAGGAAATCAAAGCTGGCAAACCCGATATGGCCGATATTTTATTCCAAACCCGCAGATAGCAACGGCCGGTGTGATGCCTCGAGCTTTGCTTGAATATGCTCACCCGACAAAATCGTCTGATAGCGCGCTGGCTTCTCAGCCGTGACAAAGGTAGGCCAAGGCGTCACCTCAACATTCGAATTTGGATCGGCAAAAAAAGCAACCGAGTACCGATCGACTGCATTGCCCTGTTGACGCACGCGGTGCAAAGTTGACGGGTAGGCATCGTTCGTCCAACGTTGCATCAAATCACCGACATTAACCACTACCCGGTTGGCTACAGCAGGCACTAACTGCCAAACTCCCTCCCTATCTTGCACTTCAAGGCCTGGCGCGCCATCCTGAAACAGAAGCGTCAGTAGACCATAATCGGTGTGTTCACCTGCCAACACCTGATCAGCCTCGGCGGACGACGAGGTCGCAGCTGGGTAACGCAGCAAACGCAACGTCACGTTCTCTCCCGACAAGCGAGATTGAAAATAGTCCTCTGGCAGTCCAGCGATCACGGCAATACTGCTTGTGATCGACGCCATTAATTCAAAGCACTGCTCGTAAAATGCGATCATCAGCCTTTGAAACTCTGCGCTCGGCCAGCTCTCCAAGGGCCCAGAATGCTGACGGATGTTGCGCATGGTAAAAGCTTCTTTAGCATCAAATTGGCCTGAGGCGGGATTAAGCGCCTCTTCACTAACGCCCTGGTAGCCAAAGTTTTCAGACGCACTTTGATAGCCAAACCGTCGCTTCTCAGCCATAGACTGAGTAAAAAATTGCCGAGAACCTGTGAATACAAGATGCAAGCGATGCCAATCAAAATCTGGCACTTCAAGCCTTAAAAACCCATGATCCCGCAACCCCTGATCCAACCTTCGTAAGGGCCTGGGTTCTTTTCGCTGCGAATCGGACAGGGGCCATTGGAGCTCGGGCATCATTAGCGATTACTCTCCAGATCGGCGTACCACAGAAAATTCATGAGTTGCTCCCGCTCAACTGGGGTCATCTTGGTGAGGTTTCCCAAGGGCATGTATCCTGACCCAACGGCCGTCGAGGACCGCGCGCGATACTTTAATAGACCCTGGTGGTCGGCAATCACTAAACCGCCGGGCGGCGCAATGAACCCAGGCTGGGTAGGTTGCATGCTATGGCAATTACCACAATGTTTTAAGGCTAACTGATCAATCTCGGTTGATGCGAGTAAGTCCGGCACCGTCGTCTTGTCTCCCGATACCGTCTCATCCTTAAGATCAGGCGACATCAACCCAATGACCAAAACAATGGCCAAGACAGCCAGCACAAGATAACGGGGGCGATTGATATTCAGATGCCTTAGGTTGAAAAAATGTCTCCCCACTGCCCCTGCCAGCAACAGCACTACCAAACCAACAAAGTTGTAACGATGCTGATAGAGCGAGGAAAAATGCAAACTAATCATGCAAAACAGCACGGGGAGGGTCAGATAGTTGTTGAAAAAAGAGCGCTGACGCGCAAGCAAAGTCAGCGGCAGATTGGGTGCCTGACCTTGTTTGACTGCAACAACGAAAGCTTTCTGGGCAGGAATAATTCCAAACAACACATTACCCACCATAATGCTGCCCAAGATCACACCAACGTGGATAAAGGCTGCACGACCCGGGAACCACTGTGTGGCGATCAGCACGAGCACCGAGATTAGGAGAGCAATCAGACCCGCAAACAGGGTTTCTCGCTTCGCAATGGGGCTACGAATCAAGCATTCGTACAATCCAACACTACCTGCAATGAGTCCAAGGCTGAGCATGACGGCCTGCGCCGACGACAGGCCAGGCAAGGCATCGCTTAAAAGATAAACATCCGCCCGCAGGTAATACACCAACACCATCAAACCCATCCCCGTGAGCCAAGTGCTATAGGCCTCCCATTTTGACCAATGCAATACGGCGGGCCATTGAGGTGGGGCCAGCTCGTACTTCGTAAACTGATAAATGCCTCCGCCATGAATGGCCCAGAACCGCCCCTTAATTTCAGCGTCTTTCGTATCAGGCTCTAAGCTACGATCCACTTTGACGTAATGCAGCGAGGCACCGATCCACGCAACGCCCACCAATAGATGTAGCCATCGAAATATCAGCTCCAGCCATTCGATCAGATAAGCGGTCATGCTGCCGTCTCGGATTGGTAGACTGCTCGGCCATCGACCGTGGTTTCGACCACCAACCGCTCGTCACCTAGCGTCATGTAAACAAATAGCTCGTCCCGTAAACTCACTTCACCTCCAAGTCGTCTTGCCACGAGTGGAATCTGTTCTGGATCAAGGCGCACGAAATCCGCTTCGCCGCCCACTTGAAAACTACCGATCGAATCGTCGAGTTCTGTGGCTGCGGCATTGCCTCTGGTGATCGCATGAAAGGCTTCGTAGGGATGTAGCGAATAGCCTTGTAACTGACAAACCTTGTAGGCGTCCGCTAAGGTTTCTAACAAGTTGATACTGGTGCCGCCGCCCACATCTGATGCCATGCCTAGAGAAATGCCCGCTTCTTTTAGCGCTTGAAACGGCATCAAACCACTGCCTAGAAAGAGATTCGATGTTGGGCAGAAGACCGCGACGGCTCCCGCCTTAGCAAAGCGTTCAATTTCCGATTCAGACAAATAAATGCAATGCCCCATTAAACTCTTGCGGTGCAACAACCCATTGTCTTCGTAGGTCGCCAAATAATCACCGTAGCTCGGATGGACTTGCTGTATCCAATTAAGCTCGGCTCTATTTTCGGATAAGTGACTCTGTACCCATACCTCTGGATACCGAGCTGAGAGCTGACCTGCGGCTCGAAGCTGCAATTCACTTGAGGTCGCAGAAAACCGAGGAGTAATGGCATAACCCAATCGCCCTTTGCCATGCCAACGCTGGATCAGCGCCTCGCTTTCTGCAATGCCCGTTGTCGCGGTATCCAATAGGTTCTCTGGCGCGTTTTGATCCATCAAAACTTTACCCGCAACCATCCGCATATTGTGCCTGTCAGCCTCAGCAAATAGCGCTTCAACGGACGTTGCATGACTGCTACCAAAAGCGAAAGCAGTCGTGGTACCGTTTTTGAGCAGCAACGAAATAAACGACTCAGCCGCAACTTGAGCGAATTCAGCATCGGCATACTGCGCTTCTTGCGGGAAAGTGTAATCATTTAACCAATCCAATAACTGAGCGCCGTAGCTCGCCATCACATCGATCTGAGGAAAGTGCAAATGAGGGTCGATAAAACCGGGCAGGATCAAATGCCCGGGGTAGTATTCAGCGCCGGCGAGATCCAAGCCTTGTTCAACAAACGCTCGCACCGGCCCAATCTTCATGATTTTACCTGCCTCGATCAACATAACACCGTCTTCAAGATATTCAGGCAGGCGCCAATTATTATTTGGCCAGTGCAGCAACCGGCCACGCACTATTCTCATGAGCCTAGCTTCCTCGATAGGTTGAATAGCCAAACGGACTCAGCAACAGCGGAATGTGGTAATGCGAGCGCAAAGGATCAACCTGAAACAGCACGGGCACCGTCTTTAAAAACGTTGGGACGCCAAGTGCCTCAAAGTAATCACTGACTTTAAATTCCAATTGATAATCACCGCCCAGCAGATCGAATCCTCGATCCCAAGCCTCGACTCGACCATCCGCGTTGGTGTTGCCTTTCAGACGATCACCCGATGGCAGCAACAGTTGCACCCTTAGGTCAGACGCCGGCAAACCGGACTGCAGATCTAACACATGGGTAGTAATTGCGGACTTACTCATGACGCCCCCTTGTCGATGGTGTAACACCGTATTTTGACTCCATCCATAGAGTCCCATCGGTGTACGATTTGTGTTGCGTTTCACCCCGGAAGGTCAATCTATCGCCGTTGCTCACGATTGCCATGCCCCGAGGCGCAGTGCCATGATGTTTTCCTGCTCCCTGGCAGCCCGATGCAGTTCCGACCTACGATCTGCGCCTAATGCCGCTTCGAGGACTTCGAGCATCGCTTCCGGCGACTTACCTGTCGCGCAGATAATAAAGATAAACCCAAACTTTGCTTCATAGAGCTGATTTAGACGATCAAGTTCGGTCCGCAGCGCCTCAGAACTGGATCGAACTTGACCCTGCTCTCGAATCGTTGAAGTCTTGTTGGATGCCGACAGCGCCCTACGATCACCAATCTTGGCGTGGCCGGAAAAGGCTTGCAACCAGTCAGATTCTCCGGTGGTTGCCCACACCGCTCGGCTCGCGGCTAACAAGGCTTGCTGATCCGCAAAAGGGCGCAGGCTTAACATGCCATCAACCCATGCTGTAGCAGAACAAACGGTCATGAGTATTGAACGGGCATCTTCCACCGGCAACTGATTCAACGCTTGTCGTGAAGGTTCCAACATCACGACTTACCCAGAACCCTTTGAACCGACTTCCACGGCACGCCTTGGGCCGCTGGATCACCGCTTTGAGGCAAACTTAGGACTTCAGACACAATACTTACGGCCACTTCCATAGGTAACTTACCCTTGACGGAATCCAAACCCACCGGGCATCGCCATCGCTGATCTTCCGAGCTAGGAATGCCATCGTGCCGAAGCCGAGCCCGAAATCGATCAGCCTTCGTTTGCGATCCAATCAGTCCAATGTAGCCGATCTCGGTTTCGTCCAATAAACTCTTAAGAAGACGATAATCCAATGCATGATCGTGGGTTAGCACCAGAACTAAAGTTTGATCCGACAATTTAGAGACATAGGATTCGGGTTGTTCAAGCGATAATTGTTGCACATTGCCTGGGGACGTCTCTGGGAATTGCTCGACTCTTGCATCTATCCAGTCGACTCTCGCCTCGCACTCGCCGAGAACTTTGACCACCGCCCGCCCCACGTGTCCCGCGCCAAAAATCGCAACCGTCAGCCTAGGCGGCGGAAACACTTCGAACAAGGCCGCAACACTGCCGCCACAACACTGATTGGCTTTGGCAGCCAAAGGGAAGTGATTTAACTGTTGAGCCGGTACCGAAAAGGCCAATAGCCGCCGGGCTTCATCCGTAACCAGTTTCTCTAGGGCACCGCCGCCGATCGTGTCAAATGTATGAAGATCAGTCACCACCATTTTACTGCCTTGATCCCTCGGCGTTGAGCCTTTGGTTTCAAGCAGGGTAATGACCACGAACCCTTCCCCGCGCTGGTGGCAATGAGCGATAGCCGTCTGCCAGTGACTCACTTCCCCTCCCTCGCGTTTTCGGTGGCCGAGTTTATCGCCCAATATATCGCTTCCGGCGTTGCCGGCGCGTCGAGTTGAGGGAGAGAACCGTCCGTTCTTCGGCAGGCATCCCGTAATGCACACCAGACCGAGATAGCCAACATCAACGGTGGTTCACCGACGGCCTTACTATGGTATACCGTGGCCTCAGGGTTATCCTCTTGGTAGAGAGATACCGAAAATTGATCAGGCACATCAGCGGCGGTGGGGATCTTATAATTTGATGGACTGTTCGACAGCAACACCCCATCTTCACCCCAAATCAGTTCCTCGGTGGTTAGCCAACCCATCCCTTGAACGAACCCCCCTTCTATTTGACCACGATCCAGCGCAGGATTGATCGATCGCCCTACGTCGTGACAAATATCGACTCGAGACACTCGATATTCTCCCGTTGTTCGGTCAACGATCACTTCGCTACAAGCAGCACCAAAGGAGTAATAATAAAATGGTCGGCCTTTTCGAGTTTCTGCATCGAAATGGATGTCAGGCGTCTTATAAAAGCCCGTCGCCGACAAAGAAACTCGATTCAAATAAGCCATTTGCACCAACTCAGGCCAGGGCCAGGTATGCTCTCCACAAATCACCACACCATCACAATATTTCGGCTCATCGTTAAAACCGGACTGTTCTAAAAATTCGTGCAATCGCACTTTGAGCTTCGCTACCGCATCGAGTGCAGCCATCGCATTCAAATCAGTTCCCGACGAGGCTGCGGTGGGAGAAGTATTGGGCACCTTGTCCGTCTCAGCAGCCGAAACCGCAATCCAACCCGGGGTCAACCCGAAGGCCGCCGCCACGACCTGCTGCACCTTAGTCAGAAGACCCTGCCCCATTTCAGTACCGCCATGATTCAGATGCACACTGCCATCCGAGTAAATATGAATTAGGGCGCCCGCTTGATTTAAATGGGTTGCCGTAAAAGAGATCCCAAATTTGACCGGAGTGAGAGCGATACCTCGACAAAAACGGCTCTGGGCCACGTTAAACGCCAAAATTCGTTCTCGCCTAGCACTATAGTCAGCATCTTGACTGAGTGTTGTCATCATACGGCGTAATCGAAAATCGGTAACTCTTTGCCCGTAAGGCGTTTCATTATGGTCTGGGCGATACAAGTTGCGTAACCGAACTTCTAGAGGATCAAGCTTCAAATCAGCGGCAATGTCATCCATCGCAGCTTCTATCGTCAGCATACCCTGCGGACCCCCAAACCCTCGAAAAGCCGTGCTAGAGACCGTATTGGTATGACACCGATAACCGGTGATCCGCGCCTGATTCAGACTGTAGGCGTTGTCGGCATGAAACATAGCACGATCCACAATGCCTTCAGATAGGTCCGCCGAATAGCCGCAGCGAGCCGCCAGCGTAATGTCAGCAGCCTCGATCACGCCATCAGCCGTTACACCCAGACGATAGTGACTTTCGAAATGATGGCGCTTACCTGTTTGCACCATGTCATCCCGACGCGGCATCCGATACTTAACGGTTCGCTGAGTCCGCACTGCGAACAACGCGGCGATACAAGCCAATGGCGCCGCTTGGGTTTCTTTGCCACCAAAGGCGCCACCCATCCGGCGTACCGTGACAGCCACTTTATGCAGCGGCACGGCTAGTGTGCTCGCCACCAATTGTTGCACCTCACTCGGATGCTGCGACGAAATTAGAAGGTTCACTCCGCCATCTTCTTGCGGGGTTGCTACCGCGACTTGCCCTTCCAAATAAAAATGCTCCTGCCCATGTATGCCAAAGGCTCGCTCAACCCGATGAGCCGCCTGAGCTAAGCTTTGATCAACATCGCCCATGACAAAGGTCTTGGTGGGTCGAACAAACGCTCCGGCTTTGATAGCGTCTGCAGCGCTCAGCCGAGGCTCGTAGGATTCCAGCTCAAATTTCGCCAGTTTTACCGCCCGGGCCGCCAACACTCGTGATTCGGCAGCGACAGCGAAAACGGTTTGCCCGTGAAAAGCAACCTCTTGATGGGCAAACAGCACATCGCCCTCAAAGACCGGCGAGACATCATTGGATCCCGGCACATCGGAAAAACTACAAACGTCTACAACCCCCTCCGAGGCGGCTACTGCGGTCAAATCCGCTGATAAAATTTTCCCTGCACTGATCGGCGCCCAACCACAAGCCACGTGCAGAGCATTCTTTGCAAGGGGGACATCATCAACGTATTGCGCTGTTCCCTCGACATGATGGCGACTGGACTCATGCGGCAACTCAACGCCCAACACCTGAGTCTCATGACGGGCGGCAGCGGGCTCTACAAGTTTACGCATGCATCTGCACCTGATAGACGTTCGGTTGTTCCAGACCTAAGGCCGCTTCAAGGCCCCGCGTGATTAAATTCGCTGTCATGTCGCGACGATAGGCTGCACTGGCACGGACATCACTAATTGGCTCAACTGAGATCTTTGCGCTCTCTCGCACCTCTGCAATCAATTGCCGAGTCAGAAGCGCTCCCTCAAGCATTGCCTCAAGATGCCTCAAGCGGATCGCCTTTGCAGCAACGCCACCCACTGCGATCCGAGGCTCTATCACCTTATAGCCATCTAACTTGAGCCGCAAAGATACCCCAACCGCTGAAATATCATCTTCCTGCCGTTTCGTGATCTTGTAGTATCGATGGAAATCATTGAGGCCTTCCAACTCGACTTCAATGATGAACTCCCCTCGACGCAATAACGTTTGCCGATAATCGACTAGGTAGTCCTCTAACGCTACGACCCGCTCAACCCCGGAAGACTGCCCGATTCTCACCTTCGCATCCATTGCGAGTAGGATCGGCAGTAAATCCCCAATCGGCGAGGCTGTGCCCAAGTTGCCGCCAAGAGTCCCTCGATTCCTAATCTGAGGGGAGCCTAATCGCGATAGAAACTGGCCTAACTGCGGCCAAGCATTATCAGCCACTTGCTTTAAGTGCGACAAAGTCACTCCAGCGCCAATCACGGCGGTATCGCCCTTGAGCTCGAGCCGTTGTAATTCGGCAACGTCAATCAAGCTAATCAGACGGGGAAATTGCACTTGCTTTTGCGTAACCTCAAGCATGAGATCAGTCCCTCCGGCAATCAACGTTGCTTCTGGAAACTGATCTAATATCGTCTCGAGCTCACTCATCGTGCTGGGTTGGAAAAAACGCTGATTCATTTGAGGGCCCGCCGCAGATTTGGCTGCTTTCGACCCGTGTCCCTCGTTCTTTGGCACAGTCGAGGGTAAACGCAACTCAATTTTCGGTCGAGTCATACACTCGGTCATTGCCGACAGTATCGACCGATAGCCGGTGCAACGGCACAAATTACCTGAAATCGCCTCGCGACTCTCTTGCCCCACCTCAACAACCTGAGTTCCTCCGACACCGGCTTGGGCCGGGTCATCATCGAGGAGCGGCGCATCGGTACTCAACCAACCTGCCATCGCCATGACAAAACCCGGTGTGCAAAAACCACATTGCGAACCGTGGTGATCAATCATCGCCTGTTGAACTGGGTGAAGTTTGCCCAACTCCGATAATCCTTCAACTGTGAGTACACCCTGATTTTCGAGTTGCCTTACCGGTAATATGCACGCATTGGCCGCTTTATAAGCGCCCTCTGAATCAGCTTGGATAAGTACCGTGCAGGCACCGCAATCGCCCGAAGCGCAGCCCTCTTTGGTGCCAGTCAAGCCCACTTCTCGGAGATACTCAAGCAGCGTCTGGTCGCAGGACCCGGATTGACTCCTGCGCGCCCCGTTCACCCAAAACTGACTTTCAGTGTCCTGCATGGATCGTTTAACTCCTTCCTGAGTTCATGCCCAAGCCAGGGCTCGGCATACCGTTTACGCTACGCCCTCGATACCCCAAGCCGAATTGCCACGCCTTTTCGATATGAGATCTCAAATACAGTGCCTTTATGACTCCGCATTTCAACATCGGCGACTCTCATTCAGGTTTTTCTGCTTTCGATTCGACAATCTCAAACTCAAATATCGTTGCGTTCATCTATCGGTAGCCGCCGCTCGGTGTACAAGTCGTCATATCCTTCGCGGCCCGTCCATAAGCCATTGAATTCATAGCCTACTCTACACCGATTCAACCCGTCTGAAGCGCTCGCTGCTCAAGCAACGAGCCACTCATCGACCAGTGCACGGGGGCTTCCAACCGAAGCCTGGACTATTTTTACGATGCATAAATGCCAATTTTTTAATTCTTTGATGCCTTGGTTCTTTAATGCTTTAGATCATCATTCCTTTGGTCCTGTGGTTTAACCGCTCTAGCTTTCTCTTTGAAAAGCCTTCACTGGACCTATTTTCACCCCTTCGCCAAAGCTCCACAGCATTACATCGCGATTTCGTTAATGATCCACAGTCTTGACCAAATGGTCAAGACTATTTTTTAGCCGGCAATCTAGCCTTAGAAATAACATTGAAAATAATAATTTAAATTCGATAGATGTTTATCTATACTTGATCATATGGTCAGCACTGAAGCCCGCTCCATCTCTAATCGTCCTAGCTCTGACGCAATTGCCCAACGCATTTTGGCATCTGCAAAAGACGAATTTGCACAATTTGGCTACGAGGGCGCTCGGATGCAACGAGTCGCTGACCGTGCCGGCGTGCCCAAACCCAATATTCATTACCATTACAAATCCAAAAGACGGCTTTACCTTGCTGTTCTTGAAACCACCATTGAGTCTTGGAACCGAGCCTTCGACGACGTTGATCCTGAGGCGAATCCAGCCGAGGTGCTCGAAGCCTTTATCAGGGATAAACTCTCCCAAGCTCAACAAGATCCAGCGGCTTCTCGCGTTTTTGCCAATGAGATGATACAGGGCGCACCGAACCTGAACACTTACCTCCATACGGATATGCAAGCTTGGCTGCAAACGCGAACGGCAGTCATCAGACAGTGGATGGATCAGAACAAAATGCAGAAAGTGGATCCGGAGCGACTGATATTTCTCATTTGGGCAGCGACCCAGCATTATGCTGACTTCCAAGTTCAAGCGCTCGCACTGTTGAACCGAGCGCAGTTTAACGAGCAAGTTGCGACCGAAACCGCAGACTTCTTAGTTTCCTTTATCCTACGAGGCTGCGGTTTAAGCTCGGAGAGAACCAATACATGAAGCTCTGGATCAAGAACCCTTTGGCTGTTTACGGTGCTGAATCCCCAGCCACTTCAGGCATTCTGGTTGAAGACGGAAAAATTGCGGCGATACTAGACACACCGCCGTTGAGCTATGACGATAGCTTCGATGCGAGCGATCTGGTTCTGCTTCCGGGCCTGATCAACGGGCACCATCACTTTTATCAGACGCTAACCCGGGCGGTTCCCGCCGCGGGGGACCGTGGTTTGTTCCCATGGCTCGAGGCGCTCTACCCAGTATGGGCAAATCTGACACCGGAAGATGTCTTTGTCAGCACGCAACTCGCCGCCGCAGAGTTATTGCTATCTGGCTGCACAACAGCGGTCGATCATCATTACTTATTTTCAGAGCAGCTCGACAACGCGACCGAAATTCAAATAGAGGCGCTAAGCGAGCTGGGCCTGCGTCATATTCTGTGCCGGGGATCGATGAGCCTCGGCGCGTCTGAAGGGGGTCTACCCCCTGATCGAGTCACGCAATCCGAACATGATATCCTGAATCACAGTGAGCAAATGTTGGAAAGATTTCATGATCCCTCCCCTCATGCCATGACCCAAATCGCGATCGCACCCTGCTCTCCCTTCTCAGTGAGCAAAGAGCTCATGCGCCAAAGCGCTGTCCTCGCAAAGTCATACTCCGCTGGTTTACACACACATCTTGCTGAAACCCATGACGAGACCCAATTCTGCCTGGATCTTTACGGTCAACGTCCCCTTGATTACCTCGAAGAACTCGACTGGTTAGGTCACTCCACTTGGCTTGCCCATGGCATTCATTTCGAAGCCAGCGAGCTTGACCGCCTAGGGCAATCAGAAACCAGTGTTGTGCACTGCCCCAGCTCCAATATGATTCTTGGGTCTGGCACCTGTCTGACCCTAGATCTTATGAACAGTGGCGTTAATGTTGGCATTGGGGTTGATGGCTCGGCATCTAATGATCACTCCAACCTTATCCAAGAAACCCGGCAGGCCTTTTTACTGCAACGACTTTACTATGGCAGCGATCGGGTTAAGGTGAATCATGCCCTTGATTGGGCCACATCCGATGGCGCTCTCAGCCTTAACCGTCCAGAATTGGGCCAGTTAAAAGTCGGCTACGCGGCCGATTTGGCATTCTTTCGAGTGAGTGACATTCAACACAGCGGCCACCACGATCCGATTACCACGCTGATCTTATCGGGCGCCCACCAAGCCTTCCACGTTATGGTTGCCGGAAAATGGTGTGTCATCCAAGGTGAACTGGCCAACGTCGACGCCGAGGCCCTGAAGGCAAAACACCAATCAGCCGCCCGAGCGCTTCTCAGTCGTTTGTGACCCTGTTAGCGTCCGGCAGGCCATCTCGGTAGACTGACCAGTCCCGAACGATCGTTTTTGCAACTGCTGAACCCATACGGTAGGCCGACTCAAGAGCGGGCAAACCGTCGTCAGGATAATCTGCTGTTGCGCTCCATGCGGCCGAGGTTCCAGCGGGCGGTTGGGTAAAATTGCTCACCGTTCGCAACACCATTACCCGGTCTGGATCCACCCTCCCCTCTCGAGCCAACCGATGCAGGGCGGTCAACGTCCCACTGTCTTCCATGTTGCTGGTCATAAAGTTCATGTCGGATGAACTATGAACTTTTACCCAATCATTCGCCCATTGCGTCAAGTATCGGCCATGCCAATAGGTGCTGGCAGACAGTGTTTCACCGAGCACAACGGCAGGCTGCCCCTTTGCACCCTGAAAACCATCAAACTGCGCGGTAAAGGCGCGAGATGCTGGAAAGTCTGGTAATTCGACGGCTTGCGAAATCCTGGCGGCATGGACAGCCAGCTTTGAAGACAACGCAAAACTGACGGTATCGACTGTCCACCCTTCGATGACGGCATCGTCCGGCCGGGCAGGCTTGGTTGCGCCCAGCGGTATCAAGCCATAGGGCCAATCCTTGGGAATTTCTCTTGCATCAATCTCGAAAGCCAAGTCACCATCAATCACATAACGAGCCCAAACTCCAGAGCCGATTGTCACATCCTCGGGGTCACCGCCAGCTATGCCCGCAATCAACCAATAGGCTCGGCTCAAATCAAACCTTGGGTCCATTCCTAAAGCCATCACGGACGCCGTCGCATTACTAATCCCACCTCCAGTGCAAAGCCCTAAAACGCCAGCATCCTGCCATCTCAGCGGATGCTGTCCCAGAGGAAACGAGAGCTCATCTTCCAACGGAAATCGCTCAACCCAAAACTGAAATTCCCCTGGTCGATCACCGCTCAATTCCCCGTGTTCGAACATCGTTACCACGACCACCTTGACCTCCAACGGAGCAGACGTCGATGACCAAGCGCCCGGCAAACCGCAGAAAAAGACAAACATGGTTAGCACCGAAGTTCGAACCTTTAAGACCTGTTTCCTCAGCTGTCCCAGCTGTTTTCGCATAACCTGCTCCTATAGCACCTGCTTCTGTGCTACCTACTTCTATTCTACCTGCTTCTGTACTAACTGCTTCTATGCCACCTGACGCTGTGCTATCGCCTTTAAACGAACAGCACTTAGACAACGTGCTTCTATATTACCTGCATTACCTGCATTACCTGCATTACCTGCATTACCTGCATTACCTGCTCGCCGCCTCACTCCGCTAACGGCGCGGACCACGCTAGAGACGCCTGAGTTTCTCGAAGACCTTCGAAAACTTCGCACCTTGAAAAGACGAAATCCTCTGCTGGTTACCGCAAGTCTCAGTTTGCAGACCATGAACCCTGCTAACAGGGCCAGTCAACGGCTCCTGATGCGGCTCCCCCTTTCAGCGGGGTGCTCTCCTCCTAGCATACTCCCAAATCGCCTAATCGGGTTTCAACTGGCCCACCATAACCGGCCCCTGCGGTTCTCTTTACCGCTCGCACCCCATTTGGAAAAACCTCAAAAACAGCCAACCCATTGTTCAGCCTCCCGGACAAGGTCAATCAAAGCGGGGCCCGATCTGACTCCGACTCACGTTCGTAGAAGGCTTAGAACTTTTAAAACAGGTCAGTAGGCTATAAAGGTTAGGAAAATGCAGCGATGACGCCGGCGCGCCCAAACCCTCGGTCGTCAAACGCTTTTCCTAGCCGACAGAACCAACTCGACCCCTACACAAATTTACAGTAGTCAATACTGGAGAAATACTTTAGAATCTGCCCCCCAAAATTGAAACGCATCAATTTTGGGTCTGTGGAAGCCGCTGACGGCCCCACGCGAGATCAAACTTAATATCGCAAACTAAAATGAGGAAATTTCTTTGAACATTAATTTCAACCGAGGTAAAGCAGTTGCTGTGGCGCTCGCGCTACCCGTTGCGCTTGCGCTACCCATACAAACGCTGGCTGAAAGCAGCGAAATCGAAGAAGTGATTGTAACCGGTACTCGAGTTGCGGACCGTTCTGCAGCAGATTCGACGGTACCTGTCGACGTCATTCGTGGGGCTGAGTTCCGAGAGAACGCCTCAACGGACGTGCAAGACATGCTCAGAACCGCTGTGCCTTCTTACGACGTCAACACTCAACCTATCAGCGATGCGGCAACGATCTCGCGACCACCTAACGTTCGTGGGCTGTCTCCTGATAATGTCCTAGTGCTCGTCAATGGAAAACGACGTCACCGAGGATCTATCATTTCATTTTTGGGCGGCGGCATTTCTGATGGCGCCCAGGGTGTCGACTTATCGGCGATTCCTGCCTTGGCATTAAAGCAGGTTGAAGTGCTGCGAGATGGCGCTTCATCGCAATACGGCTCCGACGCCATTGCTGGGGTTCTTAACTTCATTCTTCGCGATGACGCAGAAGGTTTCGAGATCACCACGAAATATGGCTCTACTACCGAAGGTGATGGCGACAATTACTTGGTCGCAGCCAATTTAGGCTTACCTTTGGGTGACAGCGGTTTCTTAAACATTACGGGTGAAATCCGAGATGTTGAAGGCACTGTCCGATCCATCGTTCGAGATGATGTTGCCTACGCAGCCGTCAACGGTTACTCACCTGTTGCTGATTTTCAAACCATTAACAGCTACACCAATGAAGTGCCTCAGTACTGGGGACAGCCTGATGTTGAAGACGACACAAAACTCTTCTTTAACGCAGCCATTGAATTGAACGATAATGCTGAAGTCTATGCTTTTGGTAACTATGCTGAGCGCAACGTTGCTGGGGGATTCTTCTATCGAAATGTCGTAGGTCGTGCTAGCAACCTCACACCGGGTGCGGCTACTGGCCAACGTGGCGGCGTTTATCGCGGACCTATCGTCGATCCTCTCACTGGATTGGCTGCTGCTGAAGGTGTGCCTTCGGTGCTCGTCGGTGACATGGACGGCGGCAACAGCTGTATCGATGGTATTCCTCTCGGTGGTGCTGGTGGCGTAACGCCTGATGCAGGCTTTCTAGCCAGTGTTACCGCCGACGACAACTGCTTTTCGTTCATCGAAACCATTCCAACCGGTTTTGTTCCCCGTTTTGGTGGTGATAACGAAGATTCAGCCTTTGCCATTGGCGTTCGTGGCGAACTCGCGATGGTCGACGGCCTGTCGTACGACCTAAGTGCGCAACGAGGATCAAACCGCACAGACTTCTTTATTCGCAACACGATCAATGCTTCGCTTGGACCCAACACGCCAAGAGACTTTGTACCGGGTGGCCAAAAGCAAACAGAAACCCTGTATAACCTAAACTTCGTCTATGCGGTGGATGCAGGCTTGGCCTCTGACCTTAACGTTGCCTTTGGTGCTGAATATCGTGAGGAGGAATTCGACCTTTATGCGGGCGATGCCGCTTCTTACGCGTTAGGACCTTTGGCTGACCAAGGCTTTAGCTCAAGTTCAAATGGTTTTGGCGGCTTCCCACGCGACACCTCAGCGAACCAAGACAGCACCGCGTTTTATGTTGATCTTGAAGCAGACGTTACCGACGCGCTGACCCTGCAAACCGCCGTACGTTATGAGGACTTTAGTGCCTTTGGTGACACAACTGACTTCAAACTGGCAGGTCTGCTACGGGTGAATGAGCAGGTGCGTTTGCGCGCTGCCTACTCAACAGGTTTCCATGCGCCCACCTCCGGCCAGGCGAGCATTACCAACGTTACTACGCAGATCGTGAACAGCGTTCTTGTCGACCAAGGTACATTGCCTCTATCGTCAGCGGCGGGACAACTCGCGGCAGACTTTGTTGAAAGTGCTGGCAATGGCCGACCTGTTTTGGGCACCGAAGACGCAACTAACTTCTCGTTAGGAATCGCTTTCGACTTTGGCAACTCAAGCTGGACCATCGACTACTACAACATCGAAGTAGAAGATCGAGTTGCCCTCGGTGCAAACGTTGATTTCCTCAACGCTCTGATGTTCACCGGTGGCGTGGCGGCAGATGCTGATGGCAATTTGCCCGCAGGCTACGGCTCCGTCTCTGAGGCGCTCACGACTTTGGATGCTGCTGGAACAATCGACCGACAGTTGTTTGTTGGCTTGGATGACCTCAAGCAGTTCAGATTCTTCAGCAACAGCTTCGACACCACGACCAGCGGCATCGACGTGGTCGGCAGCATCGACTTCAGTCTTGGCGATGGTGAATCAACCATCACCGTTGCGGCTAACTTTAACGACACCGAAGTCGACGACCGAGGAACTGTGAACCCTATCGGCGCAGGACGGGTTGAATCCTTGGAAGATCTGCTGCCTAGCGTTAAGGGCAACGTTGCATGGCGACACAGCCAAGGTAAGTTGCGCACCATGGTCCGAGCCAATTACTACGGTGGCTGGAAAGACACCGGTAACGGCTATGATGTAGGCGCTGAAACGCTCATCGATGCGCAGGTAGCCTACGACTTGACGGATAAAGCCGAAGTTGTGGTTGGCGTTGAGAACCTCTTCGATGCCTACCCAGACGAGAACCCGGGTGCTGGTGGCGTTGGCCAGCTCTATCCTGAAGCGAGTCCTTTCGGCTTCATCGGAAGCACCTGGTACGTACAAGGGCGTTACGTATTCTAAAATCGCTTCTGTTAGTACCTAAAAAAA
>NZGC01000002.1 GCA_002689445.1 Gammaproteobacteria bacterium
AAACGTGATTCATGAGCGAAAAGGCATATACCATGGCAAATCAGCAACCCCTCAAACTCAAAGGAGCTCCAGGCTCTCCCTACACGCGTAAAATGCTGGCCTATCTGCGTTATCGACACATTCCTTATCAGTTTCTGATTGGCGACCAAGCCACTGAATTAGGCTTCCCTACCCCCAAGGTTGAATTACTGCCTACCTTCTATTTACCCAATGATGATGGCGACATCGAGGCAGTGGTTGATTCAACTCCACTCATTAGACGATTCGAAACGGCGTTCGAGGATCGCGCCGCGCTACCCCATGACCCAGTGCTAGGCTTTATCAACTACTTAATTGAAGACTATGCCGATGAGTGGTTAACCAAATGCATGTTCCACTACCGATGGTACTACGACCCGGATATCGAAAAAGCGGGGAACATCTTGCCCCTTTGGCGAGCCATGCAAGTTCCAGATGAGGCTCATCAGAAAATGGCGGCCTATGTCTCGGATCGTCAAATTTCTCGGCTTTACGTCGTGGGGTCAAACGACACCACTGCTCCAGTGATCGAAGCGAGTTACCATCGATTCCTCGACATCATGAACAAGATCCTGACCGAACGTCCGTTCTTATTCGGCACTCGACCGGCATCGGCAGACTTTGGAATTTATGCCCAACTGACGCAACTGGCAGGATTCGACCCAACCCCTGCAGCGATCTGTCTGAAAGAAACTCCGCGAGTTTATGCCTGGGTAGATATCGTCGATGATTTAAGCGGTAATCCAGCCGACCCCAGTGGTTGGCTATCCGCAGAGGAGATTAAAGCCTTGCTGGGTGATTTACTGAACGAAATTGGCAAGGTTTATGTGCCCGCCCTGCTGGCCAATGCTGAAGCGCTAAAAGCCGGTGAAAAAACGATGGAAACCACGATTGATGACCTGCCTTGGCATCAACCGACCTTCCCCTACCAAGGCAAATGTTTGCAATGGATCAACGAGGCTTATCTGGCACTCGATGATGAATCGCGTACCAGGGTTGATGAAATACTGACAGGAACCGGATGTGAGCAACTCATGATTGCTTAACGGTGACAGGCTCACTGCGCTTTATCGGCTTCGACTGATGTGCTTTTGCTCGCATAAAACGCGGCGACTTAGCACCCTAGTAAACAGACGGTGACCAAGGCCCTTCTACTTTGGACCGGTCAGCCGAGCCATCAATCAGACATCGAGATAAGGCGATTGAGCCGCGGGTTAACGAAATCCATACCCGGGTTAGCGCATTGGTCGCTAGCCATACGAAGCCTGACGCCCGTAGCATTTAAACCGCAACGTCTTACATTGGCTTACCTTTACTGCCAACGGCGAAGCGCTTACCGCGACTGATGGGCAAGACCCTTTCCGCTTTTTTTGGGGAGAGGGGCGGTGCATCGAAGATGGATGATTGCTAGCCCCTCAGCGCTCCTACGGCAGAGAGAGGGCCTTGACTTCGCCCATGGTCGCTTGCGAAGCCGAGTCTCTCCTCCTCGGCTGCTTGTTTCAAGCAAGGCCGTCCTTCTAGCGTTTCATCACTGTGGCGAACTTAGCCAAAAGACTACTTAGAATCTCTTCTTGAAACGGATTCAGCCACTACTGAAAGTATTTTCGTACCTCAAGCTGCCACTGTCGCCCGCGATTGTAGACGCCCTCAAAGGATTGAAAGGCAGTCCCGTAAACCCCGGTCTCAAGAAACTGCTCGTCCGCTAAGTTTCGACCCGACAGCGCAATGATCCAGTCCTCGTTGGGACTTAACCAACGCACACTGGCATCGATCAACTCATAGCTGTCCGTTGCCAACAATGGCGTGTTGTAGGCGTCGTTAAAGGTCTTCGAACGATAGCTCCAATCAGCACGCAGGGTTAGCGCACCAAGATCTTCCAGCCCAATCTCTTTTGAGACACCGACACTGAAGGTTGTTTCTGGCACCCGCTCAAAATCAAACCCTTCACCGATTAAGGTAATCCCCGTGTCGATCGAATCATAACTGGCATCGATTAAAGCGAGACTTGACTCAAAGAACCAACCTCCGCCGGGCGCTGCCATCAGTTCAAGCTCAATCCCTTCTATGGTTGCCGCTCCGATGTTCTGAGTAACCGGCGCAACGCTATTAAACACCTGTACCTGGAGGTCTTCATAATCGGTTTGGAACAAAGCGCCATTCAGTCGAACTTGGTTATCGAAAAAACTGCCCTTAAACCCTAGTTCGAACACCTCGACGAACTCGGGTGCGAACGTTGGGATAAGATCAATATCAGGGGTTCCAGGCGGGGCTGTAAATCCTGCGACCACTGGTGGAAATACGCGTTGTGTGAAGCCACCCGACTTAAAACCCTCAGAGTAACTCGCATACAGCATAACCGCTTCCGTGGCGCTAAAAGATAGATTGACCATCGGCGTAAACTCATCGATCGAGATCTGCTTATCGAGCAGAGGCAAGATACGTTCACCCGCCTGCAGAAAGGGCGCATCTAATGCAGCCAGGGGATTCCCAGGCGGTACCAGTTGACTGATCCCAGCGAAGTAATTGGTGAAGATGATTTGATCTGGCCGAAAGGATTTTTCTTCTTCGGTATACCTCCCGCCAACACTTAACTGCACTCGCTCGGTAACGTCAAAGGTCAACTGCGCAAAAGCGGCCCACGCCTCGTTATCAAATTCGCCACCTGAGCGAAAATTGGAAACCGTAAAATCCAGAATATTGGTATTACTGCCGTCCTCGTTGAAGTAATACAGTCCCAATATCCAATTAAGTCGGTCGTGGGTCCCGAGCAATTGAAACTCTTGACTGAATTGATCCTGTTCTAAGTCATCAAAAAATTGGGCTACTCGATGCGGCGAGTGGTCTCCATCTCTAGCGAACTCAGCTTCTAATGACCTTGTGGCTGTAATGGATTTCAACGTCAGCGCGTCATTGATGAGATACTCCAGATTGACTGCTGCGCCGAAAACATCTGACTCGGAGAACGCTGGCGCAGTGCCCTCGTTTTGACCATCTGCACCCACGTAACGATCGTCGTAACAGTTAGCAGATGCTGGATTGATCCTTACACCGTTACCCGCTGCATCAGTTGCGGCACAGGGCACTCCGGGCCCTAACGCGGCGACGGTCACGTTATGGATAAACGCCATGGGTGGAGGGGGTGCCAAAACGACGCCATTCAACTGACTCAAATCTGAGAGATCAATACCAATTAACTCTAAGGCCGGACCATTTTCACGATCACGAGTCATGTCGAGGGTAACATCAGCACTGAACCGATCATTCGGTTGAAAAGCAACCGACCAACGTGCGGTTAAGGTATCGTCATTACCCAAATCAATGCCATCCGTTCGCTCAACGTAGCCATCCTGAGCCATCGACGCAATCGACAGTCGAGTGGCTAGTTGGTCGCTGACCGAGAGGTGCACCGCGCCCTTGAGCCGCATCAACCCATCAGTGCCTGTTGTCACCGAGAAATCGCCTTCATTGCTCCCACCCGGTTGAGGCTTAACGGTATTGATCGATATTGCGCCGCCAATCGTGTTTCGACCAAACAAGGTGCCCTGGGGACCTCGCAGAACCTCTAAGCGCTCGACGTCCACAATATCTAAAATCGCACCCACGGATCTCGCGACATAGACACCATCGACATAGAGGCCAACGCCGGGTTCCGTCGTCGGCAAAAATTCCTTTTGGCCCACTCCACGGAGGTAAATCGCTGCTGAATTAGAGGCGCCGCCAAAGCTAGGATTGTTCTCCAGCGTCAGCCCGGGTACGAATCCGGCAATCTCATCCAGGCTGGTGACACCTCGATAATCAAGGGTTTCTTGCGAGTACGCCGACACCGCCAGCGGCGCATCCTGCAAGCCTTCTTCCCTCCGTCGAGCCGTGACTACGAGCTCTTCGATGAGTTTGGCGGCCTGGTCTTGTTCCTGCGCTGCGCTGCTATCAATTGAAAAGGCTGCCATCAGCACGCCTGTCAATGCCGCCAACGTTAAACCTGTTATTTTTTCGTAACGCATGTTGATTCCCATTTTATGATTACTTTACTGACTTACTGACCGATGTCAGGGATACCTTGCATTGCCGCACCAATGACCTCATCTGATAGATCAAGATCAACCATGTCGCCGGAAAGGTACTTATCATAGGCCGCGAGATCGAGGTGACCATGCCCACAGAGAGCCGTTAAGATCACCTTTTCCTCGCCCGTTTCTTTACACGCCAGCGCCTCTCTCACCGCTGCCGCAATGGCATGGGTAGGTTCAGGTGCCGGCACGATGCCCTCAGCCTTCGCAAATTGTAGAGCGCCGGCAAAACACTCGGTCTGCGGGATCGCAATAGCTTCGACCAGGCCTAAATCATAAATGTGGGATACCAGTGGAGCCATACCATGGTATCTGAGGCCACCTGCGTGAATCGCTTCAGGGATAAAAGACGCGCCCAAGGTGTGCATTTTCATGAGCGGTGTAAGCCCTGCTGTGTCACCAAAATCGTAACGGTACTGACCTTTGGTTAAGGTCGGACACGCGGTTGGTTCAACGCAACGGATAACTGGATCCATATTGCCCTTGAGCTTCTCGCGCAAGAACGGAAATGCCAACCCACCAAAATTAGAGCCGCCGCCTGTACAACCCACTAAAACGTCAGGTACCGCACCCACTTTGGCCAACTGGCGTAGCGCTTCTTCACCAATGATGGTTTGATGCATCAATACGTGATTCAGAACGCTACCCAGAGCATATCGAGTTTTGGGATCTTCAACGGCTTGACTCACCGCTTCTGAGATCGCTATCCCTAACGAGCCAGGATGGTCTTTGTCTTGCTCAAGCAAACTTCGGCCAAATTCGGTCACCTCTGATGGGCTCGGGTGCACTTTGCCGCCCCAGATTTCCATCATGGTGCGGCGATAGGGCTTGGCACGGTAAGAGGCTGCCACCTGCCAAATTTCCGACTCTAGACCAAACTGAGCACAAGCAAATGCCAGCGAGCTGCCCCACTGACCGGCTCCGGTTTCGGTTGTCAGTTTGGTAATGCCCTCTTGGGCGTTATACCAAACTTGGGGAACCGCGGTGTTGGGTTTATGCGATCCGGCAGGAGAAACACCTTCATATTTATAATAAATTTTAGCCGGTGTATCTAACAGTTTTTCTAATCTATGGGCTCTGAACAACGGACTAGGTCGCCACAGACGATAGACGTCGAGGACTTCTCCTGGAATATCAATGTATCGATCCTGCGACATCTCTTGAGCAATCAATGCTTGCGGAAATAATGCGCTGAAATCTTCCGCGGTAGCAGGCTCATGAGTACCAGGATGCAATGGTGGAGGTGGAGGGGCTGGCAGGTCCGGAACAATGTTATACCATTGGGTTGGCATTTCATTTTCGTCTAACAGAATTTTATTGGGATCGGTCATCGTAAAGTCCTGGGGCCTAAATGGCTTCAATCGAAGGTGCGCCCCATCTTAATTTCTAGCGATCTAAAAATCTATCGCTGAGGGGACCTACTAAAACCTCTGCCTGGGCTAGCAAAGGGATGCCCTTCTGCCTCGGAATTATCAACCCAAACGAAAGACAAAGCACCCAGCATCGTCGCCTCTCGATAATCTTTGGACAAAAAGACCAAGCGTAGCGGGCGACCCGCAGGCCGCTAAGACTGACGGTCCCGACCAGCTTTAACGGCGATCAAAAACTCAATCAATGCTTTTTCTTGGCTCAATACTTTTGATCGATTCAAGATTGGTCGAGATCGCAAATCAATTCATACAGCGCATGTCCACGAGCGTGATATTTCTGCTCGAAGGCGCTGATCGGCTCTTCAATGTTGAGTTGATTCTGCCTGACAGAATAGCCCATGGAGTGTAAAGCCAACGCAAACTCCTGCACGTAGACCGACCAGTTCGTTCGGACCGTCAAAAGTCCGCCCAAGCCAACTAGATCAGGAAATACCGGCGCTCCATGCCAACGCTTACGAAGCTGAGCAGCTTTCGGATAAGGATTGGGGTAGAGCAAGTAGTGCTGAGTTGGGCGCCATCGAGCCTCCTTGGCTAATCGCCAAAAGTCATTCACATCCGCCCGTACTAACGCGTAATTTTTCCGATCACCCAGTTGATGACGCGCGAGTCGGTGTGCGGACTTGTCGACTCCTACAACCAGCGCCTCCGGAAACCGCCCAGCCAGATTGCGAGTGCTGTCCCCTGTGCCACAACAAGAGTCAATAATAAGCGGACCAGAATGTGCCTCAACCCGAGGGCGTAGTGCCTCAAAGGCCTCGGTCGAGTGCGCAGAGAGCGGTTTTTGCCATGGCACCTCTTGATGCAGCTTAACGAGCTTAACCAAGTCGGCGGCGGGCTGTCGTTGGGACGTTTTGAGTCGATCCACACAACTTACTTCAAATCAAAAACCACATCATAACGGGTTTGAACACGTCAAACCCAGATCGATGAACCAAAGTATCAGAATGTTGAGCCGCAGCGGTACGCGGACCACTTCGTCGTTACAGTGCCTAGCCTCGAGCGGCACTGAAACCGGGGGGAGTCAGGTTGCTCCATGACACAGTGACTGGACCGGACTAATTGATCTAATTGTGGGTTCTGTCCTATTTTGAGCGCATACCAAGGGCAGCGACGAGCGCTATTACCCACTACCGCCATAAAGGTCTCTCCAGGCGTTGGTTCCCTATCGCATGGGCTTGCTCACCTCAACCAATTTCAGGACTTTAACCGGACCATGGCCTTGCGGACATAAAGCATTCTAATTTCCGCAATAGCTCGCTTTTATTTATCGCGCGCTCGAGCTTAGCGTGGTTACATGCTCAACAGCATCCAGCATACCCAGCCGGTAAAAGCCCTCTCTTTACCTGACACGGGTACGCCTCTGTGCTAGCGTCGTTATGATCGCTTCAACAATCATGACAGACATTTGAAAGCTAGGGGACAACACGCTACTGCGATGATCAAACCCGTTAGACTGCTTGGCTGACAGACTGACTGGATGCAGCACCTGCAATAACGCTTCACCCAAGGGATACCGACACATATGCCTGCCATTACCTAACTTGTGAGCTCGATTGATGACTTATTTCTGCTACCACACCACACCCCTCGGTAAGCTGATTTTACAATCGAGGGAGCAGCACTTGTGCGGAGCCTGGTTTGAAAACCAAACAACGCAACCTAAACATCTAGGCCAGCCAGATTCTGAGCAACCCGTTTTCAAACAAGCCATCGAACAGCTATCCGACTATTTTTCTGGTTCGCGTAAGCTTTTTGACGTGCCAACGCTTGCTCATGGAACTGAATTTCAACAACGGGTCTGGCAGGCACTCAGGACCATACCCTACGGCGAGACCTGGACTTACGGTCAATTGGCCGTTGCTATTGGGCAACCTACCGCCGCCCGCGCAGTCGGCCTCGCCAATAGTAAAAACCCCTTGTCGATCATTGTTCCTTGTCATCGAGTGGTGGGCTCGAATGGTAAGCTGACTGGCTACGCTGGCGGGGGCCGGCGCAAGGCAATGCTACTAGCGCTCGAAGCTAGCATGCCTCTACACCCAGCTAATGCGCGGGAGTCCCAACGCTAACTCTTGTCGCTGCTTCGAAATGGCTTGATAGGTCCAATGGTTCAAAACGATGTAGCTAAACAAAATCCCACTCGATTGTTCATTAGGCCGGCGCCCATCAACCCTTGTCACGATTGAGGCCCACGGGCATAGACCGCTTCCCCTGCGATCGTTAAACTCCGCGACTATGACAACACACACCTTTTTTGCCACCACCCCTAAAGGCATGGCGGACCTTTTAGCCGCTGAAATTCTCGGCCTCGGTGGAAGCGACCTCCGCGAGAATCGCGCCGGTGTTGAGTTTAGTGGTGAGCTTGAGGTCGCCTATCGCGTTTGTCTTTGGTCACGTGTCGCCAATCGCGTATTGCTACCACTGGCTAAATTTGCCGCCCCCTCTCCCGAGGCGCTCTACGCTTCCGTTCGAGCAATCGATTGGCAAGCACATCTTGACTCAGCCCAGACCCTTGCGGTCGATGCCAACGTCGCCAGCTCAAACATGACTCATTCTCAATACGTCGCACTCAAAACGAAAGACGCAATTGTCGACAGCTTTACCGATCAAGGGTTGCCACGACCTTCCGTCGACATTCATCGCCCTGACCTTCGCATTAATTGCTATGTGCACCGGAATCAGGCGGAAATCTATTTAGATTTGTCAGGCGCCAGTCTGCACCAAAGGAACTATCGATCCGGAACTGGTCAGGCACCGCTCAAAGAAAATCTCGCTGCGGCAATTTTGATGCGTGCCCGCTGGCAAGAGGTCGCCGCCGAAGGTGGTGCATTTGTCGACCTCATGTGCGGGTCAGGCACCTTAGTCATTGAGGCGGCATTAATGGCAGCCGATATTGCACCAGCGCTGCAGCGGGATTATTTTGGTTTTTTGGGCTGGCGAGGCCACCAGCCCGCCATCTGGCAACGCCTCTTGGCCGAAGCTCACTACCGTAGAGAACAAGGCCTTGCCCAGCTTCCACCGCTCATGGGGTTCGATTCGAATCGCCACGTCCTCCAACTTGCCAAAGACAATGCCTCATCAGCTGGTATTGGCCAGCACGTCGAATTTGCTTATCAAGACGTTTTTAACTTACGGCACGACTTTCCAGCTACTGGCTTGATGGTAACCAACCCGCCTTACGGCAAACGCCTTAATCAACTTGAGCAATTACAACCGCTTTACAAGGCCCTCGGTCATGTCCTGCGTCATCAGTTTACCAACTGGCGGGCGGCTATCTTTGTCGAGGATCAACAATTGGGCAAGTACGTCGGGATCAAAGCTTCGCGACTGCATACCCTCTACAACGGGGCATTGGCTTGCAAAATCATTC
The DNA here is from genome assembly GCA_002689445.1 of Gammaproteobacteria bacterium. GTDB lineage: Bacteria > Pseudomonadota > Gammaproteobacteria > Pseudomonadales > Azotimanducaceae > UBA9926. The sequence goes on from NZGC01000002.1 coordinate 8,883, forward strand.
ACTTCAACATTACGGCGGATCAATTTTTTAAAGACGCACGTTTACCTAGGCCATTGAACCCCGATGAGATTTCAGATTCGGGACTGGGATTTCGCAATCGGTTAACCAAAAACGTCAAACAGATTTCCAAATGGGCCAAAAGAGAGACCGTGCACGCCTATCGGGTTTATGATCAGGACCTCCCTGACTACGCCGCAGCCATTGATCTTTATTGGAGCGCCAATAACAGTGAAGAACGGTGGGTTAACATTCAGGAGTACCAAGCGCCTCGTACCATTGATCCCCAAAAATCACAATTTCGACTCCGAGAACTGGTGACCATTACCAAGGCCTTTTTCGATCTTGATGATGACCACCTTTTTTTCCGAACTCGCACCAGACAGCGGGGTGACGCGCAATATGAACGCTTTGACGGGGCAGCCAAATTCCATGAGATATTGGAAGGTTCCGTTAAGCTTTTGGTGAATTTCGAAGATTATCTCGATACCGGCCTGTTCCTCGACCATCGCCCTATCCGCCAGCGCATTGCAAGAGAAGCTGCTGGCAAAGACTTTCTTAACTTGTTCGCTTATACCGGCACCGCCACAGTTCATGCGGCAAAAGGTGGCGCAGCCTCAACCACCTCCGTAGATATGTCTCGCACCTATTTAGATTGGGCGCAACGCAACTTACAGAAAAACGGCTTTTTCGGGAGTCGCCATAGCCTCGTACAGGAGAATTGCCTTACATGGCTGGAACGACAGAAAGGGGGCCAATATGATTTGATTTTTCTCGATCCGCCTTCTTTTTCAAACTCCAAGCGCATGCAAGAAGCCTTTGACATTCAGCGCGATCACGAGGCGCTGATTCAAGCAGCCCTCAAGTTACTGCGCAAAAACGGCACGCTTTATTTCTCAACCAACCTGCGGAAGTTCAAATTGGACACCCGCCTCAGCCAAACAGCGACTGTTACCAATATCAGCGCCGAAACCATCCCTTTTGACTTTAAACGAAGACAGAATATCCACCACACCTTTAAGATTCAGGCATCAAACTCATCAAAGTCAGCGAGCTAACGTTTTGGACACGAGGATATACCCCGTGCAACACTCATCATCGATGACCCCACGCCAGACATCTTGCTGAATCGACGTTACCCTTGCCTTCTATCCGCTACGCGGTTAATCCGCCATCGACTACAAATTCCGAACCGCTGCAGTAGCGGCTCTCATCAGAAGCGAGGAACAATGCCAAATTGGCGACTTCGGAAACTTCCGCGTAATGGCCCATCGGAATCTGCTGGCGAACACGCTCGTTGATCCCCTTGCGGCTAAACTCATCCACCATCGCAGTTTCGATAATCCCCGGATGGATTGAATTGACTCGAACCCCATAGGGTGAAAGTTCTTGGGCGGCGCTTTTTGTCATGCCCCGCACCGCCCATTTACTCGCGCCGTAAGCAAAGGCCCCTCCTGATCCTCGCAAACCTGCCACCGATGAGATATTAATCATTGATCCCGACCCTTGGCGAATCATCACTGGCGCTACAGCCTGCAACCCCAAAAATACGCCGGTTTGATTGATGGCAATGGTACGGTCCCAAAGTTCTCTCTCAGTCTCGACCATACCTTTCATCTGAAAAATACCCGCGTTATTGACAAGCACATCTAGGCGACCTTTCTCTTTTTCGATGCGTTCAATCGCTCGGCTCCAGGCATCACTGTCCGTGACATCGTGTTCTATAAACGTGGCACCAATTGCGGCGGCTGCGGCCTGGCCTTGTTCAATCAAAACATCGGTCAGATAGACCTCCGCTCCCTCTTCCCTGAATCTCTGGCCTTCGGCTTCACCTTGTCCCCTTGCGCCTCCTGTAATCAGTGCGACCTTACCGTCTAACCTTCCCATTTCTTGCTCCTTAACCTTCAGTTCACCTTGTGAGCCAGCCCTTCGGTTCTGTGGATTTCCCCTCCCGCACCACTGGTTTCGATCAGTATGGCTGGGTGCTGATGCTCAATTTAAATGACTCGCCGGAGCATTGCATCTTTAGGACAGCGCCTGCTCCGGGTAGGAAACACACCAGTACTCGTGACCCATCAAGCGCTTTCATTGGCTCGTTTCACACGGCCCTTTCGAGCGATAGTAACACTGTCATCGTCAGGGCCGAGGCGTTACCATTCTTAGAAATTAGGATTTGACGGTAATTTATGATCAAAATTTTTACGGTTGCGGGCACTCGAGGCTTTCGTCCCCTGTGGTTGTGCGAGGAACTTGGGATCCCCTATGAATGTGAAATTGTCAGTTTCGATCCGGAGTATCGAGCAAGCCCAGCGTGGCGCCAGTTAAATCCCGTGGGCAAGGTGCCTGTGATGACCGATGGTCATCTCACGATGTTTGAGTCCTGCGCTATGGTTGATGTAATCTTAGAGCGCTATGGTAACGGTCGTTTACAACCTGAACGCGGTTCAAATGCATCTGCCTTGATGCAACAGTGGAGTTGGTTTGCCGAATCAACGCTGGCACGCCCGATCGGTGAAATCGTTAATCATCGAAGAGAGTTTGGGGCTGAAGCACGGGAGGAGGCTATTGCTGAAATGCAGCGGCGTTCTTTGTTGGCGTTAACGGCTATTGATCAACAATTGTCAGATCAACCGTTTATTCTCGACTGGGGCTTCAGCGCCGCCGATATTAATCTGGGGTGGTCACTGATGATTGCAAAACGACTTGTCCCCTTTGATCACCTGTCGAATGCCAGCGAGTACTACGAACGACTATCCGCTCGGCCAGCATTCCAAGCCGCGGTTTAAGCCCACAAGCCGGTCGACCCATGGCTATCAGCTCAATCTGACTTTGCGGCGACCTGAACCCTTCGCTCAAAAGGAACCTGCCGGCTGATCAAACTATCTATTACCTACCGTTCAACCGCCGCCGCATTGCACCTCCGTGGTCTCGTCTGGGTTTGCCGCAAAGCGATAAAAAAAGGGAGCTTGAGCTCCCTTTCTTATCACTTTGTCGAGGTTGCTCGACGGGTCAATCAGACCGCTAGAAATCGTATTTGATTCCCAACTGAATCTGCCAAACCGATCGGCTGAGCATTTCCAAATTTTCAATGCTCCTGGCATTGTTGAGTCTGAAATACTCATACTGACCGTCTACAATGCTGGCAGAAACCACATCACGCTCGTACTCGTAACGAGTCCGCTCAACGGTACCCCAATCAGAGTTCAACAAGTTACCTAGATTCTCGATATCAAAGAACAGCATCGCTCGGTGCTCAGGCATGAATCCTGGCAGCTCCTGCTTGATTCTTAAATCAACGATGGTTGACCAACGTGAAGTATCCCCGTTTCGAGCAGCAATCCCACCTGCATACTGAGCAAGCTCTGAACTATTGATGTAGTCAAAAAATGCTTGCTGGTCAGCTGGATCACCGCCAAATGATGTTGCGGCGAACAGGGGATCATTGGGTCCTGAGGGCACATAAAGCAAGTGACCCGCGTCGTCGTTTCGACTCTCACGCGCGCAACGACCACCTCCGACATCAAATACACAAGCATTGTTCTCGTTAAAGGTATAGCTGTAAGGCTGGCCCGTTCTTCCCGTGGCAAACAACGACACCTTCGTTTCATAGCCACTGAAGAATTCTTTCGACCAATTTAAACGCAACTTAATGGCCGTCTCGGTTTCAAAATTGGAGACGCCGGCTCTTGGTCTCTGCCGATCGTAGGCGGCAAAGTCAGAGTAGTTTGAAGTTGCGGTCGATGAAGTTCCGTAACCGATATCCTCGACATCAGCCATCGTGACGCTGGCGAACAAATCGAAGGCGCCGTAGGAAGTATCCCAATCTTTGCTCACCGACAGAGCATACAAAAGTCCGCTACCTTGATCGGTGGAGTCAATGACGATCGCTTCTGGATTACCGCCTCCACAGTCATACATCGGCCTACCGTCGGGAGCTGTTTCTGACTGTACTGCGCAACGCTGATCGAACCAATACGGCGCATTTTCTAAATCGTTATACAACACATCAGCCGACAACAACCAGTCGCTTTCAGTCAGATAGGCGGCGCCCAGACTGACTTTTAAAGTGGTGGGTATTTCAAACGAATCAGCCAACGCATTTACCGAACCATCAGGCGCCTTGGTGGCCAGACCCGTCAGCACGTCCGCGGGAATGTATTGCCCGGTTGAAGCATCAGGCGTTGTAGGTACCTCGATGACACCAAAGGCATTTTGTCCATCAGAAATCACACCATCATTGGAGTAACTATTTGAAATCCAAACGCCTGGTGAACCACCCGAAAATTTACCAATGCCACCGCGCACTGTCAGTGCATCACTCACATTCCACTCAAAAGATGCTCTAGGCAACACCACATCCAAACCATCGACGTCATTTGCATTCGAGTAACCGTAACGGTCAACAAAATTTTGGTTCTCTCGAATTGCGCCGTTGCTTTCGTAACGGTCATATCGCAGACCAAAATCTAACCTCAGATCGCTGCTGACATCCCACGTGTCTTGAATATAAAACGAATTGGTGTTGTAGCCCCAGATCGCACGTAAATCATTTTCGTTATTTGTCACCGCGTTGTTGTATAGCAACCCTGACGCTGTCGCATTACGCAGATCGTCAACGCTGTCGAACACATAGGAACCCTCGGAATTTTGGGCGAATAAGTTATTGACATCGACTTCTTCGCGCTCAAAACCGAATTTAATCAGGTGATCCCCAGTGACGTATTCCGCAATCAATTTTACTTGGAAGAATTCCTGGTCAAGGGAGTTACCATGACGGAAACGGTCTGGACCGATGACAAGATAGTTTTCATCTCCATCCACTTCGCGGAGGAACACGGCAAATGAGGGGAATTCAGCACCGTTTAGGGAGTCTTGTCCTGTCGCCTGTTCAGTTTTCGCAATTTTTAGCTGGGTAGAAAAATTCGGCGTCCAATCAGAAAACAAGTGAGCGGTGACATTATCCACTTCTTCGGAACGATCATACCAAGCAGATGAGGCCCCTAACCTGTTATCTGACGCTAGGAAATTATTACCGTTTTGCTCGCGAATGGTATTACCTTCCGTGCTCATGTAGGTAAATTTCGCCCGATGACTATCACTGATATTCCAATCAATGTTCGCTAAGATTTTCTCATCTTCCGCTGGGGCTTTATTGAAGTCTCCAATATCGAAACCCCAAACATCGGAAACAATCCCTCGAACCTCTGCGACATCATCAAGGGTAATATCCTCCCGGATGTTGAGTGCTCCTGACCCTAGTGGGCCGTTCTGAAGGGGCGCGATCTCTTCGTACTTGTCATAGGCTACGAAGAAGAAAAGCTTGTCTTGGATGATAGGCCCACCTAGGGTTGCCACTAAGGTTTCCTCTTCAAAAGTAAAATCGAAGTCGCGATCCTTATTTTTGTCGCCGATTAGAGAATCATCCGTTGAATAATACGCCAATGAGCCGAAGAACTCGTTGGTCCCCGATTTTGTGACGGCGTTGATTGTACCGCCGGTAAACCCGTTGTACTCCACATCGAATGGCGCGGTCTGGATAGAGAGTGACTCAATGGCGTCATAGGAGATCGGAGATCGCTGCGTCGGATAACCATTGGCATTCAGACCAAAACGATCATTCAGGGCGACGCCGTCAATGGTGAGTGAATTAAATCGATTGTTGGCGCCTGCAATCGTCAATTCCTTCGCGCCACCGGATTGAACATTGACGATCGCAAACGGATTTTGAGCGGCTGCATCAGTAATGTCTCGATCAATGGAGGCGACTTCTTCAAGCGCTTCGATGCCCAGATCAGTGCCCAGTCCCTCGTTCTTATAACCGACAGACTTTCGAGTGGCGGTGACCACGATTTCCTCAATCGCTGTTTCAGCTTGCACTGTCACAGGGAGGTTTAAGGTACGGTCTAACGCCAGATATAAATCATCAATCCTGACCGCTGAAAATCCGTTTCCACTAATCTCCACCGAATAGGGGCCGCCAACACGCATACCCCGGGCCGAAAACACTCCGTTTTCATTCGATGTTGCCAATGACACGGTGCCTGAAGCGGTGTGCGTAATTTTAACACTGGCATCAGCAACCGCATTATTTTGTTGATTGACAACGACACCACGAATGGCGGTCGTAATCTGTGCCTGAACCGTCGTCAGGAAGGTTACCGACAATAGTAGGGCAAGGGTTGCCGCTGCTCTGCTCAATACAGTATGGGATTTCGATCTCAACGTAGACTCTCCTATCAGTCATTTTCATCGTCGTAGCCACAATAGCATGCGACAAATTTATAAGCGGCTAATCGTGTGAACCGATGCTTTTCACCCACTGCGTCGGCAAAAACACTCATGCTCGATTCGCCAGCGCGGCATTATAGACCTTCGGGACGTGATTTGTAGTAAAGCTTCTTTAAAAAGGATAAAGAAATTTTAACGTGTTTTTCCGCGTGCTTACCGGGGGGTGCACGGTCTCATGCAAGCCCTCCCCGGATCCGGACCAATGCCCTGCACGATCGCAACCCCTACGATAGTGCGAATCAAGGCATAGAACGACATTTCGTCAAGCCTACGGGGAGCCAAGGACAACCCTCACGTTTCATTGACTGCTTTTACCTTGCGCTCAAGACCTCTCAAGTTATTGTTATTGTTCCTGACACTAACGCAACACATATCCGCAACTCGAGCTGTTGCCGCGGTTACGACCATTCAACCGATCAATCGACTAAAAGGGGCTCACCCATCGCCGGGTTGGAGTGCTGAGATCTTTAGCGTAGGGAATCTGGGGTCACCGACAACCGGTTGCCCGCCGCGACAGAGAAAAGACTCAGAAACTGTCGGTCCACCCCCACTCAAGACATAACCTTCCTCAACTTGCCTAACGAAAACGCTATCAACCCCTGATTACTTCAGGTCTGTCATCGATATGGAGCGTTACGGGTGGCGCTTCTGAACTACTTTTGGTGTCAGGAATCGATCCAAATCCCACATCTGACTTGATAATCATTGCAGGCGGCGACGCCAGTAGTGATAGCATGGGGATCTCTACCACGCTTAGGAATCAAGTTTGAGTAACGTTGACGAAGTACCGGATGCCCCCAGCAAAAAATCTGGTCTCCTAAAGAAGACGATCCCTTGGGCAATTACCCTTGCGTGCTTCGCTTTCTTGTACACTCGAATTGCTGGACCCGCAGCAGCACAAGAATTGTCGGTCTTGGCTTTTTTGTCGAGCGTATTTTCAAGTGTCAATTGGTGGGCTTGGCTTGCCCTCATGATTCCTTATTCCCTCTTTTTCTTTCTCATCGATGCATTAATCGTTTGGCGAGTGATCAACTGGTTTAATGCTCACGTGGCCTACCGAGATATCCTCCCCGTTCGGGCCAGCACCTATATCCTGTCGATTCTCAATGAGCAGGTGGGCAAAGGCGCAATGGCGCTTTATCTTTACCGAAGAGAGGGCGTGCCCGGCTGGAAGTTGGGTTCTAGCATGCTCTTTATCATGGTGTGTGAGCTATTATACCTTTGCGGCTGGGCGAATATTGGCCATGCGCTGCAATGGGAGTCGTTGCCCCAAATCTTTGGAGCACTTCCCTGGGTTGGGATGGGCATCGTGTCTCTCTTCGCCGTCAGCTTTCTGTACTTCAAAGGCAAAATCTTGCCGCACATCCGGCTGCGCGACCGAGATATCTTGTACGCCTTCCGGGAAGCTCGAATCGGGCAATATGCTTTGATACTCATCCTCAGGTCGCCCGCGCTGCTGGCTGCCGTTTTCGTCTATGCCGAAGCCTTAACTCTCTTTGGGATCGAATACTCATACCTCCAGATGCTAGGCATTTTGCCAGTTATCTTTTTCGGCGCATCGATTCCGGGCCCATTCAGAGCCGTTGCCGTGTCTATGTGGGTCATCCTGTTTCCGGACTACCCCGCTGAGATGTCAGCCTTTGGCCTAGTACAACATAATTTTTTCATTCTCTTTAACGCCCTGATCGGTTTGATTTTTATGCGCAGGGCACAGCGAGAAATCTTCGATTGAATCGCCGTTCCTAAAAACCTCAGCCCTGTGGAAACCGTTAATGCCATAACTCCTACACCAGCAACCCAAGCCCATGGACAGCGACCGATCTCCTCACCCTAGTTGGTGAGCCTTTCCAACAGTGTTCATTGTGATACCCTAGCTTTTTTCTTGGTAAGCGACCTCCCATGAACGATCATTCTCTGCTCCCCGGTCGACTCGGCGATGATAACCGACGATTCGAGACCGACCCTCGTTCCGATCCTAGAATTTCAGAACAAGTTCGGCTTCTTGGCGGCTTTGGCGCCGGCCTTGAACCCCTGCCCGCTACGGCGACTTACCAACAATGTCTCGATTACTGCCTTGCTTTCGAGCAAATCCAAGCCGACGGTCACGCTGGATTGGCTGCAATCATCCCAAAATTTGATGGTGTTGAGGTAAGTCAACAGACGATCGCTTCCGCTGAAGGTCATACCATCAGGCTCTATATCCACCGACCCAAAGATTGTACTGACGAGCTGCCAGGACTGATTCACTTTCATGGCGGGGGCATGGTGATCACGACCGCAGCAGATCCTGGCCCCACCTTTTGGCGCAATACCCTCGCTGCTGAGGGAATGGTCGTGATTGGCGTTGAATACCGCAATGGGGGTGGAAAATTAGGCAACCACCCTTTCCCTGCAGGCCTGAACGACTGTACGGAAGCAACTCAGTGGGTTGACCAGCATCGATCGGTGCTCAAGGTGAGCTCCTTGACACTGAGCGGCGAATCCGGCGGCGGCAACCTTGCGATCGCGACAGCGCTGAAGGCCAATCAAGCGCAGTGGGTATCAAGCATCGATGGGGTTTATGCCATGTGTCCTTACATCTATGGCGGCTATGCGAACCCAAGCCCTACGCTCCTCTCGCTGATTGAAAATGATGATTATCTTCTTGGCTGTTCCGTCATGAGATCGATGGTCAAGGCTTATGATCCGGAAGGTTTAAACCGGTTGAACCCATTAGCATGGCCCTTCCACGCAAGCCTTTCTGATCTTCAAGGTCTGCCACCGCATCTGATCTCGGTTAATGAGCTCGACCCTTTGCGAGACGAAGGTTTGGTCTATTACCGGAAATTACTCGCGGCGGGAGTCTCTGTCAGCGCCCGAACGGTTAATGGCACGCCCCATGCTGGTGATATGAGTTTTTTCCATGTCGCTCCTGAGATTACTGCAGACACCGTAGCCTCGATTGCCGCCTTTGTTCGGGATCGCTAAGGCCTGACCTCTGGCCACAACGTCCGGTAGGTAGGACGTTAGCAACCTTCGTCACTGGCAGGTCCAATGGGTCAAGGCGAGTTTTCTGTGATCATCGTTTGTGGAAATCGCCTTCGAGCTACCCGTAACGAGAAGGCCCGGCCGCCAAAACAAGCCTTTTTAGCGACTGCAAAGACCCCGGCTCTTCGACGCGGTTGTTGGCAAGCTTCGCTCTACAACAACCATCGCGCCACAAGGTCTTGGTTCCAGGACTACCCAGATTAAAGACCGGGGCCAGGGCATTACTTAACAACGGATAATGCCCGGAGGACAACTTGAGCAATTAGCTATCGGTCAGCGAGCCTGTTTGAGTGTCTCGGCCAGCTTTATCAGCGTTGGGACAGGACCCAACCGTTCCAGCGCATCATTGACCAGCGTGATCGCGGCAACCCTATTATGAGGAGCAATGTCGCGAACAGCAGCGGCGAGATAACCCGGTTGTGGATTATCCGCGACCTGAAAGTAGGTTTGATAACTTTGAAGCGCTAATTCATCAGCTCCGAGTGCCGTCGCTGTTTTTGCTTGTCCCAGCCAAGCTGCAGAGGACTTGCTGGACAGTTTAATCGCTTCGGCAAAGTATACACTGGCGCGCCCAGGGTCGCCCTCGGCAAGATACAGATTGCCGAGCGCAACTTGCACATCAGCGCTGTCAACCAGCGCCCGCGCTGCCTCAAAATCCTGTTTAGCCAAATCCCTATTGCCGTGCCGCTGGTGTAATAGGCCTCGCTTCAGATAAAGGCCACTCGCGTCGGGTGACAGGTTAATTGCCCGACTCAAATCACTGATTTGGATCTCAAGCGCTGGGTGAGCAAACACCATCAGTGGGAGCGCCCAAAGAAGGCAGATACGGCTCATTTTTGAATCACAAAGGTGTCCAGTACAGCCCCCTTATCGTCAATAAAACGCGAGGTAAGCTGCGTGGCAGTCGCGTCAATTACGACAGAACCCAGCCGGGCAATACCATGTTTCCGGTAGTCACTCGCCAATGTCTCAAACGTTCGATGTGCTGGGTGTAACAGCCAATTGTCCATCGTACAGCCAAAAGCCTGGCCGTTAATCAATTGATCCGGTTCGCACGGATGCCACTCGTTAAATTTACCGCTACTACCGGCAACCGTATAAACCAGTCGATTATCCTCGTTATAAGGTGCGTCCGGGCCGCCGAAGGCAGCATTGCCGTCGCTGTCTATCGCCGCGTGTTTCTCTACATCAAAAGAATCTGACAACCCATAGTGACCTCTCAGGTACCAAGATCGTTCATAACTGTGAGCATGCCCGCTGTAGACGGCATCAACGCCATACTGTTCAAACACTGGTGCAAAGGTTATGCGCATGTCGATTTCTCTTTGCTCTAAGTCAGAGTCGTGATTTTCACCCTTAGAGTAAGGTGGGTGATGGAAGATAACGATTATCCAATCCTGTTCAGCGCTAGCTTCAAGATCAGCGGTCAGCCAGTCTTGCATGGCGCCTCGCAGGTCGTCATCGGAATTGGAGAGTTGCGAATCAAGACTGATGATATGGACATTGCCAAAGTCACTGGAGTAGTACTGTTCAGTACCGCTGGCAGCGCCACCCAGTTCTCCGCGGGTAGGTAGCGTAAAGATGTTCAGGTAAGGCAACCCCTCTGGGTCGGGTCCATCGCCATCGCCATCGTAGCTCGCCGGGTCACTACTCATGCTAAGCCCGCCTAAGGGATACTCAATTTCGCCCAATAGGTCGCAGGCAAGCGTGTCCGCAAACAAACAGATATTGATCGGCGCCACGCCCATTTCATGGTTCCCAATGGTTGGCATTACCACGGAAGAGCGAATGACCTTAGGATATAGATCGAAAAAAGCGCCCTGCCACTCTGCGTCTGTTCCGGCTGGATAGGCATTATCGCCAAGCAGCAATACACCGTCGATGTGCTGATCTCCGACTAAGCGACTGTTGTAGCGCATGAAGCCCTCGAGCACGGCCTTTGCCTCACCCGGATGCGCAGGATTGCCATCTCGATCGAACTCGGTGGCTGTTCCGGAATCACCCAGCAACCAGAGGCGAACGTTCCCATCTTTTGGCGAGGAACCAGTCTCTGGTGCTGTGCGAAAACGATAAACCTCTGTTACATCTGTGGCGTTACCGAGCGCATAGAAATAGTCAGTATCTGCCTCGAGACCAGAAACGTGGGCGATCGAATGACCATCTTCCATCTCGGCAGGGAATACGGTGTCGAGTCTACCCGCCTCTTTCCCTAGGCGGACCTTGTCCGCGGCGCCGCGCCACTTGATGATGACACTGCTAGCCGACAGCTGCTGCAAAAAAAGACGTTCAATGTTTGGACGGCTGTCCGTCAAGGCAGAAGCTGAACCGGGTGCTAGCTCTCCCTTTGCAGCCGGCGCATCAGATGCCGTTTGTTCGCCTGAAATACCCTGGTCACACCCGATTAGAGACAGGAGACTGATGTACATCAAGAACTTTTTCATAACTCGGCACCCTCTGGCATTCAGTTGTTGAGCAAAACTCCGCTAGATACTAGAACGATTAGACAGCTATGTAAAAACCGCTCAAGGCTTCAAGGGTCGCTGGTCCCAGCGTGTTGCCTTCGATTGGAGACATTCGACTCGAGCTCGGCGCCTATCATGTTTAATCGTTTGAGTTGCTTAAGAAAGTGTGACCTTTGGGCGCGAGTTGGGCACGGTTTGGGCACAACATTCTAAAGGGAAGCTATCGCGATTTTGCGTTGCAAATTCGCTGTCGCTCTGAGCGGCTTGAAGGCTCAACATTTTCGGCGCTGTGCGCCGAAAAGTTGTTGGTAGCTACGGGTGGACTTGAACCACCGACCCCAGCATTATGAATGCTGTGCTCTAACCAGCTGAGCTACGTAGCCACATTTGA
>NZGC01000013.1 GCA_002689445.1 Gammaproteobacteria bacterium
CTCACCGTCAGGTTGACTCCACTGCCAGCACCACCCGCCTACAGGAATAAGTAGAAAAACTTTCGATATATATTATAAGCTACTGATATATATTATTTTAATTAAAATATTGCATGCCGAAACTAGCGAAAGCTGCGCCGATTTAAGGCGTCATTGATAGCCGATTTCCACTTACCCCAAGCTTCAAGCGCTCGCTGGGCCCCTAAGACGAGCATGTAGATTCCCGCTGTAATCACCCCCTTGCCTTAAACCGTGACCGCTTCAGCATCAGATCTTGCGGCTGATGAAGCACATTGAGCGAAACCTCATTGATACTCAAGGTCAGCGCAACTTATCATGCACCAAGCCATCAAAGTCATTTAAGGAAAGAACATTGTTCATCCACGTCGCACTTTTCTTTGTGGGTCTTTTGGTCCTTTTTCCGAGCTCAGCAGACCAACCAGTTTCAACGTTAGAATCCGACTCATTACGCCAAACCTTTCGAGCAACCTATCAAAATTATCTTAAAGCCGTTGATGCTAAGGAGGTCTCTGAGGCGCACCAACTGTCTATCCAGGCGCTAAATCTAGGCGAATCGATCTATGGAGAAGATGATCCAAAAACGGCGGCGCTCACGATGAATGCAGCACTCTCGTACCCCGCTTTTTACCTGCAGCAAGACAGTGATCAGGGGGTGAACCTCATGCAAACGCTAGTTAACCGGTATGAAACGCTCTATGGACGCCGGTCAGCAGAAATCATCGAGCCTCTGCTGCTACTCACGGAGGCAGTGGCTAGCAGGGGCTACTACAATCGAACCAAAGTCAGGAGGAATGATCTTAAGAAGCGTCGAGAGCGAATCAATCGGTTGACCGATGAAATTCTGACCTTGATCAACCAACATTCTGAGGCCATCGATGATAACGAGGTGTTAAGGCGCTTGAGTCGATTCAGCGAGACGAATGCTAAATCCATATCGCAGGCAAGACTCATACTACAACGAAAACGTTACGGCGATCTTCATCCTACAACATTACGAGCCCGTTATATTTTTGCAAACCAGCATCTTTCAAAAAAAGACAAAATTAGAGAATACGAGGCACTTGCTGAGCTCTCCACGCTCGATTTTGAAACCCATATTTCAATCCTACAGGGCCTTATAATATTCCAATCAGATGCCAACGGACAAAGGCTCATGCAGCTACAGTCGCTGCTATCAAGCGAAACCGCGCGGTCATTCACTCACGGCCAAAGTGGTCCCATCCTTCTTGAAAGTCCTCAACCCGAGATTACCCCTAGACAGCTATCGAAGGGACTCAAAGGCTGGGTCTCCGTTGGCTACGCCGTCAATGAACAGGGATTCGTTGAATCGCCTCAAGTGCTCGATGCCTGCGTCAGTCGAAAGCCCATAGCAGAGTGCCAAGAGAGCCCCAAAACTACGTTTAACCGCCAAGCGCTGCAAGCGGTCCTTAAACGCAGGTATATTCCTTTGTTCGATGATGGGGAACCCGTAACCTCTCTAGGCATGACCGCAACGATTACTTTTGACGTGATTGCTGTGGGATGGTGACTCACCGGCACCCATCGCCTGCTGACAATGATTCGAGATCCTTTGTCCAATGCGATCGCTAGCGTGGGCCAAAGGTTGCGTAGTCGTAGTCGGTATCCAGCGCCAAATTTAAGCGATTGTACGAAGCAAAATCACTGACCAAATGAATCAGTTGGATGACCCCTTTGTTGGTCAACCCTATTGCTTTAAGACTTTCCACATCGGCATCGGAGATGGCTTCTGGCGATCGATTCACTTTGTTAGCAAACCGCATCAAGGTCTGGGTCCGCGGGTCGATTACAGCATCAGCACCGTCGGCCACCAGGGCTTTGGCATAGGCAGCACCCGCTCCGAGGCCATCCGCCAAGATGGTGCAAAAAGCACCTGTGCAGTAAGCACAACCATTGACTGTGGAAACGATAATCCCCACATGCTGAATTTCATCCATCGACAACTCACAGCTATCCCACAAAGTCTTGGTAAAACCTAATTTGTGTTTCATCAGCGCCTGATCGTTCAGCTCCAGCGCGAAATGATTGGGTACTTTGCCTTCCATTTCGGTAACCCAGGCAAATATTCCAAGTATTTCGGGGTCGTTAATCGTTTCGGGGTTTATTAAGGGCAATCTAGCCATCATCTTTCCTATTTTGCAAAACTCTTAACGCCGCTATCGTATTGGCACCGACCGTATAATTCAATGCGTGACATTTGCTCGAGAATCTAGCGCGCGGAAATAAAGCCTTCGAATCAAAACAGGTCAATGTAGAACCCAACCGATCAGCGAAACCCTGATCGCATTTAACATTGACGTATCGGACAATGCGCGAAAATTGTGTCAACATGACGAGGACACTTTGAGCCACCCCAACGGTTCTCGGGACCGGCCACCAGCCCCAAACTCGTCATCTGAGGTGAACGATGAAAGCGATTAAAGTCATCGATAAGCAACCTGTACTGGTCGATGCTCCTATCCCCAAGGGTGATGGTGTAAGAGTCAAGGTGGTGTCATCTTCTATCTGCGGCTCAGACCTGCATATGATGGCAATGGGTTATTTTGGTGACCTTATCATCGGCCATGAGTTTGCTGGGATCACCGACGACGGCCGATCGGTCGCAATTGAACCACTGCAAGGTTGCGGCCAATGCGGTTTTTGTGATGAGGGTTATAGCCTCCATTGTGAGCAGGGGTTTTCCTTGATGGGCGTTATGGCCGACGGGGGCATGGCCGAATATGTCAGCGTTCCGGCGGATAAATTGATTGAGCTACCCAGCGGTCTGGATATCAACACCGCGAGTCTGATCGAGCCGCTCGCGGTTGCGGTACACGGCGTCGAACGGGCTCGGGTCCGTGAAAGCGACCGCATCTTGATTATCGGCGCAGGTCCCATTGGGCTCGCGATTGGCGCAGTCCTTCGTGGCCGTGCAATCCCTTATGATATTTCGGCTCGATACCCGCATCAGCAGCAAGCAGCTGAAGCACTCAAAGGTCATCTTGCTGCTGATGGTCATTATGATGTCGTCATCGACGCCATCGGCACCGCCTCGTCATTGCAACAAGCCATCCAACACGTTAAGCCCATGGGACGGATTGGCATGGTGGGCATGTTTTGGGAGCCGACTGAAATTGAGCCAGGATTCTGGAGAAAGGAAGCGGAACTCCTACCGGCGGTCGGTTACTACTGCAAAAGCCCCCGTCGTAGTTTTGAGGAAGCTCGAAATCTTCTGCATCGGTGCCCGGAGATTGCCCGAGCCCTAATCACCCACCGCTATCCCTTGGAGGGCTTCAAAGAAGCTTTTGAAACAGCCAGTAATCGCGCAGCCGGCGCAATCAAGGTCGTGTTTGAGGTCGGCAAAGGTTAATCAAAAGCAGGCCGAGGAGAGCCATCTTCCATCCCGTCAAAAACTGAAATACCACGACCAGTATTGGCATAGGCCAAGCACACTGTCACTCGCCCACCTTCATCGGCCGTCAGCATGGGGTTGCAAATTTGCCGACAATGGCAAGCTAACTCGCGCAGGGCTGTCCTTCGCGATGATACCCTGATCAAGGTGAGCTTTAGGATGGACCACACTGGTCGCCCTCGAACAGACCGACATCATCAAGGTAGACCTTCGCTCGAGATTGAGCAAAGTCGAAGGCAACCCGCGAGGAAACGTCGCTTACGGGGACAGTCCACGTGTGACTGAATTCCTGAAAGCTGGCCGTTAGATTCACACGAGACTGGCCGCCACTTAAATTTTGATACTGGCTGGCCCCAGTATCAAGATAAGCGGTCATGCTTCTTTGTTGGTCGGCTCGGGCACGATAACACAAGGTATATTCTTGCCCCCTTGCCAGTCTGACGTAGTGACTCAACTGAACCCTCCAGGGCTGGCTTTCCGACACTCGATCAATATTGGCCTCAACTCGGTTATTGGTGAACTCAACTCGGCCATTCAAATTAACGCTTCGCCAATGGGTCTGCCCTTCAGAAAAATTACCACCACTGCCGATAATATTGCCAACCCTTGCCGGCGCCGGCATCAGATCCGAGAAAAACGGCATGTCGTTGCTGAACTTTCCTGCCGGATTTTGAACTTGCAAAAAATGCATACCACCCGTTGGCGGGATCTGTTCGAGCTCGACAATAATCTCTTCATCAACGCAGGACGGTAGCGCTCCTGAACGACACCGGACGACACCATTAACCCTGCGCCCGTTGACGATGACCCAAGCTCCCGGCAAGACGTGCCGCGCATTCATCAGCAGCGTTCTATCGCTTTGAAGATGTGGAATGTTAATCATATCCGACTGCTGCTGGATCGCCGCTAAAGGCCAGAGGCCTGGTTGCGGAAAAGCCCGCCCGACGGCTTTGGGACTGGAGGCTGTTAAGGTGATGACCAATTCATCCGCCCCAACCCGCGCCAAAAGCTCGGAAGGACTCAATCGAAGGTTGGGGTCAGTGACATCCTGATAAAATCCGTCTTGAAATTGCATGGAGATGTCACGACCACCGGATAAAAGCCGCCCTTCACCGCGCAGGACAATGGCTTGCTCTCTCGCCGAGCGTTCTAAGGTTGCCATCAATTGATCCCGATGATCTTGAGCAAGTGTTGCTGAAGTTAACGTTAGCTGTCGCCCAAAAGCGCCGGACTGACCGGTATTGCTCTCTAGTACCATTTGCCAGGTCTGATCGGTCGCGCCTGCGAGTTTCCACATGTCTTCTTCAGGGAAATGGTCTGGCATTCCGACAAGGTTCATCAAATCAATCACATTAATCCGGCCTTGGGGCAGAATCATCCAGCGATCGTAAGCCCCTCTCCAGGTCGGCGCGTCCATACCTGTTCCTGGCGTATTGGTGCTAACCAGAAACGGCATGCGATGACAATTCCCACAATCTTGGTCCAGATTGAACTCTAGAAAACCTGCTGCCGCTTTTTTGCTCAAGGTGTTGTTAAACGCGCGATCGGGCGCTGGTGGGTAAGGGAAACCCAGTAAAAAGCCGCTCATTGCATCTCTATCGCTGGCTTTAAGGTTTCCGAGTTTACGCTCATCGTTCAGCGGACAATGGGCCTGATCACACATCGTGCCCGCTAGGGTTTCATCAATCAGAAATCGGGCGCAGGTTTCTGGCCGTCCCAATTCACAATTGGGCTCTACAAAACCCGCAATATTTGCCGTGTTGTTGCCGCCAAAGGGATCACCGGGAATCCCATCCCAATGATACGGCTCGGTATCGCGAAGACCTCGCACCGGCATCGTCAGTCTTGGTGGGATCTGAGTACAACCATCAACATCACATTGAGGCGTATTGAGCACCCAAAGCAACTGATCGGTATGACCATCAGGGTGACAACTTGCGCAGGAGAAGGTACCGGTTGATGACGCTTTTGCCGAATTGAACGCCAGTCTTCCCTGCTTGGTGATGGCATCGGTTGAATCCTCGAGCGTAATCGTCGCCGATAGTTCAGGCCTGCTAGGGTTGATCAAATCCACAACGCTAACAGAATTGTCCACGGCATTGTGCACCCAAGCCCGAACAGCCCGACCGGCATCACTGGATTCAAGCGCAATACCTCGCGGAACTCCGCCAACGCCAACTTGCCCTAAAACCGCTCCGCTTTGAGCATCAACCGTAAACAACTTATCCGAACCCGCAGCTGTGCCCACCAAGACTTGATTGTCTCCACTGACTTGAAGCCCATAGGGTGTTGCCAGCGCAGTGCCGACGGGTGGGTTACTTGGCGGTAATGGTTCCAGATCAAAAAAAACGGGCTTAGCACACCGCCCTTCGCCGCAGTCGATTCGAGTAATTCGATTCAGAAAGGCCCGATTCTGAAGTTCGCCCAAGCCTTCTTTTCGGGTGCCGGCACGACCATTAGCCGTGTTTCGGGCATCCGTCTGAGCCACGAAGACCCTGTCTTCTTGATCGATTGCGATACCGTAAAGCAGGGTCCCGAGGCTTTCTACAACTTCAATTAAACGGTCAGTTTGGGTATCAAAAATAAACAAATCACGATCAGGAAGTTCCGGATTTTTGACAATGTCGGCGTCGTAATTAAGCGACAGAACATTGTTATTGGTAAAAGCATGCTCTACCGCATCATAGGTACAGACATTCCCATCGAGTTTATTGGGGAGACAGCCGGACAATTGACTCTGATTGTTCGATTCAAACGGTATGACATAGAGACGTTGGTTTTTGACTAAAATGGCGCGGGGATCTTGGGCAGCAATCGGTAGCCGGCCAGTGACCGATTTCTGTTTTACGTCAATGACTGCAATTTCGTTGCTGGGCCCGAGTGCCACATAAGCTTTTTGATTACTGGCAAAAGCAATGCCGATGGGCTCATCAAACCGGGTCGAAAGGGCCTCTCCATCAATATCCTGTATCGTTGCAATGACTGAAAGAAAGGTTACCCGTGTCGGATCAGTATCCAGCACACTGACGCTGTCTGAAATGTGGTTAGCGACCCAAATTTCTCGCCCATCCGGTCGTATGGCGATCGAGACCGGATCTATCCCGACGGCTACTCGCTTGACGAGTTGCCGCGTCGAAAGGTTGATTACATCGAGGGTATCCTCTTGGGTATTCACCACGTAAACCCGCCCATCGTGGACAGCAATCGACTGTCCATGTGGACTCAGAAATAAGGGATGTCCCACGCCCAATGCCTTTGGCATCGCATCGTCTGCATCAGGAATACCGTCGCCATCATCATCGTTATCGGCAAGCATACCCAGCTCAGTGCAAGCTTGATCACACTCGTCCGGCCGACCGTCACGGTCAAGATCGATGCTGCCGCCGAGTCCAATAAGAGGATAGGCATCGGCGAGATCCGCTACCCCATCTCCATCGTCATCGAAATCGCGATTGTCCCCTAAACCATCGAAATCAGTGTCGAACATCTCATTTGTGTTGCTCGGAAAAGCATCAAAGGCATCAGCCGCCCCATCACCGTCAGTATCAATAAATTTGTCGATGTAAGCGAGGATCTCAACTGACGAGGCTCTGAGGGCTTGGTTGGACTGGGCGCCCTCTAATAGCGCAGCCCCCTCGAAACCAAACAAAAACCGAATCACAATCAGTCCGTCGGTGAGCGGCTGCAAACGTCCATCACCATCGACGTCGAAACGATCGATATTCAAGGAGAGAAAGGCCTCAATGGATGCCGAGGTATCTCGATTTGCGGCCGCAGAATAAGCGCCTTGGATCAGTGCTTCCCCGGTAAAGCCGAACAAATGCCGTATGAGAAGCAGCCCATCTGTGAGTGCAAGCACTTGTCCATCATCATCAATATCAAAACGAAAACAGTCCGCACAAGGCGAGGTAAACGGCGACTCTGCTTCGGCTACCGTTGATGGCCAACTCAATAACTTGCCGGAAATATTAGCCTGATCACCTTTCGTTGAGGGTCGAGGGTTTACCCCCGCTGCAGCCGGTTCAGTCACGATCGCGGGGCGACGCTGACCGCCTAATATCTTGTCTGCAGGGCGATGGTTTGCAACGCCCCATACGTCTGCCGCAGTTCTTACCCCGTTGGATTCATCAGCGCTCGCAGGCGCTACAGTTTGGAGGCAGCAAATGCTCACTAGGGACGTCAAAACGAAAGTGATGGATTGATTCATCCTGTCTAACCCCCGCCTATGATCGATGAACATTACGGATTCAGCATCCCGCCCAAGCGCGCCTTTGTCTCTGTGGTTTGTCTCTATCCTAGAGCGCTCTGTATTTCTGAACTTTATTTCTGCGTGCTTTGTGGTTCTGCGCTATTTGTAAGCTTGCGCTATTTGTAGTCCTCGCTCTCGCTTCGCTGACTCACAACGACTGCAAGACAAATCAGGATAAAGATCGCCTGGTCCGCTGCGGTGTCCTTACCCCTGCCAACATCGCCAGTTAGCGACACTCTCGTCTTCCGATCTTGGCTATCTTAGGCTGCTATGGACTCGGCTTGGGCAACCCACTCCTCGTACTGACGCAGCACTGTCTGATATTTTTTAGGTGACCCAAACCCCAACTCTTCCCGAACCTTCGACAACGGCTCGTGCAGACGGTCTTCCCAACGCGTTAGCAGCATCCAGTCGGCCCCCTCACCCATTGCCCGTCCTTCTTCAACTGCCCCCCTGACATCCAGTTGAGGATGATCTTTCTGCGCCTTCTTCGCACCAAAAAACACAATAAACTCAATCCCTCGGGAGGGCGTTTGGGTCGTCATAAAGGCAAGCAAACAGAGCTCGCCCAGCGGGTCGCGCCCATAGCCCGTCATCACATGCTGCAAATCATGTATGTCCCTTAAGCGATCTCCCAGCCAGCGCTCAGTTTTGCCCATCGCTTCAATATGTGGTGCTTCTCCGCTTGAAGCAATCAAACCTTCTGCGGAAAGCCCTTCTCGATACACAAAATCATAATAGGCTCGACCAATACTACCCTCAGGCAGCCGAGCAAGCGCTTCACGATCACTCAATGCATCAACAATGTTGGGCTGCTCTTGCAATAATTTTAGCCCTTGGGTATGCGTGCTCAACCGTTTTGTGGCTCGACTCAACGAATCCCCACGCAAGGCTTCTAGCACCTTAAAGACTTGCCCCGTATCGTCAGGGTCTTTGATTAACCGAGACACTGCAAGCGCGGCTTTGACCGGTTGAACTCGGTTTCGTTGATACCATTGTTTAAATGTTCTCAGCACACCCACTCCCTATTTCACTCCACCGCTCAGCCTCAATTCGCTTCGCAGTCAGCGCTCCTGAACTCACTTCTCGAAATCATAGCAGAGAACCGTCATCTAGAAAGATTATTAAAGACGGCGACCGTCTCTCTCGCGATCCGTTGCAGAAATCGCACTTCGTCTTGAGGAAGGCGCCCAAAATAATCATAGTTTGGTTTCGTGGCGTCGTCGCCATAGAGCGTGAGGTAAACCACCCAAGCGCCAAGAAAGGTGCCGCGTAAATTTGGGTGCGTGCCATCGAAGTCTGCGTGCAACGAAAAGGCTGGCCTTTCTTGATACGCGCGTTCAAAAGCGAGTCCCACTGGGATTACCCGAGCCTTCGCAGCCAGACCTGCTTTGGTATAAGTTTCATTGATATCACGAATCATATGTTTGGCGACGCTCTTATGAGGCGCCACATAAGCATGGGTCATATATAAGTAGGGTATCGCGCCAATACCTCGAACTTTGTTCGAGTAAGCCACTGCGGTCTCGATAAACGCCACTTGTCCCTGCTCGGTTAGTGGTTCAAAACTGGCGCCTTGCATAATCACGGCTTGAAAGAATTTATCGAGGCCGAGTCTTTTGGGCTCTAACAACCAGTCAATGTTATGGTGTTTTAACTGTGCGCCTCCCAAGGTGGCGGATTTATAGACAAAGTCACTGGTTGGCGTATCGGCATAGCGCGCTTGTGCTAGGCGTTCCACATGGTTGTGCAAACTGTCGTTGTAATAGAGATAACTGTTACCGATAAACAAGACACGCGTCGGCCCCTCTTCTTCAGCAATGGTCGTTGACGCTCCGGTCAGGCAAACCATGGTTAGCAGTAATAAACGGATCAACGTATCCACCAGCGACTCGCAAACTTTGATGCGCTCCAAAATACCACGGGTACCGCCGAGGTTGCGAGGACTCTCCCACCCAACCGGGTTTCGATCACCCGCCCCCGCCGCCGAGTTCGAAGCATGATGCCTTCCAGGGCATTAGGCCAACGCGAGAGTTGACGTTCATTACGCTGCCGGGGTCATGTCAAGCGATCACCACGAAGCAAGGATTCCACCCGCTAGAAGCGCTACCCAACCTATCCTTAAAATCGATGGCGGCTCGAGCATCCAACCGTATGGCCCTGCTGCTTCCTAGGCTTTACCACCCGGAGCCATTGTTTAAAGTGAGGACTTCTACCCTCCAGGCAAAAATCGTTCAAACGACAACACCCTGCTACTTGCCATCGAGGCCTTCAAAGGACTTTGCTAGGTCGCCATCGAAAATAAAGCGCCATTGCCACACCAAAGGCAACGGCTTCGGCGACGGCCACCGCTGCCACGAATTGATAATCGGTTAAAAGAAAGTAAAACAAAACTAAAAATCCTGCCGGCAGCACCAAGCTCCGAAACAGCGCAATCAGGCCAGATTCAAAGGGACGATGAACCGCCGTTAAATATCCAGAAGCCAACATATTGAAACCAACAAACAAAAACACCGGCCAGAAGAAAGGAACAAAATCCTGCGCCAGCTGCATCATCTCGGCGCTATTTTTTTCGTCCACAAATATCGCAATCATTGGCTCGCTCATCGTCAGCAACAAACCAATAAACACCGCGCTGGTTATCGCGACAACGATGCTCGCCAGCTTTAAAAAGCCCTCAATCCGTTTAACCTCACCGGCTCCAAAATTCTGCGAAACCATGACAGCAATGGTGTCTGAAATAGAGAAAAACATCATAAAACCCAGCAGCATAAGATAGTTCACTACGGTAATTGCAGCAACGCCATCCACACCCGCTCGCTCTATCAGCATCCAATTAAAGATGAAGGCGATAATACCGCCGGATACTTCATTGATGAATTCGGAGAGACCGTTATATGCAGCCTGAAAAACCTCTCGCCAACGATGCTGTCGAACCGCAAATTGTAGCCGTCTTTTGGGCCACCCAAAGTAGGCCAGAAGCACGAACATGGGAATCGCCTGAGATAGACCGGTTGCCAACGCCGCACCCGTTAACCCCCAGTCGTAAATCACAATAAACCAGTAATCGAGAATAATATTGACGGCAGCCGCGATCGCGAGTGAGATCGCGGCTAAATTCGGCATTCCATCGAGCCTTACAAAAAAATACAACACAACGACGATCAATTGAGCAAACAGGAACGGCATGATGATCCTGTAATACTCGCTCATCACAGGGAACAGCGCTTCGTCGGCACCAAGACCGGCGAACAGCGCCTCTTCGAAACTCAACCCAAGACCGATCACCACCACCCCATAAACGGATACGCTCAGCAATGTTTTACTGAAGATGGCTGATGCCGCTGCGGTGTTCTTTTCTCCGAGGTACTTGCCAGCCCGGACAGACCCACCCACCGACAGCATCATAGCAATGCCAAACACCAGCGCCGTAATGGGGATAATGAGATTGACTGCAGCAAGCGCCGTAACCCCAACATAATTTCCGATAAAAATGCCGTCGACCAGCGAAGCCGAAGTCATCGCGATCAGGCCTGCCAATGAGGGAATCAAATACTTGAAGAACGTGGGTGCTATCCCGCCCTCTAACGCATTATGCTCTTTCGCACTGGCACTGCTCATAGGTCACACTTGTTTGGGAGAATGGTCTCGTACATCACGACCTTATCGTCAGCGCCTGCGATGACCGTCGTCAAAAAGACTTCGCCTCTAGTAGTCAATCGCTTAACACCACTGCGACCG
This sequence comes from Gammaproteobacteria bacterium, assembly GCA_002689445.1. Taxonomy (GTDB): domain Bacteria; phylum Pseudomonadota; class Gammaproteobacteria; order Pseudomonadales; family Azotimanducaceae; genus UBA9926. The sequence goes on from NZGC01000013.1 coordinate 11,421, forward strand.
CCAGTACGAGCATGAGGGTTGTTATCGGTCCCCACAACCGCCGCTCTGACTCAGACGGGGTGATCCAATTTAACAGAGCACTGAAACCCTGTATCGCTATCGCCGTGTAAGCTGTCCAACGTGCCCAATTCGGCGGCAGTCCGACTGCTGACAATATGCCCGCCGCCATGAACAATAAAACAAGAATCGAAACAGCAGCCACCCCTCGACCGGATGCTGACAAAGCCCCCTCCTGAGAACCGCCTTGAGTCATTTTTCCCCAGGGTGCACCAAGGATTAAACAGAGCTGAAACAGGATCACGGCGGCAGTCATCGAGACATACATCGTCGCCAATGGTTGCTCCCAGCCCATAAACAATCCCTTTTGATCCCCTGCTCGCCACCTTGGGTTGACAGTGA
>NZGC01000014.1 GCA_002689445.1 Gammaproteobacteria bacterium
AATTGCCATGCCATTGAGGAGATCTCGTCTTGTTATCTCGATCGCCATTGTCACCTCTTAGATATTTACATGTCAATCGACATGCTCTATGATCTCCACCCTCATGTCAATGCTGAAGGCTGCCCGTGTCCTGAAACGGGCACTGACGACCGCCTCAGTGAGACGATGCTCGACTCCGGGTAATAGGACAAATTCATGAAGAAAACGACCGACGCTGTGATAAGCGAGCGTCAAAAACAGATATTGCATATTGCGTTAGAAATCATCGCAGATGAGGGTTACAGCAGCCTTACCATGCGCCACCTAGCTCGAGCCAGTGACATGAAACTTGGAGCTTTGCAGTACCACTTTCGTACTTGGGAAGCACTCATGCGCGCCATGGTTGAATATCTGGGCAACGAGTTTCGAGAACTTTTGATTCGTTGGGGAGAACCACTGACCATTCAACGAATAGCGAAGATGATGCTTACAGAAGATGCGCAAACCCAAGACAGAGTCTGGCCCCAGCTCTGGGCAATGCAACAAGTCGAACCTTTAGTTTCAGATCTACTGAAAGACATTTACGAAGAGTACTTGCTGCTGCTGGAAACAGCCCTTAAAGCCGCGGGAAACTCATCGCCCCGTGCTGAAGCTCTGTGTCTGATGGCCCTGCTAGAGAGTGAGGTACTGTTCACCGGCCAAGGCCGGCCGTGGGAATCCGACAGAAGTGCGATGCACAAGGCCATTCTTGATTTTATTGATATCCGATATAGGGAGTAGATTTTGACGACGACATTGACTTTAGACTTACAGATGAATCGGTTCGGTTTTTGGTCTGCGGTGATAGCAATAGTGACTGGGATGATCAGTTTCTTCCTGCCGCTGGATGCACCAGGGGGTTATACCGCAGAGCATGCAGATCGGGTCGCTTGGCTAACGGCCAATCGTGACCTATTCATCCTCGGCTGGCTGAACCAGATTGCCGCCATGTTCAGCCTATCAGGCGTTTTCTTCGCTATCGCTTGGCACATAGCGGTAAAAAATCCACTTCGCGCTGCCCTTGCTGCAATGGTTGTCTTGCTTTCTGTTGTCGCTTTTATCATTCCCAAATTTATGGCGATCTGGACAATACCACAGCTCGCAGACGTGATTACCAACAACGCAGTCGGCGCGGAACTGGCAGACCCCTTGCTCACGTTGTTGAACGTCTCTGTTCCTTTCTCGCTCTACACTTCCTTTGATTACTTGGGTTTCTGGCTTTATGGCGTGTTTAGCCTGCTGGTGGCAGGCCCCCTTTATGGAGACAAAACAAGTGCAAAGATTGCGGCCATCACGCTCGGAATGTTTGGCGTCATTTACCACGGCCTATTGGCCAGCCTACTGCTTGGCAGCATCGCACCCCCTGATATTGAATCTTCCTTCCTCGTTGCTGCGGGTTTGCTGTTGGTCGCAGTGGTGGTGATGAGTTTCAATTTCTGGAGCGCGGCGAAAACAGAGTGAATAGCTGGTCAGAGACACTATAGTTAGTGCGAGAAAAAGATTGACTCAACTTCATGCAGGAATTGGTTCGCTAAGCAATCGATTCTTTATTGAAAAATTCTATGTCAAGAGCGGTAACCGTCGTTAATCCACACCTTGGATCAAGCTAAATTAACTTTTGAATTCATAGATAGACCAAAAAATTCTAGTTAAGAGCAGGACGCTGAGCACTTTACTCTTGATCAAAGCATTAAAGTCGGTATCATCCGGTCCGATGAAAATCTCTCGAAATGCGTTTTTGGTTACTCTTGTTCTGTTAGGTCAACTCTTAGAGTTCGCTCATGCAACAGAATATGGTGGTCAACCCCACGACCAGGAATGCATGACATGCACAGCACTTTTGCTCGACGAAGAGAAATTTGCCGCTACTCTTAGACATGAGACCAATCTGCTTTCACAAAATGGGCGCCGATACAGCCAACTGTATTTCGACGGCTCAAAAAGACGCGCAAACGCGAACATAACACCGCCAGCAACAGGCCCACCCTCGATCTAAATCTGTCTCATCAAATTTACAAAGAACTACAGCTTACTGAGATGTAAAGCTAACCCTATGAGCAATTCTGAGATTGAGTGTACTATGAGCAATATAAACCATCGCGCGACTTTCGCGCTCATCGCTAGTATCGCGGCCGCGACCGCACAACCAGTTCTAGCGCAAGATACACCCCCGAAACAACTGGATACCATCGAAGAGGTTTTTGTAATAGGCAAGCGGCGCGCCTATCAAGGTAACTTTGACGACCTAGAAGTTCCTGCCGCGGATCAAATTATTGACGGCGCACTTCTGGACACTGTTGGCGCGATCAGTCTAGATGATGCGCTTGACCTCTCAGGTTCGGTTGCCCGGCAAAACAACTTTGGAGGCTTATGGAACAGTTTCTCAGTTCGAGGTTTTGCGGGGGACATCAATCTACCAAGCGGCTTCCTGGTCAATGGTTTCAACGCAGGCCGGGGATTTGCGGGTCCCAGGGACATCGCCGGCATCGAGACTGTAGAGGTCCTGAAAGGGCCTAGGTCTGCACTTTATGGTCGCGGCGAGCCTGGTGGAACCGTTAACCTCATAACGAAACGACCGCAATTTGAAACCGAGGGCGATATTAAAGCGACTGTTGGGAGATGGAATCAAATCCGGCTTGAGGGAGATTATCAATCAACCTCGGATGGATTTGACGGAACCAATGACGCACTGGGATGGCGACTTGTTGGTTTTTACGAAGACTCAGAGAGTTTCAGGGAGACCGTCAAGAGCGAACGTATGGGATTCTACCCCTCGATTTCTTGGAACATGTCAAATGCAACGAATATCACTTACGAACTTGAATATACGAGACAAGACATACCTTTTGACCGAGGTGCAGCCTATTCTCCTGAATTCGGCTTTACTCCGCGGTCAACGTTCTCCGGAGAGCCTGGCGATGGCCCTATAGAGACCGAAGTTCTCGGGCATCAACTTGAACTTCAGCACAATTTTTCTGAGAACTGGAGCCTGCTTGCTGGACTGGGTTATCGAGACACTTCGTTTGAAGGAAACGCCTCTGAACCAAATTTCGGTAGTCGGCAAACTTATCTTCGAGATGGCCGCAACTTAACTCGTTTCTTTCGGTATCGAAATTTTGAATCCGATTATACCGTTGTCCGTGCTGAACTGGCGGGCGAATTTCAAACGGCTGAACTACGTCACCGCCTGATTATCGGCTTAGATTACGATCGTTTTAACAATGATCAGCTCATACTACGCTACCGACCGGCGTTCATTCCCGCGGACGCCGATCTATCAGCCCTTGACCCAGCAGCGTATCTCTTTCTGGATGTGCTCGACCCTGTTTATGGCCTATCACCGCAACCCACTCCTGGTCCTAATACGGATCGAGAAGAAAGCCTCACGGGGTTCGGTTTGTATCTTCAAGACCAAATCGAAATAACCGATCGCTTGCAAGTTAGACTGGGTTTACGCTGGGATGATTTCGAACAGCAACTAACCAATTTAAGAGCAACCCCCGCCTCTCGAGCAATCTCAACCGATACTCGCGTATCACCACAATTTGGTTTCACCTATTTCGTCAATGACGGCTTAAGTGTCTATGGATCTTTCGGCGAAGGCTTCAGGCAGCAGACAGGCTCTGACTTCCAAGGCGTCCAATTCGAGCCCAACGTAACTGAGTCTATCGAGATGGGACTCAAACTAGACTTCACAGCCATTAACGAAAACCTTTCTGGAACAGCAACCATCGCCCTGTTTGATGTAGAACAGACCAATATATTGGTAAATGATAGTCGCCCTGCTGCCGTTGAAGCGGGATTTTTCTCTGTTGATGCAGGAGAAGCTGAGAGCCAAGGCGTGGAAGTTGACGCATCCCTCTCGACCAACTCGGGTTTAGAGCTTTGGGTTTCGTACGCCTATACAGACGCAGCATTCACTAACAGCAACCCGAGCGCGGATTTTGGCGCCCTCATAGAGGTTGGCGACCCACTCATCAACTCGCCAAAGCACCAAGCAAATTTGCAGTTGAGTAAACAGTTAACCCTTAAGGGGATGCCCGCTCAATTCGGCAGTGGCATTCAGTACACCGGCGAGAGACTAGGATGGACAGCTTTTGACTTCACACTGCCAAGCTATTCGACAGTACGATTCTTCGGCGAAATCACACCGACCCAGAACCTTACAGTCAGGCTCGATATCGACAATGCTTTTGATCGTGAGTACTACACAAACTCATACGCAGATGTTTGGGTAGGCGTAGGAACTCCACGGCGCTATCGACTATCCGCATCCTATCAATTTTAGTGACGCGCTCTTGGAATGTCCTCAAGGATACGTCCTTGTTTAAAAGGCAAGGGATAGGGACTGTATAACGGCCCCTATCCCAAAAGCTTTTGGGATAACCCATCAAGTGATTTAGAAGAATGAGGTGTCATTTGAACCCTCAACTGATCTAAGGAGTTAGTATTGATTTCGTCACCGATCTCTGCCAAAAACCTCTGTGTTTTACGAGGCGACAATCAAGTACTGGATAACGTTAGTTTTACTATTGATGCGGGCGATATCTTCGCGCTGTTGGGCGGTAATGGTGCGGGAAAGTCAACCACGCTGTTAACCTTTTTAGGCTTGATAAGTCCCTCATCAGGCCAAGCGCTCATTAATGGCGTGGAGGTAGGGGCCGATATTCAAGGAGCAAGAGCACAAATATCGTATCTACCCGAGTCAGCGAACCTTTATCCCCATTTGTCTGCTTATGAGAACCTCGAGTACTTTTTGTCTCTTGCTCACATATCGAGAAGCCCCGAGGAAATTTCACTCAGTCTCGACGAAGTCAAGTTAGCGCCGGAGGCAAGAAAAAAACCTTTATCGTCGTATTCAAAAGGGATGCGCCAAAAAGTGTCCATCTCGCTAGCGATTCTTCGGCGCTCGCCGTTGCTACTGCTAGATGAGCCCACTTCGGGGCTTGACCCCTTAGCAATCGATGAATTTAACATCATCCTAAAAACACTTTCAAACTTAGGGACAACCATTTTTATGGTCACCCACGATGTCTATGGTGCCTGTGAGGTTGCAAAACGAGTAGGTTTATTACGACAGGGAAAAATGACTTCGATGTTCCAAGCCAGAGAAGACCAAAAGATCTCCGTGGACGAGGTTCACCAGGCATTCAGGCAATCACAAGCGTCATGAGACTGGGCGACATCTATTTTATAGCAAAAGACGAATGGCGTTACTGGTTCCGGTCTCGCCTTAGCCTTTCCGCAATCATTGCAGCCAGCCTATTATTGGTAGCATCTTTGATAAACACAACACATCAAGTTCAAACAGAAAGCGCAACACGTGAAGGCTTTCAACAAGAAGCGGTTAAAACCTTCGAAAGCCAGCCTGCTCGGCATCCGCACAGAATGATCCACTACGGACACTACATCTTCAGGACGCCTACCCCTCTTTCGGTCATTGATCTAGGCGTCGATGCGTCAGCGGGTACAGTAATGTTCTTGGAAGGACACCGGCAAAACTCGACAGTTTTTCCACCCAACTATAGTAATGCCTATGCAGGCCAACTCGCGGATTTGTCACCCGCATTCGCTTACCAAATGCTCGTACCTCTGCTTCTCATCATTTTAGGCTATGCCTCAATCTCCCGTGAGCGTGAACTAGGAACGGAGATTGTTCTGTACTCTATAGCAGTAACCCCGATGCGGTTATGGCTTGGAAAAACCCTAGCACTCGGCGCGAGCGCAGTTATTACCCTTACGCCACTGGTAGTAGGTTTGAGTTTTGCAGTCAGCGAGGGGGAACCCGTGTGGACAGCAGCTTACATGTTCTTAGGTTATGCGACTTATCTGTTGACTTGGGTGTTTATCATCACCGCCACGTCCGCAGTCTGCCAGCGATCGGCGTCAGCTTTCACAACGCTCCTAGGCATTTGGATAGTCCTTTGTGTTATCTCGGCACCGCTCGCAAGCAGTATTGCTGAGACCGGAAAATCCTACGAAGGCAAGGTTGCCTCTGACATTGCTGTTCAACAAGCTTTAAGAGGTACAGGGGATGGCCATAATGAGGCCGACATTGCGTTCAACCAACTCAGAGCTGAGTTGCTACGACAATACGAGGTCAAATCCGTTGAAAGCTTGCCTTTCAATATTCGAGGCATCATCTCTCTAAATGCCGAGGAGACACAGACAAAGATATTAAACCGTTTTTCCGACCAGCGGATGGAGCAAGCAAAAGCTCAAACTCAGGTAATTTATTGGTTAGGCTTGCTCTCTCCTACACTGGCATTGAAAAATTTCTCAGTTAATATTGCCGGCACGAGCCTCAGTGAATACCAACGTTTTCAGCGTCAAGCTGAAAGGGTCCGTTTTGATTTTGTTCAAAAGCTGAACACCATGCATGCCGAACAGCTCACCTACGATGACGATATCAAGCGCAGCATAGATCCCCTATCTGAACAACGCACCCGAATCGACTCGCACCATTGGAAAATTCTTTACGCCACATCTCATCACGAAAATTTTGAGGTCGCTCGAATTTCTGAGAGTTTTCCACATTTCCTCGCGCTAATTTTCTGGTGTTTTTTCGCTGCAATCATGGCAGCAAATGTCGCAAAAAAAGGTGATAAAAATGTTGCGTGAAATGCAGCGAGAGTTCAATTTCGCCTGGAAAGAAACCGCCCTTCGCTCACTCATTGTAGTCGCTTTCTTCTTGTCCGCTATCTCTTTGCTCGCAGGCGCTCTTACAATCAACGATCAAGAAGACCTTGCACTCCGACTTAACACCGAGATCAAAAGCGAGCAATTACAGATACTAAAAGGTAAGACGGATCCGGGAGACATCGCTTATAGTCTCTTTCACCTTACCTTTGACCCCCCGTCCGAACTCGCCTTTGTCGCAGTGGGTCAACGCAATGAGCTTACTTGGCTGCATCGGGTTAGACTATTAGCACTCGAAGGTCAGATACATGAAACAAGTGATGCAAACCCGGAAATTTTGACCCTCGGCCACTTAGACTTTAGCTTCTTCTTGAGCGTGTTACTCCCCCTTCTAGTTATTGGCCTTTTATTTGACATCGAAGCCAGGGAGCACAGGGATAGACGGCATGAACTCATTTGTTCAGCGAGTCGATTTGGAAACCGGATATTCCTGATTCGGGCGATGGTCCGAAGTTTATTACTAGCCGCTGCCGTCACCGTCCCATTCATAATCGCAGCAATTAACAGCAATATTACGCTGATCCAGGCCTCCAGCGTGATCGGCCTGACCCTGTTCCAAATCGTAGTATGGCTAGCTTTATCCCAGTTTATCACCCGGAGGATGCGCGAAGCCGCGACGGCAGGTTTAAGTCTTATCAGTATTTGGCTTGTGTTAACTTTGCTCATACCGATCATAGGCAAAATCTTTGTCGAGTACCGAGTACCTGTCCCCAATGGTGGATCTATTTTACTCACCCAGAGAGAGGCCGTTAACGATGCTTGGGACCTGCCAAAGACGGCCACGATGAAACCTTTCACCGAGGCCTATCCCGAGTGGAGGGAATATGGAGATGTAGGAAAGCCCTTCGAATGGAAATGGTATTACGCTTTTCAGGAAATGGGCGATCGGACCGCTAAACCAATCGCTCAGGCACTTTATAAAGGCATGAGGGATCGTCATGAAGCGATGGCTTGGATCGCCCTATTATCACCTTCACTGTTGATCGAGAGAAGATTGACCGCGCTTGCCGGCACCGATGTATTGCAACACTTAAGATATATCCAATGCTCACGCAGGTTCCACGCGGAAATGAGACACTTTTATTACCCCTTTCTCTTCCATGAGAAAGCGATGTCAGAGTCCAACCTAGCCGAAATTCCGGAATTCAAGCCATGCGCTCTATAAGATGTACTCTAGTTTTTAGCCTTTTAGCCTTAATCAGCAGCAGCATTTTGGCTGCGCCAGCAGCGACTGTAAAAAGCGCGATGCTGGAACCAGGCAAGCATCACTTAAGCATTTTAATCAAGGCGCCAAATCAGAGCACTAACATCCCCATCACGGTGGTAACTGGCTTGATGCCTGGCCCAAAGCTGCTAGTTTTGGCTGGGATTCATGGAGCTGAATACTCGCCCATTAGGGCAAGTCAGCAATTCGGAATCGAACTCGACCCCGAAAAGATCAAAGGATCGGTTGTGATTGTGCACATTGCGAATCTCCCTGCTTTTAGAGGTAGAAGCATTTATACAAGCCCGGCCGATGGACTCAACCTGAATCGCGTTTTTCCGGGGAATGCGTCTGGATCGCTGTCACAGCGAATTGCTTTTTTTCTGACCAATGACATATATCCTCTAATGGACGCCGTACTCGATGTTCATTCAGGTGATGGTAACGAGGATCTAGAGCCTGCTTGGACTGGATACTATGCCAAGGCAGGTTCAGCCGAGGTCGTCGAGCAGTCAAAGGCTCTGGCGTTCGCTTTTGGTTTCAAGCATGTTGTTCCCTTCGAATGGGAGTTCTCTCAACGTGAAGAAGCAATCTGGGCGGGGTCCGCTGCGGTAGCCATGGGAATACCAGCCATTGATGTTGAATGCGGAGGCATGGGAGTGCCCGAAGCTGAAGCCATCGATGCGATTGTGATGGGTTTTAGGCGGACGTTGGGACATTTAGGCATGACGAATGAAACCTTTCGCGCACCCAACACTCAAAAGATTATTTACGACCGCAAATCAGTCAAATCACCTAACGATGGCAGCTGGATTTCCCTAAAAAAAGCGGGAGACCTTGTTAAATCGGGAGAATTGTTGGGCGTTTTGACCGATTGGCATGGGCGTACTCTGTTCGAGGCGAGATCGCCCAAAGATGGGCTGTTGCTTTTGAGATTGTCAGCCCCGCCAGTGCACAAAGGCGAGACTCTATTTATAGTAGCCTCAACACAAAGCGTTGATTAATCATTGTGTGCGAAAGACTTAAGTTATCGAGCAGCAGCGAGACGATCCTACTAAAATGCAGCGATTGCCTCTGCAAGAGGAGTTAGATAGTTTCGTTAGAGAGATGCCAGAAAGCAGACTAGCCGCCGTCTTTATTGCTCGCTGAAAAGTGTGCTGTTCGCTTTGAAAGATCAAATTTCAGTATTTGATCCTCCAGCGGCCGCTATTCTCAAATCATCTTTTGCAGGTTCACAAGATAATGCAGAAGTCCGCCCTAGGACATCTCTCTTTTTATCAAGGCACTTCTGCCATTAGTATCTTTTACCACCGCGCACGAATAGCCACTTAAGATTCGTTCCAGAGACCAACGCCACTCCTTTTGGTCACGCCATATCAGTGACATACTCTTCCGTTCCTGTGACTTACGGCTGCCGAATGGATCACGTCATTAAGTTAAGACCACTTAACCATGTTAGCGTCATAACGATTCTGATGCTAAGCCTGGCTCTATCCGCTGAAGGTAATGAGGATGGCCTATATTTTTCGGCGGTAAATCACCCAGAACGACTAAAGTCCGACTTCGCCTACGATGAAAAACGTAAACCGTTAAACATCCTCCCTTTCACTCAAATTAGCGAGGGCGATCAAGTTCTTGAACTTGGCGCGGGCGGGGGCTACACAACAGAATTGTTGTCCTGGCTAGTGGGAAAATCCGGAAGAGTTTATGCACATTTTCTCTATCAGAAAGAACGCCTTGCAGATAACCGACTTTCCAATGTTATTCCGCTCCGAGATCACCCGCTTAATGAACATGCTCAAGTACTTTCTGAAAACCATATTGAATCCAACCAATTCGATGCAATCGTCCTATTTTTTGTTCTCCACGATATCTACCTGAATAACGAAATGAGTGAAGAATTATTGGCAACGCTGAAGAATGCTTTAAAGCCAGGAGGCAACCTGATAATCCTCGACAACGCTGCGGAACCTGATTCAGGTTTAGCCCATATCGGAGATCTTCACCGAATTGGAGAGCATTTCGTTGTGTCAGAAATGGAGAAAGCAGGTTTTGTCTATGATGGACAATCAGACGCACTGAGAAACCCGCTCGATGATCACACTAAACCCTGGGGAGTTTATGGCGGCCTGCAAGACCGCTTTGCCTATAGATTCAAAAAATGATTCTACAAAGAACACCCGAGACCGCAGCTACTCCTTGCCAAGGAAGAATAAACCCATGTCTTATAAAAACTTTAACCAGCTCACGCCAGCACTATCTGCTCGAAACGTAACACTTTCCAGTTCGTAATGCGGTTGCTAAAGGGCTTACGATTTTTTACCGAGCCCCTTAGCTATACAAACTTCAACAACTTCAGCCGTATTATGCTTGGCATTAGCGCTTATTGCTCCTAAGACGAATGAGGCACCTCCGCATCCAAACAGGTAGCGTATCCTCAGCAAGCCATCTCTTTGCTTTACGGATCAGCTCGCTTAGCGCTTCCTCGGCAAACTATGGCAACATAGAGCGCGGTTTACGCGTCCACCACCCTCTAGGGCTATCAGCCCTTTAGGAATCCAGGAGTCCTACATGGCTGAACTTGCATTATTCACCGACGAGGTTCGCACATTTATTGATGAGAATTTGACGCCTGAGTTAAAAAGGGCCGGGGAACTGTGTGCAGGGATTTACGCAGATCAACCCGTTGCCCTGGAGTGGCACAAAATATTGAACCATCAAGGCTGGGCAGTGCCCTCTTGGCCAGTTGCCTGGGGCGGGACTGATTGGTCCTTGGAGCAACACGCTATCTTCGCTAGAGAACTAACGCTTTCGATGGCGCCTTCAATCAGCCCTAACTCAACCAAGATGGTCGGACCCGTTATCATTGAGTTTGGTTCCGAAGAACAAAAACGTCACTACCTACCAAGGATCCGATCGGGAGAGGACTGGTGGGCTCAGGGCTACTCCGAACCCGGTGCAGGGTCCGATCTGGCATCGTTAAGCTGTGCCGCCGTACGCGACGGGGACCACTACATCCTTAATGGGAGTAAAATATGGACAACCCATGCGCAGTGGTCCAACAAAATATTTTGTCTGGTACGCACTGACACTAGTGGCAAGCCCCAAGAAGGTATCACATTTTTGTTATTTGACTTAGATCTACCCGGAATTGAGATCAAACCCCTGATCTCAATTTCCGGGGATCATGAGTTTAATCAGGTATTTTTTACTGACGTTCGAGTCCCAATCACTGCGTTGCTAGGCAAGGAAAATCAAGGGTGGACCATTGCAAAATATTTACTACAGCACGAGCGTGGCGGGAGATCTGCGGTGGGGTTAAAAGTAAAGCTTGAGCACCTCAAAGCCTTCCTGTCTGACGCCGGGTCTAAAAAAAGTGCGCTTCTGGAGGACGACGCTTATAGCCGCGAACTCAATCGACTTGAAATCAGCATGGAAACGTTTAGTGGTTTTGAAAACAAAGTGTTTTCCGCCGTTGCTTCAGGTCGTCCCGTTGGCACGATTTCTTCGGCCCTCAAAATCCGACGTGCAGAACTTAAACAGCAGTTAGCGCATTGTGTGATGACCGCTGTTGATTACTACGGGCTGATTTATCAACCAGGAGTGAGAACTTTCGGCAGTAACGCCGAAGCCATTGGTTCCACCATGGCAGCAACCGCCGCTCCTCAGTACTTCAACGATAGAGCGGCGACGATTTATGCCGGTTCCAATGAGGTTCAGCGGAATATTATTGCGAAGTCTACCTTAGGCCTGTAAGGCGGTTCTGAACGTAAGGCCATACCCATCTCTCAACCCATTCGCTACCGAACGGGTACCTACCATAGCTGAATTAACAAATTTCTCTATCTAACACTGCAGTCAGGCGAGCATTAAACCAACATCGCAGTCTAGGGATTAAGACTTTCTCTAGAGATGTTCTTCAGGACTTATGCAAAATGGATCGATGTTGATGAGACGAAAAAGCGAGAAAAGATGATGGATGCGATCTAAATTGTTACACCCAGACCCATAAAAATATAAATTATTATGAAAATCAATTGCTTATATG
>NZGC01000015.1 GCA_002689445.1 Gammaproteobacteria bacterium
AGCTGAAGGCGTGCCCATCAAAGATGTTCGTACCATTTGTGAAGCTTTGGCTGAAGGCGCGTTGAAGAGTCAAGATTCTGACGCCCTAACCGGCGGAGTGCGAATGGCGTTATCGAGAACAATCTATGAGCAAATCAATGGCTTAGCGCCAGAGCTAGAGGTTTTGTCGTTAGAGCCAAGGTTGGAACAGATGTTGCAAGATGCAGTAAGAGGTCAGCAGCAATCGATGGGACTGGAGCCGGGTCTCGCGGAGCAAATGCTGCAACAAATTAACGATGGCGTGACGCAAATGGAAAATCAAGGCAAGCCTGCGGTATTGCTGGTGGCGTCCACCATACGACTCTGGCTGGCCAGTCTGGTGCAGAGCAACAACAAAGGATTACATGTATTGGCCTATGACGAAATCCCCGCCGAGAAGCGAATTCGCGTGGTGGGCACAATAGGCAATTCGCAACAGGCGGCATAAGCCTTGATGCTTGGAGATGATGATGGAAATAAAACGATTTTTAGCAGACAACGTTCGTGAGGGAATGCTGAGCGTCCGGAGCGTTTTGGGTCCTGATGCGGTGATCCTTTCGAATCGGCGGATCGGAGATAAAATTGAGATTTTAGCGACCAATGAGTTCGAGGCAGAGTCACTCGACGTCTCGACTGCGGTGAAGAAATCTCAGGTCGAGGTGACGGCTTTTGGTGCCTCGGCTGCAAGCGTCGGGCGAGCGCAAATTGTCGGCGAGCAACCTGCCATACCGACGCCTACAGAACCGGTGTCGCCGCTGCCAATGACTGCGCCAACCTTGGCTGCTGGGGGCGTAGAAGTAGCCAGCACCGCGGCAGAGTCAAACGCGTCAAAGCTTGCCCAAGAGCCTGGATTGCGAGGCCAGGCAGTGCCGGGTCATACGACAGAAATGAACACACCTCGGCAAACGGTTGCCGTACCCCAATTGCGCCAAGTCGCTACCTTGCACCCCATGGGCGCGGCAGCATTGTCTGACTTACAGAACGAGCTGGTTGGACTGAAATCGCTGTTGGTTGACGAGTTGGCCAAGCTCAAAGCTCGAGCTTTAGACAGTGACGATGTGATTCAGCAGGCGCGTATTCGATTGTCTGATTTAGGGTTACAGCCAGCGAGCCTAGATCAACTGATGATGCATTTTGACGCCAATCAGTTTATCGCTTGCGAGACAGTTTGTGATGAGTGGCAGCAATTGCTGAAACTGATCGGCACCCAGTTGCAAGTCACCGATGAATCCTTGCTCGACGCCGGTGGTGTATTTGCCGTCATTGGTTCGACCGGCGTGGGTAAAACCACCACCGTTGCCAAGCTCGCAGCCCGGTACGCGCTGAAGAACGGCCGAGATTCGGTCGCACTCATTACCACGGATGCCTTTAAAATGGGCGGTCAAGATCAACTGATGACGTTGGGTAAGTTACTGGATCTTCCGGTCCAGGTTGCTGTCGATGCCAATCAATTAACCGAGGCATTGCAGCAGGTAGCCGACAAATCTTTGGTGCTGATCGATTCTGCTGGCATGAGCGAGCGAGATATCCAAATTAATCGGCGATTGAGTGAAATTGAGATCGGCGGAAGACGCGCGCAAAACTTGCTGATTGTGTCATCCACCAGCCAACTGGGGTTGGCAGACGAAGTGGTCAAACAATATGCCCATGCGCCTGCAGCGGCGGCGATACTCACCAAGACCGATGAGGCCCTGAATATGGGCAGTGGTCTTGCTACTTTGATGAAAACCCAGTTACCGTTGGCTTATGTCTGTCATGGTCAGGGAATATCCGATATCAAGACTGCAAAAATCTCATCCCTCTTAAGCGAAGCCTTTGCTATGATGAAGGCTTCGCAGCATACATCGGCTAACCTTAAAGAAGGTGAACAAAGACATGCCTGATGCAGTCAGAGTCATCGCAGTCGCCAGTGGTAAGGGCGGCGTCGGCAAGACCAATGTCTCGGTTAATTTAGCCGCGGCCCTGGCCCTTGCTGGACAGCGAGTGATGCTGATGGACGCGGATCTTGGTTTGGCCAACGTCGATGTGCTGCTCGGCCTTGAACCCTCGTTTGATTTGCAACATGTCATCGCCGGTGAAAAGAACTTAGACGACATCATCATTGAAGGCCCTTTGGGTATCCATGTTGTGCCTGCGAGCTCTGGCATCGAGCGGATGGCTGAGTTGACCAGTGTCGAGCACGGGAGCCTCATTTCGGCGTTTAGCGAACTCAAACAACCCATTGATGTGCTGTTGGTGGATACCGCAGCAGGAATTGCCGATGGTGTGGTTTCCTTTGCCAAGGCTTGCCAAGAGGTGGTTGTGGTGGTGTGCGATGAGCCAACCTCGCTGACGGATGCCTATGCGTTGATCAAAGTCCTGTCGATGCGGCATGGCATCAAGCAGTTCCAGATCTTAGCAAACATGGTACGCGACGAAAGCCAGGGTATGAACCTGTACGAAAAATTACTGAACACCACGGATCGGTTTCTCGAGGTGGGTTTAAAGTATTTAGGGACCGTGCCTTTTGATGAGCAGTTGCGGCGTGCGGTACAGTCTCAAAAAGCAGTGGTCGATGCGTACCCGAGAAGTCCTGCGTCGAAAGCCTTGGTCAAAATCAGTGAGAAAATCAGTCGCTGGCCGATGCCGGATCAAGCCAATGGTTATCTACAATTTTTTGTTGAACGTCTGCTCGCAGCCTCTGCCTCTGCGACTAACGCACCACCAGCCGAGGCAGAATCCCCATGAATGCGGCCTCCGTTTACGCCAGTCAACAGAAACTGCAGCAAAACGAAAAAATTGCGCAGCATCTCCCTTTGGTTAAGCGGATTGCCTTACATCTACTCGCGCGCTTGCCGAGCACCGTTGAACTCGATGATCTTCAGCAATCGGGGCTCTTGGGTTTGCTCAGCGCTGTTCGCAGCTTTTCTCCGGATCAAGGCGCCAGTTTTGAAACCTACGCTGGGATTCGCATTAAAGGTGCGATGTTGGATGAGCTTCGAAAGTTGTCCTGGGCACCAAGATCTATCAATGAAAAAGCGCGTCGGTTATCAAGCGCAGTTCGGGAAGTCGAGGCTCGCAATGGTGGGCAAGCGTCTGATCAAGACATTGCAGGTGAGCTTGGCTTGTCGATGAACGACTATCATCAACTGCTCAACGAAACGGCCAGTTGTCAATTGGTGTTACTTGAGGACACGCCAGAGGACGATCTGCCGGGCCGGGAAGAGGGGCCCGAGGCGTTGATGCAGGATGAGCGCTTTAAAGCGGCTTTGACGGCGACGATTGACACCTTGCCAGAGAAAGAAAAATTAATGATGGCTTTGTATTACCAAGAAGATTTGAATCTGAAGGAAATTGGTGAAATCTTAGAAGTCAGTGAATCGAGAGTGAGTCAGATCCATAGTCAGGCGCTGACGCGAATTCGCGCAAAAATGGTGGATTGGACTTAAGCGCTTTTTCGGAAAAGCCTAAGAGATAAGAGTTGAGCGATAGGGATGTTTTGACCCTTGGCAGTAAGTCCGGCCACCGGTTGCGAAGGCGCATCAGGTGCTCTGCGGGTTTAAGAGGTTGATTTAAGACAGCCTGCTTAAGACGAGAGAGCACCCGAAGGTGTGGCCAGTGGTCTACCAGAGATCGTACTTTTGGATCTCGGCACGACCGACAACCATGTGATGCACTTCGTCAGGGCCGTCAGCAAATCGCAGATGACGCATATCTGTATACATGCCTGCAAGCGGTGACCATTGCGAAATGCCGGTGGCGCCATGCATTTGTATTGCTTGGTCGATGATCAGGCAGACTTTCTCTGGCACCATCGCTTTGACGGCGCTCACGTAAACCCTAGCCTCTTTGTTGCCGAGCACGTCCATGGCTTTTGCGGCCTGGAGCACCATTAGTTTCATGGCGTCAATTTCAATTCTGGCACGGGAGATGACCTCGAGGTTTTTACCCAATTTTGCAATGGGCTTACCGAAGGCTTCCCGGGTGGCAGAGCGTTTTACCATCAGCTCAAGCGCTTTTTCTGCTTTACCCAAACTGCGCATGCAATGGTGAATCCGACCCGGTCCCAATCGCACTTGCGAAATTTCAAAGCCTCGGCCTTCGCCCAGCAAAATATTGCTTTTAGGCACGCGCACGTTGTTGAATTTAATGTGCATATGCCCGCGGGGAGCGTGATCCTGACCGAACACCTGCATGCCCTCTAGAATTTCGACGCCCGGGGTATCTTTGGGGACAAGAATTTGAGATTGCTGGCGACTCGGTGGTGCATCCGGATCTGTTTTCACCATGACGATCATGATTTTACAGCGGGGATCGCCGGCGCCGGAGATGTAGAACTTCTCGCCATTGATAACCCATTCGTCGCCATCTAAAACCGCTTGAGTGCTGATGTTTTTTGCATCCGAAGAGGGCAAGCCTGGCTCTGTCATCGCATAGGCAGAGCGTATATCACCATTGAGAAGCGGCTTTAGCCACTGCTCTTTTTGTTCTGGCGTGCCGACTCGCTCAAGGACTTCCATATTGCCGGTGTCAGGTGCGCTACAGTTCAGCGTTTCTGAGGCCAATGGAAATTTACCCAACTCGGCAGCGATATAGGCGTAGTCAAGATTGGTTAAGCCTTCGCCAATTTCTGAGTCAGGCAAAAAGAAATTCCACAAGCCGGAGTCTTTGGCTTTTTGTTTGGCGCCATCAAGCAGTTCGAGCTGCTTTGGGTGCCAAGACCAGCGATCGGTTTTTTCTTTCTCGAGCGCTTGAAATTCCTCAGTAATGGGCTCGACGTTGTCGGCTATATGTTTTTGCACTGCATCCATTAACGGCTGCGCCTCGGCAGACATGGCAAGGGTATACAGATCGCTAGCAATATCAGGCATGCTATAACTCCTTTTGGTTGAACCAAGAGACTAAAACACGGTGTGCGCAGTGAGCGCAAGGCCATTGAGATGGTTGATCGGAATGTATGGTGTGAGGCAATGGTGATTCGCCGCAATTGCCGGGTGATGGCCATCAGCGTTTGCGCGTTGCCCGAACAAGCAGCACAAAATGACCTGACGCTAATCATTCCGAATGGCTATTGCTCGCAAGAGTTATGAGAGAAGGTCACAACGCATCAAATCCGCAATAAGGTTAGGTACAGGGAAGGTCTATGTTTGACAAATTATTCGATATTCAGGGCAAGGTCGCATTGGTGACCGGTGGTTCACGAGGCATTGGCGAGATGATCGCCGCGGGGTTTTTGGCCAATGGTGCCAAGGTCTACATCAGTTCTCGCAAAGCCGATGCCTGTGTTGCCACAGCAGCTCGCCTGGAAGCAGAACATGGTGGCCAATGTATTGCACTGCCAGCCAACTTATCTGATGTCGAGGGCTGTCAGGCGCTTGCTGAGCAATTAATGACGCTAGAGTCCAAATTGGATATTTTAATCAACAATGCCGGCGTTTCTTGGGGAGCTCCCCTGGATGAATTTCCTGAGCTGGGTTGGGACAAAGTCATGGATACCAACGTCAAGGGGGTATTCTTTTTAACCCAAAAACTGCTACCTCTGTTGAGAGCCAGTGCCTCCGCTGATAAGCCCGCTCGAGTGGTGAATGTGGGATCTATCGATGGCATTAAAAACCCCGTGTTCGAGACTTTCTCTTATGGCCCTTCCAAGGCGGCGCTGCATCATCTGACTCGGGGTCTTGCCCTGCACTTGTCAAAAGACAACATTATTGTCAATGCGATTGCTCCCGGCCCCTTCCCAACTTGGATGCTCAGTACTGGGGTCGGCGGGGGTGGGGATACTGATATTGATTGGAGCTCGGTGGCCAATAATAATCCCAGAAAACGGGTGGGTACGCCGGAGGACATTGCGGGGTTAGCGATATTTTTGTGCTCAAGAGCGGGAGAATTCACCGTAGGTGAAGTGATTACTTGCGACGGAGGCTCGGCTTACGCCACCTAGAGCCTGTGAGGCGCAGCTGCAGGAGTGGAGTGTAGATGGATCAGCCGGGCGGGCCTATCTTCAAGGTGCTTGCCGGCAGTGAACTTCTTCGGTTTACTGGCCGAGTAGCGTAGGAACTTAATATGAGTAGCCTTGGCAAGAGATTATTGTTTTAAGCCAGAGTCGCCGGCCAGCGCGTTGTCACCCAACCGATACCAAACAGGAGTAGAAGATGTCAGACAGCCAACGTCCGAGGGATTACCGCTCACGAATCGAAGGTGCTTGGCTCGGTCGAGTTTCGGGCTGCATGCTGGGAAAAGCCGTGGAACGATTTTCCATGCAGGCGGGTCAGCCTGCGGTGGCGGCCTACTTGGAGGAAGTCAACGCGCTGCCCCTACGTGATTATATTCCTGCCAGCGAAGCGGCGCCTCCGCTGCTATTGCAGACTTGTTGCAAGGATCAGTTCGATGTGAGCATGCCGGATGATGACATCAACTATTCGGTGCTTGCCTTGATGTTGCTCGAAACCCATGGCCAGGACTTGACGACGTCGGCGGTTGCTCGGGCCTGGTTGAAACATCTTCCGCTGGCGAGCACTTACACCGCCGAGCGGGCTGCGTATCGAAAGTTGCTGGTGGATGGTCATGAGTGGTTTGCCGAGGGCAGCGATTTGGGGTTTGATATTGACGAATGTGCCGACAATCCCTACTCCGATTGGATTGGCGCGCAGATTCGAGCCGATGTCTATGGTTGGGTGTGTCCTGGCGAGCCGGAGCGGGCGGCGAGGTTTGCTGCCATCGATGCGCAACTGTCGCATCGAGGTGAAGGGGTTTATGGGGCTGTTGTGGTGGCTGCGATGGGGGCGGTACTGGCAGGTGGCGGCACCCTTGAGGAAGCGGTGAGTCAAGCCTTGCTGCAGATTCCACAGGACTGCGACTGTGCCGGCGTGATTCGTCGAGCTCAGTCCTTGGCAGCAAATGAGGCAGGCGGGGCAATCATCCGAGCCGAATATCAAAATTTGCATGTCGTGCACACGGTGAATAACCTCGGATTGGTCTTGTGGTCGCTATTACGAAATGCCGATGACTTCAGTGCCGCCATTGGTGATGTGGTTGCCGAGGGTCTTGATACCGATTGTAACGGCGCAACGGTGGGTGCCTTGTGGTCGCTGCAGGGCAAGCCGATTCCCAAGCATTGGCTGAGTCCTTGGCAAGGAGCCGTCGGCGTCTCGCTGGCGGGGCAATCTCAGTTGACGATCGATGCGCTGGTTGAGCGCACCGTCTCAGTCGCTAAGGCTTTGGCAACCGCCTAGTTGGAGGTCAGTCGCTGCCAGGCTTCGGGCAGCTGTCGCAGAGCACATAAACGTGTTGAGGGTCGTTTAACAACGCTAAAATGTTAGCCTCGCGCTTGAGGGGGCCCAAGATCCGGTCAGTGAGCTGAGTCTTTGGCTTGATAATGGCTTGGAGTTCTGAGGTTAAAGCGTCAATGATTTGCTGACGTTTTGAAGGTTTTGGGCCAACATGCCAGATGCCGTAATCCTCGATGCCAGCCAATTCAGCGGCGGCGTTGACAGCCGCCTCTAGATCACCAATTGAGTCCACAAGGCCCAGCGGTTGAGCTGCCTCGCCGGTCCACACCCGGCCTTGCGCAATCGTATCCACCTCATCGACGGTCATGCTTCGACCCTCAGCGACAACGGTAAGAAATTGTTCATAGCCGGACTCAATAATGCGGGTCAATAACCTCGCGTACAGGGGGTCAATACCTCTATCGAGACTCACGCTACCTGCAAGTTGTGTCGTTGCCACGCCATCGCCACGAATGCCAAGCTCGGCGAGCGCCTTTTCAAAGGTGGGCACCAATCCAAAGATTCCGATGGAGCCTGTGATGGTGTTGCTGTGCGCAAAAATTTTGTCGGCTGAGGCTGCAATCCAGTAACCGCCTGAAGCCGCGACAGACCCCATGCTCGCAATGACTGGGGTGCCATCCTTTTGCACCTGGACCAACGCTTGGCGGATCATTTCCGAAGCAGATTTACTGCCGCCACCCGAGTCGATGCGAATGACCATCGCTTTGACTTGATCATCTGCTCGGGCCTCCGCAATCTGTTCAAGCATCGTTAGGCTACCAATGGTTCCGGGTTCAGCTTGGCCATCGATGATGTTTCCCACAGCCGTGATGACGGCGATTTTATGTTCTGCCTCGACGGGCTCGTCGGGGTTGGCAATAAGATAGCTTTGATAGTCGATCCCAGCGAACTGAGTGTCATCCTCTGGATCCTCGCCAATGACGCTGATGAGATATTCGTCCCGCTCCCATTCAGTGAGCAGTCGATCAACCAGTCCCGTGTCGAGGGCCACCTGGGCCAGATTGCCGTTGGCGGCGGTCAGCACTGCCTCGACATCAACGATGCTTTGGTCAACCTGGCCGGGACTCAAGTTTCTTGCTTGCTCGACTCGATCCGTATAGGTCTTCCACCAAGCCATGAGATAAGCCAGCCGCGCTTCTTTATCTTCCTCAGACATCGCATCCTGAATATAGGGCTCTGCAGCGGATTTATACTGGCCAACCTTGAACAAGTTGATCGTAATGTTGAATCGGTCCAAAAAGCTTTTGAAATAGGTTCGATAGGCAGCATAGCCTTCGGGCAGAGCGGCATATTCTGGGTCCATGAGGACTTCGTCGGCTTCAACGGCAAGTAACAGGGCAGATTGCTCATAACCCCGGCTGGCTGCGATGACTTTTTTGCCGGATGCTCGAAATGCCGCGATGTCGTCTGCGATCAGTTCGAGATGCGGCATCAAGCCACCGTAAAAGTTGTCCAACGCTAAGACGAGCGTTGTAATGCGATCATCATTGCTCGCTTTCTCCAGTGCTTTTTGGACATCGCTCAGGAGCACTTCCTCAGGCGCATCACCGCCGGCGAGGACATTGAACGGATCAACAGAGGTTTTGGCCTCGACCACATAGCCGGATAAATTAAGCACCAAGGCGCCAGCATCTGGAACGATCGGCTGTTGATTGGAAAAGGTGGCGGTGAAAAGCCCGATCACAAGACCCAAGGCCAAAAGACCAAACAACAGAGTCTGCAGGGTCTTGAGCAGTTTCCAAAAGAAAACAAAGGGCATTTTGAGGTAATGAATCATGAAGGCTCCGGGGGCATAGAGATGCGCGGACAGAAGTTAAAGTACGGTTGGTAGCGAGAATAAGACTAACATGCGGACCCCTTTGTCGATGGGGTCCTGCGATCGATGGTGGCAAAAATGCGGTTTTCGGCAGGCTAAACGGGAATTTGCCCACTTGCTGAGAGAGACTGAATCGTGTTTATTGAAGGATTCGAGGCAGTTCAGGAGTCTTTTTGTGAATGATCAAGTGCACGAAGATTGGAAGCACAACGGAGTCAAGGTAGTCAGTGGCGATCACCTCGATTTAAATACCCCGCAAACCGAAGGGATGAACCGGGCAGCGGCAATCAATCGCGCAACAGCAGGCGCTGACAAATTATGGGCGGGGACGGTGCACATTCACGCCGACGCCAAAACTGGTGTTCACCATCATGGAGACCTAGAAAGTATCATTTATATCGTCAGCGGCCGGGCGCGCATGCGCTGGGGGGAATCGTTGCAATATGTTTGTGAAGCCGGGCCAGGAGATTTTATCTATGTCCCTCCTTTTGTACCCCATCAAGAAATCAATGCTTCAGTGGACGAACCCCTCAATTGCGTGTTGGTGAGAAGTAATCAGGAGCCGGTGGTCGTTAATTTGGATATTCCCGTTGTCGAAGATCCTGATGGTTTGTTTTGGATTGACCCGATCCATGCAGATCCCAATGCCGCAAAAGATCCGAGTTAAGCGCTGCTAGGGACTTGTTGACGTTTCTCGCCAGAGGTGCCCAACCTTCAGACCGCGGCATGGCTGATCTGCAGAGTACGCTTTCAGTCGCTTAGGAGACCTTTTAGATTGGCGCGATACCGATTGATCTGTCGCGGCTGATCCCGATTGCCACCAGGTGGTTAAGGATTCTCGCTTCGACAATCCCAAGCCAGCGAACCGGCAGATTGATCGGGCGGTCCGTTCCTTGTGGTCGAGGAATCAGAAAGGGGGCAGCGCCCGAAATAGTCGGCGTGACCCCTGCAGAGGCTTGGCGAGCCAGGGCGG
>NZGC01000003.1 GCA_002689445.1 Gammaproteobacteria bacterium
CTGGGACTTTGAGAAAAAGGTACCGGTTGAGAGCTTCTACTTAGGCGAAGACGGTCTGTTACCTTTAGAAGTCAAATTCCATCATAACCCCGACAGCACCCATGGGTTCTGTGGTGCTGCATTATCCACCAATGTGATCCACTGGTGGAAAAATGATGCTGGAAAGTGGCAATGGGAAAAAATCATTGATGTGGAGAATGAGTTACATCCCGAATGGCCGATCCCGCTACCGGGCGTTATGTCCGCGCTTTTGGTGTCAATGGACGACAAATATCTTTACGTGAACAATTGGCTTCACGGGGATATGCGCCAATATGATATCACTGACCCCCATAATCCCAAACTGACGGGTCAGGTCTTTATGGGAGGGTTGTTGGGCAAAGCACCGACGGTCAATGGTGTGGATGTTGCAGGCGGGCCGCAAATGTTCCAGCTTAGTCTGGATGGACGTCGGCTTTATGTCACCACTTCGCTCTTTTCCACCTGGGATAATCAGTTCTATCCAGACATTCGGACCAAGGGTGGGGTGATGGTACAAATTGACTGTGATCCAGTGAATGGGGGCATGAAGATTAACCCAGACTTTATTGTAGATTTTGGTCAGGAACCCAATGGCCCGAGCCGATGTCATGAAGCGCGCTACCCTGGTGGCGATTGTACGAGTGATATCTGGTTATGACTGAGCATCTAGTAACTCTATCCAACAGAGATGGTGCAGCTTACATGGTCAATGGACGTCGTCCGTTATTAGAACAACTCAGAGACCAAGGCGTCGATCTACCCTATGGCTGCGAATATGGTGGCTGTATTACCTGTGCTGCAAAGCTCGTGGAGGGCAATATTGATCAACGTCGCCAAGTCGCACTTAATAACAGACAGATCGCAAACGGATATGTCATCTTATGCGTTGCCCGTGCGACATCTGACATAAAGCTGCAAATCGGGGTTGAAAGCCATGACAACCTTTATCGCAATCCTTTTCTGGATCCCCTCAAGCCACATGAACTGAAGGCAGATATTGCCACACCGGAGGACCCTTGATGCCCCAAGCTGAGATTGACCGCATCTATGACTATGATCCGAAATACTTGGCCGACATATTGAAATCCGTCAAAACGATTGCGATGGTTGGTGCGAGTGCGGACAAAACCAAATTCAGCTACGGCGTGCTGCGCCAGTTGAGCGAGATTGGATATGATATCTTGCCAATCAATCCAAACCCAAATCTTACAGAAATTAGAGGATTGCAGGTTTATCGCACTCTGGAAGAAATTGATAAGCCCATTGATATGGTTGATGTGTTCCGTCCCAAGGAAGAGCTTTATGCAATCGCTGAAAAAGCAATTGCAGTGGGCGCAAAAGTGCTGTGGGGACAGATTGGCGTTTATGATGATAAGGCGGCAAAATTAGCGGAGAATGCAGGGCTTAAGGTTGTCATGAACCGTTGCCCAAAGATAGAGCTGTTCCGCCCGTTTTGGAAACCCCGTCTGGACCTAGAGATTTGAGTAAATATGACAATCAAATTACCGGACCTGCCTTTTGTGGATGTGGTTGCAGTGGATCATCTGATTGGCCCCTAAACGCGATTTTGAATTGGTTTAAAGGAGACGCAAAGATGCCTCAAAATATCACGAAGACCTCCAAAGATATCGTAAAGGCGGCGCTGAAAGAAATACCAACGATGAGTGCCGAGGAGGCGTTGAGTTTGGTTGGCTCCTCAGATCATGTATTTGTTGATCTCCGTCATGGCTTAGAACAACAAAAGACAGGGCTAATTAAAGGTGCGGTTGCCTCATCTAGAGGCATGCTTGAATTCCATATCGATCCTGAGAGTCCGGTTCATAATGAAGCATTTAACCAAGACAAAACCTACGTGTTTTACTGCGCCTCTGGTGGGCGCTCAGCACTTGCTGCCAAAGCAGCAAAGGATATGGGACTTTCGCCTGTCTTTAACCTAGCGGGCGGCGTAGCTGCCTGGAAAAAAGCTGGTGGCGCACTGGTCACATGTTGAGGGTAAAGCGATGGATTTTTCACATATAGACCTGGGAATTGAGCCTAAAGTTGAAGGCTTCTTCGATCCAGCGAGCAATACTATTTCTTATGTCGTCGAGGATCCCGCTACTAACTACTGCGCTATTATCGATAGCGTTTTAGATATTGATTATGCCGCAGGACGCATTTCTTATGAGAGCGCAGATGAATTAATCAAGGTTATTAAGTCACGCAATCTGTCGCTTGAGTGGATCATTGAAACGCATGTGCATGCCGATCATCTCTCTGCTGCGCCATACATTCAGGATAAAATTGGTGGTAAGATTGGGGTCGGTTCGCGGATCACCGAGGTCCAAGACACATTTGGGAAAGTCTTCAACGAAGGCACAGATTTCCAACGCGATGGATCCCAGTTCGATGCCCTCTTCGAGGACGGAGACACCTACAAAATTGGTGAAATGACTGGCTTCACATTTGCAACGCCCGGCCACACTCCAGCTTGCATGGTGCATGTGATTGGCAACGCGGCCTTCGCTGGCGATACCCTTTTCATGCCAGATGGTGGGTCGGCGCGGGCCGATTTCCCGGGAGGCGATGCAGGCGAACTATACGACTCTATTCAGCGTGTCCTTTCGCTCCCGGACGAGTTGCGTCTGTTTATCTGCCATGACTACGGACCGGGGGATCGAGAAGTCGCTTGGGAAACGACTGTCGGAGAACAGAAAGCAAAAAACATACATGTTGGTGGGGGAAAGTCGCGTGAAGACTTTATCGCCTTACGGACCGAACGGGATGCTCAGTTAGCTATGCCCAAGCTCATTATCCCATCTTTGCAGGTCAATATGCGGGCTGGCGAAATCCCACAGGATGATGAGGGTAAATCGGTTTTTAAAGTGCCTATTAATCGCCTTTAAAAATCAAAAAAATTTTGCGTTGAAGGGTATTTTAATCATGCAAGAAATCACCTGTGTTAATGATCTCAAGAGCC
Organism: Gammaproteobacteria bacterium; assembly: GCA_002689445.1. GTDB lineage: Bacteria > Pseudomonadota > Gammaproteobacteria > Pseudomonadales > Azotimanducaceae > UBA9926. Next base: position 2,981 of record NZGC01000003.1, read on the forward strand.
TATATAAACGCCGGGTCCCGCGGATGTTCTATGAATACACGGAATCCGGCAGTTGGACTGAAGCGACATTCAGGAGAAATTGTTCGGATTTTGAAGAGTTGCTGCTGAAACAACGTGTGGCAGTGAACATGTCTGGGCGTACAATAAGAAGCCAAATGATTGGGCAGGATGTATCCATGCCCGTGGCGTTAGCACCTGTCGGCCTAACGGGCATGCAATGTGCGGATGGTGAAATAAAAGCCGCTCGCGCCGCAGAGTCCTTTGGTGTCCCTTTCACCCTATCAACGATGTCAATTTGCTCGATTGAGGATGTAGCAGCGCATACAAATAAGCCTTTCTGGTTTCAAGTATACACGCTCAAGGACGAAGATTTTATGCGACGCTTGTTTGAGCGCGCCAGCGCGGCTCAATGCTCAGCTATTATGCTCACTGTAGATCTCCAGGTCATGGGTCAACGGCATAAAGATATTAGAAATGGTCTTTCTGCACCGCCTAAACTTTCACGTAAATCGGTTGCGAATATGTTGACTAAAGTGCGGTGGGGCTTGGAAATGCTTGGAACAAAGCGGCGTTTTTTCGGAAATATTGTCGGACATGCGAGTGGGGTTACAGATCCTTCCTCTCTTAGTGCGTGGACCGCGGAGGCCTTCGATGAGGCGCTTGATTGGCACAAAATCAGACAGTTTCGAAAGATGTGGGACGGGCCGTTGATAATCAAAGGCATAATAGACCCCAGAGATGCAAGGGAAGCATTGAATGTGGGTGCAGACGCAATTGTCGTTTCTAACCATGGAGGGCGACAATTGGATGGTGCTCTATCTTCAATTAGAGCGCTCCCCCACATTATAGATGCGGTGGGCGACAAGATCGAAGTCCATTTAGACGGTGGGATAAGATCTGGTCAAGACGTTTTGAAAGCGTTGGCGTTTGGGGCGAAAGGTACTTTCATTGGGCGGTCGTTCATTTATGGCCTGGGAGCCGCTGGTGAACAAGGTGTCACAAGGACACTCGAGTTAATTCATAGGGAACTTGATCTTTCGATGGCGTTTTGTGGAAGAACAGACGTCAAACATGTGGACCGTGACATCTTGATGGTTCCACGGTCATTCATAGCCGAATATAATTAGCGCTTTTAAACCACGAAAAACCCGCAAAAAGGAACTTTTGGCTTGACTTATTGTTCTATTTAGAACAACTTTTAAAGTGTTCCATTTGGAACAAAATAAAATATATTCTAGGGAGTGAATCAATGAAGATATTCAAGAAAATTGCGACTGTTACCAGTGCAATAAGGCTTGTTGCACCTGCCGTATCCGCAGAAAACTACAACTGGAAGCTCCAGTCGTTCTGGGGTGGCGGATCTGCACCACAACTTGTCATTGAAAAATTTGCAGCTAATATGAAGATGGCCTCTGCTGGAAATATCAACATCACAGTACTGCCAAACAAGGCCATTGTGGCTCACAATCAAACACTGCAGGCTGTTGGCTCGGGCATTCTGGACATGCAGAAGAGCACGCCATGCTACTATGCTGGTGTCGATGCGGCTTTCGGTCTGCTGTGCGAAATGAACGCGGGCTATTCCAACGCTTATCAGTTCATCACCTGGTACTATCAGGGCGGTGGCCTTGAATTGGCGCGCAAGATTTATGCCGAGCATGGGCTGTATTTCATCGGGCCGGTGCCGTGGGGCGTTGAATCCATCCCCACGAAGGAACCGATCCGAACGGTTGCCGAATTTGAAGGCGTAAAGATACGAATGCCTGAGGGTCCGTCTTCTGATCTTTTCCGAGCGATCGGAGCGGCGCCGGTGTCAGTGCACGGTTCCGAGGTTTACACCTCGCTCGAAAAGGGTGTGATTTCGGCCACCGACTGGTCGACAATCTCGATCAATGACGGCGCAGGCCTGCACAATGTTGCACCCTACGCGATCTATCCGGGTATCCATTCAATCCCGATGGGCGATGTGTCGATGAACCTCGAGACCTGGAACAGTCTAGACGAGAAAACCCAGACCCTGCTGGAACTGGGCGTCCGAACGCTGGCGCTGGACATGCTGCAGACCTTTGAGAATGCCGATGCAGAAGTGCTGGCGGCGGCAGAAGAAAAAGGCATCACCCTGATCGATTGGGCGCCGGAAGAACGCGCCAAGTTTCGGGCAGCAGCACAGGAAATCTGGGCAGCAACGGCGGCAAAAAGCCCGCTCGCCCAGGAAGTCTATGACAGCCAAATCACCTGGCTGAAATCCATCGGTCAAATCGACTGATCTCTTCCAACTGCCGGGTCGTGATTGGCCCGGCTTTTTATCTTTGAGGACCACCATGGAACTGCCAGAGCCTGAAGCGCGCACCCCGTCTCTCCCTTTGGTGCTGAAACCTGCCGAATTTGCCAGCTATGGCTTTGCCATCTGTGTTTCGATTATCGGCTTTGAGGTCGTGATGCGTTACGGTTTCAATGCGCCAAGGATCTGGGTGCAGGACATGGTTGTCATGCTGGTCGGCGGCTGTTTCGCGATTGGCGGTATCGTGGTGCTTTACGAGGGTAGCCATATCCGGATCACAGCAATATACGACAACGTCCCCGCGCGGGTGCAACGCTGGCTCGATCTGCTCGCAGCCATTGTCGCAACCTGCTACTTGACGTTGATCGGCTACGGCGCCTGGGTCAACGCGCGCCTGTCGATCAAGCTAAACGAGACCACAGGAACCAGCTGGGATTCACCTCTGCCGATGATCCTGAAAACCGTGCTGCTGGTCAGCGCGGGCGTCATGTGTGTGATCGCCGTGACGCAGATTTTTCGTTCGATGAAACGCTTGGTGGGTTAGGGTCATGGGTATCGGACTGATCACGCTGATCCTGGTTATCGGCATCCTATTTTTGCTGTTCGCCGGTGTATCACTGGCCTTTTCCACGGGGATCATGGCGGCAGCCCTAATCCTGATGGAGTTTGGCCCGGCCGGGCTCAGCCTCATTGCAACCCGCATCTACGATCTGATGGCGGATTTTTCCTTCGTGGCCGTGCCGCTATTTGTGATGATGGGGCTGGTTCTGGAGAAATCTGGGGTCACCAACGACCTGTTCCGGGCAATGTCGATTTTGGGCGGCAAGATACGCGGCGGACTGGCGGTACAGACACTGGCGGTTTCTGTTCTGCTGGCTTCGATGTCCGGCATCATCGGTGGTGAAATAGTCCTCTTGGGCCTGATTGCCCTGCCGGAAATGCTTAAACGCGGATACGACAAGAAACTGGCCGTGGGCGTTGTCTGCGCAGGGGGGTCACTCGGCACGATGATCCCGCCGTCGATAGTGCTGATCGTTTATGGGCTGACCACGGATACTGGTGTGGGTGAGCTGTTCCTCGCCGTGCTTCTGCCCGGCTTGATGCTGGCCAGCCTCTATGTGGTCTATGTCATGGTGACGGCCATGATCTGGCCGGACAAGGCACCGCCGCTTCCGCATGATGAACTCGACATGTCGCGCGCCGAGAAGATGGCGGTGATGCGTGGCGCAATCTTGCCCGTCGCTGTGGCTGCCTGGGTGCTGACCTGTATCTATACCGGCATCACGTCCTTTATCGAAGCTGCCGCCATGGGTGTCATCGGCGCGTTGATCTCCGCTGCGCTCAAGGGCACCTTCTCGCTCGGTCTCCTCCGCGATGTCTGCAGTCAGACCCTGCGCATCTGTGGCATGATCATGTGGATCGTGTTCGGTGCCACCGCCCTCATCGGCGTCTACAACTTCTTCGGCGGTGCGGCGTATGTGACCTCGGCGATTACCGCATTGGATTGGCCCCCGCTGGCCATCCTGATCGTGATGATGCTGATCCTCTTCGTGCTGGGCATGTTCATGGACTGGATCGGCATCCTGCTTCTGACCATGCCGATCTTCGTGCCGATCATCATCGGCTTCGGCTATGACCCGATCTGGTTCGGCGTGTTGTTCACGATGAACATGCAGATGTCTTATCTGACACCGCCTTTCGGCCCGGCCGCATTCTACCTGAAAGGTGTCGCGCCCGACGACATCACCATGGGCGACATCTACAGCTCGTTCTGGCCGTTCATCTTCCTGCAGGCGCTGGCCATCACGCTCTTGATCGCCTTTCCGCAAATCGCCCTTTGGCTGCCTTCCGTATTGATGTGAGGACTTCATGAGCAAGATCACCGATTTCGAAACCGCAGTTGCCGATATTCCGTCCGGTGCCACGCTGGCCATCGTTGGCGTCATCGGATGGATCGTCCCAGAAAAGCTGCTGCGCACCTTGGGGCAGCGTTACCTTGATACTGGCGCGCCGGGCGATCTGACGCTCTATGTCCCCTGCTTCGGTGGGGACAACGGCGCGATCAAGGGCATCGACAACCTGATGCACGACGGCATGGCAAAGCGACTGATCACCGGATCGTTCATCAATCCGCCGGACCCCGAGACAGGCGAACGCCCCCGGTCGATGGGTCAGGTCCGGGCCGACAAGATCGAGGCCTACACCTTTCATATCGGCGTCATGATGCATTGGCTGCGTGAGATTGCGCGGCGCAGCCCTGGCTATCTGACCGAGGTGGGCATCGGCACCTTTGTCGATCCCGATCTGGATGGCGGCAAGGTCACGCCGTGTACGACCGAAGACATTGTCGAAAAGATCGATTTCCGCGGCAAGCCGCACCTTTTCTTTCCGAGCCAGCATCTCGACTACGGCATTATCCGAGCAACGTCGGCCGACCAACACGGCAACCTGTGTTTTGAGGACGATCCCTTGGTGTCGTCCAACCTGGCGATCGCGCTGGCCGTCAAGGCCTGCGGCGGCAAGGTGATTGCCCAGGTAAAACGCACCTATGAACCCGGTGAACGCCATGCGCATATGGTCAAAGTGCCCGGGGTCCTGGTCGATCACGTGGTGGTCGACCCTGACCAGCAACTGGTCACCGGTATTCAGAACGACGCCCGTTTTTTGGGCCAAACCCGCATGGACCCGCGCGAGCTGCAACCGTTGGGGCCCGGCGCGCCGACGGTGATTGCCCGCCGTTCTGCCAGCCTGATCAACGAAAACGAACTGACAATCTATGGCTTCGGCGCCTCGTCCTCGATCCCGACAATCTTTGCCACCGAAGGCCGGTTTGATGGCGATGGCATCTATGACTACCCCTCCACCACCGAGCACGGCTCATACGGCGGCATCGTCACCTCGGGTTGGCAATTCTCGGCCAATTACAACCCCGATGCTCTACTCGATGGGGTGACCCAGTTCGATGCGATCCATGCGGGCCTTTGCAAAACCTGCGCGCTGGCTTTTGCCCAGTTTGATGCTGAGGGCAATATCAACGTCTCGAAATTCGGCAGCGCCAATCCCGGATCGGGCGGGTTCATCGACATCGCTCATAACGCCACCAACCTGATCTTCAACGGCACCTTCACCACCGGCGGGCTGAAGGTCGATGCGACAGGAGGCAAGCTGACGATCCTGCGGGAAGGTAAAGTGTCGAAGTTTGTTTCATACGTCGAACAGGTTACCTATCCGCTGCTGACCGGCGTGCGCCAGCGTGGTCAGACTGCCCATATAGTCACTGAACGCGCTGTTTTCGCGGTGAAGCAGTATGGGCTTGAAATGCTTGAGATCGCGCCCGGAATTGACCCTAAGACTCAGGTTTTGGACCTAATGGATTTTGCTCCAGTGCGTGTTCCAGATAACATTCCTCTGATGGATCCGAAACTCTTTATTTGAAGGCTAAATATCATGCTCGACATATCCCGCGACGGTGCTGTCGTCACACTGTCCATTGATCGCCCACAGGTTCGCAACGCCATGAATCTGGATCTAGTTCGAAGGATTTCTGAAGTCACTGCGGAACTTGATAAGGACCCGGAAGTAAAGGCAATCATCTTTCGTGGAAAGGAATATGGGTTTTGCGCTGGCAGTGATTTAAAGGAACTTTCTACTTTTAACCTTGACCAGATTTGCGCCGCAGATCTGGAAAAGGCCGCCGTAGCTCGTTCGTTCTGTTTCATGGACACGCCGGTGATTGCAGCGGTAGACGGTTTCGCCATCGGGGAGGGCATGCTGTTCGCGGTGTCGTGCGATGTGGTATTCACTGGTCAAAATGCCCTATGGCATTTACCCCAAGTGGCATTGGGTTGGAATCCCAGCTGGGGCTTAAAGTCATTTCTTGCCCGTTGCGGGCCCTATGTCACCCGGCATGTCTACTGGGGTGTCGATCCTTTCAATGGCGAAGAAGCCGTTCGCCTTGGTTTGGCGGACTTCCAAGCTGAGGGGAGTGTGACTAAAGCTGCTAACGACTACGCGACCAAGCTAGCTGAATTGCCTGAACACGCTGTCACTGAGACCAAGCGACTTTGTGCTCCTGCTGCTGGCGAAAACGGTCAGGCGCTAGATTTGATAGCCAATCAGATGTTCCACCAGAACCTAAATCACGATTTTGCCAAGTCATATGCCCGCTTTGGGATAAAGAACTGATGGCAGAGGGCTTGCGTGAAACACGGCTTGGAGCGGTTTTGGTTCTGTCTATCGACCGCCCAGAGCGACGCAATTCGATGGATCTCGCGGTGACGCGGGCACTGGCGGAGGCGCTCGAGCGCGCTGCCGTGAACGATTATGTTCACGTCATGTTGCTTCAGGGACATTCACACGGTTTTGGGGCCGGTAGCGACCTGAAAGCATTAGCGGGTCAGAGTGTCGATGAAATGATTGCAGACGAGCAAGAGATGGCTGCTCTAGCGCGCAGCTTCAATCGTCACCCAAAGCCAATAATTGCGGCAGTAGACGGTTATGCCATCGGTGGTGGCGCCATATATGCAGCCTCCTGTGACGTGATCTTTTCCAGCGTAGACGCAAAATGGGCCCTGCCCGAGGTCCCCATCGGGTGGAACGCGGCCTACGGTATTGCTGCGATCCAGGCGCGCCTGAGTGCCTTTAAAGCGCGGCATATCCTTTGGGGGGCAGAAGTGTTCTCAGGTGAAACCGCTTATCGGATAGGATTGGCGGACTTCCTGACTAAAGACAGCGCGTCCAAAGTTGCCCTTGACTACGCAACAAGGCTTGCTGCGCTTCCACCCAATGCCGTCGCCGCAACTAAACAGCTATGCGCATGGCCAATTGATCAGAATGCGGTTGAGATGGATGAGCGTGCTATGTCTTCGTTTGAACGTTGTCTCGCAACCGAAGCCGCAAAAGTTACACTTCGAAAGTTTGGCATGATGTGAGGCTATTGCAAAGAGACTAGAATGACCCATCGATTAGCGTTCCATAGGCTTTTTAGATGCCAAGCGTTGCGCCAGATCTCTAAACGGCACTGTCAACGAAACACGGACTGACCTATACGAGAAAGACTCAAAATGCCAGAAATAGCCCCTCATACCCGCTTGCGTCCGTCGCCATACTACGAAGCAACCCTTGCAGAAGGCGTCACCTCATTCACACCCTATAACCAGGTTCTGATCCCAATGGGATACGGTGATCCTGATGCGGAATATGATCGATTGATGAACGGTGTAAGCATGTGGGACGTAGGTGGCCAGCGACAGGTTCAGATTAAGGGACGAGATGCTGCTAGTCTCACACAGATTCTGTCCCCTCGCGATCTTTCTAAACAAGTGGTTGGCCAAGGGAAATATGTACCTATGTGCAATCACGCTGGTACACTTATCAATGACCCGGTTGTCAACAAGCTAGACGATGACCTGTTCTGGCTCTCGATCGCGGACAGCGACATGAGACTTTGGGCTCGCAGCATTGCTGCTGAGCGAGGGCTTGAGGTCGAAATCACCCAACCCGACGTCTCTCCTATGGCCGTTCAGGGCCCTATGGCGCCCGATGTCGTTGCGTCGATTTTTGGGAACTGGGTGCGTGATTTACAATACTTCTGGTTCGACGAAGCCGTTATCTGCGGCATTCAGGTCAAAATCGCTCGTTCCGGTTTCTCGAAGCAAGGTGGCTTTGAGATTTATCTAATGGATGGATCCCGCGGAACCGAGCTTTGGAACATTGTGCGTGAGGCGGGCAGGCCTTTCGATATCGGTCCAGGATACCCAAACCCGTGCGAACGTATCGAAAGCGGCCTGCTCTCTTGCGGTGGAGATACAGATGACACGACTAATCCTTTCGAAGTTAGGCTTGGCAAGTTTGTAGATCTGGAAGTCGGTGACGACGTGATTGGCATCAGGTCACTTCGTAAAATCAAAGAAGAGGGTTTCAGACGTCACCAGTTGGGTGTGGTTCTCAAGGGTGAAATGCCGTCTACAAACCATTCGAGATGGTACGATATCCGCGTTGGTGGGAAAAAGGTCGGAGACATGACCAATGGCACTTGGTCGCGTAAGTTTCGCAGGAATATCGGTTTCGCCTTGGTCTCATGTGCGCACGGGTCTGGCGAACTGGTTAAGGTTCAAAAGGATGGCTGGGAAATTGAGGGTTTCTTGTGTGAGCTGCCATTTCGGTGAAACTGACTGAATACGATGGACAAAATACTTAGACCTTGTCGCAATCATCTAAATGAATAAAAACACCAAAAAAAATTATGACGCCGAGGCGACCTTTATTGTATCCGAATGCCAAATGCGGTTACGCCGTAGTCGACGGGTCACGTTTCTACTGACAAACGGTTTTGACTTTTTCTCGTATTCTGCGGCGCTTGAGACATTGCGATTAGCAAACCGTGCTGCGGATAGAGTTTTATTTTCATATATTTTTATAAGTGAGAGCAATGGAGCAGTCACATCTTCAATCGATCACCCCATGAAAGTTGATAGTGGCTTAATAGAGTTGCACCGTGATGATTTGCTCATACTCTGCACTGGTGATCGTATTAATAACGATACC
>NZGC01000016.1 GCA_002689445.1 Gammaproteobacteria bacterium
CACGCTACTCGGCGTTCCGTTTGTTGCTGACTGTCTTACTCTGTTTGTTGTCTATTGCTCATGTTACCCGTTCGTTCCTAATTCCTAATTGCTCATCTCAATCCTCAACTCTCGGATGTCTAACCGCCAATGTCTACCTTGTCGCGGTTAATTTGCTTGTACTTTCTAACCTGCAACTTCTGACCTGCAACTTCTCGCCTGTTGCTTATGACCTGAAGCTTTTGGCCACCGCTTCTAATTTGCACTTTCCGGTATAACCTTGCTGCGGCTACCTTCTGGCTCCTTACTGGATAGTTCCTTACTGAATAGCCCCTTGCTGACTTGCTTCTTGCTAACACCGGCTCCTGTCTTAATGCCGACTCGCTAGGCTGGCAGGGTTCACTATCCTTGGCTCGCCTACCTTTCTAACGATACACCAAATCAGTCGTTCGGCCTGCTCAGCCTCATCAAAAAGCCTTCGCCCGCTTCAACCCTCAACCCGCCATTTGCCAGCGTGAACTTGATGCACCTGCAGCCGAAAGACCCACACCCAGTCTCTTCTCGTTATCCAACACTTTTGCGATTTAACGCATCTACCTTATTACGATCGATTCATCAATTAAGTTGTCACCCATTGAATCAGCACTGCATCCTCATAGCCTGTACAGACGGATCGCAAGCCAACCAGGGCTTGGTCGAGCTCCGCATCACCGGTATCGACAATAATGCCATGCGATAGAGACTGCAGCTTGGTTTTGGTGGAAATCGAGATGATATTATCGATACCAACGGCTCGAATGACAGTCGGACTGAATTGTTGGTTGCCCCGACCAAACACGTGGCCTTGGCCGCCAATGATTGACACCACGATTCGACAGGAGCCGCGCTGTGCCCAGCTGAGGAGTGCCCGTTCAGAACAATTTGCCGCCAACAAGACACCGGCTTGGATGACATCAACCCCTAACAGACTATTAGGCAACCCGAGCGTAGCCATCACTGCAGCGACGGTTCTTCCCCCTCCCATGAAGTAAATCACGTCGTCTTGCATCTGTTCGATGACATCTGCCGCAATCTCTTGGTGTGCCAATGCCTCAGACTCGACTCCGCCCACTTTTGTGCTCTGCAGATACCGCAGATCATCGGGCACCAGCATGTCACCATAGTAGCGCGTGACCACCTGATCTCGCTGAAAAGCCGCCTCGTCGATATCGCGAACCTCAGCGCTGAGCGCGGTCACCAAGGTTTTTGCTTGAATCTTCTGTAAGATTTCCTGAACAGCCAAGGGGTGCCGTGCGAACACGCCGGAATGCATTTTCACTCCGCAAGGAATACCGAGCGCAACTTGACGCTTGTCGATGACATCGAGGAGATCCCTCGCCGTACCATCGCCACCGGCGAACAGCAGCACGTCGACACCTTCCTTTTGCAACGCCAAAGCCGCCATTTTTGTATCCTCGGCGGCCGAGGGCTCTGAGGGAGTATACACTGTCCTAATCCGCTGAAAGCCCAGCTCAAACAGTAGGTCTGCACCCATATCGCCAGCGCAGGCAAGCCATTGCCAAGAATCTGAGCTTGCGAGCATCGGCTTCAAGGCACTGCTGACTCGCGCGGCGGCGGTCAGGGCATAGCCCTCAGCCTGGGCGAGCGCTCTGCCTTTCGGATCGTCGCTGCCTCGCAGACCCGCTGGTCCACCCATGCCCGCAATCGGGTTGATCACCAAACCGATTTTAAGCGGCTGCCATTTGGTCACGACTGGATTCGATCCAGACTGAGGCGCTTAACCACGGCGCTAAAACTGAAACAAGCTTCGTCTTCCACCCAACATTCGCCCGAGACAAAAACCAACGATCCGGTTTTCCGATTGATGCGCGGCTGCGTTGTGATGACCTGACCTAAAGTAGCCCCAGTCAAAAACTCACTGGAAAAGCTTACCGTGACGCACGTTTCTGTCTGATAGTGATCGGTTGCGGCCATACACAATGCAAAATCGGCAAAGGTCATCAAGACACCGCCATGCACCGAGCCCATGGCATTACAGTGTTGGCTTTTCAGCTGAAACCCGTAGGTCCCATAGGACTTACTACCCAACGGTGCGTAATAAAACGGGCCAATGTGATCCTCAGCAGGATCGAACCCAGATTGGACTTGCATTTCGCCTGGAAAAATCATGGCCTGCCCTCCTTATCTTGCTTATTTAAGCTCATTGCGTTTGGAGGCCCAAAACGCAGCTGTTCACAGGCCTTTAAACCCATCGCTTTTTGCTGTCGCTGGGCTTTGAGCTCGTTAAAAAATTGCTGAGCGCGATTCGGTAACTGTTGCTCCAGGAGCACCTTAGCCTCTGCAACCCGAGCTGAGAACCGGGCATTGGGTAATTGACAGACATCATCTGAGCTGACCCGAAAAGGCACACCCGCAGCATCAGCAAAAATCCACTCCAAGGCCTGAGGCTTGATTTCAACGGCCTCAAAACGATTTTGCTCCTCAGCGGTTCGGTGCGGAATATACCAGTAACCAAAATCTTCGTACCGATGCCTTTTCCTTCCTGCTAAACACCAGTGTGCGACCTCGTGCAGTGCGCTGGCAGGATAATCTGCTCTGAATTGAATTTCTGCCATTTCGCCCTCACGTGCCGGGCGGAACAAAGGTTCTTCGCCCCCGCCTCGTAAACGCACATTGAAACGCTGAGAAAAGAGCTGATCAAAACATGCCACAATATCGTCGGCAGTCAGACCCGAAGTTACAAGCATCACCCCCACACCTCGATCTCTGCCAAACGTCCCCAATAAGCCGGACTCAAGCAGTCTTGACCGGCCAGTAAATGCGCCAGATAGTCGGCGGTCGGCCGCAAACCCTCCGCGAGGAATTCCGCATTGGCTTCATAGACCCAGGCAGTTCGACCCCCTTCGTCGGTTTGAATCGTGACCAAACGACGGTCATATCGAACCGGGTATCCCTCGAAAGGGTCCATCCGCTCGATATCCTTGCCATCTGACAACTCATACAGCACGCCTTCGACCCAGCTTCCGGGTGCCTGAACAACATTGGCGTGGCCTGCACCCGGTATTTGCTTAGCGATTTTGTTAAACCGTAATTCGTAGTCTTTCAGTGAACCCGCCGCGCGAGTTGTAAATGGCATCCCCCGCTCTCTGACTCTGGCTTCGTCCATATTGCTGCCATAGGCAAAATAGAAGACCCTTTCCATCCCTGTCTTCATCCCTTGCGAATCCAATAGATGAGCACCGTCTCCTGTTCCTCCTTGGCTACCATCTCGTGATTCATAAATCGGCAAAAGTTTTCAAAATCCCAAGCGGTCGAAGGGTCAGTCGCGACAATTCTTATGATCTCCCCCGACGTCATTGACCTAACTTTATTTCGTAGCATCATCAACGGTTCTGGACAACGCAACCCTTGCGTATCTAGCTCGTAATCTACTTTCAATTCCATAATCCGCCTCTCCCGCTAGTATGCCACGAAAGCTCCAGCCAAACTTACCCTTAAGCAAAGCTCCGCCCGCGGTACGGCCTCTGTGCGAAAAAATAGTACCTGTCGATGGCGTGTGCTCTGACAAGAGGCTAGCCACCCATATTTCCGTTGACCGCCCAATCCGTCGTCGACTCGAGGCAGTCACCGCCTACCACTCAATCTCATGGGTCAACCCGAGCATCCGGCTACCCAGGCACTGCCTACCGAATTTCCCGCACGATACAGTCCCTATCAATACGCTGCGAAACTAGGATCCCGGCAGCGGCTGAGTCTTATTGAGGACAGACTGCTCCCATAAGCACCTAGGCGACGGACGAGCCCTCGGTATTTATTTGAAGACAGCCAAATAATCCGAACCCAAAACGCTCCGGATTTATTGGACCCTCAGGGCGCTGGTACGATCATCGCCACTTCATTTTCTGCATCAAACCAAATGATCGCCAATCCTTGGGAAAGCTGAGCACGGACGGCATCACATTTATCCTCGAAGCTGTGCTCTGTCTCGCCATAGTCCGTTCCCTCACGGAGCACATGTGCTTCGATCAACCCTTGTAAGGCTTCCACACTGATTTGATCATGATGGATTTTCACGAGGTCTTGTCACTGCTAACGATAGTGCAGCTCCGATTCAAATTTAACCCAACTGAAGAACATCAAGCCGCTTCGCGCTTTCAGTGGTTAGGTTTTTAAAATCGAATAACGATTCATCCAACAGATGACTGGGCGCCACATTGCACATCGCTTTGAACATGGTTTCGATCCGACCCGGGAACTGTTTGTCCCACGTCGTAAGCATCTCTTTGATGACTTGTCGCTGCAAGTTATCCTGCGACCCGCAGAGATTACACGGGATAATGGGGAATTCTCGCATCTCAGCAAACCGAGCTAGATCTTTCTCTTTGCAATACGCCAGAGGTCTGATCACGATATTTGCACCGTCATCGGAGCGCAGCTTTGGCGGCATGGTTTTTAACGTACCCCCATGAAACATGTTCAGAAACAAGGTTTCCACCAAATCGTCACGATGATGACCAAGCGCGATCTTTGTGTATCCCTGCTCTTTGGCAAAGCGGTACAAGATACCTCGGCGAAAGCGCGAGCACCAACCACAATAGGTCTTACCCGCAGGAACCATTTCTGTCACCAGCGAATAAGTATCTTCTTCGAGGATGTGGAAAGGGATGCCTAATCCCGTCAAATAGTCAGGCAACACCTCTTCAGGGAACCCGGGTTGCTTCTGATCCAAATTAACCGCAGTGATGCTGAAATCAACCGGGGCCCGCGCCTGCAGGTGCAGCAGCAAATCAAGCATAGCGTAGGAATCTTTGCCACCGGAAAGACACACCATCACCCGGTCACCCGCTTCGATCAGATTAAAATCAGCGATGGCTCGACCGACTTCTCGACGTAAGCGTTTTTCTAACTTAAGATTTTCGCGCTCAACTTTGGCGCGGGGAGACTCATCTGGCATAACGCGTTACTCTAAACCAAGACCTTTAGTTTATCATCGCGAAGAGTGATCTGAAATGATAAAACCACTAACGCTACTGGGCTGGATGGCTCTCTTCGGTTGGCTCTCCTTATTCGGGATCAACGCCAACGCCTTGGTGATCCTCCAGTACCACCACATCTCCGATAAGACGCCTTTTATCACCAGTACAGCGCCGGAGATTTTCGAGGCTCATCTTGATCACTTAATCGCTGAGGACATCGAAGTGGTTGCGTTGGAAAAAGCGCTGACTGCTGACCCTACAAGCGTTGGTAGCAACCACGTCGTCAAGGTTGCCATCACTTTCGACGATGCGTTCCCAAGCGTGCTCGTCAAAGCGCTGCCCCTTTTGACAGAGAGGCAACTGCCTTTTACTTTATTCGTCGCGACCGACCTGATTGAGACTTCTCGCAATCGATATTTATCCTGGGAAGATTTGAAAACGATCCAAACAGCGGGTGGTACCATAGCCAACCACAGTACCCGGCACCAGCACTGGGCCCGAAAGCCTTCCGATCAATCCATGCAAGCTTGGACGAAAGCCTTTATAGCCGATGCTCTTGAGGCTCAGGCCATGTTAGAGGCCAATCTCGGGCCTGTTCCTAAACTGTATGCCTTACCCTATGGTGAGTACTTACCAGCCCTTGCGTCAGCACTTGAAAATGAGGGCTTTACGGTTTTCGGTCAACAGAGCGGTGCGATGGCATACCCACCTCAATTGGTCGTTCCACGCTTTCCGATGGGTGGCCCCTATAGTGATATCAATCGTTTCAAAACCAAGGTCAGAACCCGACCCTTTCCCCGCCAACCGAAACGACACCAACCGCTTCTCCACGGTCTCGAAACTCGTCCAATCATTAATTTGAAAACAATTGCGTCAAAGGAGTTCGAACGCATTACCTGTTTCGGGCCGGAAGGTCGCCTTACGCCGAGCACCGTTAATGACAACGTTCTTATCGGCGCCAGCCAGCCCTTAAAGCCCGGCCGGGCAAGATACAACTGCACCCAAATGAGCGATCAGCCTGGTCGATATTTCTGGCACTCTTTTTTCTGGATGAAACTCGATAGCGATAACCGTTGGTATCCAGAGCCTTAAAATGACGACTCACGCAGGTCTCAAGGGTTCGCCCAGAATCATTCAGCTGCCTCCTAGCACGTACCACCGCAGAGCAATCCGATCTTTTGGTAATGGCTAGCGAAGGATGACGACACTGCTGGTTAGCTTAGGAGAACCCTGCATTAAAGGAACAATCCCAACCTAATGAGACGCCAACAGGCGAGCCTTCTGGGGGCCTCGCTTTACCCTAGACTTCGAAGCACGGCAACCGGCGGTTGATCTAGCACCTTACGGGTAGCAAGCATACCCACGGCACTGATCAGCACGGCTCCAATGACAGGACCTACTAACCAAAGCAGCGGTGTTGGCGTATAGGTCAGATCAAATATTTCCCGTTCAAGTCCATACACCGTGGCTTCGGCTCCTAGAGTTGCCAGCAACCCTGCAAAGCCCCCCAACACGGCAAACTCAAGGGCCAAGCTCAATCGCACCAACCGGTTGGAAGCTCCCAAGGTACGTAATATCGCAAACTGTTGCATTCGCTCATCAAGACTTGCTTGAATACTCGCCAAAAGCACCATCGCGCCTGACAATAAAATCAATACCAGCATAAATTCAACGGCCAAGGTGACTTGACCCACAATGGTCTGGATTTGTTCAATCAAAGCGTCGACTTCGAGTACGGTCATGGTCGGGAACTTTCGCAACAGATCGCTCAGTAATTGCTTCTGGTCGCTCTGCAAATAGAAGCTGGTCATAAAGGTCGACGGGAAATCCGTCAAAACCTCCGGCGAAAAAATGAGGTAGAAATTCGGTTGCAGGTTATCCCAAGCGACCGACCGTATGCTCGTAATGACAGTCGTTAGGGGCCGCCCCTCGATTTCGAAGATCAACTCATCCCCCAACGCCAGTTGATTGCTCCGTGCAAACTCGCTCTCCACCGAGACTTCGAAGCCCGCGTCAGCACCGAACCAAGCGCCTTCAAGGATCTTATTGTCGTTCGGCAAACTGGCAATGGCCGTCAAGTTACGAGTCGAACTCATCCTGGGCGCGCTTCGTTCCTCTCCGGATTGAAACTGCTTGGCTTCGATGGCGATGCCGTTATGCTGAGTAATTCGACCTCTAATCATCGGATAGTCCGGCGTGACAGGCACTTTCCCCGCCGTCAGAAAATCCCGAATTGCGACGCGTTCTTCGGCCAGAATATTCATCGCGAAGTGATTTGGGGCGTCTTCTGGAATCTGGTTACGCCACTCGTCTAGTAAAGACGTCCTCACCAAATACAACGTCAACAACAGCATCAAGGCCAATCCGAACGCCAAAATTTGCAGCGCACTCTGAAATTGCCGGCGACGTAAGCCTGCGATTGCTAAACGCCACGCACTCCCGGCCTGCAGGCCGACTTGCCGACTGGAACGGATCAGCAAAAGCGCAACCAGCCCTAACAGGGCTACTGCCGCCAAGCTGCCCACAAAGAGCAAGCTGGTCAACCATAGATCCTGGCTGTACCACCACATCAAGCCAAAGGTACCGCCACCGCCAAAACCATAAGCCAGCATCGCCGAAGGCTCCGCTCCAACCAAATCTCTCCTGATCACACGCTGAGGCTCAATGTTTCGTAACGCCAGAAGTGGTGGGAGCGCAAAAGCTAAGAGGCATACCATCCCCGTCGACAAGCCAAGTAAGATGGGCCACAGACTTGGCTGAGGCAGACTAACGGGCAACAAAGGTGCCAAAATTTGACTCACCCCTGCCTGGGTCATATAGCCTAACAGTGCGCCCAACAACGTGGCGGAGACGCCTAGGCCAACAAAAATCGATAGGTAGACTTGATCAATTCGGGCCGGCGTTGCCCCTAACGTCTTTAAAATCGCTACATGATCGAAATGACGAAAAGCGTAGCGATTTGCCGCGAGTGCAATCGCAACGCCTGCGAGAATGACCCCGAGCAACCCCCCTAGCAACAAAAAGCGCTCGGCTTTGGAGAGTGCTTCACCAATTTCTTCAGCGCCTTCTTTAACCCCGTAAATTCGAGTATCTGGGGGCAAATCCTGTTTAATCTCCGCTTCCCAGGCCATCAGCGCATCGGCGTCGCCTGCGAACAAATATCGGTAGGTCACTCGACTCCCAGGCTGAACGATTTCTGTGCCCGGCACGTCTGCCAGATTCATGACTATCCGTGGCGCCACTGTATCAAAGCCGCCGCCTCGATCGGGCTCCTTCAATAACACCCGCCGGGTGGGTAACGTCAAGGCACCAATATCAACGGATTCACCCAGGGCTATATCTAAAGACGGGAACAGCCGACTTTCCATCCAAATTTCGCCGCTGCGCGGGCCCGAACTCTCGACTCGGCCCTCGCCGAAGGGGGCATCCGCTACGATGAGTTTTCCTCGCAGGGGATAGCGATCATCTACCGCTTTCACGGCCGCTAACTGAGCCCGCTCTGCGGAAAAAGCCATCGACAAAAAAGACAAGGTTTGACTGCTTTGCAGACCAAGCCGCTCAGCACTCTCGGTAATTGAATCAGGCACGGGGCGACTTGAGGCTATCACTTTGTCCGCCGCAATAAACGAGGAGGATTCCAGCAGGAGCGCCTGTTGTAGTCGGTCTACAAACAAAGTGATCGTGGTCACAGTCCCCACCGCAATCACTAGAGAAGCGAGCAGCAACGAGAGTTCACCACTTCGCAGATCCCTGAGCAATAATCGTATCGCCAACGCCATAGCCTAGCCTCTGGCCTCCACTCTAGCAGGGGATTGCGGCTCTGGCAGATGCTTTCCCGCCTCAATGAGCAGCTGTCGATCACATCGTGCCGCCAGTCGCGCATCGTGGGTGACGAGCACCAAAGTTGTACCAAAATCTGCGTTAAGCTCAAACAGCAAATCAATTACCTTGGCCCCCGTATTTGCATCAAGATTTCCCGTCGGTTCGTCGGCGAACAGAACCGAGGGATCTGAGGCGAAGGCTCGGGCAATCGCAACCCGCTGTTGCTCTCCGCCTGATAATTGTCTTGGATAATGGCCGGTTCGATGTTCAAGCCCCACTCTGCCCAGCAGGTCTCGCGCGACCTTCGCCGCAGAGGCATCTCCTCGCAACTCGCTGGGCAACATCACGTTTTCCAGAGCGGTCAGGCTGCCGAGTAACTGAAAAGTTTGAAAAACAAACCCAATCATTTCACCTCGAACTTCTGCCCTTTCTGCTTCCGACATCTGAGTAATTTCGTAGCGATCACCGATTGTTATCGTTCCCGAAGAGGGGCTATCCAGCCCAGCCAACAGACTGAGTAAAGTCGTTTTACCCGACCCCGAAGCCCCTA
This sequence comes from Gammaproteobacteria bacterium, assembly GCA_002689445.1. GTDB lineage: Bacteria > Pseudomonadota > Gammaproteobacteria > Pseudomonadales > Azotimanducaceae > UBA9926. The sequence goes on from NZGC01000016.1 coordinate 9,328, forward strand.
CAATCGCGACCGATTCGCCTTGGTTGATTTCAAGGTCGATCCCTTCCAGAATGACTAACGGACCTTCACTCGTGTTAACCTTTTTAGTCACACCTGATGCTTTAATCATGTTGAAATCTTCCACTCTCTTAATCTCGAAACCGAGTCGTCGTTCTATGCTTGTCAAGCAGGCTTTCAACCCCTTTTGCCTACTATTCCTGCTAACTCTCTGTTTTCCTACGTATTCAAGCAGCACTCAGTCCATTCTTGTCTTCGGCGACAGCGTCAGTGCCGGTTATGGCATGACACCGGCTGAAAGCTGGCCTAGCTTGCTGGCAACCGATTTCAGTCGCCTGACACCACCCCTTGCCGTTATCAATGCCAGCGTTAGCGGAGAAACCACCTCCGGCGGCCGAGCACGGTTAATCAAAGCGCTCGAGGTTCACAAGCCAGACCTGGTCATCCTCGAACTCGGCGGTAACGATGGCTTGAGAGGGTATCCCATTGCGCAGATCGAAGCCAACTTAAGGGCCATGATCGAAACCAGTCAGGGTTTAAATATCCCGGTGATTTTGGTGGGTATTGTGTTGCCTCCCAATTACGGCCGCCGATACACTAGCGCATTTGTAGAAATCTTTGCCTCGCTTGCAGAGAGTCAAAATCTTGCGGGCTTTTTACCTCACCCGCTCAGCGGTCTAGAAACAGATCCAAGCTTGATTCAAGCCGATGGAATTCATCCTACCGCCGCAGCTCAACCCCTCATTAAAAACCAAATCAAGCCCTTAATCCTGAGGTGGCTAAACCAATAACCCTTGACGATGCTGCCAATCGGGCATCATCGATCCCAAGTAAGCATAGAACGCTGGGCTGTGATCAAAGTGTTTCAAATGGCACAGTTCATGCACAATCACATAATCTATCGCTCGCAGGTCTTGGGTTATCAGCCATAAATTGAAGCAAAGCCCACCCGAGGCACTACAACTTCCCCACTTCGCTTTCATTTTTCGGATCTTTATCTGATGGGGTGGCTGTAAATCGTATTGGGCACAAAGACGATCAACGCGATAATCGATCAGTCGCTGGGCTTGCCTACGATACCAACCCTCCAAACAGGTTTGAATGCGCCCGGGAGAATCCGCCTTGGCTGGTAGATGCAGGTCGCCATTCACTATTTTGATGGAAGAGATTTCGTAGTCTTGCACCAACCGGTAACGCTGTCCTAAAAAATAATGCTCTGCCCCGACTTCGAATCGCAATCGAGGTCGTCGGCGTTCTCGTTTCTGTTTAGCGAGCACCTCACGCAGCCAAGACTCGTTGGATCGGACGAAAAGATCGATCTCCTGCTTAGCACACCTCAAAGGCACTCGACACTCGACCAACCCATCCGTTTCAACCACCAGCGAAAGGCGCTTACGTCGGCGTCGAACGACCTTCACGGTCAAGGGCGGCAAGTCTTGATGTTCTAAGACAATCACGGAGGAACTGATTGGCACCATACTATGAGGTCGTCGAACGGGCTCCGCCAAGGCAATTGGGCGACAGGGGTGGAATTTCACCTTTTTCCCGCCACTCTTCTGGCGTGTACGTGTGTATCGCTAGGGCATGAATATCATTGGCGAGAAATCTCGCCAGTAGCTGATTCACCTGTTGATGTCTTTTGATCAACCGCTGACCATCGAACTCGGCTGTCACAACCACCACTTTAAAGTGGCTCTCAGAACCGGGAGGCACATTGTGGCGATGGCTCTCATTGGTCACAACGAGAAACTCTGGATCAAGCCCAGTAGAGAGTGCCTCATAGAGACCTGCCTGGATCGGACCCGACATCACCTACCCCTTCTCTTTCAGTTCTAGAACACCATCCCAATCACTGGGCGGCGGGTTAATCAGAAACTGCTGGCAGCGCGCAAGATGCGTTTGTGACGGCCCATCGTTGGGCATCATCTCAACACAGGCTCTAAAAGCAGCCTCGGCTTCCACAAAATTCCGATCTCGAATTAACGATAACCCCTTGTGATATCGATCCACGACATCAGCCAAGATGCCGGACGTCTGGTTTTTCCGATCTAACAGCTGAAACACTCGAATGGGCTCAGCTTTACCCACGACTCGAATCACATCCAGCTCTCGTACATCAATATCATCGGCACACTGCACATAGGTGGCCTCAGAAATCATAAGATCTGAGCCGAAGGCTTTATTTGCGCCCTCTAGCCTCGCGGCAAGATTCACGGCATCGCCCATGATGGTGTAATTGACTCGCTGACTCGAGCCCATATTGCCGACCACCATACGACCCGTATTAATCCCCATCCTTACCGACACACTGGGTAAGCCACGGTTGACCCAAAGATCCCGCAAGCTCTCCAACGCTTTGTTCATATCTATGCTGGCGTAGCAGGCCTGACGCGCATGCGCAGGCTGGTCAATGGGCGCCCCCCAAAAGGCAATGATGGCATCACCTTCGAATTTATCGATCGTTCCGTCAGAATCGATGATCACATCACACATCTCAGTGAGATACTCATTTAACAACTGAACCAACTGGGTCGGTGTCATGCTCTCTGAAAACGTCGAAAAACCTGCAATATCCGAGAAATAGGCAGTCATCTCTCTTTCCTCGCCGCCCAGGTTCAACTTATCCGGATCTGCCACCAAATCGGCAACAACGGTAGGCGAAAGATACTGACCGAACGCTTCTTTTATGTAGGCTTTTTGCCCCATTTCATTCAAGTAAAAGCGTCCGTTCACGACCGCCACCGACAGCACCCACGCACCGATGTTGGGCACCATCGACAATACCAAACCCTGCCGTGCGTAGGCCCAAAAACACACCACCACAAAAACCACCAAACCTAGCACACTCAAACCATTTCTGATCAAGGGGGCGGCAATCCAGGTTGTCCCTGCGATCAACGCCAGAAGAAGACCTGCTGACAACAACTCGAGCCCAAATGACGCTGCTCTCAAAGGCCCTTGTTTGATGAGGGTGCCAATTTCGCTCGCAATAATATTAACCCCAAAAACATTGCCGACCGGGGTCTCGAATTGATCATGCGCAACTTCGGCAACCTCACCAATCAGAACAATCTTGCCCTCAACCAGAAAAGATAAATCGTAGAGCTCTTCTTCGTCCAAAAATAAGATATCTCCCGCCGGGATACCCACTGCCTCGTGCCGAGCACGGCTACCCGCACCATCCAGCGTCCGGGGTAACTTTGGGTAATCAAGGTAGAGATCGTGATGCTGATCGAGAGTAGCTAACTGTCGATCCCCCATAAACAAGCGATGATCCCGTAAAACTGGGGGTTCTCCGGTGTACATCGATAACGCTTTTACCGCAAAGGGCCACTCACCATCTTGCTCCGCAATATTCGGGTGGATTCTCAATCGGACCATGGTCTCCGCTAGGTCACTGTTCGAGGATATATTGGAGTAGCCGCTCTCGGCGATTGATGAAAACTTGGGGATGGCGTAGTTGGTTTTTTGATAGCCTCGATCGTCGTCAATTTCTGCTTGCGAAACCAACAACACGTTACCCGCGGCTTCAATCGCACTGACCAGCGTTGGATCCTCGCCATAGGCACTGTTGAAGTCGAGCAACATATCGACGCCGATGACCGCGGCTCCCATATCGCTCAGTCTGGTAATGATCGTCGCTAAATCAACACGACGAAGCGGATAAACCCCATACTCTTCATAGAACGCTTCGTCGGTATACACCACAGTCACGGCCTGACTCGGCGCCGTCAGGTTAGGATCCCCATAATCCGCGCGCACCAAATGTCGATACGACAACGTTTCATCCTCAACGATGGTAACCCCTTCTTGATACTCGACCAGCAACGCAAGGCCAAACAACAGAATGACAATAGGCAGATCGTATTTACTCTTGAAGAGCGAGGTGAGCGTCATGTTATCGGCTTCTCCCTTCGACGCAGCCTGCCAGATTACTCGGCGATGAAATCATTGTATTTTTGCGCCTCCGCAGTCTTTTCCGCCATCAGTCGTAACGCCTGCAGATTCGCAATGAATAGGGGCTTCATCTCGATGTCATCTGGATAAGCCTCAAAGTAAGCACGATACGCATCCATTGCGGGAACCAACAGTCCAGACTGCTCCAAAATATCTGCCTGAGCAAAATAATCGTCTCCTGTGGCTGCCAGCGACGCTTTGATTGCGTTTTCTTCGGCACCATCTAACACCCGTAGGGTTCCTGCCCGCCTGGGACTGTAAGCGATCTCATCGCCGCTCAAAACATCCAATCGAAGCTCGTACTCGCCAGCATCCGGTAGCGGCAACTTAAACCGCACGTGAGCCTCCCTAGTTTCGGGTTCCGCAACGGTGTGGGTCGTCTCACCGAGGGTCACGACATAGCTATGGCCTGGACAAGCCTGCTCCCAAACCAAATCGGCGTATCCCTCAGAGACACTGATCTTTCGTGCCATCCGTACCTTGACGTCACAATCCGCTTCGCCCGGCTTTTTAACAGCTCGTCGGACCGTGGTATACCGCTGAGCCGAAGCAAATTTATTCGCCAGACCATCCATTAGGCCCGCCTCACTGCTAAAAGGATCCGAGACTTGACCTGCAGCAACTTCTAATCCCACGGCAGCTACACGAGCTGTCACGTTATTGCCCAAGGATTGTGCAAGTCCCGATGTTTGGTTCACGAAATTACTCTGGCCATCGCTACCTGTGCGAATGTGATAGCCCTCAAAAAGGTACTTAGCGCGGGTCACCGGACGCCACTTTTCTCCGTCTCGACTGTATTCCACGCTACCGCTGGGGTCCATCAGTTTACCCACCGGGCTGCGCGGACCCTCTGCTGCGCCGACGAGCCCGCAATAACCTACCAACTTCAACCCAATCAACAGCAGTATTAGCGATTTGGCGTGCCGCCAAGATCGACCCCAAGATCCATTTTTTACTGACATAAGCTTCTCCACTGACATAAGCTGCTCCACTAACCTAAGCTTCTTCACTAACCTAAGCTTCTCTGCGCTGTGGAATACCCCATCAGGGGCGTCCCGATGGACCGTCCTCTAATAGCCCTAATTCGGTATCAACTGCGCTCCCTTCAATCTGTCGGCCTTCTTGCTGGCG
>NZGC01000017.1 GCA_002689445.1 Gammaproteobacteria bacterium
ATACAATCTAGCCAACTGCCAACTGCCAACTGCCAACTGCCAACTGCCAACTGCCAACTGCCAACTGCCAACTGCCAACTGCCAACTGCCTGGGTATCTCATGCCCAGCATCGACTCAGTGATCAGCCAAAACCCACCGTTTGTATCGCCACAAAATAGCGTCGCCAGATGCAGTAATTGCGTTCAATCATAAATGCACTGACGATTTTGGGCGCCAAGATCGAAATGGGTGGGTGATTTGTCGTTAAACGGAGTCATATCCGCCTATTTATGTATTAATTTGAGACAAAACGGAGATTTTTTCGAATAAATGCAACTTTTCTCCATTATTAAGGTCAATATTGGAGTAATGTCGTAGTTTTAGCGCTAACCTTTTGTTAAGATCTGCGCCGCTGAGAATTAAGGCTAGAGGCATTTGCACTCAAATCTTTTGGATATCGAGCATGGTTAAGCAAAAAACACTGAAGACAGTTATTCGAGCCACTGGCATTGGGCTGCACACCGGCGAAAAGGTTTACTTGACCTTACGCCCTGCGCCCATAGACACCGGTGTTGTCTTTGTCCGAACAGACTTGTCACCAGTTGTAGAAATTAAGGCTTCAAACGAAGCTGTAGTCGATACGCGTTTGGCGACAACCATCGGCGTCGGTGATGCGAAAATTTCAACGGTAGAGCATGTCTTAGCCGCGTTATCCGGTCTTGGCATCGACAACGTTTATATTGAGGTCAGCGGACCTGAGATGCCAATCATGGATGGCAGTGCTGCCACCTTTGTCTTCTTGGTGCAATCGGCTGGCATTGAGGCGCAGTCGGCAGCCAAAAAGTTCATCCGGATTAAAAAACCGATCAGGATCGACGGCACGGACTCCGCCAGTGATTTTGGACAGTCGGTTGAGTTACTGCCTTATGCAGGGTTTAAAGTCAGTCATACCATTATTTACGACAATGCTGTGATTAGAAAACAACACGCCAGTATTGATTTTGCCAGCACGGATTTTGTGAAAGCGGTGAGCCGCGCTCGAACGTTTGGATTAATGCAAGAATTTGAGCAGCTTAGAGAAATGAATCTGGCACAAGGCGGTAGTTTAGATAACGCCATTGTGGTCGATGAATTCCGAATTTTGAACGCAGATGGGTTGCGTCATGACGACGAGTTCGTCCGGCATAAAATTTTAGACGCCATTGGCGATCTTTATTTGTTAGGCCATAGTATTTTGGGTGAGTTTGTTGGATTCAAATCTGGCCACACAGAAAATCACGCGCTCCGTTCCGCGCTATTGGCTCAACCTGAGGCGTGGGATATTGTGACTTTCACCGATCAGCGGCAAGCTGGTGGCGCCTACACGCAATTAGGCGGCTGGGATTACGCCTCTTAATTCGCTATCCAAGCTTAGTTTTCCCGCTCACTTAAACGACGAAAGATGCGGCCTAAATCAGACCCAGAGAGGGCTTCAGACTGGGCCATAAGATGGGCACGGCTGGTCGCTGAGATAGGGGTTGGTTGCCGAGGTTTAGGCGTTTTCCGAGAATATTCGGGTCTCACTTGGACCTTAATGCCATTCACATTGGCAATCAGACCAGCGTGGTGAAGACGCGAGAGCACCGCAAATTGTCGGTACTGCAATTGGGTTGCAAAGCCTGCGTGATTGACACTAAGTAGTAGCTTGTTGCCTTTAACCCCATGGACCTTGATGCCAGCAGTATCGTCAACGTTAATGGCGGCTTCAATTTCCTTGAGCTTTTGGCCTCTGTCGAGCGCGGCCCCCGTTGGACCATCGAGAGCATTGATAATGTCTTGGATCAATTTCATCTTGGTAGCACGCCGTATAAATGACAATCTGTTACTATTATGGCTGAGAAAGGCGCAATAGACAGCGATGAAATTAATTCTTTTTAACGATAGAACAGGCAAACATTGGTTGCTCCCTTTGGGGCTACCTCTGGTGGCTTGGCTGCTGGTCTTGTTGACGCTGGTTGCCGCAGGTATGGGTTGGTTACAACAGCGATTTACTGCCGATGCCAGACAAGCGAATGCGCTGTTGAAGACGCTATCAGCTGCATTCGAAGTGCAGCAAGCATCGATCCAAGAATTGGATGAAGCTCTGTCGCTCAACTTGCAGGTCAGCGCTGCGCGTATCGCAGGTCTAGAATCAAGATTGTTGCGTTTGGACGCGCTGGGTCAGCGCCTCACAGAAACCGCTAATTTGGATGACTCCGAGTTTCAGTTTTTCAAACCCATCGGGGTGGGCGGTCCATTTGCACCGATGGCAAATAACGAGGATGTCAATGTTGCCAATGATACGACTGAGCTGGAATTACGCAATCGGCTTGCGTTGCTCTCAGATCATATTGAATGGCGATCGGACCAATTGTCGGTAGTAGAGCGCATTTTACTGCGCCAACAGCGGGAGGAAGAATCCTCGTTGTACGGTAAACCGGTGACTAAAGGATGGGTTTCATCAAATTATGGAATGCGGACAGATCCTATCTCCGGGAAACGAGCCTGGCACAATGGTATCGATATCGCGGGATCTGCTGGTACCTCGGTGATCGCGATTGCTTCGGGTATTGTCACGTTCGCTGGAGAAAGAAGTGGTTACGGTAAGATGGTGGAAATTAATCATGGCGGAGGAGTGGTAACTCGCTATGCCCACCATCAACGACTCTCGGTTGCTACTGGTGAGCTGGTCAAAAAAGGTCAAAAAATCGGTGAGATGGGAAGTAGCGGGCGCTCTACAGGTCCCCACGTCCATTATGAAATTTATAAAAACGAACGTTCCATAGACCCTGCGATTTATATCTACCGAAGCCGGTCGGGTTAATCGAATCGGGTGGGTCTAATGGAAGGTTCAACGAGCTTCATTCACTGAGTACAAGAATCACGGATGTAGATGCATGGTCATGCAGTTCTTAGGAAAAATCTTTGGTACTAAAAACAGTCGCGAAATTCGTCGACTCAAGAAGATTTGTGATCGGATTAACGCCTTAGAAGACGACTTCTCGGCTCGCTCAGATGAGGAGCTGCGACTACTTAAAACGAAATTTGCAGAGAGATTACAGCAAGGTGAATCTTTGAGCGCACTCCTGCCCGAAGCATTCGCTGCCGTTCGGGAAGCTGGAAAGCGGGCGTTGGACATGCGTATTTTTGATGTGCAAATGATCGGAGCGCTTGCGCTGCATGAGGGTAAGATTTCTGAGATGCGGACAGGCGAGGGCAAGACATTGGTCGCGACGCTTGCGCTGTACCTAAATGCCTTGGAAGGCCGTGGTGTGCATCTGGTGACAGTCAATGACTACTTGGCAAAATGGGGTGCTGAGTGGATGGGACCTTTGTTTGCCTCTTTGGATATGACGGTTGGTGTGGTCTATGCCGGTCAGAGTTTGGAGGAAAAAAAGGCGGCCTACGAGGCGGATATCACTTACGGTACGAATAACGAGTTTGGCTTCGATTACCTGCGAGACAACATGGCGTTCAGTGCCGAAGATCGTGTTCAGCGCGGTTTGCATTACGCCATCGTCGATGAAGTGGACTCGATTCTTATCGACGAAGCGAGAACGCCGTTGATAATTTCTGGTGGCGTTGAAAACAGTTCTGATCTGTATCGAACGATAAATCGATTGGTTCCGCAATTGAAACCCCAGGTTCGAACGCAAGAAGATCTCGATGAAGAACGAACCCCTCCGGGTGATTTTTATGTCGATGAAAAACAGCGAGACATCGAACTGACCGAGGATGGTCATCAAAAAATCGAAACATTGCTCGGACAGAATGGCTTGTTACAAGAAGGTGAAAGCCTCTATGGAACCGCTAATCTCAGTCTGTTGCATCATGTGCATTCTGCATTAAAAGCTAGCGCTCTGTTTCAACGAGATGTCGATTATATTGTTCAAAACGATGAAATCGTGATTGTGGATGAGCACACGGGGCGAACCATGCCCGGTCGTCGCTGGTCCGGGGGGATTCATCAAGCGATCGAGGCGAAAGAAGGCGTTACGATCACCAATGAGAGTCAGACTTTGGCCTCGACCACTTTTCAAAATTACTTTCGGTTGTATCAAAAATTATCGGGTATGACAGGAACAGCCGACACGGAAGCTTTTGAGTTTAGACAGATATATGGCTTGGATGTTGTGGTTATACCCACCAATTTACCCATGATACGTCGGGATTTGAATGATCAAATCTTCATGTCTCAACAAGAGAAGTATGAAGCCATTGTCGAAAATATTTTGGAGATTCAAGAAAAGGGTGCGCCGGTTTTGGTCGGTACAGCTTCGATCGAGTCGTCGGAGTTGTTGTCAGCATTGCTGAATAAGCAGAGCATCAAGCATGAGGTCCTCAATGCCAAGTTTCATGCACGGGAGGCTGAGATTATTGCGCAGGCCGGTCAGCCTGGCCGGGTCACCATTGCAACGAACATGGCGGGCCGAGGGACCGACATTATATTAGGGGGAAATTGGGAGGCTGAGGCTAGCGGAATGGAATCGCCTTCGCCTGAAACCCTTGAGTCTCTCAAAAACGGTTGGCAAATTCGCCACGATCAGGTGTTAGCTGCTGGCGGGTTACACGTTATCGGCACTGAGCGACACGAGAGTCGTCGTATTGATAATCAGCTTAGAGGTCGAGCAGGCCGACAGGGCGATCCAGGTTATTCAAGGTTCTATTTGTCTCTGGAAGACAACTTGATGAGGATCTTTGCATCAGACCGCATGCGTAGTCTGATGCAAGGGGTGAGTGAGCCTGGTGTGCCGATAGAAGCGCGAATTGTGACGAACTCCATTGAACGGGCTCAGAAAAAGGTTGAGGCAAGGAACTTCGATATTCGCAAGCAATTGCTTGAATATGATGATGTCGCTAACGATCAACGACAGATGATCTACAGGCAGCGCAACGAATTGATGGAGACATCGGATGTTTCAGAGACCATCGAAGCGTTATGGGGAGATGTGCTGAACGATACCATTGATCTGTATATCCCTCCTCAGAGTTTGATAGAGCAGTGGGATATACCTGGTTTGACGCAGGCTCTATCCTCGGAATTTGGGTTAGAGCTAGCGCTCCAGGCGCGGCTTGATGAAGACGAATCGTTAATGGAAGACGGCTTGAGAGCGCTGATCGTGGAATCAGCACAAGCCAGTTATGGTGAGAAAGAGCGGCTGCTGGGTCAAGAATTAAGGCTGTTTGAAAAACGAATTATGCTGGATATTTTGGATAATCTTTGGAAAGAGCATTTGGCGGCAATGGATTATCTAAGGCAGGGTATCCATCTTCGTGCCTATGCTCAAAAACAGCCAAAACAAGAATACAAGCGAGAAGCTTTCGAGTTGTTTGAATCGTTACTTCAAGATGTGAAAGTTGAGGTGGTTCGGTTTTTGTCGAGGGTACAATTTAAAGCGGATGAAAATGCGCAAGCCCTTGAAGACCGGCGCAGAGCGGAAGCGGCGCGCAACACCATGGTGTTCGAGAAGTCTGATGCGCCGGATGAATCCGAGGCTGATGCGCCCTCAGCTGCCCAAGCGGCCCCCTTTGTTCGTTCAGGCAAGAAAGTGGGTCGCAACGAGCCTTGTCCCTGTGGTTCCGGTAAAAAATACAAAGCTTGCCACGGTCGTCTCGGTTAATGGCGGTCGGCAGTTTTAGCACAGACTGGTTGCCGATCGCAGGCATTGATATCAGCACCATTGCGGCTGGTATTCGGTATCAAGGTAGAGATGATCTGGTGTTGATTCGCTGCAGTGAAGAGACTGCGTTCGCCACACTTTGGACTCAAAACCACTTTCCAGCGGCTCCGGTGATGGTGGCCAAACAGCATCTTGAATCAGCCGACACTCGATACTTGTTGATCAACAGCGGTAATGCCAATGCAGCCACTGGCAGCGAGGGGTTTCGAGATGCGATCGCTTGTTGCCAAACGATTGTCGAGCACTTGGGTGGGGAAGCCTCCCAAGTGCTGCCCTTTTCAACCGGTGTGATTGGGGAGCGGTTGCCGCTGGCGGCCTTTGAAGCCGCGAGTGCATCTTTGGTGAACGCGCTGGGTAGCAAGGATTGGCTCGACGCTGCTCGAGCAATCATGACAACCGACACTCGTCCGAAAATCGCCAGTCGTCAGTTGACCTTTGGTGGCAAAACCGTGTCGATCACGGGGGTGGCAAAAGGGGCGGGTATGATTCAACCCAACATGGCGACCATGCTCAGCTTTATTGGCAGCGACGCAAAGATTGCGCCAGCGACACTACAATTGATGTTGTCGGAGGCTACTCGACTCAGCTTTAATCGTATTACGGTGGATAGCGATACCTCAACCAATGATGCCGTCGTATTGATGGCAACTGGGCAGTCAATGGTTGCCGTCGATGCTAATGAGCAGGATTTGCTTGAGTTCCAGGATGCGCTAACCGACCTAATGTTGGAGTTAGCCCATGGCTTGGTTCGGGATGCTGAGGGTGCGACAAAGTTTGTGACAGTCGAGGTCAACAAGGCTTCAACACCAGAGCAAGCGCTCGAAATCGCCTATTCAGTCGCCAATTCACCGCTGATGAAAACAGCCGTTTTTGCTAGCGATGCAAACTGGGGTCGTATGGCGATGGCAGTGGGTAAGGTTCCAACCGCGTTTGATGCAAATTTAGTGGATTTGTATATCGGCGATGTTTGTCTGATGAAGGGGGGTATCAGAAATACGGAATATCGAGAGGCTGATGGGGCTGCCGTGATGGCTGAAGAAGAGATTTTGCTGCGCATCGATTTGAACGCCGGAGATCACGGAGAAACAGTTTGGACCAGCGACTTGTCCCACGACTATATTAAAATCAATGCGGAGTACCGCACCTAGTCAATCATCGAGCTCAAGGTCCGATGCGGTAATGTCATCATGTTCCGCATCCGAGGGAATGCTGCGGTTACCGCTAGCCCACTCACCGAGATCGATCAATTGGCAACGTTCGGAGCAGAAAGGTTTGTGCGCATTCGCTGCAATCCAAGCAACCGCTTTGCGACAAGTCGGACATTGGACGATAGCATCAGTCATAATCGGCAAATCTCAAATACTGTTGGTGAAGGGTCTCGACTTGTTTGTCCAACGCTGTCGGGAGTCCACTATTATCAATGATGTCATCTGCGAGCGCGAGTCGCGCTGCGCGGGTAGGTTGCGCGGCAATGATCGCGTCGATGGTCTCAGGGGCACTATGGTCTCTTGCCGCCACTCTCTGTTTTTGCAGTTCAAGCGGCGCGTCAACGACCAGCATTCGGTTGATCAAAGGAGTTCTGCCCGTGCCTGCAGACAATACCAAGAGGGCATAGGGGCTTGAGGCATCGGCAAGCGTTTGGCGCAACAAGTTCATAATCGGTCCATGAGTAATCGATTCTAACCATTGTCGAATGTCGGGCTTTCCAAAGACCAAGGTTCTCATTTTGGGTCGATCAAGCTCGCCAGTGCTATCAATAATGTCATCACCCAACCGGTTTCTAATGATTTCAAGTGTTTCAGTCCCTTTTGCGACCACCGACCTCGCGGCGATATCGGCATCGGCAACCGTGATATTTTTGGCCAAAAAACGATTAGAGACCGCCGTTTTCCCAGAGCCAATGCCGCCGGTGAGACCTACAACAAAGCGCGTCATCGGACACCCATTAGGCTGAAATAATACTGATTGATTGCGCTACCCCAGACCAGCATGATCCATCCAGCGATGGCGAGGTAAGGGCCAAACGGAATAGGATGATCTCGATCTCTACCGAGAGCGATGAGGCAAAGTCCGATTAGCGCACCCGCAAATGACGATAGCAATATGATCCCTGGTAAGGCTTGCCAGCCCAGCCAAGCGCCAAGGGCTGCCAATAATTTGAAGTCTCCGAACCCCATACCTTCCTTACCCGTGATCAATTTAAAAACCCAATAGACACTCCAAAGCGAGAGATAGCCGCCCAGCGCGCCGATTACAGCGTCATCCAGCGAGACAAAGGTTCCAGTGAGGTTTGCTATGAGGCCGAGCCACAAGAACGATAGTGTGATTTGGTCAGGCAATAAGGTGGTGCGGAAATCGATCACGGCGAGACAGAGCAGGGCATAGCTGAGTAGGCACGCAAAAGCGGCCGTCGCACTCAAACCGAACTGCAGAATTAAAAAAACGGTCGCGATACCACTAGTGAACTCAACTGCGGGGTATTGCCAGGAGATGGGGGTATGGCAATGCCGACATCGTCCCAGTAGCAGTACAAAACTCAAAAGGGGGATGTTATCTCGAACGGCAACCTCGGTCTTGCATACGGGGCAGTGTGATCGTGGCGAGGCGAGGCTCAGTTTTTCTCGAGGGGCTTCATCGGCCGTCAGTTCCAGAAAAGCTTCAGCATCCTCACGCCAGGATTGCTCGAGCATGACTGGCAGTCGGGTGATTACAACATTAAGAAAACTGCCAATCAGTAAGCCAAAAATCAGGCTGCAAGCCGCCCCGGCCTGAGGATATAGGACATAAAATAGTTGCAGGGATTCGAGCATTAGCTCATTGCGCCGCCCATTTGGAAGATCGGTAGATACATAGCGATCATCATGCCGCCAACGACAACACCCAGAAAGGCCATGATAAAGGGTTCGATCATGCTCGTAAGTCCGTCCACCGCATTGTCCACCATCTCTTCGTAATAGGTTGCGCTTTTGTCGAGCATGGAATCCAGCGCGCCAGATTCTTCACCGATCGCTACCATTTGAACCACCATGCTGGGAAACACTTCTGCGGCTCGCATGGCATGATTGAGCTGAGTGCCACCTGAAACCTCGTTCTTGATGTTGAGTATGGCTTCCTTATAGACAATGTTGCCCGAAGCGCCTGCAGCGGAATCCAATGCGTCGACCAAGGGTACTCCAGCGGCAAAGGTGGTGGATAGTGTCCTTGCGAACCGAGCCACACAGGATTTATCAATAATGTTGCCCACAATCGGGATTTTTAAGGTTAACCGCTCCTGCCCGTCTCGGAAGGCCCGCGATGACTTGTGAACTTGTTTGTACAGCACATAGGTTACCGCGAGACCCATTAAGATCCCGAGCCACCACGCTTGCATAAACTCTGACGCAGCTACCACCATTTGGGTGAACTGCGGCAATTCCCCGCCAAAGCTACTGAACACCATTTCGAATTGGGGAATCACTTTAACCAGGAGTATCACCGTAACAATACCAGCAATGACCAGTACTGATATTGGGTAGTTCATTGCGCTCTTGATTTTGGCTTTCAGCGCTTCGGATTTTTCCTTGTAGGTGGCGAGTCGGTCCAACATGGTTTCCAGAGCGCCTGATTGCTCGCCTGCCTCGATCAAATTACAAAACAAATCATCAAAATATTCTCGCGGCTGCGCGCTGACGGCAGCCGCAAAATTATTTCCCCCCGACACTTCGTTGCTGATTTTTTTGATCAGATCTTTCATGGCAGGGTTCTCTACTCCGCCAGCGACGATATCGAAGGATTGCACAAGGGGAACGCCCGCTTTCATCATAGTGGCAAGTTGCCGAGTAAACAGTGCGATATCTGCTGGGGTGATTTTTGACCCAAAAGAAAACAGCGGCTTTGACTTTTTCTTGATGGTTTTTACATTAATGCCTTGCTTTCTCAGCAGGACTTTTGCAGAAGTAGCACTCGTACCTTTGGTTTCACCTGAAATTTTTTTTCCAGTTCGGTCGGTACCTTTCCACTCGAAAATTAAATCTTCAGCCATGCGCCAGCCCTTAATGTCCGCTCGTGACGCGATCAACCTCATCGAGGCTTGTAAGCCCTTGCTTGACCTTGAGGAGGGCCGACTGATAGATGTTTCGGAAGCCTTGCTGCTGACAAACCTCCGAAATTTGCAAAGAATTACCGTCTTCCATAATAATTTTGGAAATTTCCGGCGTTATTTTAACCACTTCATAAACACCCACTCGACCTTTATAGCCGCCATTGCAATTATCGCAGCCTTTAGGTCCAAAGATCTCAAGACCCGCATCGATTTCATCTTGCGTAAACCCTTTCTCAAGTAACGCATTAGCAGGGATATCAAGTCTTTCTTTACAACTGCACAACCGGCGGGCAAGTCGTTGAGCGATGATCAAATTAATGGATGTCGCCAAATTAAAGGCAGGCACCCCCATGTTCCTAAGTCGAGTAATGGTCTCCGGTGCAGAATTGGTGTGTAACGTCGACATCACCATATGTCCTGTTTGCGCTGCCTTAATCGAGATCTCAGCAGTTTCCAAATCGCGAATCTCCCCTACCATCACTATGTCCGGATCTTGGCGCAAAAATGAGCGTAGTGCTTCCGAGAAATCCAACCCCACTTTCGCGTTAACCGGACACTGATTGATACCTTCTAGGTTGATTTCTACCGGATCCTCGGCCGTCGAAATATTGAGCTCTGGCGTGTTCAAAATATTTAAGCCCGTGTACAAGGATACGGTCTTTCCCGAGCCGGTCGGTCCTGTCACTAAGAACATGCCCTGAGGCTTTTGTAATGCTTCAAGGTACAGGGCTTTTTGATCGTCGTCATAACCCAATGCATCGATGCCCATTTGTGCAGAACTCGCATCCAAAATACGCATAACGATTTTCTCCCCGAATAAGACGGGCAGGGTATTAACCCGGAAATCGATCGACTTTGACTTGGAGACTTTAAGTTTGATTCGTCCGTCTTGGGGAACACGACGCTCTGAGATATCCATTTGGCTCATCACTTTGATGCGAGCTGCGATCCTGGGGGCCAGGGTGATCGGTGGATTTGCGACCTCATGGAGAATGCCGTCGGTACGGAACCTGACTTTGTAGGTCTTCTCGAAGGGTTCAAAGTGTAGATCGGAGGATCCGAGTTTAATCGCTTGCAAGAGCATCTGATTAATGAAGCGCACCACGGGCGTATCGTCTGTTGGCGTGCTTTCCTCTTCATCAGGTTGGTCGGGATCGACAGTCTCAAGGTCAAGGTCGACGTCATCGCCATAATCGGTAAACGCTTCCTCTTCTACGGTACCTAACTGTTCGTCGATAAAAGCGGATAATTGGTCCTCGCGGACCAGTATTTCCTCAGTGGTAATACCGGTCTGGAATTGAATATCGGCTAATGCTTGCCGATTCGTTGGGTCAGATAGCGCAACAAAGAGGCGATTACCTCGCTTAAAAATCGGGAAAGCGTGGTGCTCTCTGATGAGGCGATCGCTAACCAGTCCTTGAGGCAAGGTATCTGGGTTAATGCTCGTAAGATCAAATAAGGGCGTGCCAAACTCATCCGCAGCCGATTTAGCAATGGCCTCAGCAGAAACATTCGCCTCGCGGACTAGGTGCGAAATTAAGGGTGTTCTCTTAGCCGCTGCCGCCGTCTCGTGTTTTTCGGCGGAAGACTGATCAATGAGACCGTCTTCTATTAGACGGCGAGTCAACCCGCTTAGCGCTATTGGTTTTGCAGACATATCGCCATAGTAACCTCAGTTGTCACAATAGTCTAAAACATTGAATTATTTCAGAATATATGATTCTTTCTCACGATATTGGTGTTTTTAGTCACTAAAATGGCAGGTGAAGGGTTGGAAAAGGCAAATCAGAGTGTCATAGTTATCGAGCAAGGTAGGCGGATAGCGGATAGAGAACGTCGACCTAACCAATACGATTAGGTGCTAAAAAGGAAAAAAATATGAAGCCAACTCAGAAGGGTTTTACATTAATCGAATTGATGATCGTAGTGGCGATCATCGGCATATTGGCAGCCGTCGCAATTCCTGCGTACCAAGGCTACATCCAAAATGCCAATGTGGCTAAAATTAAGTCAAGCTACGATAATGCGATAAGGAATACAGAAGCAACTTTTGCTAAGGTTTCTACCGATGCTGCAATGGGGATCACAACATCCTACCCCAGCGAAGCCGCCCTGTTAGCGCAGATTAATCCAAACAGTGATTCTTGTCCTGGCGCGGCAGGAACCAATCTCTTCAGCACAGTAAACGACACCACTGGCTGCATAGGGTTTTCGGTGGCGAATGAAAGCTCAGCGACGATGACCGTGACCTATACGCTTCCTGCTTACGGTGATGGAGTTTCTGCCCAAGCATCGCGAGCCGTTAGCGCGAGCAATTACTAATCCCAAGGGATTGCCAAAGCGATTGAGTCGCCGGGTAGTGTCAGAAGCGCTACTCGGTCAATCGCGCATCGATTTGAAGCAGTTTAGCTGCCATTGATTCTAGGACGTGCGTGCGTCCTAAGGCGTGGTAACATGCTTACAGCAATTATCGCCGGAATAGCTCAGTTGGTAGAGCAGTTGCTTCGTAAGCAATTGGTCGGAGGTTCAAGTCCTCTTTCCGGCACCAAATAGATTGGCGCGCTAGGTTAAAAACCAAATTAAATATTTTCGGCTGACAATAAGACCGATAGGACCTATGAGTAAGAAGGTGAAAGACGGTCTTATGTGAGCCTTTGATCAGGTTTTTAAGGGCTACCGAGTCACCTGCGATACCAAGTCTTTAGAATGAGTTTCCTCAAGCTAGGTAAACTATTCTCAAGCTCGATCAACAAAGCCCGCTGATAGCGGGTTTTTTGTTGGTCTACGAGCGCCATAGCCAGAAATTTTTTGTGGTCATCAAGCTTTCTTGGGAGAGTCACACCATGAGGTTGAAATGGGTTGCGATTATTGTAGGCCTACTTGCGCTCAGTCCAAGTCTGGTTGGAGTGATCTTCAGTCTCGTTATTAACCCGATAGTTTCAGCAGAGCTACGGAACAACCCTAATGGCAAGGAAGCCCGGGAAGCGATGTTGCTGACATTTGAAGGTCGAACGTTACCGGTGAACTATCTTAAAGAGGGAAATACCGTCTTCATTGGTGTGGATGGCAGATGGTGGCGTGCTTTTGCAGGAAGAAGCGTTCCTGTTTCGATGATAATTGGCGGGCAGGTCTATGCATGTTTTGCTGAGCTTGCTGCTGATGACCCAGCTTATGTCAAAGACGTCTTCTCAAGGTTGAGGCCCACAACGCCCGATTGGTTACCTGATTGGCTGAATGCCCAACTTGTTGTGATTACCCTTGATTCCAAAGCGTCGGTGGATGGAGCGGATAGTAAGACAGCGAGTCTTTTGAGCAAGCAATGAAGATATCGGCTGCAACGGCACCCCTTCTGACATGTAGCTTCTGCGAAGCCTCACTGGGGGTTCGCTTGGATGAAAATAGTGTAAACTATTAATGATATGCATTATCGAAGCCGACGCTAATGGTAGAAAGATACTGTCGAGAAGAAAGTGAGGGAGCAGAGTGAAGCCCCTGGTTCGGTTGCTGTTGGGTGCCTTTATCGCTTTGTTGCTGATGCTGCTGTCGGCAATCTGGATAGCGTTGTTTTCTGAACGACCACCGCTTAAGACCGATCCGGCGACCTTGGCTGGGGATGGTAGCCTACTGAATTATTGCGAACTACCTGTCTTAGACGGCAGCGGTAAAATGGCTGTCGAAATACCCAAAGGTAATACCCCAGGATGCAGTTATGATCATTTCCCTTTGCCTATTCTGGCGGACTGCACCGAACCGCTGGTAGATCAGGCGGATGATATCCGTGGGTTGTGGTTGGGTGTTGAAGGAGGGCATGTTGGGCACTTGGAGCGGGTTGAGCAGTGCGGGGCGAGGGTTGTGGTGACGGCTGCTGGTGTGATCCATGATGGCGGGCCCAATAGCAGTGGCGGTTTGACGACCAACGACACGGAAGGTGCCGTGCTGTTTACCCTCGGAGGTCAGGAATATTGTCCAAGGACATCCGCTGGCATGATTTGGAACGAGGGGGTTTTAGATTTCCATGTCTTTGGCTGGGGGCCAGTCGTTGTTCGGCGATATTTAGAGGGCGAACAATTGATCTGGGAATATGCCGATGGTTCGATTACCCGTATGGACAGACTATGCCAACTGCCGCAAGAACATCAGCAACCACGCCCCCGAGGTCCTAGATACTCATTGGGCTGGGATTAACGTAAAGCGCTGAGTAGTAGACGGTAGGAAAACAGTTTTTTCAGCAAAAGGTAAAAACGATGATGCAACGATGGGCTCGACGAGTGCTGATGACCCTGCTGACATTAGCAGCGATTTTGTTTGTGACAATGGGGTTGCGATGGTTGGTCAATCCTCTAGGCATTGCGCCAGACTTGGGACTTGCCCTTCAAAGTGGTTTGGGTCTGAGTTCACAGATTGGTGATTTTTCGGCTTTTTTTATGGTGTTGGGTCTTACCCTTTTAGCGGGGCTTGTTACCCGGCAGTCCACTTGGTTTTATCCTCCGGCAATGCTGCTTCTGATTGCTGCTGCAGGTAGATTAGTTGCGTGGGCAGCTCATGATGCGGCGTTTGCGGCGCAAATGATCGCCTTTGAGGTCATTGTGGCACTGCTGGCGCTTGCGGGTGCTCGATTGGCGGCTGAGCAAACGTGATGACCGTCATGGGAAGACTTAAGGGTATTCTGCGGTCGCTTTGTTTCTTGCCCTTAGCATCAATCTCCCAAAGTGCAGCAGCGGAGCGACCAAACATCGTTTTCTTGCTGGCTGATGACTTGGGTTATTCAGACATTGCGCCCTATGGTAGTGAGGTAAATACACCGACGTTGTCTCAGCTTGCCAACCAGGGCATAAAGTTCACGAACTATCATACCGCGGCGAACTGTGCCCCGGCGCGAGCGATGTTACTGACCGGAGTCAGTAGTCATCTCGCCGGTGTGCCAAATATTCCAGAGATGTTGTCGCCCGCCCAGCAGAGGCAGGATAATTACCAAGGGGTTTTAGGTAGCAATGTCGTGACGATCGCCACTTTATTGGAAGATGCGGGTTACCACACCTATCTAGCGGGCAAATGGCATTTGGGCTCGACCCCCGAAAAGCGACCCAGCCGAAGGGGGTTTGAGCGAACCGTCGCCCTCATGGATTCTGGGGCTGATAATTGGGAGCACAAACCGTATCTACCGATTTATGATGATGCCAATTGGTTTGCGGATGGTGAGCGATTTGAGCTGCCAGAGGATTTCTACTCATCAGAGTTCTTAATCGATAAAACCATTGAATTCATTGACAGCAACCTAGACGATGGCAAGCCGTTTTTTGCCTATGTGCCTTTTCAGGCTGTGCACATTCCAGTGCAGGCACCCCAGCAATACATTGATCGCTACATGGGCCGTTACGATAAAGGCTGGCACCAACTGCGAGAAGAGCGTACCGCTCGAGCAATTGAGCTGGGAATTTTGTCGGAAGCGGTAACCCTTGCCGAGATGTCAACGACAGCTGAGTGGGCTGATTTGTCCCCCGAAGTTCAGCGCTATGAAGCCAAACGGATGGCCGTTTATGCCGGCATGATCGAGGCTATGGATGCGCACATCGGTAGATTGTTGGCCTTTCTCGAACAGCGCGGTGAGCTCGAGCAAACGATCTTCGTGTTTACCTCGGATAACGGCGCGGAAGGGAGTGGGGCACAGGATCCTTTTGGGTATTCTACCCAACGCATGGCCGCAAGCCTTGGATACCACACAGAGTATGAGACTTTAGGCACGAAGGGGAGTTTCAATAGTATCAACCCGGGTTTCACGAGTGCCGCTGTCAGCCCTCTGTCTTTTTATAAATTTTATGCTGGAGAAGGCGGTTTGCGCGTCCCGCTTGTGATCTCAGGTGAACCGCTTGGTGACATGGTTAGCCAAACCTCAGCGTTTGCTTGGGCAACTGATGTGGCAGCAACCATTTTGTCGATGGCCGGCGTTGCTGCTGCAGGCGAACGCTACGCGGGGAAACCAGTACTGCCGATGACTGGCAAGGACCTTTCACCGCTGTTTGATGGCAGTCAGGCGCGAATCCACAGTGAAGAGGATGCGATTGGCTATGAATTGACAGGCCACGCTGCCCTTTTTCAAGGCGACTACAAGCTGGTCAAAAACCTAGCGCCGCTGGGTGATGGGCAATGGCGGCTCTATGATATTGTTCGTGATCCAGGCGAAACCATCGATCTCAAGTCGGAGATGCCAGATCGATATCAGCAGATGCTGTCCGCTTTTGAGCAATACACCTTAGAAAATAGAGTCCAACCGATACCTCAAGGTTACTCAAGGCAAGGACAATTGATGTCGAATTTCTTAGTAGAGCAGTTGAGTTCCGGTGTTATTGTTGGGCTGTTAACGTTGCTTGTATTACTGCCATTTGTTGTCTACCGTCGGAGAAATCGGTAACGCTAGGATGAGCTCGCGATTGATAAGCCGTCTTTCGGTCTGCGCCAGATTAGGTAAACACCACGGGCAAGGATTTTGGGCCGCCTAGGCCTCCCATGACCGCTGCTTCTGGCTCAGTGAGTCGGATACGCTTAAATTGCTCTGTTAACACTTGAACGGCAATTTTTCCCTCGAGTCTTGCAAGGTGCGCACCCAAACAAAAATGGATACCAAAACCCAAGGCCAAATGAGGATTGGGATCTCGGTCTATGCAAAAGACGTCGGGCTGATCGAACACTCGATCATCTCGATTGGCCGATGCGATGAGCGGTATGATCAATTCACCTTTAGGAATGTGGACATCGCTTAGGGTAACGTCTCTTGTGGTCCGGCGGGCGGTTGCTGAGAACGGGGAATAGTATCGTAGCGTTTCTTCAACAAACGTAGGACCAAGATTAGGGTTTGCTTGAAGCGCATCAAAAGTTTGTGGCAGCTCGTGAAAAATTTTAGCCGAAGCCGTGATGAGCCCGGTGGTGGTCTCATTGCCGGCGATTAACAGCAGCCGACAAAAGCTGAGTAACTCTTCATCATTGAGATGACCGTCGTCCGTGGTTGTCTCTACCAAGCGACCCAACAAATGGGATTGAGGCGCACGTCTAATGTTGGCAATTTGCTCGAGGAAATATTGGTTCATTTCCAATGCCGCCTGCTCAGCCTCGGGGCTAGGCGTGCCAAATAGGATCTCGCCAATGTTACTAAAGATAGCGTCCGACCACTGTTTGAAAGTGGCCATATCACCATCTTCCACGCCCAGCATTTCCGCGATGACCATAACAGGAAGCGGTGCGGCTAGAGCGTTGACCAGGTCAATGGTTTCGCCCTTTGGAATGGCAGACACCAGCTGCCTCGCCCGGGCTTCGATGCGTTCAGCCTGCCGCTCTATGTGAGAAGGCTTGAAGGCAACACTAACAAGCTTGCGTAGCCGCTGGTGTACTGGGGGATCGCTGAACAACATGGTCGGTTCACCACGATCCTCGACTGGACGAGTGGACACAACCGATGAGAAAGTCTGATGATCTCGCAAGACTTGATGCACGTCAGAATGTCGACTGACTTGCCAAGGCCCATTCTCGTCAAGTTTGGCAATAGGTTGAGCATCTCTAAGAAAGCGATAGCCGTCATAAGGATTGATTGCTGGTGCTGTCTCAGTCATAAGGTGTGCGTCTCTAAGCGTGTTCATTGAGGGAAGCTGAGAAAGAGTATAATTGATCCCCGTCAATTTTTGGATTGCAGATTGGCGGTGAGCCTAACGTACAAGCAAGCTCCATCCCTTATCGTTAGCAGGGTAACTCCGCGAATCTCAGGGAAAGGTCAATGGCTTTGCAATGTTTTGTCAGTGCGCCAACAGAAATGTAGTCCACACCCGTTTCTGCGATATCAATCAACGTTTTTTGACCCTCTATCCCGCCGGATGCCTCTAATTTAATTGAGGAGGGCGTGATGGAGACTGCCGCGCGAAGCCCGTCCAGCGTAAAATTGTCCAGCATAATCCAATCCGGTTGAGCAGCAATTGCGGTTTCGAGCTCGGCTAAAGTCTCCACTTCAATCTCAAGTCGTTTCTCTGGCGCGTGAGCTCTTGCCCGTTGTATCGCCGCATCAATCCCGCCGGCGGCCAAGATATGATTTTCTTTGATAAGAAAAGCGTCGAACAGGCCAATACGGTGGTTTTCTCCTCCACCCAGACGAACCGCATACTTTTGAGCGTAGCGTAGGCCGGGCAAAGTCTTTCGAGTATCTAACAGTTTTGCCTTCGTGTGTTGAATGCTTTGCGCCAAAGCGTGGGTAGCAGTTGCCGTACCCGACAGGGTTTGTAGAAAATTCATTGCGGTGCGCTCAGCGGTAAGGATCGAACGAGCGGATCCTGTGCATCGCATCAGTTCGGTGTTGGCAGAGACGCTAGCGCCCTCGTTAACTTGCCAAGATACCTCAATCCCGGGGTCGATGATGTGGAAGACCGCGTTAAACCAAGGCTGACCTGCTATAACGGCTTCCTCTCGACTGAGTAGGCTGGCTTGGGCTTGTGATCCCGCGGGAATCAGTAAAGCCGTGATATCACCTTCCCCAAGGTCTTCAGCGACTGCCTGACGGGCGGTCTGGAAAATACTGTCCTGGGTTAAGTCATCCATTGTTTTTTTCTCTTAAAATTAGGGTGCGTCCAGTTTGCTCGAGTTCTAAATGACGAATCACACTCATGCCTAACAGAGCCGCGCCACCCTCCATTCCAGGGTTTACGACCCCCGACACGTTGTCAAACCTAAGGCCAGCGATTTCTAATGTAGGGATGACCGTTTGATAAACGGTAATGGTGCCGGCTGCAGTATTGGCACGTTGTGGGCGCCCAGGTTGTAAGCCTAACCTTACGGCTACGTTTTGAGGAATGACTACGTCAGTCGCGCCGGTATCAACGAGGAAGTCGACTGGCTGACCATTGATGCGACCGGTGAAGGTGTAATGTCCTTGTCGGTCTTGGCGCAAAGTGACGGTGGTCATACCTGCTTGCTCGATGCTTTTGGGGTTTCGATTGGGATAGTGACGATCCTGTTCAATGTCGCCAAACCATAGCGTTAGGACGCCGAGAAAGGTCAGGCTCCCAACCACCATCATGCCCTTGCCTAGTTGATTAATCCCCGCCATGCTGACTGTTTTGGTATCCCATGTAAAAGGTTTGACGATGTTGAGCGACCCATTTTTTATCGATCAGCACTGGCTCAAGAGGGTCGCCCGTCTGCCGTCCCCCTATTGGTCGGTTCGAGCTAAGTCTCAGATCGATCTGATCGTACTCCATTGTATCAGTTTGCCCCGAGGACATTTTAGCAATCACTACGTGGATGAGCTATTCACAGGCAAGCTGGCTGTGGATGCTCATCCGGACTTTTCAGACCTATTGGGTGTCGAGGTTTCTGCACATGTGTTAGTCCGTCGTAGTGGAGCCTTGGCTCAGTTTGTACCCTTTGATCGGGCTGCATGGCATGCCGGGGTCTCCCAGTTTCAAGATCGAGAGCAGTGTAATGACTTCAGTATTGGTATTGAGCTCGAGGGCACGGATACTGACGCCTTTACGACCGAACAATATGAATCGCTGGTTGTTTTGGTGAGATCTCTGCAACTCCACTACGATATCCCTAAGCCCCATGTGGTTGCTCACAGTGATATCGCGCCGGGTCGGAAGTCAGACCCAGGACCTGGATTTGATTGGTCTAGATTTTGGCAGTTGCTCGCAGAAGGATAGAATGTGCCTAATGGATGAATAGCTTCCTCGGCAAGGCCCTCAGATTGTGCCTCCCAGTGGATGGGACCTTATCTGAATACACGAGGACAAGGAGAATCGGATGGAGTTTTTTGTGGTGCTGCTTTTTTTGTTGGCAGTCCGATACTGGTGGGGCGAGTTACCTAGATTGGGCAGAGGGCTGTTGCCGAGATGGTTGGGGGTAGTCAAAGCTCAACTTAATGGAGTTCCGTTCTATCTGGTTGCGGTGATCTTGCCGGCGTTTTGTGTAGGCTACCTTGCGGAAGCATTAGAAACCGAGGTGTTAGGCCTGTTGACTCTGATGATTCATATCACCGTACTGATCATCGCTGTTCAAGCGCCTTCGACAGAACAGCTCTTCGATGAGCTGTTGATCGCGGTTCGTCAAAAGCAAACCGAAGGGGTTACCCTCGCTGCAGATCAGAAGGCGCAAATCAAGAACTTGCTGGTCTGCCTACATCACGATTTTTTAGGCTATTTGCTTTGGTATTTGTTGCTGGGTCCCGGCGGCGTGATGTTTCTGGCGTTGCAGAAACAGTTTGAAGGTCAGGAGATCAATAATGGGAATGGAGAGCAAGACTTTATTTCCAGTTATTATGCCCGCCTGTCTCCTTGGCTGGTTGGGCTAGGTGTTCGTCTTTCCCTGCTTCTTTTGGCGATTGTCGGTAGCTTTAGGGAGGGCTGGCCACTGTTTCTAAAGAGCCTGAAAGATTGGACAATCACGGACGCTGATCTCTTGGTTGCTGGCTTTGACCTCTTGTTACCAGATGTTGCTGCTTTGGACGGTGCGTTTAGAGTTGAAGAGCACATTACCTGGCTTGACGAGTATGAAGCACTTATCGGTCGGTTGTTCTTTGCCTGGGCAGGTCTCGCTGCGTTGATTGTTGTAGTGTCTTGAGGAAATTTAGCGTATCGGTGGTAGTGCCTGGAGGGGGTAAAGGATTGGGTGCTGTAATTTGCCCGTTCTTTCAACTTAGACTGGCAGGCCTGCTTGTTTTGACCCTCGCTTTTCCCGGTGCACATGCCTCTGACCGTATCATTACGCTGGCACCCCACTTAACTGACATGATGCTAGACCTGCAAGGGCATTCAAAACTGGTGGGCGTTTCTCGTTTCTCTAAGCTTCCAGAAGACTATGCCTCGATTCCTGTCGTGGGAGATGCTTTCCAGCTCAATGTTGAACGAATCTTGGAACTTAAGCCGGATTTGATTCTGGCTTGGCAAGGCGGAGCGCCTCGCACGGTCGCGAAACTCGAAAAATTAGGGTTCAGGATCAAGTTTCTTGGCGGTGATGGTTTGGAGGCGATCGCGACAAACTATGTCGCTGTGGGGGATGCTATTGATCACAACCGCCTTGGCCGCCGCCTTGCTACCCATTTTACTAAGGCGCTTAAGCGCCTAAACCAGCAGTATCAACGAACAACAAGAAAACGCGTGTTTATGCAAATTGCCGAAGAGCAGTTGTTTACCGTCAATGACACTCATTTCATGGGCCAGGCCATTTCCATTTGCGGTGGCGAAAACATCTTTGCCAAGGTGCCGGTGCAGATTCCCGTGGTCAGTCTGGAAAGCGTATTGGCTGCTGCCCCTGACATCATCGTCTTGGTGCGAAGCGCGGGCGAAGCATCCCAATGGGGCGCTCGATGGCTCGAGTATCTGCCAAAAACACGCGTGGTCTATGTCGATGCAGATTTGCTGAGTCGACCGTCTCGTCGCATTCTAGAGGGCATAGAGGCCCTCTGTCGCGTGGTTCACTATGAGGGTTAGTAGCGGTCGGCTATAATTTTATCGAAACGCTAATGTAATGCCATCTGATCTCGGTGCAGAACCTATGAACAAAATAGACGCGTTGGATACGGACCCCAATGAGACTCAAGAATGGTTAGATGCCCTTGCCTCGGTGTTGCGAACCCAAGGTATGGAGCGTGTTCAATATCTACTGCAGAAACTCTCGGTTAAAGTTACCGAGCAGGGATCGCAGTTGCCCTATGCCATTACCACGCCTTACAGAAACACGATTCCAGCGCATAAAGAAGCAAGAATGCCCGGGGATTTGTTCGTTGAGCGTAATATTCGGAGTTTGATTCGTTGGAATGCCATGGCCATGGTGATGCGGGCCAATATAAAAGATGCCACGCTGGGTGGTCACATCTCCACTTTTCAGTCGTCAGCAACGCTCTATGACGTTGGTTTTAATTATTTTTTTCGTGGTAATCAACCGGGCAAACCTGGCGATCTCCTTTACATCCAGGGGCATAGTGCACCGGGCGTTTATGCGCGATCATTTGTAGAAGGTAATTTGTCTGCTGCCCAGTTGGATAAGTTCCGTCAAGAAGTTGATGGAGATGGCCTATCGAGTTACCCGCATCCGTGGTTGATGCCGGATTATTGGCAATTTCCAACGGTGTCGATGGGGCTGGGGCCACTGCAAGCGATATACCAAGCACACATCATGAAATATTTGGTGAATCGAGGCCTAGCACCTGAAAGCGACCGCAAAGTTTGGTGCTTCATTGGCGATGGAGAAATGGATGAACCAGAATCACTTGGCGCCATTTCGCTTGCGGGTCGCGAGGGGCTCGATAATCTCATTTTTGTTGTTAACTGTAATCTCCAGCGTCTAGATGGGCCTGTTCGAGGTAACGGTAAAATTATTCAAGAATTAGAAGGTGCTTTTAGAGGGGCAAGCTGGAATGTCATCAAAGTCATCTGGGGCCGACAGTGGGATCCGCTGTTCGAAAAAGATGATAAAGGATTGTTGCAGCAACGCATGGATGAGGCTGTTGACGGCGACTATCAGAATTATAAGAGTCACGGCGGCGCTTACGTCAGAGAGCATTTTTTTGGCGCTGATCCGGCCCTTGAAGCCATGGTAGAGGATCTAACCGATGAGCAAATTTCAAGGCTCAATCGAGGTGGGCATGATCCTTACAAAGTTTATGCGGCTTACGCCGCGGCTGTTGAGCACAAGGGCCAGCCAACGGTCATTCTTGCCAAAACCGTGAAAGGGTACGGGCTGGGGTTAGCAGGAGAGGCGCAGAATTTTACCCATTCAGTGAAAAAGCTCGATACCGAGGCATTAAGAGAGTTTCGGGATCGTTTCGATATTCCGATCAACGACACCGATCTAGAGGCGATTCCTTATTATCGGCCTGCGGAAGACTCGATGGAGCTTCGTTACCTGAAAAATTGTCGCGATAAGCTGGGTGGTGCTATCCCCTCAAGGATGAGTACTTTTGATGCGTTGACTGTTCCTGATCTTGGAGCCTTCGAAGTGGTGACCAAGGGGTCGGGAGATCGAGAGATTTCGACCACCATGGCCTTTGTCCGATTGTTATCGATATTGGTCAAAGATCCGAATATAGGAAGCCGTATTGTACCCATCGTGCCTGATGAGGCGCGGACCTTTGGTATGGAAGGTATGTTCAGGCAATTGGGCATCTACTCAAGCGTCGGACAGTTATATGAACCGGTTGATACTGGACAGATCATGTCCTATCGGGAAGATCGCCATGGCCAGGTGATGGAAGAAGGCATCAATGAGGGTGGCGCGTTTGCGGCTTGGCTGGCTGCGGCAACCTCATACTCTAATCATGCAGAAACGCTGGTGCCTTTCTATATCTATTACTCGATGTTTGGCTTTCAAAGGATCGGGGACCTGTGTTGGGCCGCAGGCGATCTCAGCGCGCGTGGCTTTTTATTGGGTGGGACTTCAGGTCGAACCACGCTCAACGGTGAAGGCCTGCAGCATCAGGACGGCCACAGCCACATTTTAGCCGGTACGGTGCCTAATTGCGTGACCTATGACCCGGCCTTTGCCTACGAACTTGCGGTGATCGTGCAACACGGTTTACAAGTCATGTTTGTTGATAAACAAGCGTGCTACTTTTACATCACGGTGACCAATGAAAATCATTCGCAACCTGCGATGCCAAAGGGTTGTGAGGAAGGTATTCGCAAAGGTATGTATCAGCTTAGTACTACCGGCCCGAAATCAAAGCGTTCAAAAAAACGCGTTCAGTTACTGGGATCTGGCGCAATTTTGCATGAGGTGTTGGCTGCTGCGGAATTATTGCTGTCTGAGTTCGGGATATCAGCAGATATTTTTAGTGTCACCAGTTTTAACGAACTCAAGCGAGAAGGGGACAGTGTCCAAAGGTGGAATCGTTTGAATCCGGATCAGGAGCCGCGTCGCACTCATGTCCAAGCTTGTCTCCTCGAGAACAATGGTCCGGTCATTGCTGCAACTGACTATATCAAGTTATATGCGGACCAAATTAGGTCGCAGATCGACAGCGCCTACCATGTACTGGGCACCGACGGATTTGGTCGCAGCGATACTCGGGCACGGCTGCGGCGTCATTTTGAGGTGGATCGCTTCAGCATTGCCTATACAGCTTTGCTTGCTTTGGCTGATGAAAACGTGATTGATGTTAAAACCGTACTAGCGGCTAGGACGCAGTTCGATCTAGATCCCAGTAGCCCCGACCCTGTGACCCTCTAATGACCGATAAGCAGATCAGAGTTCCCGATATTGGTGAAGTTGAAACCATCGAATTGGTTGAGTTGCTCGTGTCGGTGGGAGAAAGGGTCGAAGTTGATCAAGCATTGGTCGTGCTTGAATCTGACAAAGCCAGCGTCGAGCTGCCTTCGCCAATGTCCGGCATCGTATTGTCGATTGCAGCAGCGGTTGGCGAACCCGTCCGCGAAGGGGATGTGTTGATGGTCATCGATTCTTCCTCTCAGGCGCTAAGTGAGACAAAGCGTGCGGAGGAGGATGCAGACACACAGGGTCTTCCGGACTCGCTCGCCGAGACGACCTTGGCAACGGAGCCAGAGAAAGCATTGTCCGATCAAAGCGCTAGCATTGGCGTTCCAAGTGACCTTCGTTCAACGGGGTTGGAGGTTTCAATTTACATTCCCGATCTTGGTGAGATAGAACAGGCTGAGATCATTGAAGTGCTCTGTGCGGTCGGTGATCAGGTTTCCCCGGATGACGTTCTGATGTTGCTCGAGTCGGACAAAGCTAGCATGGAAATTGCCGCCACCCATTCAGGAAGGATTGTTGCAGTCCCACTGACAATAGGATCAGCGGTGGTGGGTGGTGAGTTGGCGGTCGTGATGACCGAGTCCAATAGGGCTGAGGGCACAGCCCAAAATCATTCGGTGCTGGGGGGGCGAGATGATCAAAATGAGCCCAAGGCGGTCGCCAATCAGTCAGACAATCGACGGTCCAATTCGACCAGCTTAGGTTCCGAAGCCGTTGAAGAGGCGCTGCATCAAGAAGCCGGAGCTAAAACTTCAGCGGTCGCGTCTCCGGTGGGATTATTCAGCCAACCAGACCCTGAGCGGGTGAGTGGTTCCGCTGTGGAAGTCCACGCGGGACCGGCGGTGCGCAAGCTGGCCCGAGAGCTTGGTGTCGATCTGATTGCAGTCAAGGGGTCCGGTCCGAATACCCGCATACTGAAAGAGGACGTGGAACAGTACGTCAAGGCTCGATTAAAGTTGCCGGGTAATGGATCCTTCAGCCAAAACAAAGCCTTGCCCGACTTTAGTCAGTTTGGGGAGGTGGTCATGGAGCCTCTGAGTAAAATTAGACAGGTGTCGGCGAAGCATCTTCAGAGTAGTTGGCAGCAAATCCCGCATGTCACTCATTTCGACGAGGCGGATATCACCGACTTAGAAACCTTTAGAAGGGAGCTCAATGAAAATAAATCGGCTGACAGCCCCAAAATTTCCCCGTTGGCCTTCTTCATCAAGGCGGTGATCCAAACCTTAAAACAATATCCAAGATTTAATGCATCGTTGGATCCGAACTACGCTCATTGGGTCGTCAAACAGTATTACAACATAGGGATTGCTGTCGAAACCCCTGATGGCTTGGTGGTGCCAAACATTAAATCAGCGGATCGGTTGTCAATCACTGAGCTGGCGAGCAAGGCCGCAGATTTAGCCGCTGCTGCAAGGCAAAAAAAGCTAACGCCTCAACAGTTGCAGGGAGGCTCATTCACGATTTCCAGCTTGGGAGGGATTGGCGGCACGGGCTTTACGCCAATCGTGAACAGCCCCGAGGTCGCCATTTTGGGGGTTGCGCGAACTCAGACGTTACCTCGCTATGTCGACGGTATTTTGCAACCCCGCCAAATTTTACCGCTTTCGGTGAGCTATGATCACAGGGCCATCGATGGCGCGGAGGCGGCGAGATTTTTAGTCGAGGTGTCGCGCCAATTGACCGATATACGGTGGTTGGCAATTTAGCACAAGGTTTACACGGGGTCTTTTTGCCACAAAACCTCGTCATGCCCTGCAGCTTTGGTCATCGCCCGAGCCAACACAAACAAATAATCTGAGAAACGGTTCAAAAACTGCAGGCCGGCGGCATTAATTGGTTCTGATGCAGCAAGAGCGATAAGGCTTCGCTCAGCTCGCCGACAGGTACTTCGTGCAACGTGGCACTGGGCAACTAGGACGGAGCCTCCGGGAAGGATAAAATTCTCGAGAGGATTAAGGTCTTCGTTCAGCGCATCGAGCGCCTCCTCGATGAGTTCGACATGACGAGCAGTGATTAACTCAAAGCCCGGAATAGAAATTTCTCCGCCCAAATCAAAGATACGGTGCTGGCAATAACGCAAAAAATGAGACCAAGCTGCTTTCTCTGCGATGTCGGTGCAGAGCAGTTGCTCAATGGTCAGCCCTAGATGAGCGTTGAGCTCGTCAATATCACCCATCGTTGTGACTCGTAGGCTGTTTTTTGCAATTCTACTGCCGTCCCCGAGTCCGGTTTCACCTTTATCCCCGGTTCGAGTGTAAATCTTGGTTAGTCGTTTGCCCATGTCGAATCTCTCACTACCTAATTCAAAGTCTACGTGAATCGGTGAAGTTTATCTCTTTCTACGTACTACAAGATGGCGCAGGTGCGACAGGGCTGGCGCGATGCAAGATCTGCTATGCTCAAGCTATGAAGCTCTAGGAGGTAGACAATGCCATCATTTGACGTGGTCTCAGAAGTAGACTTGCAGGAATTAAATAACGCTGTCGATCAGGCAAATCGAGAATTATCGACCCGGTACGATTTCAGGGGTGTGACTGCCTCTTATGAACGATTAAGCGCGGAGGTGAAGTTGACGGCCGCGGCGGATATTCAACTGGATCAGATGCTCGATATTCTGCGCGAAAAATTGATTAAAAGAAGTATTGATCCCATGGTCATGGACGTGGGCGCTGTGCAGGCAAGTGGAAAACTGTTGCATCAAACGGTGTTGATGCGTCAGGGCATTGAGCCTTTATTGGCCAAGAAAATGGTGAAATTGATTAAGGATAAAAAACTCAAGGTACAGGCTGCGATCCAAGGTGAGCAGGTCAGAGTAACGGGCAAAAAAAGAGATGATTTGCAGGCGGTGATGGCTGAACTAAAGGCGGCTGAATATGATATCCCGCTACAATTCCAAAACTTTAGGGATTAGTGTTGACCGGATCCGTCAAGATGACCTGGCTGGCTTCTCTTAGGGCTTATCGGCGTCCAGAGGTGGTTTCTCTCGTTTTTCTGGGGTTTTCCGCAGGATTACCTTACTTATTAGTATTTTCCACGCTGACGGCGTGGTTGCGAGACGAAGGCATCAGTCGGTCGATGATCGGGTTTTTTGCTTGGATTGGAATGATGTACTCCATCAAGGTGATCTGGGCCCCATTTGTCGATCGACTACGTTTGCCTTGGCTGACCAGAGTATTGGGACAACGTCGTAGCTGGATGCTGGCGGGTCAATTGGGAATCGTATTGGCGCTTGTGGCGATGAGCCTCGTGGGAACGGGTGCTCTAGGTCTGTTAGCGCTTTTGAGTTTAGTGGTGGCTTTCTCCTCAGCAACTCAAGACATCGCTATTGATGCATACCGCATTGAAATCGCCGAAGTTGAGCAGCAAGCTGCTTTATCTGCCGGCTATATCGCAGGATATCGGATCGCTTTATTGGTTTCGGGCGCAGGGGCGCTTTATGCGGCAGAATACCTAGGTTGGGGCTCAGCCTATCAAGTCATGGCCGCTTTCGGACTTATTGGTGTCATCACGACCCTGGTGATAGCGCGTCCCAAAGATCAAGACGTCGCTGCCTTAGCCACCGTGTGGCAAGCAGGGTTCGGCGCCTGGGTTAGGACGCTGTTCTTCGAGCCGATCACTGATTTTTTTCGTCGAAATGGTCGCTTTGCCTTGTTCATACTGGCTTTTATCGCTCTGTATCGTTTAAGCGACATTACCATGGGGATCATGGCCAACCCGTTTTACCTGGATTTGGGTTTTAGTAAGGTCGAAATTGCGAATGTTGCGAAAGGTCTCGGATTTGGTATGTCACTGCTCGGGTCCTTTTTGGGCGGGCTGCTGGTGCTCAGATTTGGATTGCTCTCGACACTGTTGATCGGCGCCGGAGCGGTCGCTCTGACTAATGTGTTATTTGCCATCTTGGCGCTCTTTGAGCCAAGTCTCGCTGGGCTGGCGTTGGTCATTAGTGTTGATAATTTAAGTGGGGGTATTGCGGTCACCAGTTTCGTTGCTTATTTGTCGAGCTTAACCGCAACCGCTTATACGGCGACTCAGTACGCGTTATTCAGTTCGTTAATGACGTTACCGGGCAAATTCACCAGCGGCTTCTCGGGTCTTGTTGTTGATCAAGTGGGCTATCCGAGCTTTTTTTTGATGTCAGGATTGCTGGGGTTGCCAGCCGTGTTGATGGTCATTTATCTGATGCGTCGGAGAGTTTAAGGTTAGGCGAGCGTCGCAATCAGTGAATCCTTAATCGGCGAGTCCTGAGTCTAACAACAGGGTAAGGACAGTGAAGGATTAGCGCAGAGGGGTCAAAGTATTTTTGGCAATCGTCCGAAAATAGGGAGTTAATGGATTATTGGACGGCCTAGGAAGCTGCCGATCCCTAGGGATGCCATTGATAAGATGCTAGCGATATCCGTTGATTCACTGAAGTGACGCCCTCAGCCCTTAGGAGAGCCTGCGCTCGAGCGCGATTAGGATGCGTGATGTGTCCGCTCGCGTTCAAAACACGGTGCCAGGGTAGGGCGGTGTCAGCGGGAAGCTCAGACAGCACTCTGCCTACCCAGCGTGCTCTGCCAGGAAAGCCTGCCATGACGGCTAATTGACCGTAAGTGACCACTGATCCACTCGGGATCTTAGCCAGTACTTGCCAAACTGCCTGCTTTTTAAGGTCGGATTGAGACATAGATTAGGCCATGAACACACTTTTCTTGGGTACTATCCCGCCTAAAATCCTTGAATTTACAGGCAATAACTAATTTCAGGGAATTTAGCACTCGGCCCTTGACTCTGCTAAAAGTGACCCTATTATTAGCACTCCTTAGGGGAGAGTGCCAGCCGCCAGTAGGTAGCAACTTCAGCGGTGTGGTTCATGTCTGTAATAAACTAGCTGACTCATGTTGAGTGAGTGGAATTTTAGATTGGGAGATCAGAATGAATATTCGTCCATTACAAGATCGAGTGGTCGTACGACGTCTGGAAGAAGAAACAAAATCAGCGGGTGGCATTGTTATTCCTGGCTCGGCTGCTGAAAAACCTTCTCAAGGAGAAGTATTGGCTGTGGGTACGGGCAAGAAGCTCGATAATGGCACCGTTCAAGCAGTAGACCTTAAAGTTGGCGACAAAGTGTTATTTGGCCAGTATGCCGGAAGCACCGTTAAGGTTGATGGAGAAGAATTACTCGTAATGAGCGAAAGCGAAGTGTTTGGGGTAATTGAATAAGCGTTGTTCAGTCGAGAAAACGTGAAATAGTTCAGCGGAATCAAGAAAGAAATTTAAGGAAGTAAGATTATGACAGCTAAAGACGTAAGGTTTGGTGATTCGGCTCGACAGCGAATGCTTCAGGGCGTAAATACCCTAGCAGATGCTGTGAAGGTCACCCTGGGCCCAAAAGGTCGTAATGTAGTATTAGACAAGTCTTTCGGTGCACCAACGGTCACAAAGGACGGTGTTTCGGTAGCCAAAGAGATTGAGCTTAAAGACAAGTTTGAAAACATGGGCGCTCAGATGGTGAAAGAAGTCGCTTCGCAAACATCTGACGTTGCCGGTGATGGCACGACAACTGCGACTGTGCTTGCGCAAGCAATTCTAAATGAAGGCCTCAAGGCGGTAGCAGCAGGCATGAACCCAATGGATCTGAAGCGAGGCATCGATAAAGCCGTCGGCGCCGCGGTCGAATCAGTTAAAGGGCTGGCTGTGCCATGCTCTGATTCAAAAGCCATTGCTCAGGTGGGTAGTGTTTCTGCCAACAGCGACACTCAGATCGGCGATATATTGGCCGAAGCGATGGAAAAAGTTGGCAAAGAAGGCGTGATCACTGTTGAAGAAGGCTCTGGGCTAGAAAACGAACTTGATGTTGTTGAAGGCATGCAGTTTGACCGAGGTTATCTGTCTCCTTACTTCATCAATAACCAAGAGAATATGAGCGCGGAGCTCGAGGATCCTTACCTCCTCTTGTTTGATAAGAAAATCTCGAACATTCGTGATTTGCTACCGGTCTTAGAAGCCGTAGCTAAGTCCAGCCGACCTTTGATGATCATCGCCGAAGATGTAGAAGGCGAAGCGTTGGCGACCCTTGTTGTTAACAACATGCGTGGCATCGTGAAAGTAGCCGCTGCCAAGGCTCCTGGGTTTGGCGACCGTCGCAAAGAAATGCTTCAAGATATTGCTATTCTGACTGGCGGCACAGTGATTTCAGAAGAGGTAGGCCTTTCGTTAGAAGGTGCTTCACTTGAAGATTTAGGCCAGGCCAAGCGAATTACCTTAACGAAAGAAAACACCACCATCGTTGATGGGTCTGGCGCATCTGATGATATCGAAGCACGAGTCAAGCAAATTCGTGCCCAAATCGAGGAAACTTCTTCAGACTACGATCGCGAAAAGCTCCAAGAGCGGGTAGCGAAACTGGCTGGGGGCGTCGCGGTGATTAAGGTCGGTGCAGGCTCAGAAGTTGAAATGAAAGAGAAGAAAGCGCGGGTTGAAGATGCGTTGCACTCGACGCGAGCTGCGGTTGAAGAAGGTATCGTTGCCGGTGGTGGCGTTGCGTTGGTTCGAGCGCTGTCAGCACTTGACGGATTGGAAGGCGAAAATGAAGACCAAAATGTTGGTATCAACATTTGTCGTCGTGCGATGGAAGCCCCCATTCGACAGATTGCTGAGAATGCCGGTGCTGAAGGATCAGTGGTAGTTGATAAGGTCAAGCAGTTGTCGGGTAACGAAGGCTTCAATGCAGCCAACGGTGAATACGGCAATATGATTGATTTCGGTATCCCGGATCCTGCTAAGGTGACTCGTACAGCGTTGCAGGCGGCCGCCTCAGTGGCTGGCTTGATGATCACCACGGAATGTATGGTCACTGATGTAGTCGAGGACAACCCACCGGCTGCAGGCGGAATGCCTGATATGGGCGGTATGGGCGGTATGGGTGG